>NZ_JBIALR010000003.1:0-75683 GCF_042873675.1 Kitasatospora sp. NPDC004614
GGAGCGGCGTCCGGTGCGTGCTATCGGCGTGCCGGACGGAAGCCCTCGTACTGGATGTACTTGGGTTTTCGACCGGTGCGGCGAGAGTGCGTGCCGGGCGTCGCGACGGGGCGAAGGTTGCCCGACGCGGCACTAGGCCCCGCCGCCCTGGTCTCCAGGGACGGACGGGGCCTCTCAACTGCCGCTCAGGCCAAGGGATCCGGCGCCCCCGCCACGCCGGCCAGGCGGTTGCGGCGCCGGAGGCCGACGACAGTGGCGGCGGCCAGGAACACGAGGACCACGACAGTGTCGCGGAGCAGGTCGCGCGGCTCGGCGGGGGCGTTGCGGTAGAGCGGCGGGGGCACCATCGCCCCCCAGGGCAGGGCGGCCAGCGCCACGCCGGCAGCCCGCAGCCGGTCGGTGGCGGGGTCGGCGAGGTACAGCAGGTATGCGACGGCCAGGGCGACCGCCGGCCAGGCGGTGGACGTGTCGATCGGGGTCTGCATGATCGGCGGGAACAGGACGCTGGAGGAGTCCTTGCCCCAGGAGCCGAGCCACAGGACGGCAATGCCACTCATCGGCAGGGCGACGGCCGTCGCGGCGGCCACGACCCGATGACGGCCGCGCCGCGAAAGGTCCACCGCGTCCGGCGGGGCGAGAAGCACCAACGCGCCCACGACGGCCCAGACCCCGAGCAGGCTGGTGGCCCCGATGGACTCCGCGTCCTCACCGAACTGCGCTGCGACGACGGCGAGCAGGACGAGGACCCGGGCGGGGGCCCAACGGCCGAGCGCGGCACACAGCAGGGCGAGGACCCAGGGTGCGGCGTGAGCGACGTCCAGCGCGACCGGTGGCTGGTACGGCCCGCGCTCGAACAGCAGGGTCAGGAGCTGGACCGCACCCAGCGCCGCCCCACCGGCCACCAGGAACGGCGCCGCACCGGCGAGCACCCTGCCCGCCGGGTCGCGCGAGCTGAGCCGGGTGCGCAGCCGCAACGCGTGCGCGGCCAGGACGGCCCACTCGCGCACGGCGGTGCGGCGGTCGGCGCCCTGGACCGACTCGGCGAAGACGGCGACGATCTCCTCACCGTGCGCGGCCCGGTACCCGGCGGGGTAGAGGCGGCGCAGCAGCCCGACGAACAGGCGGCTCATGCCGTCCCCCCGCTCAGCCGCAACCCGCCGAGGGCGAGCCGCCGTTCGGCCTCGTCGGCCCCGGCGCGCAGCCGCCGCATCTCCCCGGTCAGGGTGTGCCGGCCCTGGTCGGTCAGGGCGAAGCTGCGGCGCAGCCGCCCGTTCACGACCTCCTCGCCCTCGACCTGGATGAGCCCTTGCTGGAGCAGCCGGTCCAGCGCCGTGTACAGGGTGCCGGTGAGCATCTTGGTCCGGCCGCCGGTGATCGCCAGGACTTCCTGGAGGATCGCGTATCCGTGCCGGGGTTCGTCGGCGAGCGCGGTGAGCACGAGCCTTGTCGGCTCGGGCAGTTGACGGTCTGTCATGCGGCCACCATAGGTCAACCATTTAGATATGTCGATGGTTTAGCTATTGCGCCCCAGCACGCCCGACCCCCGCCCTCCCCGGCCCTCGAAAAAACCATTTGCATCCACCGGCCCGCTGACTAAAGTGGTCCAAGTCCGCCCGCAAGCACTCATGCGCGGGTGGTGAGACGAGTGAGGAGGTGTGGCCAGGATGGTTGCCGCCGTGACGCGGCGCGCTTTCGCCTGCGCGCCATACGCCCCCTCCCCCCGTCTTCTCCCCACCGGCTGACAGCGCGTCACTCCGCGCCCCGGTGGGCCACTCCTCAGGAGCCACCGCAGTGCGCGAGCGCTTTGCCGACAGCGATTCCTTCTCCCGTATCCGCCCCAAGGGCACTTCCCGTCGCGGCCGCAAGGCCGACCGCTTCGACGACGCCGAGCCCGAGTACCTGTACTTCCCCTCCGAGGACTACGCCGAGTTCGACGGCTCCGAGGACGAGAACGAGAACCCCCCGGCCACCGACGGCCCCGCCGTGGGCGACCGCTGGTCCACCTGGGACCAGTCCACCCCCACCGAGAAGGGCCCGCAGCCCCGTCCCGACTGGGTGATCACCGAACTCGCGGCCGTCGACACCGAGTTCGGCATCGTGAAGACCGGCAAGGAGGCCGACGTCTTCCTGCTGGAGCGCAGCGTTCCGGGCACCGAGCGCCGCACCCTGATGGCGGCCAAGCGCTACCGCGATTCCCAGCACCGCATGTTCCACCGCGACTCGGGCTACCTGGAGGGCCGCCAGCACAAGGAGTCCCGGGTCAGCCGGGCGATGGCCAAGCGCACCGCCTTCGGCAAGGAGGCGATCGCCGGCCAGTGGGCGGCGGCCGAGTTCACGGCGCTGTGCCGCCTGTGGTCGGCGGGTGTCGCCGTGCCGTACCCGGTGCAGATCACCGGCACCGAGATCCTGATGGAGTTCGTCGGCGACGAGGCCGGCACGGCCGCCCCGCGGCTGGCCCAGCTGCGCGCCGAGGAGGCCGACATCGACGACCTCTGGGAGCAGCTGGGCCGCAGCCTCTCACTGCTGGCGTACGACGGCTACGCGCACGGCGACCTCTCGGCGTACAACATCCTGGTCCACCAGGGCCGCCTGGTGATCATCGACGTCCCGCAGATCGTGGACGTGGTGGCGAACCCGCGCGGCCTGTCCTTCCTGGAGCGGGACGTCCGCAATGTCGGCGCCTGGTTCATCTCCCGCGGCCTGCCGCCCGAGCGGGTGGAGGCCCTGGTGCAGTCGCTCGCGGACGACGCCCGCCTCCGCCGCTGACAACCTACTCGCTCGGCCAGAGGATGAACCGCGGCAGCGTGATCCGCCGCGGTTCTCCGCCGCACGCGGCATTCGCGCCGAGCGCCCCGCGGATCTCGTACAGGTGCGCCACGGTGAGCTCCAGCGGCGCCTCGTACGGCTGGTAGGTGTACCGGATCGGGTAGTCGAGGCCGGGCTCGACCGACATCTCGATGTGGCAGCCGAGCACGTGGGTGACGGGCCGCCGTTCGGCCAGCTCGATCATCCGGTCGATGCTGTGGCTGAACGCGGCCCAGTCCTGGATGTACAGGCGGCCGGGATACACGGTGTCGCCGGTGAGCAGGAATCCGCTCCACGGGTCGTAGAAGGTGACCGAGGCGGCGTGGTGCCCGGGAGTGGCCAGGCACTCCAGCACCCGCCCGCCGAGGTCGATCCGGGCGACTGCCTCCGGGTCGGCGTCGAAACCGAACCACGGCCAGGCGCTGTCCTTCCCGGCCGGCACCAGCTCCGTCCCCGGCCGGTCGGCGAACTGCCCGTCCCCGGCGACGTGGTCGCCGTGCGCGTGGGTGTGCACCACCAGCAGCCGGTAGTCCTCCCGGGGGTTGCGCGCCAGCCAGCCGTCGATCAGCTCGTCCACGGTCCGCCGCAGCGGCAGGTACTCGGCCTCGGCGGTGGCCCCGGTGTCGATCAGCACGGCCCGCTCGTTGCCGAACAGCAGGTACAGGAACGGCGCTTCGTAGTTGACGGCCATGTTCTGCCGCAGGATCACGGTGTGCTCGTCGTACGCGTACACCTGCAGGTCGGGGTCGGTGTTGTGCTTGGCCGACGGCGACCCGTGGTTCCAGCTGACGTCCAGCGGCCGCGTCTCGGGCCGTCCGGTGGTGAAGTCGATCGTCACTGCGGCATTCCTCCGTATCTTTCTTCCACGGCCCGTCACTTGACCGCACATCAGTAACAACGCTCCGCTCGAACAGACGTGCCCCGGCGGCGTGTAGAGTCGCCGCGCGAAGAGGGGCCGGGCCGACTTCCCATCGGACGTCCGGGCGGCCAGACTCTCTTGTTGACGGGTCGTACACCATGCTCGGGGGAAACGGGACATGTGGGGTCGGGGGACGGTGCTCGGGGGCCGCTACGCCCTCACCGAGCGGCTCGGCAGTGGTGCCATGGGCGAGGTCTGGCGCGCGGACGACCAGGTGCTGGGCCGCCAGGTCGCGGTGAAGATCGTGCTTCCGGCGCTGATGGAGGACGAGGTCTTCGCGGCCCGCTTCCGCCGCGAGGCGACAGTGCTGGCGTCGATGAACCACCGCGGCGTGGTGCACATCCACGACTACGGCGAGGACGCCACCGACCCGTCCGCGAAGATCGCGTACATCGTGATGGAACTGCTGACCGGCAAGCCGCTCGACCAGGCAAAGGGACGCGGCAGCTTCCCGCCGGACCGGGCGCTGGACATCGCCGCACAGATGCTGGACGCCCTGCACGCCGCGCACCAGCAGGGCATCGTGCACCGCGACATCAAGCCGTCCAACCTGATGATCGACCAGGACGGCCGGATCACCGTCACCGACTTCGGCATCGCCCGCACGCTCGCCGACACCCGGATCACCACCGCCCACGCGGTGATCGGCACCGCCCTGTACATGGCCCCGGAACGCGCCGAGGGCAAGGACGCCTCGGCCACCTCCGACCTGTACTCGGTCGGCGTGGTGCTGTACGAACTGCTCGCCGGGAAGCCGCCGTTCACCGGCGAGACCCCGCTCGAAGTGGTGCTCAAGCACGTCCGCGAACCGGCGCCGGAGCTGCCGGAGACGGTGCCCGCGCCGGTCCGCGCGGTGGTCGCGAAGTCCCTCGCCAAGGAACCCGGCGCCCGCTACCCGGACGCCGCCGCGATGGCCCTCGCCGCCCGCCAGGCGATGTCCACCCCGGCCGGCCTGGGCGCCGTCCTGGCCCTCGCCGGCCCGGACGAGGCCCCGCCCGCCGTCGCCGCCCCGGACACCACCACCGCGCCCCACCGCCCCGAACGCGCCGGCCGCCGCCGAATGGCCACCCTGGTCCTGCCGCTGGTGCTGGTCACCGGCGCCGGGGTGACCGCCCAGCAGCTCGAACTGCTGCCCTGGCAGCACCGCCCGGAGATCAGCGCCAACTCCCCCACCGGCCAAGCAACTTCCAACCCGACCGGCTCACCCTCCGGCCCCGCCCAGAACAGCCCGGAGCAGCAGCCCCAGCCCTCCGCCCCACCGTCCACCGACCCGTCCGGCAACCCCGCCCAGCCCGGCGGCGGCGCCCCCGACCAGGGCAACTCCGGCTCCAACAACGGCGGTTCCTCGAACAACAACAACGGCGGCACCCCCAACACCGGCGGCGGCTCGAACAACGGCACCGGCTCCAACACCGGCAGCGGTTCCAACAACGGCGGTGGCTCCAACAACGGCGGTGGCGGCGGTGGCGGCGGTTCCACCCCGGCCCAGCCCGCCCCCAACACCTCCAAGCCCGCCACCAACGGCCCGGCCTCCGGCTGCGGCGGCAGCGGCTGGGGCCGCCTGGTCAACGTCGGCACCGGCCAGGCCGCCGGCCTCGGCTCGGACGCCCTGACAGCCGGCGTTCCGGTGGTGTCCGGCCGCAACACCTCCTACGGCTGGATCAAGAGCACCGACGGCTCCGGCACCACCACCTTCGCCGCCTGCAAGAGCGACAGCGGCATCAAGCTCGGCGGCCGCTACGCCGGCAGCCCCAACATCGCCGAACTGGCCGGCTCCAGCTCCTACGGCGACATGACCAACTGGTCCGTCACCGACCCCGGCTCCGGCACCTTCCAGCTCAAGTTCGGCTACGGCGTACAGAGTTGCCTCACCGACAGCGGAACCGGCAGCACCCTCACCATCACCAACTGCTCGCCCGGCGACAGGTCCCAACTCTTCCGCTTCTCCTGACCCCCGACTCCGCCACACCACAACGGAGTTGTCACACCCCTCGGGAAGAGTGCCGGACATGGCCGAACAGTACGTCACCGCCTTCGCGGTGGACGCCGCGCTGCTGCTGCGCCTGCCCGGCTCGGGCGGGCCGGGGCTGCCGGGCGTCCCGCGCTCCGCGGCCCTCACCGAGCTGCTCTCCGGCCGCCTGCGTGCCGACGCGGACTCCCGCTACACCGCCCTGCTGCCCACCCTCGCGGGCACCCTCGGCACCCCACTCGGCGAGGCCGTCCTCACCGGCCGCCACTGGGACGAACTCACCGACGTCTTCCGCACCCTGCGCCTGCCCGCCCTCACTACCCTCTGGTCCCGCCGCTGGCCCTGGCCCGACGGCGCCACCGACGACTGGCCCTGGCCCTACCCCACCCTCACCCCGCAGGCCGCCCTCCCCGCCGTCCTGGCCGACCTCACCGCCCTCAGCCCCGACACCCTCCCCGCGCACTCCACCGCCAACCTCGACGACGAGGACCTCGAAGAGGCCGCCTGGTTCCTCACCCAACACCTCCCCACCTGGGCCTCGCACGCCCACACCCAGTCCCTCGACCTCCTTCTCCTGCGCGACGGCGCCCGGTGAACCCCCGGCTCCCCACCTGGAGCGAGACCTTGGTGGTGCGCACCGACTTCGCCGGCCCCGCGGCCTGGCAACGCCTGTGCGAGGCGATCGCCACTCCGACCGAGGAGGGCTTCCTCCCCTGCATGGCCCCGGTCGACGACCCCGCCCACAGCGGCCTGGCCATCGGCGACCTGACGGCCTGCCTGCCGCCGCACTACCGCCACCCGCTGCTCGTCGTCGCCGACCGGCGCACCCTCACCGACCCCGAACTCCCGCTGCTCGCCGCCTACTTGCGCGACCCGGCGGCCCCGACCGTCCGGGTGGCCGCCGCCGCCCTGTGGGGCATCGAGAACAACCTGTCAATCTCCAACATGGACTTCGTCGACTTCACCCGCTCCACCAGCCCCGACGGAGTCTTCCGCGGCTTCTGACTTCCCGTCACGACACCACGTCCTTCGTCGCGAACCCCCGGAACGCCAGCGCCAGCAGCACCACCGAGTACGACAGCGACAGCACCACGCCCTGCACCATCCCGCCCCACTCCAGCTGCGGCTGCAACGCGTCCGCCCACGCGTACTGCCAGTGCGCGGGGAACCACTCCCGCAGCGAGCCGAGCGCGGTGACGGCGTCCAGCACGCCGGTGATGATCGACGCGAACACCGCACCGCCCACCGCCCCCAGCGGAGCGTCCGTCGCGGTGGAGATCCAGAACGCCAGCGCGCCGACCACGATCTCGGCGAGGAACACGTACAGCACGGCGAGCGCCAGCCGCGGCAGCGCCTCGGTCGCGGACAGCGTCACCCCGGTCGGGAGCTTCAGGTCGCCCCACCCGTACGCGGCGGTCCCGACCACCAGGCCGACAGCCGGCAGCAGCACCACCGCCGCGGCCGAGAACACCATCGCCACGATGAACTTCCGCGCCAGCAGCCGGGCCCGCGGCACCGGCGCCGCCAGCAGGTAGCGCAGCGAGGACCAACTCGCCTCGGACGCCACGGTGTCACCGCAGAACAGCGCCACGGGGATCACCAGCAGGAACCCGGTGCCCATGAACAGCAGCGTGGTCGCGAAGTTCACGCCGGACGCGTTGGCCAGCTCGATGAACGTGGTGCGGTTCTCCCGCCCGGGCGGCCCCCCGATCTGAAAAGCCGCCAGCACGATGAACGGCAGCACCGCCAGGACCCCGCCGATCACCAGGGTGCGCCGCCGCCGCAACTGCCGCATCGCCTCGACCCGCAACGGCAGCGTCCGCCCCGGCCGGTACCCGGGGGCCGCCGTATCCATCACCGCACTCATGCCGCTCCTCCGATAAGGGACAGGAAGGCGTCCTCCAGCCGTCGCTGCGGACCGATGCCCGTCACCGGCACACCCAGGCGCACCAGTTCGGCGGTCAGCCGGCTCACCGGCAGACCGTCCAGCCGGACCAGCAACCCGCCGTCCGCCGCCTGCACCGACTCCACCCCGTCCAACGCGGCCAGCTTCTCGGCGACCGCAGCCGCCTCCCCGTACCCCTCCTCAACACTCACCAGCAACTGCTCGCCCGCACCGGTGATCTCCGAGGTCGGCCCGGCCGCCACCAGCCGGCCGCGCTCCATCACCACCAGGTGCGTGCAGGACTGCTCGACCTCGGCGAGCAGGTGACTGGAGACGATGACCGTCCGCCCGGCGGCGGCGTACCGGACCATCACCTCCCGCATCTCACGGATCTGCGGCGGGTCGAGACCATTGGTCGGCTCGTCCAGAATCAGCAGGTCAGGCAGACCCAACATGGCCTGCGCGATCGCCAGCCGCTGCCGCATGCCCTGCGAATACGTCCGCACCGCACGCTCCAGCGCCTCGCCGAGACCGGCGATCTCCAGCGCCTCCGCGAAGTGCGCGTCCTCGACGGGCCGCCCGGTCGCCGCCCAGTACGACTCCAGGTTGGCCCGCCCACTCAGGTGCGGCAGGAAACCCGCACCCTCGACGAACGCGCCGACCCGGGACAGCACCGGAGCACCCGGCCGGATCGCGTGCCCGAACACCCGGATCTCACCCTCATCGGGACGGATCAGACCCATCAGCATCCGCAGCGTGGTGGTCTTGCCCGCACCGTTCGGCCCGAGCAGACCGAGCACCTGCCCGGCCTCCACCCGGAACGACAACTCCCGTACCGCGTAACGGTCCACCGACCCCTTGTACTTCTTCGACAGCCCGGTGATCTGCAACGGCACCCCGGCCAGCGCCGGATCCGGCGCGGGCGCCGCCCCCCGCCGCCGACGCGCGAACACCAGCAGCGCACCGATCGCCAACGCCACCAACGGCAGCACCCACGTCCGGTCCGGCACCGGCGCGGCCTCGGTCCGCAACTGATCCACCGTCGGCACGCTCAACGGCCCGGCCGCCGACAGCGTGTACGTGGCGGCCTGCGCGGGCGAGGCGTACGCCAGGTCGGTGGACGCCAGCACCAGCCGCAACCGGTGCCCGGCCGGGAACTCGTGGTCCACGGCCGGCAGCGTCACCTGCACCGTCCGCCCACCCGCCGCATCCGCCCCGGTCACCCGCAGCGGGGCGACCAACTGCTGCGGCAACGACTGCTTCCCGTCCGGCGCGACGTCGTACACCTTCGCGAACAGCACCGCCTCCGGCACGTCCGCCGCCACCTGCACCGCCACCGTCGGCGCACCCGTCAGGTGCAACGCCCCATCCAGCGGCGCGGACTCGAACGACGCGAACTGACCGGGGAAATCGATCGACAGATCCGCCCCCACTGCGGACAGCTGGGACAACGCCCCGATCCCCGGCAACGTCGAAATGTTCGGCGGCGCGCCACCCGGCGGGTTCGCCACCTTCTGCTCCCGGCCCGTCAACTCCACACTGCGCTGCGCCGTCCCACCCAACCCGGGGTAGACATCGGCGTCCGCGCCGCGCAGCACCGCCTGAAAGCCCGTCGAATCGACGCCACCGGTACGCGTCACCCGAAACGCGGGCCCGGTCGACCCACCGCTCCCCTTCAACCAGTGATCGAACCAAGCCGTCACCCGAGCATCCGAGCGCGTGCTGCTCTCCTGCCCGCCGTCATGCCCCGCACCGAACCAGTCCACCGCCACCGGCGCCCCGTTCGCGGCCACCGCCTTCGCGATCCGGTCACCCTGGTCCAGCGGGAACAGCGAATCCTGCTGCCCCTGGATCACCAGCGTCGGCACCTTGATCCGATCCGCCACCGACGACGGACTCGACCGCTCCAACACCCGCACCGCGTCCGCATCCGGCCGCCCGGCCGCCGCCACCCGGTTGTACATCGCACACAACTCGTCCCGGAACCGCCCGCACCCCACCGGCCCCTGCACCTGTTGCTTCGGCCCGCCCTCACCCAGCCCCGACGCCGAGCCGGTCGTAAAGAAAATCCCCGCCCACAGCTTCTTGAAGACCCCGTCGGCAGCCGAACTCCCCTGCGCCGCCTGCGGAAACAGCGCATCCGCCAGATTCCACCAGGTGATCTGCGGCGCAATCGCATCAATCCGCTTGTCGTAACCGGCCGCCAACAGCGACACCGCCCCGCCGTACGACGCCCCCGTCACCCCGACCCGCGGATCCCCCTCCCCGTCCAACTGCACCTCGGGCCGCTGCGCCAACCAGTCCACCAGCCGCGACACATCCGCGACCTCACGCTCCGGATCGTTCAGCCCGATCTGCCCCGACGACTCCCCGAACCCCCGCGCCGACCACGTCAACACCGCATACCCGGCCCGAGCCAACTCCTCGGCCCGCGCCCGCTCCCCGTCCTTCGACCCACCAAACCCATGCGCCAACAAAATCGCCGGCCGCCGCCCCGCCCCACCCGACGTAAAGAACGACGTATCAATCCGAACGGCCCCACCCCCGTCCGGCACCTCCAAAAACCGATCCTCCCGATGCACCCCCACCGGAGCCCCCGCCCCCGCAACCGCCACCCCACCCCCCACCAGCAGAGCAACCCCCACCCCACCGGCCACCAACCCCCGCCGACGCATCCCCCACCTACGCCAAACCCCAACAAACCCCATAACCAGCGATCCTAACCACGCCCCAAGTAGGACCCCCGTTAACCCACCCCCACTCCACCCCCACCCCGCCCCTCCCCCCTGACAACCGCCCCTTCCCCGCAACCAAGTCACAGCCGGACAACCACCCCGCCCCCACACCACGCCCCTCACCCCTCCCCCACCGCCCCCACCACCCCCACCCACACCCCTCTCCCTCCCCCCTCCGCAGACGAGTCACGGGTGGGTGAGCGGGCGAACAACCCCAACCACCCCCCACCCGCACTACGCCCCCACCCACGCCCCTCTCCCTCCCCCCTACGCAGACGAGTCACGGCCGGGCGGGCGGGCAAAGAACCCCAACCACCCCCACCCGCACAGCACCCCTCGCACCCCGGCCCACCCCACCCCCGCCACCCCAAATGCGCCAAAAACAACGAGGGACCGCGGTCCACCCTCGACCGCAGCCCCTCATCACCTACCGAACCTACCGACCTACGACCTACGACCTACAGCACCCGCGTCATCGTCCGATGCGGAATCCCGGCATCGTCGTACTCGGGCCCCTCAGCCGCATACCCGAGCCGCTCGTAGAAGCCCAGCGCCTGCACCTGCGCGTGAAGCTCGAGCTCCTTCGCGCCGCGCTCCCGCCCCAACTCCTCAACGGCCCGCACCAGCCCAGCCCCCAAGCCGGTACCCCGAGCAGCCTGCACCACAGCAAGCCGCCCGAGCAGCACCCGGTCCTGGATCCCGCCGGTAAGGCCCAGCGCCTCCGCGCCGCAGATCAGCCGCGCAGTGCCCAGCGCAGCGCCGTCCTCCCCGACCGCCAGCACATGCACCGACGTCGCGTCGTATTCGTCGTACTCCAGCTCGGCAGGAATCTCCTGCTCCTCGACGAACACCGCCCGCCGCACCGCCCAAACCGCCGCGAGGTCGTCCTCCCCGACCGCGACCCGGATGACGACGGCCATCTCAGCTCTCCGCCGCGATGACGTCCAGCGCGTGCTGCAGGTCGTCGGGGTAGGCGGAGGTGAACTCGACCCAGCGCCCGTCCTCGGGGTGTTCGAAGCCGAGCGAGACGGCGTGCAGCCACTGCCGGGTCAGGCCGAGCCGCTTGGCGAGCGTCGGGTCCGCACCGTAGGTGAGGTCGCCGACGCAGGGGTGGCGCAGCGCGGACATGTGGACCCGGATCTGGTGGGTGCGGCCGGTCTCCAGCTTGATGTCGAGCAGGGAGGCGGCCCGGTACGCCTCGATCAGGTCGTAGTGCGTGACCGACGGCTTGCCGTCGCGGGTGACCGCCCACTTCCAGTCACTGCTGGGGTGCCGGCCGATCGGCGCGTCCACCGTGCCCGACATCGGGTCGGGGTGGCCCTGGACGAGCGCGTTGTACTTCTTCTCGGTGACCCGGTCGTGGAACTGCCGCTTCAGGTCGGTGTAGGCGCGCTCGGACTTGGCGACCACCATGATCCCGGAGGTGCCGACGTCGAGGCGGTGCACGACGCCCTGGCGCTCGGCGGCGCCGGAGGTGGAGATCCGGTAGCCGGCGGCGGCCAGGCCGCCGATGACGGTGGGGCCGGTCCAGCCGGGGCTGGGGTGCGCGGCGACGCCGACGGGCTTGTCGATGACGACGACATGATCATCATCATGAATGATCCGCATGCCTTCGACGGCCTCGGCGACGATCTGCACCGGCGCGGCGGGAACGGGGATCTCGACCTCCAGCCAGGATCCGGCGGTGACCCGGTCCGACTTCCCGGCGACCGCGCCATCCAGGGTGACCTTGCCCTCGGCGGCGAGCTCGGCGGCCTTGGTGCGGGAGAACCCGAACATCCGGGCCAGGGCGGCGTCCAGCCGCTCGCCCTCCAGGCCGTCGGGTACGGGGAGGCTACGGGTCTGCGCTGCGATACTCACCCACCCGAGTATGCCCGACCCGCACGGGCCCCTCTCCCGCCAGTGGGGCCCTCAACGCCCCGCAAGCCCGAAGTCAGGCCTTGGACTCCCCGTCCCCGCCCTCGCCCTCGGACTTCTCCGAGGGCGGCGCCCCGTGCGTGGTCCCGTCCGGGTTGGAGCCGCGGAACGACAGCAGCACCACCAGGATCCCGCCGCACACGATCGCCGAGTCCGCGAGGTTGAAGACCGCGAAGTGCTGGACCGAGATGAAGTCGACCACGTGGCCGCGGAACACCGACGGCGAGCGGAACAGCCGGTCGGTGAGGTTGCCGAACGCCCCGCCGAGCAGCAGGCCGAGGGCGATCGCCCAGGGCAGGCTGTACAGGCGGCGGGCGATCCGCCAGATCACCACGATGACGCCGGTGGCGATGGCGGTGAACAGCACGGTCAGCGCCTCGCCCATGCCGAACGCGGCGCCGCCGTTGCGGATCACCTGGAGGGTCATCCAGTCGCCGATCACCCGGATCGGCGCGGTGCGGTCCTCCAGGTTGGCGACGACCAGCAGCTTGGAGCCGAGGTCGATCAGATAAACGAGCAGCGCGACGACCAACAGCACGCTGATCCGACGCCGGCGAACCACCGCACGTGCCCCGTCGGCGGCAGTCGCGCCACCCTCGCCCCGGCGCTCCTCGGGCGCGGCGGAGCTCACCCGGTCACCCGCCCCGGTGGCAGAGGTGGGGACGGCGTCGTCCTGGGTCTGGTGGGAATCTGGCGTACTGATGATCCGCTCCGCTGCCGTGGGAAAAGCCGGTCGTCGTTACGGGGACGAGAGTACGACACCCGTAGGCCCGTTGGCCGCCCTGTACGACAATGTGCAGCGTGCGGGGCGGCCTAGGGTCGCGACGACGGTCAGCGGCGCTCCTGCTTCGCCTTGCAGCTGACGCAGAGGGTGGCGCGCGGGAAGGCCTGCAGTCGGGCCTTGCCGACCGGCTGGCCGCAGGACTCGCACAGGCCGAAGCCGGTGCCTTCGAGGCGGCCCAGCGCGCGTTCGGTCTGGGCGAGGCTGTCGCGCGCGTTGTTGGCGAGCGAGAGCTCGCTCTCCCGGTTGATGTTCTTGGTGCCGGCGTCGACCTGGTCGTCGCCCGCGCCGTCGTTGGAGTCCCGCATCAGGCCGGCGATGGCGGCCTCGGAGGCCTCGATCTCGGAGCGCAGCCGCAGCAGGTCGGCCGCCAGTTCGTCGTGCAGTTCGGCGACTTCGGCGGCCGTCCACGGCTCCTCCCCGGGCCGGACCGGCAGCTCGGCCGGGTCCACCGCCTCGGCGCCGCGCGCGCCGGAGCCGGCCGGTGCGTGGGTGCGGCTGCTGGCTGCGGTGTGTCCGGTGGTGCCGGTCTTTCGCCGCGCAGTACTCACGGTCCCCTCCCCTGGGTCGCTCGCCACGGCCTTGCGCGACCTCGCGGTCACGGTTCCTGTCGCCTTCTCAGCCATGGCTTTCGACCTCATTCACGAATGATCAGATGCGTCGGTTCCCGACGATCTTGCCGGTCCCGGAACGATAAACCTCATCGAATCGCCCCACAACGGGACATACCGAAGCGTTTCTGCGATCCCACTCGCCCAGCCTCCGCCTGTCCCGACGCTGCACAAGTTGTGCCCAGATCGCCTCCGGCTAACCACCCGGGACCCGGCTCACGGGTGCGCGAAACGGCTTGCGGGGGCCGATACACTGGGCCGTGCAAGGCGCAGATGGGACGAGTACCGACGTACGCAGCCATGAGCGACCCGGGGACGGTGCGAGCCCGGGGGCGTGCACGGCGGGAAGATCACCCCGGAGCCGCCGGAAGAACGGCCCAGTTCACAGGGCCTACTAGACCCGGCAGCAAACCCAAAGAGAGGGCCGCAGCGCGCGCGGTCAAGGAGGGTGGTACCGCGGGGCGGCTCGCCGTCTCGTCCCTCCGTCGGAGCCAGTCCACGCATCCGCCGGAGGTAGACGCACCCCATGTCGCCCACCTACAACACCGTGCCCGCGCAGGTCGACCTGCCTGTGCTCGAACACCAGATCCTTTCCTTCTGGCGTGACCAGAAGGTCTTCCAGCGCAGCCTGGAGCAGTCCGAGGGCCGCCCCGAGTGGGTGTTCTACGAGGGCCCGCCCACCGCCAACGGCATGCCGGGCGCCCACCACATCGAGGCCCGCGTCTTCAAGGACGTCTTCCCGCGCTACCGCACCATGAAGGGCTACCACGTGGCCCGCAAGGCCGGCTGGGACTGCCACGGCCTGCCGGTGGAGCTCGCGGTGGAGAAGGAGCTGGGCTTCTCCGGCAAGCCGGACATCGAGAAGTACGGCATCGCCGAGTTCAACGCCAAGTGCCGCGAGTCGGTCACCCAGTACACCGACGCGTTCGCCGAGCTCACCGAGCGGATGGGCTACTGGGTCGACATGGACCAGGCCTACCGCACCATGGACCCGTCCTACATCGAGTCGGTCTGGTGGTCGCTCCAGCAGATCTTCGACAAGGGCCTGCTGGTCCAGGACCACCGCGTCGCCCCGTGGTGCCCGCGCTGCGGCACCGGCCTCTCGGACCACGAGCTGGCCCAGGGCTACGAGACCGTGGTCGACCCGTCGGTGTTCGTGCGCTTCCCGCTCACCTCCGGCCCGCTGGCCGGCAACGCCGCCCTGCTGGTGTGGACCACCACCCCGTGGACCCTGGTCTCCAACACCGCCGCAGCCGTCCACCCGGAGGTGACCTACGTGGTCGCCACCGACGGCAACGAGCGCCTGGTGGTCGCCGAGCCGCTGGTCGCCAAGGCCCTCGGCGAAGGCTGGGAGACCACCGGCGAGTCCTTCACCGGTGCCGAGATGGAGCGCTGGGCCTACCAGCGCCCGTTCGAGCTGGTCGAGATCCCGGACGCCCACTACGTGCTGACGGCCGACTACGTCACCACCGAGGACGGCACCGGCATCGTCCACCAGTCGCCCGCCTTCGGCGCCGACGACCTCGCGACCTGCCGCCGCTACGGCCTGCCCGTGGTCAACCCGGTGGAGACCGACGGCACCTTCGCCGCGGACGTCCCGCTGGTCGGCGGCGTGTTCTTCAAGAAGGCCGACGAGACCCTGGTCGCCGACCTGAAGGCCCGCGACCTCCTGTTCCGTCACCTCCCGTACGAGCACAGCTACCCGCACTGCTGGCGCTGCCACACCGCGCTGCTGTACTACGCGCAGCCGTCCTGGTACATCCGGACCACCGCCGTCAAGGACGCGATGATCCGTGAGAACGAGGCCACCAACTGGTACCCGGAGACGGTCAAGCACGGCCGCTTCGGCGACTGGCTGAACAACAACATCGACTGGGCGCTGTCCCGCAACCGCTACTGGGGCACCCCGCTGCCGATCTGGCGCTGCGCGGACGACCACCTGACCTGTGTCGGCTCGCTCGCCCAGCTCTCCGAGCTGACCGGCACCGACCAGTCGGCCCTCGACCCGCACCGCCCGTTCATCGACGAGGTCACCTTCCCCTGCCCGCAGTGCTCCACCACCGCGGTCCGGGTGCCCGAGGTGATCGACGCCTGGTACGACTCGGGTTCCATGCCGTTCGCGCAGTACGGCTACCCGTACCGCAACAAGGAGCTGTTCGAGCAGCGCTACCCGGCGCAGTTCATCTCCGAGGCGATCGACCAGACCCGCGGCTGGTTCTACACGCTGATGGCCGTCGGCACCCTGGTGTTCGACAAGAACAGCTACGAGAACGTCGTCTGCCTGGGCCACATCCTGGCCGAGGACGGCCGGAAGATGTCCAAGCACCTGGGCAACATCCTCCAGCCGATCCCGCTGATGGACCAGCACGGCGCCGACGCGATCCGCTGGTTCATGGCCGCCGGCGGCTCCCCCTGGTCGGCCCGCCGGGTCGGCCACGGAACGATCCAGGAGGTGGTCCGCAAGACCCTCCTCACCTACTGGAACACCGTCGCCTTCCAGGCCCTGTACGCCCGCACCGCCGGCTGGGCCCCCTCGGCCAACGACCCGTCCGCCGCCGAGCGCCCGCAGCTCGACCGCTGGGTGCTGTCCGAACTGCACACCCTGGTGCGCGAGGTGGACGCCTCCTACGAGGCGTACGACACCCAGCGGGCCGGCAAGCTGCTGTCCGGCTTCGTCGACGACCTCTCCAACTGGTACGTCCGCCGCGGCCGCCGCCGCTTCTGGCAGGGCGACGCCGCCGCGCTCGCCACCCTGCACGAGGCGCTGGAGACCGTCACCCGCCTGATGGCCCCGCTGACCCCGTTCATCACCGAGCGGGTCTGGCAGGACCTGGTCGTCCCGGTCACCCCGGATGCCCCGCTCTCCGTCCACCTCAGCAGCTGGCCGGTCGCCGACGAGACGCTCATCGACACCGAGCTCTCCAAGCACATGGCACTGGTCCGCCGCCTGGTCGAACTCGGCCGCGCCACCCGCGCCGAGAGCGGCGTCAAGACGCGTCAGCCGCTGTCCCGCGCGCTGATCGCCGCCCAGGGCTGGGAGGAACTCCCCGCCGACCTGCGCGCCCAGATCGCCGAAGAGCTCAACGTCTCCGTCCTGGAGTCCCTCGCTGCGGTCGGCGGCTCCCTCGTCGACACCTCCGCCAAGGCCAACTTCCGTGCCCTCGGCAAGCGTTTCGGCAAGGGCGTCCAGGACGTCGCCAAGGCCGTCGCCGCGGCCGACGCCGCCCGCCTCGCCGCGGAGCTGCGCGCCACTGGCGAGACCTCGGTCGAACTGAACGGCGAGACGGTGGCCCTCTCCCCCGACGAGGTCATCATCACCGAGACCCCGCGCGAGGGTTGGGCCGTCGCCAACGAGTCCGGCGCGACCGTCGCCCTCGACCTGGCGATCACCCCCGAGCTCAAGCGCCTCGGCGTGGTCCGCGACGCGATCCGCCAGATCCAGGAGGCCCGCAAGAACTCCGGCCTGGACGTCGCCGACCGCATCCACCTCCAGCTCGCCACCACCGACGAGGACACCCTCGCCGCGCTGACCGAGCACCAGTCCCTGGTCGCCGCCGAGGTCCTGGCCGAGTCCCTCGGCCTCACCATCACCGACCCCGACGCCCCCCGCTTCTCCGACGAGAGCCTCTCGCTGGAGTTCACGCTGCGACGGGCCTAACGGTCAGGGGCGCGTGGAACTGCGCGAAGCGGAAGGCCCCAACCGCAAGATCGCGACGCGAGCAATGACTTGCACGTGATCGCGACCTTGCGGACGGGCCTGCGCTCGGCGCGCAGTTCCGCCCCTCGGCTTCGCCTGGGGGTACCCCCAGCGCCCCTTCTCACACCCACCCGCTCGCGCGAGCAACCTCGCACGAACCGCAAGATCCGCCCGAGGACCGAACTCCCGTCCCCGGGCGGATCTCTGTGCGCCCGACCCACCGACTCCACGCGCAAACGCGAAGGGCGCCCCCGGCCGTCGTGGCCAAGGGCGCCCTTTCGATTACGCGTTGCGGGACCGCTAGTTGTCGCCGTCCTCGTCGATCAGGAACCCTCGCATCGGAGCGGGAGCCTGCTGCATCGGCTGCGGAGGCTGCGGCCGCACGGCCGCCATCGGCTGGGTCATGCCCGCCGGCGCCATCGCCCCGTTGGAGCTCGCGGAGGCGCCACCGAACGACGGGGTGCCGGCCGAGCTGCCGAAGGAGCTGCCACCGAAGGACTGGTTGCCGCCGAAGGACGGGGTGGACCCGAACGACGGTGCCGAGGAGGACATCGCGCCGGCACCGGCGGGCGCCATCGACGACGCGGCCGGCGGCAGCGACGCGGTGGCGGGGATCCGCGGCGGGGCGAGCGAGTCGTCCGCCTGCGACTCCAGCTGACGCAGCTGGGTCTCCAGGTAGGACTTCAGTCGCGTGCGGTACTCGCGCTCGAAGGCACGCAGGTCCTCGACCTTGCGCTCCAGCGTGGCGCGGGCGGACTCCAGCGAGCCCATCGCGACGCGGTGCTTCTCCTGCGCGTCCCGCTCCAGCGCGTCAGCCTTGGCACGGGCGTCGCGCTCCAGACCCTCGGCGCGGCTGCGGGCCTCGCCGACAATCTTGTTGGCCTCGGAACGGGCCTCGGAGATGGCCTGGTCGGCAGTCTGCTGGGCGAGCGCGAGCACCCGGGCGGCGCTGTCGCCACCGGGACCCTGCTGCTGCTGCATCGGGTTGCCCATCGGGCCACCCATCGGCTGCAGCTGCTGGCCACCCATCGGCTGGAGCTGCTGCCCACCGAGCTGCTGCCCGCCGAGCTGCTGCCCGCCCATGGTCTGACCCATCTGCTGCTGCATCGGGTTGCCCATCGGCTGCAGCATCTGACCGCCCATCGGCTGGACCAGCTGCTGCTGGCCGCCCATGGTCTGGCCCATCTGCTGCTGCTGCATCGGGTTGCCCATCGGACCGCCCATCGGGCCGCCCTGACCGGCAGGCAGCTGCGGCGCGCCGGACGGCAGGCCGAGCGGCTGGTTGCCCATCCCCTGCTGGGGGCCGGCGAGCTGCTGCGGGCCACCGAGCTGCTGCGGACCGGGGCCCTGCTGCTGGCCGGGCACCGGGGGGCCGGATATGGCGGCGGGCACGGGAGCGCCGGGGCGTCCGCCGTCCTGCGGAGCCTGCTGCTCCTTGCGCATGTTCGCCTGGTTCTGCGCGGCAGCACGGGTGGCGGCCGCCAGCTTGGCGCGCAGGTCCTCGTTCTCGCGCAGCAGGCGGGTCAGCTCGGCTTCGACCTCGTCGAGGAAGGCATCGACCTCGTCCTCGTCATAGCCTTCGCGCAGCCGGACGGTCGTGAACTGCTTGTTCCGAACGTCCTCGGGGGTCAATGGCATCTCTTCACCTCAACGTGATCGTCGGACCGGCATCCTGTCGCATCGTTCAGAACGACAGGCGCTGCACGAGCGAGATCAGGACATACACAATGATCATCAGTACGAAGAAGGACAGGTCGAGCGCCACGCCCCCGAGACGCAACGGCGGGATGAATCGCCGAAGAAGCTTGAGTGGCGGATCCGTGACAGTGTACGTGGCCTCCAGCACCACGACCATGGCCTTCCCAGGACGCCACGATCGAGCGAACTGGAACACCCAGTCCATCACCAGCCTGAAGAGCAGGATCAACAGGAACACGGTCAGCACCCAATAGAGCACCGAACCGAAGATCCCCATCACTTCTCCCTCTCCCTGACCGGCAGTCCGTCAGTGACGCACTGTCAAACTGATCCACACAGAAAGTCGTGGCCGGGTCAGCTCTGGTTGAAGAACCCACCCTCGGCGATCCGAGCCTTGTCCTCCGCCGTGACATCGACGTTAGCAGGCGACAGGAGGAACACCTTCTGTGTCACGCGCTCGATACTGCCGTGCAGACCGAAGACCAGTCCAGCCGCGAAGTCTACGAGCCGCTTGGCATCCGTGTCGTCCATCTCGGTCAAATTCATGATCACGGGCGTGCCGCCACGGAACTGCTCCCCGATCGTACGGGCCTCGTTGTAGGTCCGGGGGTGCAGCGTGGTGATGCGGTAGGGCTCTCGTTCGTTGACGACCTTGGGCATGATCACCGGGGTGCTCTTCTCCAGGTTGCGGTGGCGCTCGGATGTGATGGACGACACGGGAGCCATGCGCGGCTGCTCCTGACGGATCGGCACCGCGGCGGGCACCGGCTGGGGCGCGATCTGGGCCACGGGCGCCGGCTGCGCGGCGGCCGCCGCGGCGGGGGCCGCGGCCCGCAGGTCCTCGGTGCGACCGGTGCGGATCGGCTCCGGGTCCGTGTCGTAGTCGTCGTCGGGGTCGTACCCCTGGCTGTCGTAGGTCTCGTCCTCGACCAGGCCGAGATAGACCGCCATTTTGCGCATCGCGCCGGCCATGCTGCTGTCTCCTCCGCTCATGCGCCCACCGTTCACCTGCGGACGCCGTGATGGTCACGGCCGGTCAGGCCGACGGTCCGTCAGACCGCGGAGGTGTGCGCTCGGATGCGATCCACGGTTGCCCAGCAGACTGATCATCTGCTAGGTTCTGTCCTATTTTGTCCTGCAGTCTGATCTACTTACTCGGTGACGTTACCCGAGCGGTGACCGCACTCCGAGTACCGCCGTACCGACGCGTACATGTGTCGCTCCGGCGGCGATCGCCTGCTCCAAATCTCCGCTCATCCCTGCCGAAACCATCGTGGCAGTCGGATGCTCGGCGCGTACGGCGCTTGCGATTTCCGCAAGGCGCGCGAAGGAGCGCGCGGGGTCGCCCGCCAAGGGGCCCGCGAGCGGTGCGACCGTCATCACACCGTCCATTCGCAGCCCGGGCGTGTCGGCGATCTTCCCGGCCAGCGCGAGCACGTCGGCGGGCGCCACGCCCGCACGGTGCTCGCCCTCGCCCGACTCCTTGTCAAGAGCGACCTGCACCAGGCAGCCCAGCGGCGGCCGTTCGACGTTGCGGACGGCCGCGGCGAGCGAGTCGACCAGACGGTCCCGGTCCACCGAATGCACCAGATCGGCGTAACGGACCACCGAACGGGCCTTGTTGGTCTGCAGCTGGCCGACGAAGTGCCAGGTCAACGGGAGGTTGACGCAGCGTTCGGCCTTCGGGGCGGCGTCCTGGTCGCGGTTCTCCGCAACGTCGGTGACGCCGAGTCCGGCGAGCAGCGCGGTGTCCTCGGCAGGGTAGGTCTTGGTCACCACGATCAGGGTGACCTCCTCGCGCGGGCGCCCGGCCGCGGCACAGGCGTCGGCGATCCGCCGCTCGACCACGTCGAGGTTGGCACCGAGTTGGTCGAAGCGGTCGCGCTGAGCGTCCGTCAGGGCGGCCGCGAAGTCGGCGCCACCGGGGAACGGACCGAAGATGTCGTTCGTCATGAGAGTGCAGGCCCCAGCCAGACGTAGCTTGCGAGTCGGCCGGTCCGCTGCTCCCGACGGTAGGAGTAGTGGTCCGGGGATTCCATGGTGCAGACAGAAGATCGCACCACATCGCGCACGCCCGCCTCGGCGAGTTGGGCGGCGACGCCGGCCGGCACGTCCAGGGCGGGAGTGCCCCAGGAGGTTTCCGACCGGGCGGCCGGGACGAGCGCGGCCACCTCGGCGCGCATCGCCTCCGGCACTTCGTAGCAACGGCCACACACGGCGGGGCCGGTGGCGGCGAGGATCCGCTCGGGGCGGGCCCCGAGTTCACGCATCGCGGCGACCACCGCGGGGACGACCCCCGCCGCCAGGCCCGGTCGCCCGGCGTGCGCCGCGCCGGTCACGCCGGCCTCGGGGTCGGCCAGCAGCACCGGCACGCAGTCGGCGGTGAGCACCGCGAGGGCCAGCGGACGGTCGGTGACCACCGCGTCCACCGTCGGGGCGTACCCGGCGGGCTGGCGGTCCGTCACCACCGCGACGTCGGCGCCGTGCACCTGGTTCATCCAGACCACATCGGCCGGATCCAGTCCCAGTTCGCGGGCTGCGAAGAAACGGTTCTGCACTACGGCTTCGGGCGAGTCGCCCACCGCACCGCCGAGGTTGAGCTCCCCGTACGGCGCGGTGCTCACCCCGCCCCACCGGGTGGTGGAGGCGAAGTGAGCACCGTTGCGAAAGGCCGCTTGGATCACTTCAGGAAGTCCGGCACGTCGAGCTCCTCGGCGGGGCTCTCGACGTACGGCTGGCGCACCGGCTGCACCTGCGGCGGCACCGGCGCGGCGGTGGTCACCGGCACCGGGGCCTCGGACGGACGGGTCGGCTCGTCGGAGCGGGTGACCGAACCGATCGAACCGTAGGACGGGCGGGTGGCCGGACGCTCCGGGGCGGCCGGGGAGCTGCTGCTCGACGCTGAGCTGGAGGCCGACTTGACCACCGGCTCGCGGACGATGGCCGGCGGCTGCCCGCCGTCGAAGCCTGCCGCGATCACGGTGACCCGGACCTCGTCGCCGAGCGCGTCGTCGATGACCGCACCGAAGATGATGTTCGCCTCGGGGTGGGCGGCCTCGCTGACCAGCTGGGCCGCCTCGTTGATCTCGAACAGGCCGAGGTCGGAGCCGCCGGAGATGGACAGCAGCACACCGCGGGCGCCGTCGATCGAGGCCTCCAGCAGCGGCGAGGAGATCGCCATCACGGCGGCGGCCTTGGCACGGTCCTCGCCGCGCGCCGAGCCGATCCCCATCAGCGCCGAACCGGCGTCCGACATCACCGACTTGACGTCGGCAAAGTCCAGGTTGATCAGACCCGGGGTGGTGATCAGGTCGGTGATGCCCTGGACACCGGAGAGCAGCACCTGGTCGGCGGAGCGGAACGCGTCCAGCACCGAGACCTGGCGGTCGGAGATCGACAGCAGCCGGTCGTTGGGGATCACGATCAGGGTGTCGACCTGCTCGCGCAGCGAGGCGATGCCGTCCTCGGCCTGGTTGGCGCGACGGCGGCCCTCGAAGGTGAACGGGCGGGTGACCACACCGATGGTCAGCGCGCCGAGCGAGCGGGCGATGTTGGCCACCACGGGCGCGCCGCCGGTGCCGGTGCCGCCGCCCTCGCCGGCCGTCACGAAGACCATGTCGGCCCCCTTGAGGACCTCCTCGATCTCCTCGCGGTGGTCCTCCGCGGCCTTCCGGCCGACCTCCGGGTTGGCGCCGGCGCCGAGGCCGCGGGTGAGCTCACGGCCGACGTCGAGCTTCACGTCGGCGTCGCTCATCAGGAGGGCCTGCGCATCGGTGTTGATCGCGATGAACTCGACGCCCTTGAGCCCGACCTCGATCATCCGGTTGATGGCGTTGACGCCTCCGCCACCGATGCCGACGACCTTGATGACCGCGAGGTAATTCTGGGGTGCTGCCACGTCGGGGCCTCTCGCCTCGAATTTCCGGGTCGGCTCCCCTGGATACGAAGGCCGACGGATGTCGATGGGTGGGAAGCACGTGGTTCCAACCCGAACCCTAAACTTGAGGTTGAGGGTTATCGCTGTGCCGGTGTCAGTTCGTTGTCAAGCACAGCTCGTTGACACAGGACAGTAGGTCGCAACCAACGCGTGTTCCAACGAACACGCCGAGCTTCCCTTTTTCTTTTGAGCCTATGTGATCATCGACCCCCCGGTGAAACCGGGGTGACCACCAAGGGTCGGACCGGAGCCTCGGCTCCGTCAATACCTCCCCCGGGCAATGAACTTACCGGATCAGCCGGACACCGCCGGAGCATCCGGCGCACTCACGTCGTAATTCGACGCCTTCCGGCCGAGCAGGGCCGTCAACACCCGTGCCTTGCGGGCGGTGTCCTCCGCGCTGCCCCAGCGAACCGTTGCGCCGGAGGCGAGTTGGAGGCGGATGTCGTCGTACGAATAGACCGTGAGCGAACCGGCCTGCTTCGCCACCTCCGACGGGAGGCCGGCGGCCACCGTGATCGCCGAACGGACCAGCGTGGGGCGGTCGATGACGGCCAGTGCGTCGTTGGCCGGCTGGCCGAGTTCGAGCGCCACCAGCGGTACGCCGCTCGGCGGCTGCGGCTCGGTGGCGAATTCCACACCCAGCGCGTCGACCTGGACGAACCGGCCGTCCTCGGCACGGATCGCCGCCACCGGTTGACGTTCCGTCACCTTCACCCGCAGCGTGTGCGGCCAGCCGCGCCACACCTCGACCCGGGCCACCCGGGGCACCTTGCCCACCAGTTGCTCGGCCCGGCCCAGGTCCACCCGGGCCAGCGGGCCGCGGGCGGTGGAGCCGAGCGCCCGCTCCACCTCGTCCTGGCTCAACTTACCGGAGTCCAGGCCCTGGACGGCCACCCGGCGGACCTCCAGCGCGGAGGAGAAGAACACCGTCCAGCCGAGCGCGCCGAGCACCAGGGCGCCGAGCACCGCCAGCACCAGCACGCCCCTGCGGGACAGTCGGAGCCGGGGCGGACGGGCCTCGTCGCCGTCCTCCCCGAACTCCTCCTCGTAGTCCTCGTCAGCCACGGCGGCGGCCGCCGCGGCCGGCCTCGATCGCCTCGTACACCATCTGCACCAGCAGGTCGTCGGCGTCCCGGCGGCCGAACTCGGCGGCGGAGCGCGACATCTCCCACAGCTTCGCCGGGTCGGTGAGCACCGGCAGCACGTTCTTCAGGACCCAGTCCGTGGTCAGGTCGGCGTCGTCCACCAGCAGGCCACCGCCGGCCTTCACCATCGGCTGGGCGTTCAGCCGCTGCTCGCCGTTGCCGATCGGCAACGGCACGAACGCGGCCGGCAGGCCGACCGCGGCCAGCTCGGCCACCGTCATCGCGCCGGCCCGGCAGAGCATCATGTCGGCCGCCGCGTACGCCAGGTCCATCCGGTCCACGTACGGCACCGCGCGGTACGGCGGCATGCCCGGGATGTCGTCGATGGTCGGCAGCTCGTTCTTCGGGCCGACCGCGTGCAGGATCTGCACGCCGTACTGCTGGAGCCGGGGCGCGATCGCCTGCACCGTCTCGTTCAGCCGGCGGGCGCCCTGCGAGCCGCCGGACACCAGCAGGGTGGGCAGGCGCTGGTCCAGGCCGAAGTAGTGCCGGGCCTCCGCGCGCACCGTGCCGCGGTCCAGGGTGGCGATGGTGCGGCGCAGCGGGATGCCGATGTAGCGGGAGTCGCGCAGCTTGGAGTCCGGGGTGGAGACCGCCACGAAGTCGCTGTAGCGGGCGCCGATCTTGTTGGCCAGGCCCGGACGGGCGTTCGCCTCGTGCACCACGATCGGCACCCCGGCGCGCTTGGCGGCCAGGTAGGCGGGCATCGCCACGTAGCCGCCGAAGCCGACCACCGCGTCGGCGTTGACCCGCTCGATGACCTCCTGGGCGGCCCGCACGGTGCCGCGCAGCCGGCCCGGGACGGTGATCAGCTCGGGGGTGGGCTTACGGGGCAGCGGCACCGCCGGGATCAGCGCCAGCTCGTAGCCGCGCTCCGGGACCAGCCGGGTCTCCAGGCCGCGCTCGGTGCCGAGGGCGGTGATTCCGACGGACGGGTCGTGCCTGCGCAGCGCGTCCGCGAGCGCCATGGCCGGCTCGATGTGGCCGGCGGTCCCGCCGCCGGCGAGTACGACATGCACCGAAATTCACCGCTCCCTGCGCGTTGGCCCGGGGACCTTCCGCGCTGTGGTTTTCCTACCTGGCACCACCCGGTCCAGGACGGACCCGAACCGGGAGTTGGCCCCTTTACGCCATCGGCGGGGCCGGGCAGCCAGCGCTGCCTTCGCCGCCGGGGTGCTGCGCGCGAAGCACAGCAGCAGCCCGATGGCGCACATGGCCGACAGCATCGCGGAACCACCGTACGAGAACAGCGGCAGCGGGACGCCCGCGATGGGCAGGAGTCCCAGCGCCGACCCCAGGTTGACCACGGCCTGAGCCATGATCCACGTGGTGGCGGCGCCCGCCGCGTACCGGACGAACGGGTCCGTGGTGCTGAGAGCCACACGGATACCCGCGTAGCCTAGTGCCGCGAAGAGCGCGAGCACGGACAGCGTCCCCACCAGGCCGAGCTCCTCGCCGGTCGCCGCGAAGATGAAGTCGGTGTGCGCCTCCGGGAGTTGCCCCCATTTCTCGACGCCCGCACCCAGTCCGGATCCGAACGGCCCGCCGGCGGCCAGCGCGTACAGTCCGTGCAGTGCCTGGAAGCAGTCCAGGTTGGGGTCCGGCTTGGTGACGCCGACGCAGGCCAGCCGGCCCAGGCGGTGCGGCACCGTGATGATCAGCGCGGTGCACGCGACCACCGCGATGCCCAGGGTGGCCGCGAACAGCCGCAGCGGCGCGCCGACCATCCAGAGCAGGCCGAACAGCATCGCGACCAGCACCATCGTGGTGCCCATGTCGCCGCCCAGCATGATCAGCATCATCAGCACGACGGTGCCGGGCACCAGCGGGACCAGCAGGTGCTTCCACTGGTTGAGCATGTGGGTGCGCTGCTTGCGGGCCAGCAGGTCGGCCGCCCACAGCAGCAGCGCGAGCTTGGCGAACTCGGACGGCTGGATCTGGAAGAAGCCCAGGCTGATCCAGTTCCGGTTGCCGTTGATCCGCACCCCGATGCCCGGGATCGCCACCAGCACCAGCGCGGCCACCACCCCGAACAGCAGCGGGTACACGGCGGTGCGCAGCACCTTCACCGGCGCCCGGGTGAGCGCGACGGCGATCGCCCCGCCCAGCAGCACGGCGATCAGCTGCTTGCGGAAGAAGAACGTCATCGGCAGCCCGAAGTCCACCACCACGCTCTGCGAGGCGGAGAACACCATCACCAGCCCGAGCACCACCAGCAGCGCCGCCGAACCCAGGATCAGGTAGTAGGGCGTCAACGGACGGGCCATCAAGTACCCGAACCGCTCACGCGCTGCGCGCACCCGCGCGACGGGTCCTGCGGACTTGAAGGTGGTCGTGGTCGCCGAGACCAGTCGCAGACGCGGCTGCTTCTCGCTGGGCGGCACGTCCGTCTCCTTCATCATTTCGGGGCCACTGGACAGGGGCGCGTGGGGGCACCTCCCGGCCCGCTAGGGCTGAGAGGTGCCCCCACACGTCCCTAGATGCTTCGAACCGCCGCCGCGAACATGTCCCCGCGCTCACCGTAGTTGGTGAACATGTCCATCGACGCGCAGGCGGGTGCGAGCAGGACGGTGTCGCCCTTCTGCGCGGCGGCGGCCGCCACGCGGACGATCTCGGCCATCGCCTCGGCGCCAGTCTTCCCGGGCGCGGGTTCGAACACCGGGACTTCCGGGGCGTGTCGCGCCAGCGCCTCGCGGATCAGCTGCCGGTCCTGGCCGATCAGCACGGCGGCCCGCAGCCGGGGGGCCGCGTCGGCGACCAGCTGGTCGAACGTCGCGCCCTTGGCGAGGCCGCCGGCGATCCACACCACGGGGCGGTAGGCGGCCAGCGAGGCGGCCGTCGCGTGGGTGTTGGTGGCCTTGGAGTCGTCCACGTAGGTCACGCCGTCGACCTCGGCGACGTGCGCGATGCGGTGGGCGTCGGGCCGGAAGGCGCGCAGCCCGTCGCGGACGGCCTTGGCGTCCACGCCGTACGCCCGGGCGAGCGCGGCGGCGGCGAGCGCGTTGGCGATGTTGTGCGGCGCCGGCGGGTGGATGTCGGCGACGGCGCCGATCTCCGCGGCGGCCCGGTCCCGGTCGGCGACGAAGGCGCGGTCGACCAGCAGGCCGTCCACGACGCCGAGGTTGGAGATGCTGGGGGCGTCGAGGCCGAAGCCGATCGCGCGGCAGCCCTCCTCGACGTCGGCCTCGCGGACCAGTGCCTCGGTGGCGGGGTCGGCGAGGTTGTAGACGCAGGCGACCTGGTTGCCCTGGTAGATCCGGCCCTTGTCGGCGGCGTAGGCCTCCATCGAGCCGTGCCAGTCGAGGTGGTCGGGGGCCAGGTTGAGCACCGCGCCGGAGTGGACGCGCAGCGAGGGCGCCCAGTGCAGCTGGTAGCTGGAGAGTTCGACGGCGAGGACGTCGTAGGGCTCCTCGGCGAGGACCGCGTCCAGCACCGAGACGCCCACGTTGCCGACGGCGGCGGTGCGCTTGCCGGCGGCGGTGAGGATGGACGCCAGCATCTGGACGGTGGTGGTCTTGCCGTTGGTGCCGGTGACGGCCAGCCAGGGGGCCGGCTCGCCGGTGGCGGGGTGTGGGGTGCGCAGCCGCCAGGCGAGTTCGACGTCGCCCCAGACCGGGACGCCGGCCTGCTCGGCGGCGCCGAACAGCGGGCTGTCGGGGGCCCAGCCCGGCGAGGTGACGATCAGCCGGGTGCCCTCGGGCAGGGTGGTGCCGTCGCCGAGGCGGACGGCGATGCCCTGTTCGGTGAGGGCGGCGGCCTTGGCGTCCAGCGCGGGGCCGGTGCCGCCGTCCACGACGGTGACGTGCGCGCCGAGCCCGTGCAGGACTCGGGCGGCGCTGACCCCGGAGAGGCCGAGTCCCGCGACGACGACCGGCAGGCCGGCCCACTCCGGGTTGATCATCCGGTCACCCATCCCGCGTAGAAGAGTCCGAGTCCGACGGCGACGCACAGGCCCTGGATGATCCAGAACCGGACCACGATCAGGACTTCGCTCCAGCCCTTGAGTTCGAAGTGGTGCTGGAGTGGCGCCATCTTGAAAACGCGCTTGCCGGTCATCCGGAACGAGCCGACCTGGATGATCACCGAAAGGGTGATGATCACGAACAGGCCGCCGAGGACGGCGAGCAGCAGCTCGGTGCGGGAGACGATGGCCAGACCGGCCAGGGCGCCGCCGAGGGCGAGCGAGCCGGTGTCACCCATGAAGATCTTCGCGGGCGAGGTGTTCCACCACAGGAAGCCGAAGCAGGAACCCATCAGGGCGGCGGCGACCACGGCGAGGTCCAGCGGGTCGCGGACCTCGAAGCAGGACGCGGTGGCCTTGATCGCGTAGGCGCAGTTCTGGGTGTGCTCCCACAGGCCGATGAAGGTGTAGGCGCCGAAGACCATCACCGAGGCGCCGGTGGCGAGGCCGTCCAGACCGTCCGTCAGGTTCACGCCGTTCGACATCGCGGCGATCATGAAGTAGGCGAAGAGGACGAACAGCACCGGGCCGACGGCCCACTTGAAGTCCTGCGCGAACGACAGGTGCGTGGACGCCGGGGTCAGGCCGCGGCTGTCGCTGAACTGGAGCGCCAGGATGGCGAAGGCGAGCGCCACGAAGGACTGGCCGAGCAGCTTCGCCTTGGCCCGCAGGCCCAGCGAACGGCGCTTGACCACCTTGATGTAGTCGTCCAGGAAGCCGACCAGGCCCAGGCCGGTGGTCAGGAACAGCACCAGCAGGCCGGAGGCAGTGGGCGACTCGCCCGTTATCGCCTTAGTCGCGAAGTAGGCGATCAGGGTGGCCAGGATGAAGGCAATGCCGCCCATGGTGGGCGTGCCCTTCTTGCTGTGGTGCGCCTTGGGGCCGTCGTCACGGATGTACTGGCCGTACCCGTGCTTGGCGAGCAGCTTGATCAGGGCGGGGGTGCCGAGCAGCGTCAGCACCAGGCCGATCAGGCCGGAGAAGAGGATCTGCTTCACTTCGCGGCACCGTCCGCGAGCAGTGCCTCGGCGACCTTCTCGAGGCCGACCGAACGGGATGCCTTCACCAGGACCACGTCCCCCGGCCGCACCTGACTGCGCAGCAGCTCGATCGCCGCGTCCGCGTCGGACACCAGCACCGACTCCTCACCCCACGAACCTTCGTTTCTCGCGCCCAGTTCCATCCGGGCCGCCTCGCGTCCGCCGACCGCCACCAGCTTGGTGATGTCGAGCCGGACGGCGAGCCGTCCGATGGCGTCGTGCTCGTCGAAGCTGTCCTCGCCGAGCTCCCGCATCTCACCGAGCACCGCCCAGGTGCGGCGGCGCTCCGGGCCCTTGCCCGCCATCGTCGCCAGTGCCCGCAGCGCGGCCCGCATGGACTCCGGGTTCGCATTGTAGGCGTCGTTGACGACGGTCAGGCCATCGGCCCGGTCGACCACCTCCATGCGCCAACGGGACAGCGCACCGGCTTCGCCGAGTGCCTCGGCGACGCGGTCGACGGGCATCCCGAGCTCCACCGCCACCGCAGCGGCGGCGAGGGCGTTCGAGACGTGGTGCTCACCGTACAGGCGCAGCTGCACGGGTGCGGAACCGGCCGGGGTGCTGAGCGTGAACTGTGGCCGCCCGGTGGCGTCCAGGCGAACATCGGTGGCACGGATGTGTGCGTCCGAGGATTCGCCGAACAGCACGACGCGGGCCTTGGTGCGGCTGCTCATGGCACGCACCAGCGGGTCGTCGGCGTTCAGCACGGCGACGCCGTCGGCCGACAGCGCCTCCACCATCTCGCCCTTGGCCTCGGCGATGCCCTGCTTGGAGCCGAACTCGCCGACGTGCGCGGTGCCGATGTTCAGCACCAGGCCGACGGTGGGCGGGGTGATGCCGGTCAGGTACTCGATGTCGCCCTTGTGTCGGGCGCCCATCTCCATCACCAGGTGACGGGTGGTCGGAGTGATCCGCAGGGCCGTCAGCGGGTGGCCGATCTCGTTGTTGGCGTTGCCGGTGGCGTACACCGTCTCACCGGCAACGGACAGCACCTGGGCGATCAGGTCCTTGGTGGAGGTCTTGCCGGAGGATCCGGTAAGGCCCACCAGCGCGGCCTGCGGGGCGCGGGCGACCACGGCGCGGGCGAGCCGGCCGAGCGCGACGACCACGTCGTCGACCAGGATCGCGGGCACGCCGACCGGGCGGGTGGCGAGCACCGCGACCGCGCCGTCGGCGACCGCCTTGGCGGCGAAGTCGTGGCCGTCGACGCGTTCGCCGAGCACGCACACGAACAGGCCGCCGGGCTCGATCTTCCGGTTGTCGGTGACCACCGCGCCGGTGATCAGCGCGTCCGGGTCGGCCGCGTCCAGGGTGCCGTCGACCGCCTTCGCGGCCTCGGCCAGGGAAAGTGCGATCACCGGTCTGCCTCCATCAACTGCTCCATCGCGACCCGCAGTACCTCGCGGTCGTCGAACGGGCGGACCTCGCCCTTCACGTACTGCCCGAGCTCGTGGCCCTTGCCCGCCACCAGGACGGTGTCCCCGGCGTGCGCCCGGGCGACGGCCAGCGCGATCGCCTCGGCGCGGTCGGGGACGGCGAGCACCTCGGCGCGCTCGTCCTCGGGCACCTCGGCGGCGCCGCTCAGCATGGTGGCGAGGATCGCCAGCGCGTCCTCGGAACGCGGGTTGTCGCTGGTGAGGACGGCGGTGTCGGCGAGCCGGGCGGCGATCGCCCCCATCGGGGCGCGCTTGTACGGGTCGCGGTCGCCGCCGCAGCCGACGACGACGTGCAGCCGGCCCTTGGTGACCTCGCGCAGCGAGGCGAGCACGGCGCTGAGCGCGTCCGGCTTGTGCGCGTAGTCGACCACGGCGACGTACGCCTGCCCGGCGTCGACCTTCTCCAGCCGGCCGGGCACGCCCGGGACCTGGGCCACCCCGGCGACCGCGGCGTCCAGCTCGATGCCGGCGGTGACCAGCGCGGTGATCGCGCCGAGCGCGTTGGAGACGTTGAACGGGCCGGGGAGCGGCACCGAGGCCTCGGCGCGGGCGCCGTCCGGGCCGAGCACGGTGAAGGTGGAGCCGGCCGGGCCGAGCTGGACGTCGACGGCGCGCCAGTCGGCTGCCGGGTCGCCCGCGGCGGAGAACGTCACCATCGGGATCCGGGCCTCGCCGGCCAGCCGGCGGCCGTAGGAGTCGTCGCGGTTGGCGACGCCGAGCCGGGCCTTGCCGGGCTCGAACAGCCGGGCCTTGGCCCGGTAGTAGTCCTCCATGTCGGGGTGGAAGTCGAGGTGTTCCGGCGTCAGGTTGTTGAACAGCGCGACGTCGTAGGCCACGCCGTCGGTGCGGCCGTACACCAGCGCGTGGCTGGAGACCTCCATGACCACCGAGTCGGCGCCGGACTCGTTCATCACGGCGAGCACCGCGTGCAGGTCGGTGGCCTCGGGGGTGGTGCGCTCGGACTTGATCCGCTCGGTGCCGACCCGCATCTCGACGGTGCCGATCACGCCGGGCAGCCGGCCGGCCCCGCGCAGGCCGCCCTCGACCAGGTACGAGGTGGTGGTCTTGCCGTTGGTGCCGGTCAGGCCGATCATCAGCATCCGCTCGGCGGCGGCCCCGTAGACCGCCGCGGCGAGCTCGCCCATCACCGCTCGCGGGCTGTCCACCACCAGCAGCGGCACGCCCGCGCCGGCGGCCAGCTCCGCGCCGGCGGCGTCGGTGAGCACCGCGACCGCGCCGGACGCCACCGCACCGGCGGCGAACGCCGCACCGTGGTGGTTGGCGCCGGGGAAGGCGACGTACACGTCGCCCGGACGCACCGCCCGGGAGTCGTGGGTGATGCCGGTGACGGCGGGCCCGTCAACGGTCGGCAGCCCGAGCAACCGGGCCGCCTCGGCGAGGGGCAGCGCCGCGGCGCGGCTCGGACGAGGGGGACTCGCGGAGATTTGATCGGATTTCGGCACGGCCGGAAGGCTATCGGCCCCATGCCCCCCTGGGCCAAACCGGGCCCCGGTCGTGACGCTGCTCACATCGCGCTCGGCGCGCCGCGAAGTGTCGGGGGTGTCGCTCATCTCAGGGCTTCCAGTCGACGGGCAGGTTCGGCGCCTCGCTGCCGCTCGGCGGAACCTGGAGGGTCTTGAGGGTGAACTCCATCACCTGCTTGAACACGGGCCCGCACAGCTGCCCGCCGAAGTGCCCGTTGACCGGGTGCTGGATGACGCAGGAAACCGTCACCCGGGGCTGGTCGGCGGGCGCGAAGCCGATGAAGGAGGCGGTGTACCCGGAGTACTTGCCGGTCTTCGGGTCCACCCGGTCGGCGGTGCCGGTCTTTCCGGCCACCCGGTAGCCCGGGATCTGCGCCTTGTTGCCGGTGCCCTGCTCGTCGGTGACGACGGACTCCAGCATCTCGGTCAGCGTCTTCGCGGTCGCTTCCGTCACCACCCGGCTCTGCGCCCCGGCCGGCGCGGGCGTGAACCGCCCGTCCGGGCCGGTGGTGCCGGCCAGCAGACTGGGCGCGACCCGTACGCCGCCGTTGGCGATGGTGGAGAACACCGAGGTGGCCTGCAGGGCGTTCACCGAGAGGCCCTGGCCGAACGGGATGGTGTACTGCTGCGAGCCGTTCCAGTCCTCCGGCTTGGCCAGGATGCCGCGGGTCTCCCCGGGGAATCCCAGCCCGGTGGGCTTGCCGATGCCGAACTTGTCGAGGTACCCGGCGAGCACCTTGTTGGACTCGGCTTGGGTGGCGCCCAGGTGTTCGGCGGCCTCGATGGTGCCGATGTTGGACGACTTGGCGAGCACGCCGGCCAGCGTCAGGTACCAGGTCTCGTGGTCGATGTCGTCGTGGAACACCCGGTCGGAGCGCTGCAGGGTGTTCGGCACGGTGACGTGGGTGTCCCAGTTCGCCGAGCCGGTGTCCAGCACCGCGGCCATGGTCATCAGCTTCGCGGTGGAGCCCGGCTCGTAGGCGTCCTGCAGGGCCGGGTTGCCGAGCTGGTCGGCGCGGGCCGAGGACAGGTCGTTCGGGTTGAAGCCCGGGGATGACGCCATCGCCAGCACCTGACCGGTCTTCACGTCCTGGACGATCACATAGCCCTTCTCCGCACCGGAGTTGGACACCTGGTCGGTGATGGCACGCTGCGCCGCCCACTGGATGTCCGGGTTCACCGTCAGCCGCAGGTCGTTGCCGGGCACCGCGTCCTGCCGGCTGCCGCCGGCGGTGGCGACCCGGCGGCCCCCGGCCGAGGCGTAGGTGGAGTAGCCGTCCTCGCCGGCCAGCTGTTGCTGGTACTGGAGTTCCAGGCCGCCGGTGCCGGTGCCCTCGGCGTTGACGAAGCCGACCAGGTTGGCGGCCAGGCCGTTCGCCGGGTAGCTGCGCTTGGTCGACTGCTCCCAGAACACCCCGGCCAGCGGGTTCACGCAGGCGTTGTCGAGGAACTGCCGGCCGCCCTTCTCGGCGGGCTTGCCGAGCAGTTCGCGCTGGCCCCGGCAGTTGGCCGTGTCGGTCTGCCTGGCCAGCGAGGACTTCAGGTCGGCGATCTGCGCCTTGGCCTGCGGGGTCTGACGGGAGGTCAGCAGGGCGTACTGGCTCTTCGGGTTCTTCGCGTTCGGGTGCAGCGAGCCCGCCAGCTTCTCCTTCGACACGCCGAGGATCGGCGCGAGCAGCCCCGCGGCCTGCTCCGGGGCGTCCGGAAGGTGGGTCGCCTCGGGGGTGAACATGGTCGGGTCGGCGGTGATGTCGTACGCGTCCACGGTGGTGGCCAGCACGGTGCCGTCGGCGGCGGTGATCGAGCCGCGCTCGGCGGGCAGCTTCACCCGCACGTACTTGTTGGCGCCCGCGCCGGCCGCCAGCGCGTCGGAGTCCAGCAGCTGGAGCTGCACCAGCCGGCCCGCGAAGATCGCGAACACCAGGCCCAGACTGACCGTCACCAGCCGCAGCCGGCGCTTCGGATCGGCCAGCTTGATGGCCCGCGGGGCGGACGCCGGGCGGCGGCCCGGGGCGGGGCGGCGGACGTCGGGGCGCGGCCGGGGCCGGGCGGCGGGCCGGCGCTCCCCGTCGGACGGCCGCGGGCGGGCCGGACGGGCCGGGCGCGGCGGGGCGCCGTCGGCGGAACGGCGCGGCTCGCCGACCCGGCGGCGGGGCGCGGCGGGGCGGCCGCCGGCCGGCGGGGTGCGGCGCGGGCGGTCGGCGTCGCCTGGCGGACGGCTCACCGCTGGGCCCCGGCCGGGGCACTGGCGGGCGGCGCGGGGGCCAGCTCGATGCCCGGGTCGCCGGAGCTCGGCGCCGCCGAGGGCGACGGCGAGCCGGAGGCGCCGCCGGGGCGCTGCCAGGGATCGGAACTGCTGCGCGGCACCGGCGGGCTGTCCTCGGCGGCCTTGGGCTTGCCGGTGACGCTGCCGTCGGCGCCGAGGAAGACCGGGGCGCCGCCGGGGACCATGCCGAGCTCGCGGGCGCGCTGCTCCAGCGCGTCGGGCGCGGACTGGGCGGCGATCTCCTGCTGGAGGGACTGCTGCTGGTCGGTGGCCTCGGTGGTCTGCTTCTTCAGCCGGGACATCGTGAACGAGCCCTCGTTGAGGGCGGTGTTGAGCATCAGCAGGCCGAGCAGCCCGGCCGACAGCAGAGTCACCACCAGCACCGCGAACGGGGCGCGCCCCCGCATCGAGCGCGCCCCGGGCCGGACGGTGATCCGTGCCCTGCCCCCCTGCCCGGGGACGCGCCCCCGGGTCCGCTCGCCGGCCACCGGCACCGCTCCACTCCCCTTCGTTCCGCTGCTCCCGGCGGCTGGCTACCTCCGGGTCTCCCTGATCCTCTCCGCCACGCGCAGCCGAACGGGTGCGGCGCGCCGGTTCTCCTCGATCTCCTCCTCGGTCGCCAGTTCGGCTCCTCGGGTGAGCAACTTCAGCCAGGGCTGGAGCTCCTCGGGGATCACCGGCAGGCCCGGCGGGGCGGTCGAGGTGGCCCCGGCCTGGAGGTATTGCTTGACCAGACGGTCCTCCAAGGACTGGTAGGACATCACGACGATCCGACCGCCCATCGCGAGGGCGTCCAGTGCGCCGGGAATGGCCCGGTCCAGCACCTCCAGTTCGCCGTTGACCTCGATCCGCAGCGCCTGGAAGGTCCGCTTGGCCGGGTTGCCGCCGGTCCGCCGGGTGGCGGCCGGAATGGCATTCCGCACCAACTCCACCAGACGAGCACTGGTGGTGAACGGTTCCTTCTCGCGTTCCCGCAGCACCGCGGAGGCGATCTTCCCGGCGAACCGCTCCTCGCCGTACACCTTCAGGATCCGGGCCAGGTCGCCGTGGCTGTAGGTGTTGAGGACCTCGGCGGCGGAGATGCCGCGGGTCTGGTCCATCCGCATGTCCAGCGGCGCGTCCTGGGCGTAGGCGAAGCCGCGGTCGGCCTCGTCCAGCTGCATCGAGGACACGCCGAGGTCGAACAGCACGCCCTGCACAGCGGGGATGCCGAGGTCGGCCAGCACCTGCGGGATCTCGTCGTAGACCGCGTGCACCAGGGTGGCGCGCTCGCCGAAGCGGGCCAGCCGCTCGCCGGACAGCTTCAGTGCCTGCGGGTCGCGGTCCACGGCGACCAGCCGGACCTCGGGGAAGCGGGTCAGCAGTGCCTCGCTGTGGCCGCCCAGGCCCAGGGTGGCGTCCACCACCACGGCGCCGGGCGCGGAGATCGCCGGGGCGAGCGCGTCCAGGCAGCGCTCCAGCATCACCGGAATGTGCCGGGGGTTGGGGCTGTCGGTACTCATACGGGGGCGGGGCCCTTCCTCAGGTGCAGGTGTGGCCCCGCCATTCTCGCCTACCGGCCCGCCGGTTCCGCACGCCACCCGTGGTCCCCGCCCGCTCGCTCGGGGGAAGGAGCGACCGCCCGGCGCCGGGGAAGGTGCGCCAGGTGGGCACGGAGCGGGAGGAGGCCGCGGGCTGCGTACGGGCCGGTGGGCCCGGTGCGGAGAGCGGCCGGGCGCCCGGTTGCCGGGTGCCTTCCGCCGTGCTCCACTGCGCCGCCAGACTATCGCCCACGCCTCGCCAGTCAACGCTCCGCGACGGCGCACCACCCGCCCGGCCGTATCGGTTTGCGCAGGTCGGGCCCGTACTGAGGGCCCCCGACCGGACGGGGCGCGGAACGCTCCGGGTGCGCCGGTCGAACCGGGTCGAAGCCGTCCGAAGAGGGCTGGTAAAGGCTTTCGCAGGTGGGCCCCGCCGCCCGCGCGACCCCACTACCGTCGTCGCCATGGCACCTGCTCCCGGCACCGACCGGCCGTCCGAGACCGACCGCTTCGTGGCAGCCAACCGCTCCTACGCCGAGACCTTCCGGGACGGCGGCATGGACGCCCGTCCGGTGCGCAAGGTCGCCGTGGTGGCGTGCATGGACGCCCGGCTCGACCTGTTCGCCGCACTCGGCCTGGAACTCGGTGACGCCCACATCATCCGCAACGCGGGTGGCGTGGTCACCGACGACACCATCCGTTCCCTGACCATCAGCCAGCGCGCCCTGGGCACCCGCACGGTGGTGCTGATCCACCACACCGGCTGCGGACTGCTCGGCCTGACCGAGGACTTCCGGCACGAACTCGAGCGCGAGGTCGGCCAGCGCCCACAGTGGGCGGTGGAGGCCTTCAGCGATCTGGACGGCGACGTCCGCCAGTCCATGCAGCGGGTACGGACCTCGCCGTTCCTGCCGCACCGCGACGACGTGCGCGGATTCGTCTTCGACGTGCACACCGGGCTGCTCCGCGAAATCCGCTGAAACCGTTCGGCCCGCACCCTCGTCCCAAACCGGGACAGCCTTCGCGAGTCGCCCGGCCGGGTGACTTCTGGCCGGGGGACAGGGAAGAATGCGCCAAGTATTCGGGGTGGGCGGAGGTCGAACCAGCCGCCCGGTGACTGCTGCACATGGGAGCGTACGGGTGACGACCATCAACGGGCAGGGCTCGGAGCAGCCGACGGCGGACCGGCACGAGCGCCGGGAGCCTGCCGGGCTGGCGGAGTTGACGGCGGTGGTCGACCGGGTCCGGGCGTCCGTCGAGAGCGTGATCGAGGGCAAGCCCGAGGCGGTCCGGATCGCGCTGACCGTGCTGCTCGCCGAGGGCCACCTGCTGCTGGAGGACGTGCCCGGCGTCGGCAAGACCATGCTCGCCAAGGCGCTGGCCCGCTCGGTGGACTGCACGGTCCGCCGGATCCAGTTCACCCCGGACCTGCTGCCGTCCGACGTCACCGGCACCAACGTCTTCGACCAGTACCAGCGGGACTTCGAGTTCCGGCCCGGCGCGATCTTCGCGCAGATCGTGGTCGGCGACGAGATCAACCGGGCCTCGCCGAAGACCCAGTCGGCGCTGCTGGAGTCGATGGAGGAGCGTCAGGTCACCATCGACGGCACCTCCTACGAGCTGCCCTCGCCGTTCATGGTGATCGCCACCCAGAACCCGGTCGAGATGGAGGGCACCTACGCCCTGCCGGAGGCCCAGCGCGACCGCTTCATGGCCCGCATCTCGATCGGCTACCCGAGCCCCGAGGCCGAGTACGCGATGCTCGACCTGCACTCGGCCGCCAATCCGCTGGACAAGCTGCAGCCGGTCGCGCACGCCTCCGACCTGCTCAAGCTGATCAACGTGGTCAAGGGCGTGTACGTCTCCGACCCGGTCCGCCGGTACGCCGTCGACCTGGTCGCCGCCACCCGCAACACCCCCGAGCTGCGGCTCGGCGCCTCCCCCCGGGCCACCCTGCACCTGGTCCGCGCGGCCCGCGCGCACGCCGCCCTGGACGGCCGCGACTACGTGCTGCCGGACGACATCCAGGCGCTGGCCGTGCCGGTGCTGGCGCACCGTCTGCTGCCCACCTCGGAGACCCAGCTGAGCCGCCGCACCGTGGAGAACGTGGTGCTCGACCTGGTGTCCCGACTGCCGCTCCCGCGTCCGCAGGGCCGCTGAGGTGGCGGGCCCCACCCGGCCCTCCGGGCTGCGCGCCGCCCTGAGCGGGCTCACCACCCGCGGGCGTTCCTTCCTGGCCGCGGGCCTGACCGCCGCGCTCTGCGCGTACCTGTTCGGGCAGAGCGCGCTGTTCCAGGTCGGCGTGCTGCTCGCGATGCTGCCGCTGGCCTCCGCGCTGCTGCTGGTGCGCACCCGTTACCGGGTCGCCTCCGGCCGCCGGCTCAGCCCGCAGCGTGCGGCGGCCGGGCAGGAGGCCCGGGTGCACCTGCGGCTGGACAACATCTCCCGGGTGCCCACCGGCCTGCTGCTGCTGGAGGACAAGGTCCCGTACGTGCTGGGGCCCCGTCCGCGCTTCGTGCTGGACCGGGTCGAGCCGCGCGGCTTCCGCGAGGTGTCCTACCGGGTCCGCTCCGACCTGCGCGGCCGCTACCCGCTCGGCCCGCTGCAGCTGCGGCTGTCCGACCCGTTCGGGATGTGCGAGCTGACCCGCGCGTTCAGCGCCGCCGATGTGCTCACCGTGGTCCCGCAGGTCCAGGACCTGCCGCCGGTGCGGCTGCCCGGTGAGTCCGCCGGGCAGGGCGAGTCCAACACGCACACGCTGGCGCTGGCCGGCGACGACGACGTGATCCCGCGCGAGTACCGGCACGGCGACGACCTGCGCCGGGTGCACTGGAAGTCCACCGCCCGCTACGGCGAGCTGATGGTCCGCCGGGAGGAGCAGCCGCTCAGGGCCCGCGCCACCGTGCTGCTGGACACCCGGGAGATCGCGCACCGCGGCTCCGGCCCGGCCTCCTCGTTCGAATGGGCGGTGTCCTGCGCGGCCTCGGTCACCGTCGACCTGGTGCAGCGCGGCTACCAGACCCGGCTGCTCACCGACACCGGCCGGGCCCACCCGCAGCAGGGCGCCTCCGCCACCACCGCCGCCGAGAGCGTCGGCGTGCTGCTGGACGCCCTCGCCGTGGTCGAGCACTCCGACGGCACCGGCCTGGCCCGCGCCGAGGAGGTGCTGCGGCTGGGCGGCGAGGGCCTGCTGGTGGCGATCGTCGGCGACCTCGACGACGAGCAGATCGAGCGCCTGTCCCGGCTGCGCCGCCGCGTGGGCGGCGCGGTCGCCCTGCTGCTGGACACCGGCACCTGGGCGGGCCTGCGGCACCTCTTCCCGGACGCATCCGACGAGCAGACCGACTCGGCGGTCGGCCGGCTGCGCGCGGCCGGCTGGACCGTCCTCCCGGTGCGGGCCGGCGACTCGCTGCCCGCGCTGTGGCGGGCCGCCGACCGCACCCAGAACTCCGTTCCCTACCGAGACGAGGTCGGCGCGTGACCACCCGGGCCAAGTTGACGCTCTGCGCTGCCTTGGCGACCGCCCTGGCGGCGCTGTCCCTGTCCCCGCTGTTCAAGGACTCCTTCGCACTGGCCCCGCACGGCCTGCTGATGATCGTCGCCGCGGCCGCCGTCGGCTCCGGCCTGCGCGCCCTGCCGCTGCCCCGGGCCCTGGTGCTGCCGCTCCAGCTGCTCGCGGTGCTGTACGTGCTGATGCTGTCCACCGTGCAGTCCGCGATGAGCTTCGGCGTGCTGCCCGGCCCGGGCGCGCTGGACGCCGTCTCCACGCTGCTGGCCTCCGGCGGAAGCGACATCCAGGAGTACGCGATCCCCGCCCCGACCACCGACGGCCTGCGGCTGGTCGTGGTCGGCTCGGTCACCCTGGTCGCCGTCCTGGTCGACGCCCTGGCCGTCACCTACCGCCGGGCCGCCGCCGCGGGCCTGCCGCTGCTGGCCCTGTACTCGGTGGGCTGCGGCCTGGCCGACTCGCCCGGCGGCATGTGGCTGTGGTTCCTGTTCGCCGCGGCCGGCTACCTGGTCCTGCTGTACACCGAGGGTCAGGACCGGCTCACCCGCTGGGGCCGGGTCTTCCACGGCACCGGCCGCTCCGCCGTGGCGATGTCCAACGGCGGCCGCCGGGTCGGTCTGATCGCGCTGGCCGCCGCCGTCCTGCTGCCGGCCCTCGCGCCCGCGACCGGCGCCGGGCTGTTCAGCGGCTTCGGCGGCCAGGGCAACGGCAACGGGAGCGGCACCGGGGCGGGCGACGAACGCTCGCTCAACCTGGTGGTCGCCCTCACCGCCAACCTGCGCGCCAACGACGACACCGAACTGCTGCGCTTCTCCACCAACGCCACCGACGCCGACCAGCTCTACCTGCGGGTCGCCGCGCTCAGCGAGTTCGACGGCGCGGAGTGGAAGGCCGGCGAGCAGTCCGCCGAGCCGCTGCCGACCACGCTGCCCCAGCCCGAGGGCCAGGGCCCCGGCATCTCCAACACCACGGTCAACACCAACATCAAGATCTCCGACCGGCTCGGCACCACCTGGCTGCCGATGCCGTACCCGGTGTCCTGGATGGAACTGCCGTCCACCAGCAACTGGCGCTTCGACAAGACCTCCCGCACCGTGGCCGCCGTCAACGGCCAGAAGACCAACGGTCTGTCGTACAAGGTCGGCTCGTACAGCGTCGCCGCCGACGCCACCCAACTGCGCGCGGCCGCCCCGCCGCCCGAGGACATCACCCGGCGCTACCTGGGGCTGCCGAACAACCTGCCCTCCGTGGTCGGCGAGACCGCCAAGAAGATCACCCAGGGCGCCGACAACCCGTACGACAAGGCCGTCGCCCTCCAGCAGTACTTCACCAAGGGCGACTTCACCTACAACACCAAGATCGAACCGCGTACCGGGCCGGACGCCATCGCCAAGTTCCTCCAGGACAAGGAGGGCTTCTGCGTGCACTTCGCCGCCACCATGGCCGCGATGTCCCGCGAGCTCGGCATCCCCTCCCGGGTCGCCATCGGCTTCACCCCCGGCACCGGCGACGCCTCCAACCGGATCGTACGCAGCTCCAACTACCACGCGTGGCCCGAGCTGTACTTCTCCGGCCTCGGCTGGATGCGCTTCGAGCCCACCCCCGGCCGGGGCACCGTCCCGCTGTACTCGCTCCCGAAGACCTCCAACTCGGCCCAGCCCAGCACCCAGCCCAGCGCCTCCGCGTCCGCCGACCAGCCCTCCGCCGGGCCGTCCGCGTCCAGCTCCTGCGGCACGCAGCAGCAGCACCGGATCGGCGACTGCGCCGACGAGGCCGTGCTTGCCGAGCACCGGACCACCAGCACCCCGTGGTGGCAGACCTGGCCCGCCCTGCTCGCCGCGGCCGGCCTGCTCCTGCTGCTCGTCCTGGCGGCCACGCCCATGGTGCTGCGGCGACGGCTCCGCAAGCGCCGCCTCGGCGTCGGACGGCACGCGCCCGGCGCCGACGGGCCCCGGCTCAGCGACGAGCAGGTGCTCGCCGCCTGGGCCGAACTCGTCGACTCCGCCTGGGACCTGGGCCTGCCCCCGGACGAGGCACGCACTCCCCGGAACGCCGCCCGCCGGCTCGCCGAGGACGCCCACCTCGCCCCCGCCGCCGCCGAGGCCGCCGGCCGGGTCGCGCTCGCCACCGAACGCGTCATGTACGCCCGCGAGTCCGACCCGTCCCCGCAACTCGGCAGCGATGTCCACACCGTCCGTACGGGCCTGCTCACCCAGGCCACCCGCCGCCGGCGGCTGCGCGCCCTGCTGCTGCCCGCCTCCACCGTCCGTTTCTGGTGGCGCACCCAGGACCGCGTGGCCGCCCTCCGCGAACGCACCGCCGAACGCACGGCCAGGGTCCGCGCAGCGGTCCGCGACCGGCTGCCCCGGCCGTTCCGGCGGGCGCCGAAGGACTGACCGCCCCGGCAGTGCAAAAAGAGATCCGCCCGAGGAGGAAAACTCCCTCCTCGGGCGGATCTCTGTATTGGTTCCGGTTGCGCTACAGCCCGCTCTGCTCATCGCGGCGCCGCTGCCAGCGCTGTTCCATTCGGTCCACGACACCGGTCTTCCGGCGAGGCGCTGCCGCCTGCCGTGGACCGTGTCCGGCCGGGCCTCGACGCCACGCGGTGACCGCGAGGACCGCACAGCCCAGCATTACCAGGAACCCGACCACGCTGACCCAGATGACCTGCGCGACCAGGCCGCCCATGAGCAGCGCGATGCCCGCCACGAACCCCGCCGCGGCCAGGTAGACCCGCCGACGGGTGTAGGTGCGCAGGCCGGTTCCCTCAAGCGCTGACGCGAACTTGGGATCTTCGGCGTACAGCGCTCGCTCCATCTGCTCGAGCAGTCGCTGCTCGTGCTCCGAGAGCGGCACGGAGTCCTCCTACTCGTCGGTCGCGGGGCGACCGGTCCGCCACCCCTGGCTCGGGCCTGTGTGGTCCATATGCCCCACCGGTCTGGCCGTCATGCTTACCGGCTTTACCCAGATCATACGGTCCACCGGCCCTGTTCGGCGTGGTCAATCAGGCGTGGGTCGGGCCACTGCGACGCAGGGCCCGCACCTCTGCAACGAGCGGACCCGCAACTTGGTGCCCCGGTACGCGTCTCCGGGCGGTCAGACCGCTTCGGCGAGCAGGTGGAGCTGAGTGGCGACAGCGTGGAAGGCGGGCTGCTCGGCGGCGGCCAGCTCCAGCTTGAGCAGGGCGTCGAACGCGCCGGGCTCGGTGTCGACCAGGACGCCGGGGACCAGGTCGGCGAAGACCCGGACACCGTGCACCGAGGTGACCTTCAGGCCGGCGTCGGTGGCGAGGGTGCCGAGCTGGTCGCCGGTGAAGCGGCGGGGCATCGGGTCTCCGGCACCCCAGCGGCCGTCGGGGGCGTCCAGCACGGCGCGGGCGTCGGCGAACTGGCCGGCCACCGCGCGGGCCAGCACGGCACCGTTGCGGTTGGCGGCGAGCAGGCTGACCAGACCGCCCTTGCCGAGCGTGCCGACCAGGTTGCCGAGCGCCTCGGCCGGGTCGTCGACGACCTCCAGCACGCCGTGGCAGAGCACCGCGTCGACCGAGCCGGCCGGAACCAGCTCGGGCAGCGTCTGGGTGTCTCCCTGAACGGCGCGCACCAGGTCGGTGACCCCGGCCTCGGCGGCCCGCCGTTCCAGGGCGAACAGCGCGTCGGGGCTGGGGTCGACCACGGTGACCCGGTGGCCCAGCCGGGCCACCGGCACGGCGAAGTTGCCGGTGCCGCCGCCGGTGTCGACGACCTCCAGGACCGGCCGTCCGAGCTCGGCGGAGCGCCGCTCCAGCGCCGACCGCAGCACCTCCCACACCACGGCGGTACGCAGCGCACTGCGGGGACGAGTCGGATACAAGGCGGCACCCCTCATAGGCAGGACTTCCACGGCGGGAACGCCCTCACCCTATCCGGCCGGAGAGGGCGCCTCCGGTACGGCGCCGGTGCCGGGCTCAGGGGTGCACGGCCAGGATCCGCTCCACGATGCGCAGGTAGAGGGCGGTGTTGCGGATCAGGTCGTCCGCGTCGCGCTCCCCGGCGGCACCGGCGATGCCGGCCTCGGCGGCGGCGCGGCGACGGGCGCCGGCAGCGAAGTAGGCGGCCCACTCGGTGAGTTCGGGAGCGACCTCGGACAGCAGCTCCCAGGCCGGACGGATCGCGTGCCGGCGGCGCGGGCTGCGCTCCGGACGGCCGCGGACCGCGAGCACGGCGGCGGTGGCGCGCAGCGCGGCGAGATGGGCGGTGGCGTAGCGCTCCAGCGGATCCTGCCGGCCGCGGGCGTGCACCAGGGTGCGGTGCGCGTGCCGGAGCAGTTCGAGCGCGGCCGGCGAGGCGGGAACCCGCCGCAGCACCGGGTGGACGTCGGCTCCGCGCGCGGCGGGCAGGGTGGGCTGGTCGACGGTGGGTTGATCGACGGCAGGGCGGGCGACAGGCTCAGGACGGCTGATGGTCATGGGTCTCCCCCGTTCACTCCGGACCTTGCCCGGGCCGGTCGGCCCGGTCATGCATCCATCGTGAACGGGGGGTCTGACAACTCCGGACCGTTCGTGCCCGGCCGGTCGTCCCCACGGCCGCTCCCCCGGTCGAAGCCGGGCTCCGCCGCCCCGTGTCGGCGGTGCCCGGCCCCGTCGGGCGGCCGTTTGGTCGCGCCCAGGGCCTGTGGTGCGGGCCAGCTGTCCCCCGTTGACGGTGGCCTGCCCCGGGCGCTTCGGGCGGCTCACCCGGCGGCGGCCTTCCCGTTGCCCACTACTGTGCCGTCGCGGCGTCACAGCGGGAACCCGCCCGAGTACTCAACCGGTGATCTGAGTACGCGTACTCAGACACCCCCGGCGGTCGGCGGGGGCGGGTACGGTGGGCCGGATTTCCGCCCGAGAGCCGGGCGGGCGAAGGGGGCCGTGGTGGGAGCCGTTCCGCTGATCTTCACCAGTGGCTGGGCGAGCGGGATCAACGCCTACGCCGTGGTGCTGCTGCTGGGCCTGTTCGGCCGCTTCGGCGGCGCCGAGACGGTACCGCCGGTGCTGGAACGCACCGACGTGCTGATCGCCGCCGCCGCGCTCTTCCTCTGCGAGGCCGTGCTGGACAAGATCCCCTACGTCGACAGCGTCTGGGACGTCCTGCACACCTTCGTCCGCCCCGTCGCCGGCGCCACCGTCGGCGCCCTGATGGCGGCCCACGACCCCGGCTCCCTCGGCGAAGTCGCCGCCGGCGCGATCGGCGGAACGACGGCCCTGCTCAGCCACGGCGTCAAGGCGGGCCTGCGAATGGCCGTGAACACCTCCCCGGAACCCGCCACCAACATCCTGGTCAGCCTCGCCGAAGACCTCTCCGTGGCGGGCCTGGTGACCCTCGCGGTCTTCCACCCCTGGCTCGCCGCCTCGGCGGCGGCGGTCCTGCTGCTGCTCGGCGTGCTGCTGGTGTGGTTCGCGGTGTCCCGGATCCGACGCTTCTGGCTGCGCCGCAAGGAGCGCCGGCAGGCGAAGGCAAGGGTGCGAAACCAGGGAGAGCGCAACGAGGGGCCGCGTGGGGGCACCTCCCAGCCCGCCAGGGCTGGGGGAGAACTGCGCGAGGCGGAAGGCACCCGGCAGCAAGATCGCGACCCCGCACAGTGACCTGAACGTGGACGCGCCCTCGCAGGCGGGCACTCCCCGGCAGCGCCACGTGAAGGCCGCATAAGATCTCCTGCCATGGCTCGCATTCTCGTCGTCGGCGCAGGTATGGGCGGTCTGGCCGCCGCGTCCAGGCTGGCCACTCTCGGGCACCGGGTGACGGTGCTGGAGGCGGCCGGGACGTACGGCGGGCAGGTGGGGGCGTACCGGCGGGAGGGGTTCGGGTTCGACACCGGGCCGGGTCTGCTCGCGCTGCCCGCCGTGTACCGGGACCTCGCGCTGAAGACCGGCAGGGAGCCGCTGGAGCAGCTGGTCGGGTTGCGGCCGGTGGATCCGGAGAGCCGGCACCTGTTCGCGGACGGCACCGAGCTGGTGCTGCCGAACGCGTCCCGGGGCGGGGTCGGCGAGGCCCTGGACGGGGCTTTCGGCGCGGGCGCGGGTGCGCGGTGGAACGACATGGTCAACCGGGGCCGCACGGTGTGGGAGGCCACCCGCCGTCCGCTGCTGGAGGAGCCCCGTCCGGCGGTCGACCCGGCCGATCCGTACCCGGTGCCGCCGCGCCGCGGGCTGTCCCGGCTGCTGCCGCGCGGGCGCCACACGCTGGCCGATGTCACCGCCCAGGAGTTGGCGGGTGCGCCCGGCCCGTCGGCGCTGCTCGCCGAGTACGCGTTGCGGTACGGCCTGAACCCGTTGACCGCGCCCGCCTCCGCGACCGTCCTGCCGTACATGGAGCAGTCGTTCGGCGTCTGGTACGTGGACGGCGGTCTGCGGGCGCTCGCCGACGCGGTGTTCGAGCGCTGCGAGAAGCGCGGGGTCGAGTTCCGTTTCGGCACGCCCGTACGGGAGTTGGAGCGTTCGGGCGGCCGGGTCACCGGTGTCCGCACCGACGACGGGACGCTGGCCGCCGACCTGGTGCTGTCGGCCGTTCCCGGGCTGGGTGTCGCCGCGCCCGCCGAGCCCGCGCCCGGCCGTTTCACGGTGCTGCTCGCGCTGAACGGTGCCCGCCCGGCCGGCACCGCGCACCGCACCGTGCTGCACGGCGCGGACGTCGCCGCCGAGGCCCGCGCGGTCTTCGCCGACCGCACCCTGCCCGAGCGTCCCACCGTCCAACTGCTGCGCCCGGACGACCCGTTGCTGGTGCCCGGGCCCGACTCCGAGGCGGCCGTGCTGACCGTCACCGTTCCGGCCGGGATGGAGTTGACCGACGCTCAGCAGGACGCCTACGCCGACGAGTTGCTGGCCCGGCTGGCCGCCGCGGGCGTCGACCTGCGTGCGCGGCTGCGCTGGCGGGAGACCCGGCTGACCGCCTCCGTCCCGGCACCCGCGCTGGCCGGCGGGCGGCTCGGCCAGGCCAACGAGGCGGGCGAGCCCGGCCTGTACCTGATCGGCGGGTACGCCCATCCCGGCGGCGGGCTGGCCCGGGTCGGGATGTCCGCCTCGATCACGGCCGGGCTGGTCGGCCCGGCCTGACGGCCGCTCAGTACTGCTGCTGGTAGCCCCAGTTGTGCTGCTGCTCGCCCGGCTGCTGCGGGATGTACGGCTGCTGCTGGTACTGCTCCGGCTGGTACTGCTGCTGTTGCGGGTACTGGTAGACCGGCTGGCCGTACTCGTCGTAGCCGATCAGCTGCGGCTGCTGGGCGTACGGGTCCTGGTAGGCCTGCTGCTGGTGGCCGAACTGCGGCTCCGGCTGCTGGTAGTAGTACTGCTGCTGGTCGGGCTGCTGCTGGTAGGCGACCGGTTCGTCGGTGTAGATGCCCGCGTCGATCTCCTGGAACTCCTCGTACGCGTACGGCTGTTCGTCCACCGGCTCGTCCTCGACCGGGCCGACCTCGCCGACCTTCGGGGCCGCCGCGGCCACCACCGCCGCGGCGGTCGCCCCGCCGGTGGCCGCGGCCAGCAGCGGGACCTTGGCCAGCGGGCCGGGGAGGGTGCCGTCCGCGCGGCGCAGCGACCAGCCCACCGGGCGGCCGCGCTTGACCGAGAGGGTGACCATCGCCTGCCCGGCCGCGAAGGCCGCGGCGCCCGCGACTATCACCGGAACGGAGGACTGCGTCATCCCCGCGACCACCCCGAGGAAGCCCACCAGGGCCAGCGCCCGCCAGTGCAGCGCGGCCCGGTTCTGCAGCAGCAGTTCGGCCGTCAGCCAGACCGCGACCAGCGCCAACGCGCCATAGAGGAACAGGTTTCCGATGCCCATCCCCGCAACCTCCAGACGCCACCATCACCGCGCGATTGCGGGCGACTGTACCGCCTCCGGGCAAACACCACAGCATCCCGTCCACCCGGACGGCGGTCAGTGCTTGTGGAGGCCCAGGTTCTGGTAGATCTCCAGCGTCGAGGTGCTGTGGTTGAGGGTGATGAAGTGCAGGCCGGGGGCGCCTTCCGCGAGGAGTCTCTCGGCCATGACGGTGGCGTGTTCGAGGCCGACGGCGCGGACTTCGGCCGGGTTGTCGGCGGCGGCCTCCAGGCGGCGGCGGAAGTCGGGCGGGAAGTCGGAGCCGGACAGCTGGGGGAAGCGGACCAGCTGGCGGATGTTGGTGACCGGCATGATCTCCGGGATGATCGGCGTCTCGCAGCCGGCCGCGGCGACCCGGTCGCGCAGCCGCAGGTAGTCCTCGACCTCGAAGAACATCTGGGTGATCGCGTAGTCCGCGCCGGCCCGGCACTTGGCGACGAAGTGCTTGATGTCCTCGTCCCACTCGCTGGAGCGCGGGTGCATCTGCGGGAACGCGGCCACGCCGACGCAGAAGTCGCCGATGCCCTTGATGAGTTCGACCAGTTCGTAGGCGTAGCTGACGCCGTCGGGGTGACGGACCCACTCGCCCATCGGGTCGCCGGGCGGGTCGCCGCGGACGGCGAGCACGTTGCGCACGCCCTCGTCGGCGTACTGGCCGATGATGTTGCGCAGTTCGGCCACCGAATGGTCGACGGCGGTGAGGTGCGCGACGGGGGTCAGGGTGGTTTCGGTGGCGATCCGGCCGACCAGGTTGACGGTGCGGCCTCGGGAGGATCCGCCGGCGCCGTAGGTCATGCAGACGAAGTTCGGGTCGAGCGCCTCGACGCGGCGGATCGCGTCCCAGAGTTTGCGCTCGCCCTCTTCGTTGCGGGGCGGCATGAACTCGAAGGAGAAGGAGCGGTCGCCTGCCGCCAGCAGGTCGCGCACGGTCTGGGCGCGGTCGCTTCTGGTGGAGGGAATCCCGAGTGCCATGAAGGCAGGTTAGCCTTCGGCGGCGCGGCCCGGACAAACCGAGTCCAGGGGTTGAGACAGTAATCGAGATTCCCCGGGCGCGTCCCGGCGGTCCGGCCCGGGCGTCGGCGGACGAGTGCACCCAGGCGGGGGCGTTAGTCTGACTGTCAGACCAATCTATCCGGAGTTCCAGGTGCCCTCCTCCATCCGTCTTCCCCGCAACCCCGTCGATGCGGAGGACGTGCGCGACCGCGTCAACGCCGCGCTCAGCGCGTTCATGGCCGAACGGACCGCCCTGCTCTCCGGCATCTCCGACCAGCTCGGTCCGGTCGCCGGCGCGCTGCGCGAGTTCCTGCTCGACGGCGGCAAGCGGCTGCGCCCGGCGTTCTGCTACTGGGGCTGGCGCGCGGCCGGCGGCTGCGCCGAGGAACCCGGCATCGAACGCGCCGCGGCCGCCCTGGAACTGCTCCAGGCCAGCGCCCTGGTGCACGACGACCTGATGGACCGCAGCGACACCCGCCGCGGCCTGCCGTCCGTGCACCGCCGCTTCGAGGGCATGCACCGGGCCAACGGCTGGCGCGGCGACCGCGAACAGTACGGCGCGTCCGCCGCGGTACTGCTCGGCGACCTGCTGCTGATCTGGTGCGACGAGCTGTTCCAGCGCTCGGGCCTGCCCGCCCCTGCAGTGTCCGCCGCCAAGCCCGCGTTCGACCTGATGCGCACCGAGGTCATGCTCGGCCAGTACCTCGACGTACTGGAGCCGGTGGCCGGCGACTCCACCGACGCCGACGCGCTGGACCGGGCGCGGACGGTACTCCACTACAAGTCCGCGAAGTACACCATCGAGCGCCCGCTGCAGGTCGGCGCACTGCTGGCCGGCGCCGGCCCCGACCTGGTCGAGGCGCTCGGCAACTTCGGCCTGCCGCTCGGCGAGGCCTTCCAGCTGCGCGACGACCTGCTCGGCGTGTTCGGCGACCCGGCGGTCACCGGCAAGCCGGCCGGCGACGACCTGCGCGAGGGCAAGCGCACCCTGCTCGTCGCCCACGCGATGCGCGGCCTCTCGGAGGTCGACGCCAAGACCCTGGACACCCGGCTCGGCGCGCCCGACCTCACCCCGGACGAGGTGGCCGAGCTGCGCGAGCTGATCTCCGCCAGCGGCGCCCCGGCGATCGTCGAGGCCCGCATCGACCAGCTGCTCACCGAGGCACTGACCGCCCTGCACAACGCGCCGATCGCCGACGGCCCGACCCGCGAGGTGCTCCAGGCCCTGGCGGACGCGGCGACGGTGCGCAAGTACTGATCAGCGGTCCCGCCACCGCCGGGAGGCGAGTGCGGCCAGCCCGGCGCCGGCGGCGTTCAGCAGGACGTCGTCCACCGAGGAGACCCGGTCCAGCCACAGCACGTACTGGGCCGTCTCCACCAGCACCGAGCAGGCCGCACCCAGCGCCAGCACCCGCGGCACCGTGAGCGATCGGAACCGGATCGGCGCGAAGAAGCCGAGCGCCGCGAACACCAGCAGGTTGCCGCCGATCTGCACCGTCGCGGTCACCGGCGTGCCCTGGGAGAGGACCTCGTACAGGTCCCGAAACGGCACCAGGCTTACCCGTCGGGGCGCGACACCCGCCCCCGGGCCCGGCAGCAGGATCATCCAAACCCACGGCACCGTCCCGTGCACCATGGCAACCTCGGCGAAGGCGGCTCGGCGCCGGGAGAGCACCCGCACCAGCACGGCCGACAGCGGCAACGCGGCCAACGACCAGAACACCGCCGCATTGACCGTCCCGAGCCACGGCTGCCACCCGGCACGGTGATGCAACGGCCGCTGCGCGACGAAAGCCACTGCCGTGGCGAGAACGGCGACCGGGGCGAGAAACCAGCGAGAGCGCAACCAGGGGCGCTGGGGGTACCCCCAGCGAAGCGAGGGGGCGGAACTGCGCGCAGCGGAAGGCACCCCACCGCAAGATCGCGACGCAGGACAATGACCTGCACTTGATCGCGACCTTGCGGACGTGGCCTGCGCTTGTCGCGCAGTTCCCCGCGCCCCCAGTTTCGCGCCCCCCTCCCTGCCCACCTACCGCAGCCTGGCAGCCAGTTGTGCCGCCGCCGCGCCCGGGTCCTCCGCGGCGGTGAGGGCGCGGACGACCACGATGCGGGTGGCGCCGGCGGCCAGGACCTGGTCGAGGTTGTCCTGGTCGATGCCGCCGATCGCGAACCACGGCCGGACAGGCCTCACGGCAGCCGCGTGGCGGACCAGGTCGAGGCCGGGGGCGTGGCGGCCGGGCTTGGTGGGGGTGGGCCAGACCGGGCCGGTGCAGAAGTAGTCGACGCCGGGCTCGGTGATCGCCGCGTCCACCTCGGCCTCGGAGTGGCAGGAGCGCCCGATCAGCACGTCCTCGCCGAGGATGGCGCGGGCCACGGCCACCGGCAGGTCGTCCTGCCCGAGGTGCAGCACGTCGGGGCGGGCGCCGAAGGCGACGTCGGCACGGTCGTTGACGGCCAGCAGTTTGCCGTGGCGCTTGGCCGCGTCCGCGAAGACCTCGAGGTACTCGAGTTCCTGGCGGGCCTCCAGGTTCTTGTCCCGGAGCTGGACGATGTCGACGCCACCGGCCAGCACGGCGTCCAGGAAGTCGGCCAGGTCGCCCTGCTCGCGCCGGGCGTCGGTGCAGAGGTAGAGCCTGGCGTCGGCGAGCTGCTGCCGGGGCGTCACAGTGCCATGGCCTGGGCGCGGCGCTTGACCTCGGTGCCGCGGTTCTCGCGCAGGGCCTGGATCGGGCTGCCGGGGAGGGACGGGTCCTCGGTGAACATCCACTCGAGGATCTCCTCGTCGGAGAAGCCGCAGTCGCGGAGCACCGTGAGGGTGCCGACCAGGTGCTTGACCGGGCCGTCGTCCTCGATGAAGTCGGCGGGCACCTGGAGGGAGTTGTTCGCGCCGCGGCGGACGGCCAGCAGGGTGCGGTTCTTCACCATGTCGCGGACCTCGGTGATCACCACGCCCCACCGCTCCGAGATGTCGGGCAGGTACAGCCACGCGGGGACCAGGGCGTCAATCTTGGGATCAATCTTGCTCACGGCACCCAGCCTACCCACCCGCTACCCGGCGGCGGCCTTCAGCTGGACGGCCGGGTCGGCGGCGAGCGCCGGATCGAGCACCGTGCCGCGTTCGATCAGGCGGCGGCCCTGCGCGAGGTCGCGCGGCCGGTCCACGGCGAGCAGCGCGACCAGCTTGCCGTCGCGCAGCCAGAGCACCGTCCAGTCGCGCTCGGACGGGGAGCCGCGCCACAGCAGGTGGTCGGCACCGGCGTGCCGGCCCGCGTACTGCACCATGCGGTCGAACTGCTCGGACCAGAAGTACGGGACGGGGTCGTAGGGCGCGTCCAGGGTGCCGAGCACCGAGGCGGCGACGGCGCCGCCGGAGTGCAGGGCGTGGTCCCAGTGCTGGACGGCGAGCCGGGTGCCGAACCGGGCGGACGGGTAGGAGACGCAGTCGCCGACCGCCCAGACGCCGGGCAACGCGGTGCGCAGCCGGTCGTCCACCGGGACGGTGCCGTCGGGGTCGAGGGCGAGCGGGCTGTCGGCGAGCCAGCCGGTGGCGGGGCGGGCGCCGATGCCGACCACCACCTCGTCGGCGGGCAGGTGGGTGCCGTCGGCGAGCAGCACCCCGCCGTCGGCGGCCCCGGCAACGCCGACGCCGCAGCGCAGTTCGACGCCGGCGGCGGCGTACCAGTCGGTCATCAGGGTGCCGAGTTCGGCGGGCAGCGCCCCGGCCAGCGGGGTGGCGGCGGCCTCGACGACGGTGACGTGGCAGCCCAGGGCGCGGGCGACGGTGGCGGTCTCGGCGCCGATCCAGCCCGCGCCGACCAGCACGATCCGCTTGTCGGGGGTGAGCGCGGCCCGCAGCGCGTGCGCGTCGTCGACGGTGCGCAAGGTGCGGGCGTCGGGCAGACCGGGCAGCGTGCGCGGGTCGGCGCCGGTGGCGATCACCAGGGCGCCGTACGGGAGTTCGCCGCGGTCGGTGTGCAGCACGCCGGCGTTCAGGCCGGTGGCGCGGTGGCCGGTGCGCAGTTCGACGCCGAGGTCGCTCCAGTCGATCTCGAAGGCGGTGGCGTCGGTCTTGCCGAGCAGCACGTCCTTGGACAGCGGCGGCCGGTCGTACGGGAGGTGGAGTTCCTCGCCGACCAGGGTGATCGCGCCCTGCCAGCCACCCTGTCGCAGGTTCAGGGCGGCCTGTGCGCCCGCCATGCCCGCCCCGACCACGACGACCCGGTCCGTTGCCCTCAGTTCAGCCACGGCGTCCACCCTAACCGGCCTGATGTCGGCCGGGGCACCGGCGTTAAAGTGGAGGGACTGAACTATCACGGGAGCCCGGCGCACCGGGCTGAGAGGCGGGCTGTGGCGGCCCGCGACCGTCCGAACCTGATCCGGGTCATGCCGGCGAAGGGAGAAGAAGCGCTGTGGCACATTCCGACGTGCTGGTGATCGGCGGGGGCATCATCGGCCTCGGCGTCGCCTGGCGTACCGCGCAGCGCGGGCTGAGCGTCGCGGTGGTGGACCCGTCGCCGGGCGGCGGCGCGGCCCAGGTCGCCGCGGGCATGCTCGCTCCGGTCACCGAACTCCAGTACGGCGAGGAGCCGTTGCTGCGCCTGGGCATGGCGTCCAACGAGCGCTACGGGGCGTTCGCCGCCGAGCTGACCGAGCTGACCGGCCTGGACACCGGCTACCGCCGCACCGGCACGCTGGCCGTCGCGCTGGACTCCGACGACCGCGAGGAACTGCGCGAACTGCACGCCTTCCACGGCCGGCTGGGCCTGGAGTCGGCGTGGCTGACCGGCCGGGAGTGCCGCCGGCTGGAGCCGATGCTGGCCCCGGGCATACGCGGCGGCCTGCACGTCGCCGAGGACCACCAGGTGGACGGCCGCCGCCTCGCCGCCGCGCTGGTCGCGGCCTGCAAGCTGCTCGGCGTCGCCTTCCACCGCACCCAGGCCGCCGAACTGGTGACGGACGGCGAACGGGCGCTCGGCGTCCGCCTGTTGAGCGGCGAGCAGCTGACGGCCGGACGGACGGTGCTGGCGGCCGGCTCCCGCAGCCACCTGCTGCCGGGCCTGCCGGACGGGGTGCTGCCGGCCATCCGCCCGGTCAAGGGGCAGGTGCTGCGGCTGCGCGTCCCGAAGCTGTACGCGCCGTTCCTGTCCCGCAATGTGCGCGCCGTGGTGCGCGGCCAGCACCTGTACCTGGTGCCGCGCGCCGACGGCGAGTTGGTGATCGGCGCGACCACCGAGGAGATGGGCCACGACACCACCGTCACCGCGGGCGGCGTGTACGAGCTGCTCCGGGATGCGCACGAACTCGTCCCCGGCATCACCGAGTTGCCGCTGGTGGAGACGGGCGCGGGGCTGCGGCCCGGTTCCCCCGACAACGCGCCGCTGCTCGGCCCGACCGCGCTGCCCGGCCTGGTCGCCGCCACCGGGCACTACCGCAACGGCGTGCTGCTCACCCCCGTCACCGCCGACCTGCTCGCCGACTACCTGGCCACCGGCGAACTCCACCCGCTGGCCGCGGACTTCACCCCCGACCGCTTCCGCACCGAGGTGCCCGCATGAACACCGTCGCCCTGACCGTCAACGGCGAACCCCGCACGCTGCCCGCCGCCACCACGCTGGACGTGCTGGTCGCCGAGGTGTCCGCCGCCAACACCGGCGTCGCCGCCGCCGTCAACGAGGCCGTGGTGCCGCGCAGTTCGTGGCCCGCCACGGCGCTCGGCGACGGCGACCGGGTGGAGATCCTCACCGCCGTGCAGGGAGGCTGAGATGGCCGACGACCTGCTGACCATCGGCGACACCACCTTCACCTCCCGCCTGATCATGGGCACCGGCGGCGCCCCCAGCCTGGATGTGCTGGAGCAGGCGCTGCGGGTCTCCGGCACCGAACTGACCACGGTGGCGATGCGCCGGGTCAACACCGCCACCCAGGGCTCGGTGCTGGAGGTGCTGGCCCGCAACGGCATCCGGATCCTCCCGAACACGGCCGGCTGCTACACCGCGGGCGAGGCCGTGCTCACCGCCCGCCTGGCCCGCGAGGCGCTCGGCACCGACTGGGTGAAGCTCGAGGTGATCGCCGACGAGCGCACCCTGCTGCCCGACCCGATCGAACTCCTGGACGCCGCCGAGACCTTGGTCGACGACGGCTTCACCGTGCTGCCGTACACCAACGACGACCCGGTGCTGGCCCGCAAGCTGGAGGACGTCGGCTGCGCGGCGATCATGCCGCTGGGCTCGCCGATCGGCTCCGGCCTGGGCATCCGCAACCCGCACAACTTCCAGCTGATCGTGGAGTCCGCGAACGTCCCGGTCGTCCTCGACGCGGGCGCCGGCACCGCCAGCGACGTCGCCCTGGCGATGGAACTCGGCTGCTCCGCCGTCATGCTGGCCTCCGCCGTGACCCGCGCCCAGGAGCCCGTCCTGATGGCCGACGCGATGCGCCGCGCCGTCGAGGCCGGCCGCCTCGCCCACCGGGCCGGCCGGATCCCGCGCCGCTACTACGCCGAGGCCTCCTCCCCCACCACCGGCCTGGCCGACACCCGGGAGCGCCCCGCGTTCTGACGGCGCGCCCGAACCGCCGGGCACCCCCGCGCGTCCCCCTCCGGGAGGAGGCTTCCATGGGACGAGCCGGGCACCGCGGCGACCGGCTTGCCGGACCGTACCCGGTTCGGCCCCTAGACTCCTCGGGTGGACATGACCATAGGTGACCCTCTGCTCGGCGTGCTGCTCGACGGGCGCTACCGGGTCGAGCAGCGGATCGCCGTCGGCGGCATGTCGACCGTCTACCGCGGCACCGACACCCGGCTCGACCGGGCCGTCGCGCTGAAGGTGATGCATCCTTCGCTGGCGGGCGACGCCGACTTCACGGCGCGGTTCATCCGTGAGGCGAAGGCGGTGGCCCGGCTCGCGCACCCCAATGTGGTCAACGTGCTGGACCAGGGCGCGGATCCGCGCGCGGTGTTCATGGCGATGGAGTACGTCCCCGGCCACACCCTTCGCGACCTGCTGCGCGATCGCGGCGCGCTCTCGGTGCGGGCCGCGCTGGACGTCCTGGAGCCGGTGCTGGCGGCGCTCGGCGCGGCGCACCGGGCGGGCCTGGTGCACCGGGACGTGAAGCCGGAGAACGTGCTGATCACCGACAACGGCATGGTGAAGGTCGCGGACTTCGGCCTGGTCCGGATCATGGGCGCCGCCGACTCGAACACCACCGCCGCCACCGAGGCGGGCCAACTGCTCGGCACCGTCTCGTACCTGGCCCCGGAGCAGATCCGCCAGGACGCGGCCACCGACCAGCGGGTGGACGTCTACGCGGCGGGCATCCTGCTGTACGAGATGCTGACCGGCACCAAGCCGCACACCGGCGAGAACGCCGCCCAGGTGATGTACCGCCACCTGCACGAGGACGCCCCGGCGCCGTCCCGCACCGCCCCCGCCGTGGGCCCGGAGCTGGACGCGCTGGTCGCCGCCGCCACCGCCCGCGACCCGCAGGCCCGGCCGTGGGACGCGGTGGAGCTGCTGGCGGCCGTGCAACGGGTGCGCCGGGCCCTGCCGGACGGGCAGTTGGACGCGGAGCCGCCGGCCTCGCACCGGCCCACCCCGCAGTTCGGCCCGGGCGAGGCGACCGCGGTGATCAGCGCCCCGCCCGGCCTGGAGCGCACCAGCGTGCTGGACGTCCCGCCGGACCTGCTGCCGCCGATCCGCCCGGTGAACGAGGACCCGCCGCCGCGCCGCCGCCGCAGCGCGCCCCGGCGCAGCCGCACCCCGCTGATCTGGTCGGCGGTGGTGCTCGTGGTGGTGCTGCTGGTCGGCGGCGTGACGTACACGCTGTCCAGCGCGGTGTACGCGACGGTGCCGAGCGTGCTGGGGCAGAGCCGGCAGCAGGCCGTCACGGTGCTGGACAAGCAGGGCCTGCACGGCACGTTCAGCGAGCAGTTCAGCGAGTCGGTGCAGGCCGGCCAGGTGATCTCCACCGACCCGGGGGTGGGCGCCAAGGTCCGCAAGAGCGACGCGGTGAAGGTGGTCGTCTCGCGCGGCCCGGAGCGGGTGCCGGTGCCGGAGGTGGCGAACCGTCCGCTGGCCGAGGCGTCCAAGGCGCTGTCCGGCGCCAGGCTGACGGCGGGCACCACCACCGAGCAGTTCAGCGACTCGGTGCCGAAGGGCGCGGTGATCTCCACCGACCCGGCGCCCGGCACGGCGCTGTCCCCGAACTCGCCGGTGGCGCTGACGGTCTCCAAGGGCATGCACCTGGTGCCGAACGTCTCCGGGATGAGCAAGGACGACGCGGCGAAGGCCCTGCAGGACGCGGGCTTCACCGCTCAGGTCTCCGGTCTGCTGCCGTTCGGCAAGGTGACGGAGCAGTCCCCGGCGGCGGGGACGCCGCGCCCGCAGGGGTCGACGGTGACCATCACCATCAGCCTCTTCTGAGCCTCGCCCCGCCGGGGTTCAGCGCAGCGGGCCGTCGCCGTCCTGCTCCTGGTAGGAGTAGCGCTGCTCCTGCCAGGGGTCGGCCCGGTTGTGGTAGCCGCGTTCCTCCCAGAAGCCGCGGCGGTCGGCGCGCATGTACTCGACGGCGCGCACCCACTTGGGGCCCTTCCAGGCGTACAGGTGCGGCACCACCAGGCGGACCGGGAAGCCGTGTTCGAGGGTGAGCGGCTGCCCGTCGTGGTGGGTGGCGAAGACCGTCGCCGGATCCGCGAAGTCGGCGAGCCGCAGGTTGGCGCTGTAGCCGAACTCGGCCCACACCATGACGTGGGTGACGCCCGGGTCGGGCGGGACCAGGTCGAGCACTGTCCGGGCGGCGACGCCGCACCACTCGTTGTCGAGCATGGAGAACTTGGTGACGCAGTGGAAGTCGCCGCGGACGGTCACCTTGGGCAGCGCGTGGAAGGCGGCGAAGTCCCACCTGGCCTTCTCCGCGCCGGCGGTCGCCCCGAACACCTGGAAGTCCCAGCTGTCCGGTTTGAATCTGGGCACCGGACCGTAGTGCAGAACGGGCCAGCCGCGCTGCCGGCGCTGGCCGGGCGGAAGCCTCGGGTCAGACGGCGGCGGCTGTTCCGATTGGTGCTGACCCATGGCTCCATGGTGACAGACGGCGCCCGGCGAACCGTGCGCGCCCCCGCCGCGCGCCCCTTCCGGAACGCATTCCGGCGGAGGGGGGCAACACGAGGCAAATCCGCCCGGGCCTCCGTTCAGGCGTTCGGGCCAGATACCTCCGTACGGCCCAATCCGTGCGACGTTCGCGCAGGTCAGCGAATTTCCGCACCGGCAGAAACGCCGATTCCCGGCCGCCCGGTAAGCGTGAACTTACTGGAAGTGAACCCGACCGGCTGCCACGATGCGGGCAAACCGGCACCGGCCGGAATTGACCACGTCAGGAAGGCAGGCCATGCAGGGAGATCCCGAGGTCGTCGAGTTCCTCAACGAGCAGCTGACCGCCGAACTCACCGCGATCAACCAGTACTTCCTGCACGCCAAGATGCAGGAGAACAACGGCTGGACCAAGCTCGCCAAGTACACCCGGCACGAGTCCTTCGACGAGATGAAGCACGCCGAGACACTCACCGACCGGATCCTGTTCCTGGAGGGCCTGCCGAACTACCAGCGGCTGTTCCACGTCCGGATCGGGCAGACCGTCAAGGAGATGTTCGAGGCCGACCGGCAGGTCGAGGTGGAGGCGATCGACCGCCTCAAGCGCGGGATTGTGGTGATGCGCGCCAAGAACGACGTCACCTCGGCGAACATCTTCGAGGACATCCTGGCCGACGAGGAACACCACATCGACTACCTGGACACCCAGCTGGAACTGCTGGACAAGCTCGGCGAGGCGCTCTACCTGGCGCAGCTGATCGAACAGCCGGAGACCTGAGCCGCGGCGCCGGTCAGGCGGCCTGCGGGGCGGCCGGCCCGGCCAGGCCCAGGCGCTCGGCCAACCGGGCCGTCGGACACGGGCGGGCGCCGTGCTCGCCGAGCAGCGCCTGGACGCGCCGCACGCAGGAACCGCAGTCGGTGCCTGCCTTGCAGCCCCGGGCTATCTGACGCGGGGTGGTGGCACCCTCGTCGATCTCCTGCTTGACCCGGGCCTCGGTGACCGCGTGGCACATGCACACGTACATGTGCGGCCCCTTCCGTGCTCGGCGTTGTTTACTGAGCCTTACCTTACTTGATGCTTCGGACACGAAGAAGGCCCCTCCGCCTCGGATCACCCGAAAACGGAGGGGCCTTCGTCACACCCGGCCGGGGCTACTGGTTGCGGTACATCTCCGCGACCAGGAACGCCAGGTCCAGCGACTGGCTGCGGTTGAGCCGCGGGTCGCAGGCCGTCTCGTAGCGCTGGTGCAGGTCGTCGACCAGCACCTCGTCGCCGCCGCCGACGCACTCGGTGACGTCGTCGCCGGTCAGCTCCATGTGGATGCCGCCCGGGTGGGTGCCGAGCGCGCGGTGCACCTCGAAGAAGCCCTTGACCTCGTCGAGCACGTCGTCGAAGTTGCGGGTCTTGTGGCCGCTGGACGCCTCGAAGGTGTTGCCGTGCATCGGGTCGCTGATCCACACCACCTGGGCGCCGGACGCGGTGACCTTCTCCACCAGGGTGGGCAGGTGGTCGCGGATCTTGCCCGCGCCCATCCGGGTGATGAAGGTGAGGCGGCCGGGCTCGCGGTCCGGGTCCAGCCGGTCGATCAGGGTGAGCGCCTCGTCGACCGTGGTGGTCGGGCCGAGCTTCACGCCGATCGGGTTGCGGATCTTCGAGGCGAACTCGATGTGCGCGTGGTCCAGCTGGCGGGTGCGCTCACCGATCCACACCATGTGGCCGGAGACGTCGTACAGGTCGCCGGTGCGCGAGTCGGTGCGGGTCAGCGCCGTCTCGTAGTCCAGGATCAGCGCCTCGTGCGAGGAGAAGAACTCGACCGTCTTGAACTCCTCGGGGGCCACCCCACAGGCGTTCATGAAAGCCAGCGCCTGATCGATCTCCCGGGCCAGCTGCTCGTAGCGCTGACCGGCCGGGGAGTTGCGCACGAAGTCCTGGTTCCAGGCGTGCACCTGGCGCAGGTCGGCGTAACCACCGGTGGTGAAGGCGCGCACCAGGTTCAGCGTCGACGCGGAGGCGTTGTACATCCGCTTCAGGCGCTCCGGGTCCGGGATCCGGGACTCGGGGGTGAACTCGAAGCCGTTCACCGAGTCACCGCGGTACACCGGCAGCGTCACGCCGTCACGGGTCTCGGTGTTCTTCGAACGCGGCTTGGAGTACTGGCCGGCGATCCGGCCGACCTTCACCACCGGGACGGAGGCGGCGTAGGTGAGCACCGCCGCCATCTGGAGCAGGGTCTTCAGCTTGTTGCGGATCTGGTCGGCCGACACGGCGTCGAACGCCTCGGCGCAGTCACCGCCCTGCAGCAGGAACGCCTCACCACGCGCGACGGCGCCGAGCCGGGCGCGCAGCTGGTCGCACTCGCCGGCGAAGACGAGCGGCGGATAGGAGGCGAGCTCAGCAAGGGTCTTGCGCAGAGCCTCTTGGTCCGGCCATTCAGGCTGCTGCGCCGCGGGCAGGGACTGCCAGGAGTGGTTAGTCACGGTCACAGAAGCAAGGCTACGGGTTCGCCCCGGCAGCTTGGGGACGCCGCCCGGTGGGTGAGACAGCTCGTGGACATCGCCCCGGGCGTCCGGCCGGTGGGCTATGGTCTGCTCCATGACCGCGACGCACACCTTCTCCTGGTGGTGGGCCTGCCCGTTGGGCGGCCCACGGATCGCGCGTCCCTAGAGACGAACGACGGCCGCCCTTCGGGGCGGCCGTCGGCGTCTGTGTCCAGCGTCACGGCCCTCCCCGGAGGCGGCGGCAGAAGCCCGCAGCCAACCCCCGGAAGGGAACACCGCAGTCGTGACCACCACCGCAGCCGACCTGCTCGCCCGGCTCACCGCGCCCGGCGCCCCCGCCTTCGCCCTGCTGCACCGCCGCGCGCCCCGGCTCGCCCCCGACACCGTCGAGCTGCTGCTCGGCACCGTCTCCGAGCACGACACGCTGGCCGAACTGCCGGTTCGGCACGGCGTGCCCGCCGACGGGCCCCGGCACGACCTGCTCGCCCTCGTCCCCTACGCCCAGCTGCGCGAACGCGGCTTCGCCGCCCGCCAGGACGGCACCCCGCTGCGCGCCCTGGCCGTCGAGGAGCAGCACGCGCTGCCGCTGGCCGAGCTGCTGGCGGCGCTGCCGGACGCGCCGGTGGAGCTGCGCGGCGGCGAGTTCGACATCGCGGACGAGGAGTACGCCGGGATCGTCCGGCGGGTGATCGAGGACGAGATCGGGCGCGGCGAGGGCGCCAACTTCGTCATCCGGCGCGATTTCCGGGCCGAGCTGGCGGGCTTCTCCACCGCCACCGCGCTGACCCTGTTCCGGCGGCTGCTGGAGCACGAGCGCGGCGCCTACTGGACGTTCCTGGTGCACACCGGCGACCGGGTGCTGGTCGGCGCGTCCCCCGAGGTCCACGTCCGGCAGTCCGGCGGCACCGTGGTGATGAACCCGATCTCCGGCACCTACCGCTATCCGTCGACCGGGCCCACCGCCGAATCCCTCCTCGAATTCCTGCGCGACCCGAAGGAGTTGGAGGAGCTCACCATGGTGGTCGACGAGGAACTGAAGATGATGTGCGCGGTCGGCGACCTCGGCGGGCAGGTGCTCGGGCCCCGGCTGAAGGAGATGTCGCACCTCGCGCACACCGAGTACGAGCTGCGCGGCCGCACCTCGCTGGACGTCCGGGAGGTGCTGCGGGAGACCATGTTCGCCGCCACCGTCACCGGCAGCCCCGTGCAGAACGCCACCCGGGTCATCGACCGGTACGAACGCGGCGGGCGCGGCTACTACTCGGGCGCGCTGGCGCTGATCGGGCGCTCCGCCGGCGGCGGCCAGCAGCTGGACTCGCCGATCTGCATCCGGGCCGCCGACATCGACCCCGCCGACGGCTCGCTGGTGGTCCGGGTCGGCGCCACCCTGGTCCGGCACTCCGACCCGTACTCGGAGGTCGCCGAGACGCACGCCAAGGCCGCCGGCGTGCTCTCCGCGATCGGCGCCCGCCCGGCCCGGTCGGCGAAGGCCGCCGCCGCCCGGCCCCGGCTCGCCGAGGACCACCGGGTGCAGTCCGCGCTGGGCTCCCGGCGGGCCGGCCTCGCCCCGTTCTGGCTGCGGATGCAGCAGCCCGCCGAGCCCCGCCCGGGCGCCCACGTGCTGGTGGTCGACGGCGAGGACACCTTCACCGCGATGCTCGCCCACCTGCTGCGCTCGCTCGGCCACACCGTCACCGCGCTGCGCTACGACGCCCCGTCGCTGCGCGAGCGGGCCGCCGCCCACCCCGGCCCGCTGGTGCTCGGCCCCGGCCCCGGCGACCCCGCCGACCCGGACGACCCGAAGATGGCGCTGCTGCGCCCGGTCGTCGCCGACGCCCTGGCCGCCGCCCGGGACGGCTCCCGGACCGCCCCGCTGCTGGCGGTCTGCCTCAGCCACCAGCTGCTGTCCGCGCAGCTCGGCCTGCCGCTGGCCCGCAAGGCCGTGCCGTACCAGGGCGCGCAGGAGAGCGTCGACCTGTTCGGCGTCCGCCGCACCGTGGGCTTCTACAACACCTTCACCGCCCGCTGCGACGACGACGCGGCGCGGCGCCTGGCCGCCGACGGCATCGAGGTGGCCCGCGACCCGCGCAGCGGGGACGTGCACGCGCTGCGCGGACCGGGCTTCGCGGGCCTCCAGTTCCACCCCGAGTCGGTGCTCACCAGGGACGGCGTGGAGATCGTCGCCGAACTGTTGAACGCCGTCCCGGCAGTGCGCGGCTGACCCACCCGCCACACCCGCAACGAACCCTTAAAACGCGTAGTACGGAGTGGAGTTGACTGATATTCATATCCTGCTTCGCGAGCGGGAATGGAGGGGGACATGGCGCATTCAACGGAACACGACACGGTGGAGATCGTCCTGGACGACGGCACCGTCCTGCACGCGGCCGTCCGCGCGGGCTCGGAACCGACGGCCGGGGACGCGGGGGCGGTCTCCAGGGCGGTGACGCACAGCCTGGGCGAGGTGCGGCGGACGGTCCGCGCGGTGGGCCGCTGGGCCCGGGACACCGCGCGGGAGGCCGGCGACCCGGACTCCTTCGAGGTGGAGTTCGGCCTCAACCTGGGCGTGAAATCAGGCCAGTTGATCAGCGTGCTGGCGGAGGCGTCCGGCGAGGCGAGCCTGGTGGTACGGCTGGGCTGGTCACGCCCCGACGGCCGCCCCGCCGACGCCGAGTGACGCCGCACGGCGCGCCGGCCGCCGCGCTCTGGCTGGCCGGACCCGACGGGGAGTTCCTCGGCAGCGGCTTCCACCTGGGAGCGGGCCGGGTGGTCAGCTGCGCCCACGTGGTGGCCGGACACCCGTCGGTCACGGCCCACCACTCCGGCACCGCGCATCCGGCCCGGGTGGTGCTGCTGGCCCCGCCCGAACGCCCGCCGGGCGCGGCCGTGCACCCGCCGCCGGACCTGGCGGTGCTGGACGTCCCGGGTCTGGCGGGCGCACCCGCGGTGCCGCTCGCCGGGCGGGACGTCGCCAACGGCGCCGCCGTGCTGGTGCACGGCTTCGCGGAGAACAAGCTGACCCGCGAAGTCGGCCCGGAATCCGCCCGGTTGACCGTGGCGGGCCCCTCCGGGCTCGGCCTGCGGGTGCAACTGGGTGCGATCCCGTTCGGGTTGAGCGGCAGCATGGCGATCGACGGCGACGGCCGGGTGATCGGCATGCTGAAGGCCACCGCGGACAGCGTCGGCACGCTGGGCGGCTGGATCACCCCGCTGTCCGACCTGCTGCCGCTGCTCGGCGAACGCCCGGCCGCGCCGGAACGGAAGGTCACCGCCCAGGCGTGCGCCCGACTGCTGGCCGAGGTCGCGCTGCTGCAGGACCCGCCGGCGCGACTGCAACTGATCCAGTTCATGAACGAGCAACTCGGCCCGGGCGCGGGGATCAAGGTGCCCTACCACGGGCATGCATTCCTGCACCTGAGCGGCATCGCCGCCGCCTGCCTCAAGCACCGCGACCCGACCAGCGCCCTGCACGCCCTGCTGGACTGCGCCTTCGCCTTGTCCGGACCGGACCAGGCGCTCGACGAACTCGGAAGACTGCTGCACATCGACCCGGAGGGCTAAGGGATGGACCGCTGCACCAGGGAGACCCGGCACATGCTGCAGCGCATCCTGTCGGGCTGGTTCGAACTGGCCGTACCGCTGCCCCAGTTGGAGCAGCACCTCGCCGAACAGACCGACTACGTCGTCCAGGTGAACTTCGCCGGCCTCCCGCAGGCCGCCCAGCGGATCGCCAAGTACCTGGCCGAGGACCACCCCCAGCCCGCCGCCGCGATCAGCCACCTGTACGACTGGCTGACCGACGCCTTCGGTTCCCAACTGCGCGGCGACTGGGTCGGGTTCCTCGGCCGGGTGCAGGACGCCCGGGGGCTGACGATGGACCAGCGGGCCGACTTCGTGGTGATCGCCCAGGTGCTGTGCTTCCCGGCGCCGCTGCCGGAGCGCGCCTCCGGCCTGGAGCTGCTCGGCCTGGCCGAACGGTCCCTGGCCGGCGGCAGCCCCGCCCTGCTGCTGCTCGAAATCGACCGCGTCGAGGAGCAGTTGGCCCAGCAGGCCCGAGTCGCGGTGGACCGCTCGCGCAGCTACGTCCAGCGTGTGCCGTCCCCGCCACCCCCGGTCTGGCGAGCGGTGGCGGTCGCCGTCGCGCTGCTGGCCCTGGCGGGCGGGCTGGCGGCCCTGGTGCTCGACAAGGGGCCGGCGCCGCTGCCCGACCAGGCGGTGACCTGGCAACCGGGGTCGGTGGATCCGGGCAACGCGTCCTTCGCCATGGTGAACGTCCCGCCCGAGGCGAAGCGTCTGGTGGCACACATCGAGTTGACGGACGAGCATCCCGACCAAGGCAGCTGCCGTGGGATCCAGATCGCCCTCTCCGCCGAACCGGGCGGGAGCACCGGCTGGCAGCCGCCGGACAAGCCGCTGTCCGTCGCCGTCCCACCCGGCCACAACGGCCTGCGCATCACCCTGCGCATGAATGCCTCGCCCGGCTGCGTACGAAAGATAGACACCCAGCGCGTCGAGTTCGAGCGATAGGAGGTTCCCGTGCACGCACCACGCACCGTCCGTCTGGCGGCCTGTCTGCTCCTGCTGGCCGCCGCCGCATTCGGCTGCTCCGACGACAGCAAGCCGAATCCGTTCGACAGCGATCCGATCAAGATCGGCTTCAAGGACGGCCGCCCAGGCATGTCGGTCCTCACCGGCAAGGGCAACTACGACGGCTTCGAGCCGCACGTGGCGCAGAAGGTGGTGCAGGGTCTACTGCACCGCGACTTCACCTCGCTGCCGGTGACCACGGCCAACTGGAAGGAAGCCCTCCTCGACGGCAAGACCAACCACAACAAGGTCGACCTGGTGATAGCCGACATCTCCGAACGGGACGATCTGAAGCACGACTTCGACATGGCCGGCCCCTACCTGCAGACCCCGCTCGGCGTCCTGCTGAAGGCCTCGGACACCCGGGAGATCAACAAAGCCGAGGACCTCCGGCCGCTCGCCGTCTGCGCGCAGGAGAAGACCACCGCCTACAGCACCCTGGAGCAGAACGGCGGTCGGCCCCCCGTCAGCGCCACTGACCTCGGCGGGTGCATCGACCGGCTCAACGACGGCACCGCCGAGGCGGTGCTCGCCGACTACGTGGTCCTACAGGGCATCGCGATCAACTCCGGTTCCGGTACCGAGCACACCTACCGGGTCCCCCGGAACGCCCGGATCGGCAGGCCGCAGTACCTGATGATGATGCTGCCCAAGGGCCACCAGAAGGCCTGCGAGCTGCTCCGCAAGGCGATCGCCGACTACCTCCAGGACACCGACTGGACGACCACCCTGAAGCAGGACCTCGGGCTCGACGACTTCACCAACGAGGAGATCCGCGACACCTTCCAGCCCGTCACCAACGCCGTCGGTGAGGACTGCTCGGCCTAGCCCAGCTCCTCGTCCAGCCCCTGCTCGATCGCGTACCGCACCAGCTCGACCCGGTTGTGCAGTTGCAGCTTGCCGAGGGTGTTTTGCACGTGGTTCTGCACGGTGCGGTGCGAGAGCACCAGCCGGTCGGCGATCTGGCGGTACGACAGGCCCTTGGCGACCAGCCGCAGCACCTCCGTCTCCCGGGGGGTCAGCTGCGGCACGGCCGGCTGGGCGGGGGTGCCGGGCTCGGTGGCCAGGCGGCGGAACTCGCCGAGCACCAGCCCGGCCAGGCCGGGGGTGAAGACCGGGTCGCCGACGGCGGTGCGGCTCACCGCGTCGATCAGTTCCTCGCGGCCGGCCGACTTCACCAGGTAGCCGGTCGCTCCGGACTTCACCGCCTCCAGCACGTCGGCGTGCTCGCCGCTCGCGGACAGCACCAGCACCCGCACCGCCGGGTCGGCGGCCACCACCTGGCGGCACACCTCGACGCCGGGCAGCGCGGGCAGGTTGAGGTCGAGTACCACCACCTGCGGGGCGCTGGCCCTGGCCCGGCGCACCGCCTCCTCGCCGTCCCCGGCGGTGGCGACCACCGCGAACCCGGCCTCCGCCAGGTCCCGGGCCACCCCGTCGCGCCACATCGGGTGGTCGTCCACCACCATCACCCGCACCGGCTGATCAGACATCGCCACCCCTCCTCGGCCACCGCAGTTCCACCTCGACGCCCTCTCCGGGCACCGAGTACAGCTCAGCGCTGCCGCCGAGGTCCAGCATCCGGCCGCGGATCGACTGCGACACGCCCAGCCGGCCGTCGCGCTGCGCCTGGGCCAGCCGTCCGGCCGGGAAGCCGGGGCCGTCGTCGCGGACCGAGACCGTGACGGCCTGCGGCTCGTCCTCCAGCAGGATCCAGGCGCGGGCGCCCTCGCCCGCGTGCGTCCGTACGTTGTCCAGCGCGGCCGCGACCGCGGCGGCCAGTTCGGCGGCCACCGGCGCGGGCATCAGCACCGGGGTGGCGGGCGCGGCGACGGTGATCCGCTCGTCCGCGTGCCGGCAGACCAGCGGGCGCAGGTCCGCCTCGCCGTCCTCGAGTTCCGGCTGCTGGGCGCCTGTCATCAGGGCCCGCAGCGCGCGTTCCTGTTCCCCGGCCAGTCGTCCCAGCTCGGCGGCGTCGCCCTGCTGACGGTGCACCAGGGCGAGCACCTGGAGCACCCCGTCGTGGATGTCCCGGGACAGCCGTTCGCGTTCCCGGGTGGCGGCCTCCACCTGGAGTGCCCGGGTGAGCACGGCCTCGCTGGCCCGGGCCAGTTCGATGACGTAGCCGATCGCGCAGCCCGCGACCAGCAGCAGCACGATGTTGTGCAGGTTGTCGGGGCTGACCCCGCCGTGGCCGAGGATGTTGGCGGCGCCGATCACCGCTCCGGCGAACGCGGCGGGCCGCCAGCCGCCCTTGCCGGCGAAGCCGAGCACGGTGCCGGCCGCCCAGATGGTGGGCAGCGTCGGCGCGCCGGCGTGGATCCGGGCGGGGGTGTCGATGAAGCCGCTCTGCACGATGCCGAACACCGCGAACAGCAGGTCGGTGCCGAGCACCGCCCAGGTGCACCGCTTCGGCCCGGCGAACGCCCGGGTGCTGGCCAGCGTCCACAGGGTCAGCGCGCCCAGGTAGATCCAGCCGGACACCGGGTGCAGGAACTCCCGGTACGCGGTGAAGAACCGCAGCACCGCGTACGCGAGTGCCAGCACCCGGAAGTACCCCATGGCACGCCACAGCGGCAGTTCCACCGACATCCCGCCGGCCACCACGGCCGCGGCCGGACCTGACGGCCCCGGCTGCGGCACGGCGGGTCTGTGCTCCCCCACGGCAAGCCCCCCTGACGGCCGGTCAGGCCCCGGCGTCCTTCTCCTGCTCTGCCTTTTCCCGACCTGCGGCCGTCTCCTGCTCGGCCTTCTCCTGCTCGGCGGCGGCGGCCTTCTCGGCCTTCTGCTGCGCCTTGCGGTCCGCGTCGGCGGCCTTCTTCTCCTCGGCGAGCTGCCGCTTGGCGGCGGTCGCGTAGATGTCCACGTACTCCTGGCCGGACAGCCGCATGATCTCGTACATCACCTCGTCGGTGACCGAGCGCAGGATGAACCGGTCGTTCTCCATGCCCTGGTAGCGGGAGAAGTCCAGCGGACGGCCGATCCGGATGCCGGGGCGGACGCCGAAGTTGGGGATCACCTGGCCGGGCGGCTGCACCTTCTCGGTGTCGATCATCGCGACCGGGATCACCGGCGCACCGGTGGCCAGCGCGACGCGGGCCAGGCCGCCGACCTTGCCGCGGTACAGCTTGCCGTCGGGCGAGCGGGTGCCCTCCGGGTAGACGCCGAACACCTCGCCGCGCTCGATCACCGCGATGCCGCTGCGGATCGCCGCCTCGCCGGCGCCGCGGGCGCCCGAGCGGTCCACCGGCAGCTGGCCGACGCCCTTGAAGAACGCCGCGGTCAGCCGGCCCTTGATGCCGGGCGTGGTGAAGTACTCGGCCTTCGCGATGAACGTCACCCGCCGCTTGAGCAGCGCGGGTAGGAAGAACGAGTCCGAGAAGGACAGGTGGTTGCTGGCGAGGATGGCCGGGCCTTCGTCCGGAATGTTCTCCTCGCCCTCCATCCACGGCCGGAAGAAGATCCGCAGCAGCGGCGCGACGATCATCTTCATCAGTCGGTAGAACAACCGGGGCCTCCTGTTGTGCGGACCGGACGATCCTAATGCTTGTGCTCGCCCGCCCGTGCACCGGCGACCCGTTCCAGGGCCGCCGCGCACCTCTGTACGGGGCAACCCGCCCGTGGGACGATCGGGGAAAACCCCCCACACCTCCAGGAGTTCCGCCGATGCCGCTGATGCCGGGAGCCGAGCCCTACCGCCACGACGGCGGGCCGGTCGGCGTGCTGCTCGTTCACGGTTTCACCGGTTCCCCGCAGTCCATGCGGCCGTGGGCCGAACATCTGGCCGACGCCGGACTCACCGTCAGCGTCCCGCTGCTGCCCGGCCACGGCACCCGCTGGCAGGACCTCCAGCCGACCCGCTGGGAGGACTGGTACGCCACCGCGGAGACCGCCCTCCTCGAGCTCGCCGACCGGTGCGAGCAGGTCTTCGTCTGCGCGCTGTCGATGGGCGGGGCACTCGCCCTCAAGCTCGCCGAGAAGCACGGCGACCGGATCTCCGGACTGGTGCTCGTCAACCCGTCGGTGCGCTCCGACAACCCCGCGACGGTGCTTCTTCCGGTCCTGCGCCACCTGCTGCCGTCGCTGCCCGGCATCGCCTCGGACATCGCGAAGCCCGGCACGACCGAGGTCGGCTACGACCGGTTGCCGCTGCACGCCGCCTGGTCACTGGCCCGGCTGTGGAAGAGCGTCCAGGCGGGAATGCCGAGGGTGACCCAGCCCGTTCTGCTGTTGCACAGTCCGCAGGACCACGTGGTCTCGCCGCACAACTCGGCGACGGTGCTCGCCCGGATATCCTCGACCGATGTGACGGAGCTGCTGCTCGACCGCAGCTTCCACGTGGCCACGCTGGACCACGACGCCGGTCTGATCTTCGGGGCGAGCCTCGACTTCGTCCGGCGGCTGGCCCCGGCAGCGGCGGTCGATGCCGGGAACCACTCGGGCTGAAAGGCCGATAGTGAACGAGACCAGCAAAGCGAACGACGACGACCTGCCCCGCGACGACCCGAAGGCGGCCGAACCCGCCGAAGAAGCCGCGCCCGAGCCCGCCCCGCGGCGCCCCGCCGCCGGCAGCCAGGCCGAACAGGACGCGATCTTCGCCGAGCTGGTCGGCCGGTTCGACGAACCCGTGGACGCCACCGAGCACGCCTGGCCCGACGCGGAGAACGTCACCGAGCGCCCCCGGCGGCCCAGCGCGCCCACCGGCCCCACCGGCCTCGGCGACTTCACCCCCCGCCCGGTCCCCCGCCCCGCCGAGGGCGGCCCCCGCGACTACACCGTCGCCGAGGACGAGGACGAGGGCCACTTCGTCCCGCCGGAGCCCCCGCCGCTGCCCCCGGCCGAAACCACCGCCAAGTTCGCCTGGCTGGCCGTCCTCGGCGGACCGGCACTGATCATGTTCGACGCCCTGGTGTGGCGCGAGGTCTCCGGCTGGCCCGCCTGGGTCGGCGGCATCGCCTTCCTCGGCGGCTTCGCCACCCTGGTCGCCCGCATGAAGGACCGCGACGACGACGAGCCCGACGACCCGAACGGCGGCGCCGTCGTCTGACGCCGCCCGCGCCGGGGCCGAAGACCGCTCAGCCCCGGCGCGACCGCTCAGCCCCGGCGCGACCGTTCCGTCACGGAGCGGGCACCCGCAGTGCCGCCAGCACCGGCAGATGATCCGTCGCCGCCCGCAGGTCCTCCGCCGAGACACCCGGCAGCGGATACGGCACCCCGCAGCCCAGCACGTCGATGTCCGGCGTCGCGAACACCCCGTCGATCCGCTGGTACGGCTGCGCCGGCACCGAAGTGAACGTCCCGCCCCACGGCGCCTTCGCGTGAGCGTCCGTCAACTCCTCCGCGAACGCCCGCCAACCCGGGCCCTCCGGCGGCTCGTTGAAATCCCCGGCCACCACGCCCGGCTCCCCCGGCCGAAGTTGACGCCGCAACAGCTCGAACTGCCGCAGCCGCTCCTCCGGTTGAAGACTCAGATGGCAACTCGTCACCGAGAACGGCCGCGACCCGCCGATCCGCAGCAACGCACTCGCGAACCCCCGCGCATGCAGCCCCCGCGCCTTCGGCAACAGCGTGTCCCGCAGCTCCAGCACGTCCACCCGCAACCTGCCGAGCAACAACGGCCCCGCCGCGACGCGGCCGCCGCCGGCCAGAATCACCATGCCGGTCCGGTGCGCCAGCCACGCCGCGGCCTTCTCGCTCTTCCAGTACCGCGGCGACTCCTGCACACACACCACGTCCGGATCGCACGCCCGGATCACCCGAGCCACCGCCGCCCGGTCATCACGCAACGACCGCACGTTGTAACTCATCACCCGCACCCGCCGCGCCCCGTCCGGCTCCACCCCGGAGGACGCCAACGCAACATCAGTGTCCGTCACCTGACCGACAGTAACAGGGAGAGCACAGCCGGGGGCGCGAGTGGGTGCGAAAACAGGGGCGCGGGGAACGGCGCGCAGCGGAAGGCACCCAACCGCAAGATCGCGACGCGGGACAATGACCTGCACTTGATCGCGACCTCGCGGACGTGGTGTGCGCTTGTCGCGCAGTTCTCCCCCAGCCCTAGGGGGCTGGGAGGTGCCCCCACGCGCCCCTGATTCGGTCACCCGCCAGCTCGCGCCAGTCTCCCCGCGCCCGCCAGCTCTCTCAGCTGCGCGCCAGGTCCGCCGCCCCGGCGATCCCCGCCGCCGACCCCATCGACGCCAGCACGACGTTCGCGCGCGGCCGGGCCGGCCCGCCCGTCAGGTACTTCTCGAAGGCGACCGAGACAGGGTCGAGCAGCAGGCGGCCGGAGTCCGAGACGCCACCGCCGAGGACGAAGACGGCCGGGTCGAAGAGCGCGGCAAGGTCGGCCATGCCGCGGCCGAGCCAGTCGGCGACCTCCGCGTAGCAGGCGAGGGCCAGCGGGTCGCCCTCCTCCGCGGCCTGGGTGATGTGGATGCCGCGAATGGTCTCGGCGAGGCCCTCGTTGAGTTCGAGCATCCGCTTGCCGGCGATCGGGTCGGCGGCGGCCTTCTCGCGGCCGTAGCGTCGCAGCGCGCGCCCGGAGCCGTACTGTTCCCAGCAGCCGTGGCCGCCGCAGCCGCAGGGCAGGCCGTCGGGGACCATGTTGAGGTGGCCGATCTCGCCGGCGACGCCGAACCGTCCGCGGTGCAGGCGGCCGTCGAGGACGATGCCGCCGCCGATGCCGGTGCCGACGGTGATCAGCAGCATGTCCTCGTAATCGGCCGCGGCGCCGAACCGGAACTCGGCCCAGGCGGCGCAGTTGGCGTCGTTCTCGATCACGGTGGGCAGGCCGGTGAGTTCCTCGACGCGCTGCTTGAGGGGCTCGTTCTCCCAGGCGATGTTGGGCGCCATCAGGACGGTGGAGCGGTCCCGGCTGACGAAGCCGGGCGCGCCGACGCCGACGGCGGCGACGCCGGGGTACTGCTCCTTCAACTCCCGTACGCCCTGGGCGATGGCGTCGACCGCCCACTGGGGGTCGGCCGGGGTGGGCACCCGGGTCTTGGCCAGAATCTCGCCGGACTCGTCGACCACACCTGCTGCGATCTTGGTACCGCCGACGTCCACGCCGATGGTCAGAGCCATGTGTCCCTCAGCTATTCACTCGTTCCCGCTCAGGCGGAACGGTACCGGCTGAGGGGTGCCCACGTACACAGTTCGGCCTACATTATCCGAAGGCAATCCTCGACCCATCGGGCAAACTGCCTTCAGGAGTCATATCGACTGTCCCGTTCGGTGATGGCTCGAAACCGCAAAGTGACGCTGACGAACTTCCGGCTTAACTACTTGTCGGAGGCCTCTTGGGGCCCGTCCAGGTCCACCCGCTCGGTCTCGGCGTGTTGGGGCGCCGACCAGCGCCGCTCGTGACCGGCCACCGCGGCGCGGTACGCGGCCAGCAGCTCGCCGCCGGCGGCGGCCAGGTGGCCGTACACCTCGGGGTTGGACTCACGCAGCTTGCCGCCGATCTCCACGGCCTTGCCGCCGAGCGCGGTCGCGAACTTCCGCACCTCTTCCACCAGCGGCGCGAACTCGCCCGTCCCGCCCGGCTGTTCCGTACTCATCACACGCTCCCGTCCGTCGGATTCCGCTACCCGCGCGGCCACAGTGCGGGATCGGGGGTGAACCGCACCGACAGCGTCCCGTCGACCAGGCCGGCCCCGCTGACGGTGCAACGGCGCAGCGCGGACGGGAGTGCCACGACTCGCCGGTAGGTTCCGGCGCCGAGGACCAATTCGTCGCCGCGGCGCAGCAGTTCGAGGTCCTCGCGGTCCGCGCCGGGCAGCGGCAGGTGCCAGATCAGCAGGTTCTCGGCGGCCAGCCGGTCCTCGGTCCAGGGCTCGGCGGGCGCGGGGATGCGCGGGGCGCCGGCCCGGTACAGCTGCTCGGCGAGCGCTTCCAGGGTGCTGTCCGGCTGCCGGGCGGTCAGCAGTGGGACGTCCAACGCCTCTGCCAGCGTGTCGAGTTGTTCGCGCTGCCGGGCGGCGGTGCGGGCCAGCCACGGGTCCGGGGAGTCGACGGCTTCGGCGGGGTGCGCGCCGTGCGCGACCACCGCGTCCAGCGGCAGGCCGTGCAGGGCGAGTCCGGCCCGGATCCGGGCGAGGGCGCGCGGCGCGGGGCGGGCGGCGTCCAGCACCAGGCGGACGGTGGTGCCGGGCGCGGTGATCACGGCGGCGGCCTCGGCGAGCGCGGCGGACGCGGCGGCCCGGGCCTCGAACAGCTTGTCGGTGGGCATCGGGACGCCCGCCAGCCCGGCCAGCAGCGGGCGCAGCGCGCGGGCGGCCTGGCGCTGTTCGGGGAGCAGCCGGGTCAGGTAGCGCTCCAGCTGGTCGGGCAGCGCGAGGGTGGCGATCAGTTCGGCGGGCGGCGGGGCGGCGACCACCAGGACCTCGGCCTTGGCCCGGGGCAGCGCGCGCAGCAGGGCGAGGGCGCGGGTGCCGGGCAGCGGGGCGAGCTCGTCGGGATCGAGCGGCTGGGCGCCGATCAGGTCGAGCGCGGGGGCGAGCCGCTCGCGGTAGCCGTCCAGGGCGGAGCGGAACGCGGCCTGTTCGTCGACCCTGGCGGCGCTCAGGAAGCGCTCCAGCTCGACGGCTTCGGGCCCGAGCCGGACGCCGAGCAGGTCGTCGACGGCCCGGTGCGGGTCGTCGGCGGCCAGCAGCAGGGTTTCGCTGCCCTGCCGGGCGTGGTGCAGGGCGGTGGCGGCGGCGATCCTGGCGGATTCGGGGCCGCTGACGAGTACGGTGCGGGTGGCCACGGACCCGGTCAGCCCTCGACGCGCTTCTTCAGGCCGGCCAGCGCCCGGTCGATGATGACCTTCTCGGCCTTGCGCTTGATCATGCCGAGCATCGGGATCTTGACGTCCACGGCCAGCTGGTAGGTGACCTCGGTGCGGCCCTGGCCGGCGGGGGCGAGCCGGTAGGAGCCGTCCAGGGAGCGCAGCATCTGGCTCCGGACCAGGGTCCAGCTGACCTCGCGGTCGCCGTCCCAGGTGTAGGCGAGGGAGTGCTCGTCGCGGATCGCGCCGGCGTCCAGCAGCAGCCGCACCTCGGCGGCGCGGCCGTCCGGTCCGGTCTGCAGGACCTCGATCTCCTTCAGTTCGTCGGTCCACTCCGGGTAGGCGGCGAAATCGGCGATCACCGCCATGACCTCGGCCGGGGTGGCGTCGATGACAATGCTCGACCTGGTGTGCTCCGCCATTGCGGCCTCCGCGATCTCCCTGTGCTGCTGTGCGCCCACCAGAGGCTATCGCGGGCGGGCCCGGCTACTTTCCGCCCGGGCACCTTACCGGCGGGTCACATTGCGTCTGCCGTAGGGTTCGCATCGATCCATCCCACGTCCGACCTGCGATGTGACGATCGGAACACCGAGGCCGACCCCTCTGGTCGAACTCACCTACCCAGCAGTAACGTCCAGTCGTCCCGCAGCGTCGCAGACGAGGAGCAGTCTTGCTCGAGGAGTTCAGCCTTCCGGCCCGCTACCAGGTACCGAGCGATGGCAACCTCGCCGACCTGGTCCACCAGAACGCGGAGCGGCACCCGGGCGTCGCTGTGCTCAGCCGCAAGGTGGACGGGCACTGGCAGGACCTCACTGCCGTCCAGTTCCTCGCCGAGGTGCACGCCGTAGCCAAGGGCCTGATCGCGTCCGGCGTCGGCCCGGGCGACCGGGTCGCCGTGATGTCCCGCACCCGCTACGAGTGGACGCTGCTGGACTTCGCGATCTGGACCGCCGGCGCGATCACCGTCCCCGTCTACGAGACCTCCTCCGCCGAGCAGGTGCAGTGGATCCTCGGCGACTCCGGCGCACTCGTCGTGATCACCGAGACCGACAAGCACGCCGCCGTGATCACCGAGGTCCGCGAGGCCGTGCCTGGGCTCAAGCACACCTGGCAGATCGAACGCGACGGCATCGCCGAACTGACCCGGGCCGGCCAGGACGTCGCCGACCAGGTGATCGCCGAACGCCGCGTCATCGCGAACCCCGACTCGATCTCCACCATCGTCTACACCTCCGGCACCACCGGCCGCCCCAAGGGCTGTCAGCTCACCCACGGCAACTTCCTCGCCGAACTGGGCAACGTCACCGCCCGGATGCCCGAGCTGTTCGTCACCGGCGAGTCCTCGGTCCTGCTGTTCCTGCCGCTGGCCCACGTGCTCGGCCGGATCGCCGAGATCGCCGCCGCCATCGTCCCGGTCAAGCTCGGCCACGTCTCCGACATCCGGAACGTCACCGAGGAACTCGGCTCCTTCCAGCCGACGCTGATCCTCGGCGTCCCCCGGGTCTTCGAGAAGGTCTACAACACCGCCCGCGCCAAGGCCCAGGCCGACGGCAAGGGCAAGATCTTCGACCGCGCCGCCGACACCGCCATCGCCTACAGCCGTGCCCTGGACGCCGGCGGCCCCTCGCTGATGCTGCGGATCAAGCACGCGATCTTCGACAAGCTGGTCTACGTCAAGCTCCGCAACGCGCTCGGCGGCCGCTGCAAGACCGCCATCTCCGGCGGCGCCCCACTCGGCGAACGGCTCGGCCACTTCTACCGCGGCATCGGCTTCTCCGTCCTGGAGGGCTACGGCCTCACCGAGTCCTGCGCCGCCACCACCTTCAACCCCAACGACCGGGCCAAGATCGGCACCGTCGGCCAGCCGCTCCCCGGCTCCGCGGTCCGCATCGCCGAGGACGGCGAGGTCCTGCTCAAGGGCCCGAACATCTTCACCGGCTACTGGAACAACCCCACCGCCACCGCCGAGGCCCTCCGGGACGGCTGGTTCGCCACCGGCGACATCGGCACCCTCGACGACGACGGCTACCTCACCATCACCGGCCGCAAGAAGGAAATCATCGTCACCGCCGGCGGCAAGAACGTCGCCCCCGCCGTGATCGAGGACCGCATCCGCGCCCACGCGATCGTCGGCGAGGTCATGGTCGTCGGCGACCGCAAGCCCTTCATCGCCTGCCTCGTCACCGTCGACGACGAGTTCTTCCCCCGCTGGAAGGCCCTCAACAACAAGCCCGCCGACGCGACGGTCGCCGACCTCCGCGAGGACCCCGACCTCCTCGCCGCGATCCAGGCCGCCGTCGACGACGGCAACCTGGCCGTCTCCCACGCCGAGGCCGTCAAGAAGTTCCGCCTCCTCACCACCACCTTCACCGAGGCCAGCGGCCACCTCACCCCGTCCCTCAAGCTCAAGCGCAACGTCGTCCTGAGGGACTTCGCGGCCGACATCGAGGCGCTGTACGCCCGGTAAGGGAAACCTGGGGCGGGGGGGGGGGGGGGGGTGGTGGGGGGGGGGGCCCCCCCCCCCGGGCGGCGCCCCCCCCCCCGGGCCCCCCCCCCCCCCCCCCCCCCCCCCCCCGCCCGCCCCCCCCCCCCCCCGCCCCCCCCG
>NZ_JBIALR010000003.1:75691-591911 GCF_042873675.1 Kitasatospora sp. NPDC004614
GCCCCGGGGGGGGGGGGGGCGTGGGGGGGCGCGTGGGGGGGGGTGGGGGGGGGGGGGTTGTCGGGGGGGGGGGGGGGGGGGTGGGGGGGCGCGCCCCCCCCCCCCCGCCCCAGGTTTCGCACTCTCCCGCGCTTCGCGCCCTCTCAGCGAGCCTCGAGCAACCCGGTGAGCCGCTCCGCCAGCATGTCCCAGCGCCAAGCGTCGTAGACCCACTTGCGGCCGGCCTCACCCATCTCGCGTCGCAGCTCCGCGTCCCCGAGGAGTCGCACCAGCCGCTCCGCGAGCACCGTCTCCCCGTTCTTCCCGGGCACCACGAACCCGGTCTCCCCCTCGCGGACCGCGTCCGGCGCACCCCCGGAGTCCCCGGCGACGACGGGCAGCCCGGTCGCCGAAGCCTCCAGGTAGACGATCCCGAGCCCCTCCACGTCCAGCCCCCCGCGCCGCGTCCGGCACGGCATCGCGAAGACGTCCCCGGCCCCGTAGTGGGCGGGGAGTTCCTCCCACGGCACGGCGCCGGTGAACACCACCGACGAGCGCACCCCGACCTGGTCCACGAGCTTCTCCAGGTCCGCCCGGTACGGCCCGCCCCCGACGATCAGCAGCACGGCATCAGGATGCGCGGCGAGGACCCGCGGGAAGGAGCGGATCAGCGTGTCCTGCCCCTTCCGCGGCACCAGCCGCGACACGCACACCACGACCGGCCGTTCGGTGAGCCCGAGCCGCGCCCGGACCGCGTCGCCGCCGGAGTCCGGCCGGAAGGTGGACTCGTCGACGCCGGGCGGCAGTTGGACCATCCGCGAGGCGACCCGAGGCCCGACGGCACGGGCGATCCGCGAACGCGTGTACTCGCCGAGGTACGTCAGCACATCGGTGTTGCCGCCGATCCGGCGCAGCAGCTGCGCGGAGCCGGGCAGTTGGGCCCACGCGGCCTCGTGGCCGTGGGTCATGCCGATCATCCGCTCGGCGCCGGCCCGGCGCAGGTGCGGGGCCATCAGGCCGAGCGGCGCGGCGGCACCGAACCAGACGGAGGTGCAGCTCTCGGCGCGCATGATCTCCGCGGCCCGCCGGGTGACCCGGGTGGTGGGGATCATCATTTTGGTGCGGTCGCGGATCACCGGAAAGGGCTGTTCCGCGTCGAACTTGGCGACTTCCCGGCCGTCCCGCCAGGTGGAGGCGTACACGACGATCGACCCGGTCGGCTGGCGCACCGCCATGTTGTGGACGAACGCCTGGATGCCGCCTGGCCTGGGCGGAAAGTCGTTGGTGACGATGAGGGTTCTGTTCATGTGCCGCGGCTCGCTCGGTCAGGGGGTGCTCGGAGTACCCGTGAGTGGTCCGTACGATAGGTCACCGCACCAGTCCGCCGGGAACGCGGCCCGTGCCGCCCGCGGTGGCGGTGCGCGCGGGCCCGGACGGTTCGGACACGGTTCGGAGAAGTTGGAGGACACCGCCGCAACTGATGCTGTGTGCTGGTGGTCCTTACCGGTACCCCGGCGCGCAAGCCCGGTCCCGGTGCGTACGCGACGACCCGAAGGAGCGTAGTGGAGTCAGCCCAGGCCGAACGGCCCGGCAGCTCGGAGGCCCCGGCGCTGCCTGCCCCGTCCGGTTCCGCACCGAGTCGTCGTCCGCTGTGGGCCCTGGCGGCCGGCTGGACGGTCTCCCGGACCCTGCTGGTCCTGGTGGTCGCGGGGGTGCTGCGGATCGCCAACACGGACGTGACAGCGGACGTCTCGGTGATCTACCACAGCTGGTACGAGGTGCTGCGCACCGGCACCTTCCCGCTGGACGACGTGACCTGGCAGTACCCGCCGGGCGCGGCGCTGGTGATCCTGCTGCCGGGCCTGTTGCCGTGGTCGTACCTGGTGTCGTTCTTCGTGATCTGCGTCGTGGTGGACGCGGCGGCGATGGCGCTGCTGATGCGCGCGGGTGTCCGCAAGGGCCGCAGCTATCTGGGTGCCTGGTACTGGGTGGTGGGCGTTCCGCTGCTCGGGCCGACGGTGTACTGCCGGTACGACATCATCGTGACGGCGCTGGCGGTGGCGGGTCTGCTGGTGGTGCTGCGCCGCCCGGCGCTGGGCGGGGTGCTGCTGGGGCTGGGCGGGCTGTTGAAGATCTGGCCGCTGCTGGCGCTGATCGGCACGCCGCGCGGCCGGCGCACCCGGCGGGCCTGGACCTCGGCGGCGACGTTCGCGGGGGCGCTGGGTTTCCTGCTGACGGCGGGCATGAACGGGGCGTTCGAGTTCCTGAAGTTCCAGTCGGAGCGGGGCATCGAGATCGAGTCGCTGGGTGCGCTGCCGCTGCACTTCGCGAAGCTGGCGGGGTCGTGGCACGGCACCGTGACGATGAACTACGGCTCGGTGGAGTTCCTCGGCCCGTGGGTGCCGGTGATCTCCAAGGTGATGGTGGGCATGACGGTGGCCGGTTTCGGCTGGCTGCTCATCTGGCGTCTGCGGGCGACCCGTTGGACTTCGGCGACCACCTTCGACGCGGCGCTGTGCGCGCTGCTGATCTTCACCGCGACCAGTCGGGTGATCAGCCCGCAGTACATGATCTGGGTGGTCGGCCTGGCGGCGGTGTGCCTGACGGTGCGGGGCAGCAGCCAGCGTCCGGTGGCGGTGGTGGTGCTGGTGGCCACGGTGCTGACCACGATCGAGTTCCCGGTGATGTTCGGCACCGTGAACCGCAGCGAGCTATCCGGCGTGCTGGTGCTGACGGCCCGCAACCTGGTGCTGCTGGCGGCCACCGTGCTGTCGGCGTACCGGCTCTGGCGCTCCACCCGGCGGCGCGAGGTGCTGACCACGCTGGTGCTGCCGGCCGGTCAGCTGGGCCCGCAGTACCCGGTGCGGCCGGGTATCGCCTACGAGCAGGATCTGCTGGACGACCTCACTCCGGCGGACCGCGCCTGACGCCCCGTCGCCGCCCTGCAAGTTTCTGAAAGCGCTTGCAGGGCAAGGCTTTTCGCTGCCACCATCGCCGAATGATCGACTACGACATCCTGATCGTCGGCGGCGTCGGCGTGGACACCATCGTCCGGGTGGACCGCCTGGAGATCCCGCCCGGCGTCGACTCGGTGCACGTCCACCCGGTGCGGGACTACCCGGCGCACACCGGGAACGGCGTCGCGCTGGCCTGCCACGCGCTGGGCCTGCGCACCAAGCTCGCCGACTTCCTCGGCGAGGACCCGCAGGGCGCCCTGGTGCTGGCCGAATACGCCCGCCGCGGCCTGGACTTCAGCCACCTGCCCGCCCCCGCCGGCACCCCGCGCAGCGTCAACCTGGTGGACGCGGACGGCCTGCGGTTCTCCTTCTACGACGGCCGCCACCCGGCGGACGCCCGGCTGCCGCGCGAGTTCTGGCTGCCGCTGCTGGAGCGCTCGCAGCACGTCCACCTGTCGATCACGGGCGTCAACCGCGACATGTACCCGGACGTGGAACGGCTGGGCCGCCCCAGCTCCACCGACCTGCACGCCTGGGACGGCGAGAACGAGCACCACCGGTTCTACGCACTCCGCTCGGACGTGGTGTTCCTGTCCGCGGCCGGCCTCGGCAACCGCCCGGAGGCGGCGATGCGTTCGATCCTGGCGCAGGGCCGGGCCGAGCTGGTGGTGGCCACCGCGGGCCCGCACGGCGCGTTCCTGCTCACCCGCGAGGACGAGGCGCCCCGGCACTTCCCGGCGGTGGACCCGGGCGCGCCGATCGTGGACAGCAACGGCGCGGGCGACGCGTTCGTCTCCGGCTTCCTGCAGCGGCGGCTGGCGGGCCGCCCGGTCGAGGAGTGCATGCGGGCCGGTGCGGCGGCCGGCGCGTTCGCCTGCACCACGGCGGGCACCCACACCGCGTTCCTGGACGCGGCCGGCCTGGAGCGGGCACTGGCCGGCTGAGGTCAGTCCCGCAGGGTGGCCACCGCGGCCGTCCAGTCCTTGGTGAACTCGGCGACGCCGAGGCCGAGTTCGGCCCGGAAGGCGCGTTCCAGGCCGCCGGCGCCGTTCTGCCCGACGGCCCGGTAGAGCGCCACCAGCCGGTCCGGCCCGTACCGGTGGGCGATCAAGTCGCAGGCCAGCCAGGACAGTTCGTAGGCCTGCGAGATGCCGGCCGAGCCGGCGGTGAACGCGTCGTCGGTGGGCAGCCCGGTGGGCATCCGCCCGGCCCGGACGTCCTTGGCGAGTTCGGGGACGATCTGCCGGGTGGTCCGCCCGGTGCCCTGGTAGCCGGTGTAGTCGGCGACGCCCTCGGACAGCCACAGCGGGGTGCACGCTTTGGTGTCGGCCCGGGTGGCGACGTGGGTGGCCTCGTGGGTCACCACCACCCGGCGGCCGAGCTCGCTGAGCTGCCGGTACGCGTCGGGGTTGACCACGATCCGGTCCGCGGGGGTGTGCGTCGGCGCGCCGCCGACCGCCAGGGTGACTGCGGCTATCCCCTGGTACGCGTCCGCGGATACGTCCATCCGGCGGGCGAACTGCTGGACGGTGAGCGGCAGTTCGAGCAGCAGCCGGCCGGGCTTCCAGGGACCCCAGACGCCTTCGACGGTGGGCACCGCACGGTCGGCGAGGGCGGCCAGGTCGGCGAGTTCGCCGTCCTCGCCGAGGCCCAGCGCCAGGCTGTGCCGCCCGGTCGCGGTCCGGACGGTGCCCAGGTCCCAGGGCGCCACCGCGCCGGTGGGCACCTCCCGGAGCACTCGCCAGCCGGCCGGCTCGCGCTGCAGGTCGATCTGCCGTTCCAGCAGCGCCGGGTAGTCGTCCACGCCGGAGATCCGGTAGCCGAGTTCGGCGCCGACGGTCAACCGTTCGGCGCCGGGCGCGGGTTCGGTGAAGGTGGTCAGCCGCAGCGTGTACTCGGTGAACCGGATCGCGGCGGTGCGGGTGAGCAGGTCCCGGTCGGCCTCCTCGGCGCCCGCCGCCGTCGGCAGCCCCGCGGGGTCGCGCCGCAGGATCGCGCCCGCCCGCCGCGACAGCACCTGCGCGACGGCGTCCCGGGCCCCGGACGGCGCGCCCGGCCCGGGCGGGGCGGCGGCCGGTCCGGCGGGCCCGGCGGGGAGCACCCGGGGCAGCGAGAGCTGGGCCGCGCACCCGGCGGCGACCAGCAGTGCGGCCCGCCGGGACGGCGAAGCACCGGCCTGCCGCGGCGCCGGCGCCTGCGGCAGGTCGGTGACCAGGGGCTCGTGCTGACTCAGACCCGCACCACCGAGTTGACCGGCATCGCGCTGACGCTCTCGTAGCGGACCCGGGCGCCGGGGTGCGGCGCGTGCACGACGACACCGCCGCCGGCGTACATGCCGACGTGGTGCCTGTCCTTGAAGAAGATCACCAGGTCTCCGGGCCGGGCTTCGGCGAGGCTCACCCGCCGGCCGGCCGAGGCCTGCCCCTGCGAGGTCCGCGGCAGGGTCACTCCGGCCTGCCGCCACGCCCAGTACATCAGACCGGAGCAGTCGAACGTGCTGGGCCCGGTGGATCCGTACACGTACGAGGAGCCGATCTTCGAGACGGCCGCGTTCAGCGCGGCGGCGGCGCGGTCGGACGCGGCGGGCTCGTTGCCGAGGTCGAAGCGGTCGGCGCCGCGGGCGGCCCGGGCGTCGTCGTCGTAGGCGAGCCGGTCGCGCTCGGCGGCGGTGAGGTCGCCGAGCAGCTGCCGGGCCCGGGCGAGGCGGGTGCGGACTTCGTCCTTGGCGGCGGCCAGGCGGTGCCGGGCCTGTTCCAGTTCGTCGAGTTTGGCCGCGGTCTCCTGACGGCGCTGGTCCAGCCGGCGTTGTCGTTCGCGCAGGTCGCGCAGGGTCTCGTTCTGCCGGGCGGTGGCCTGGCCGAGCGAGCGGGCGCCGGCCAGGTAGGACGCCGGGTCGTTGTCGAGCATCAGCCGCAGCGTGGGGTCGAGGCCCTGGGCGCGGTACTGGGCGGCGACCACCGCCCCGAGGTCGGCGCGCAGCCGGTTGAGGTCGTCCTGCCCGGCGGCGACCTGGGTCAGCAGGACGCCGGCCTCGCGCTGCAGCCGTTTCTGCTGTTCCTGGGCGGCGTTGTACTTCTCGGAGGCCTGCTCGGCCTCGTCGTACAGCTGGTCGACCTGCGCCTTGACGTCGGCGCGGTCCGGCGGGTCGGCCGGAGTGGCGGCGGCCGGGGCGACGCCGAGATGGATCACGCCCGTCGCGGCGGCGGTGAGCGCCAGGGCTCGGGCGAGGCGTTGGACACCGGGCAGTGGGGGGCGACGGTGCACTGGCACGTGCGACGACTCCGTTCCTGCGCTCCGGCCTCCGCCGCCGCCCGCGGATCGGACGGCCGTCCGCACGGGGGGCCGGGGCAGAGGTTAGCGAGTCGGACGGATCCAGTCCAAACCCTGACAACTTCGAATATTCGACCGCGAATCGGACACCGGAACGAGAGCGGCCCGGCACCCCCTGTGCGGGGTGCCGAGCCGAAGGCTCCGCGCGGCCGTCAGATCCGGACGATCTTGGTGATCGGCATGACGGTCGCCGACTCGTAGCGGACCTGCGCGCCGGTGTGCGGGGCGTGCACGATCTGCCCGTTTCCGACGTACATGCCGACGTGGTGCTGGTCGCCGTAGTAGATGATCAGGTCACCCGGACGGGCGTTGGCGATGTTGGTGCCGATGCTGGTGCCGGCGCCCGCCTGGGCCTGCGAGGTGCGCGGGATGGAGACACCCGCCTGGGCGTACGCCCACTGCATCAGACCGGAGCAGTCGAAGGTGCTCGGGCCGGCCGCGCCGTAGGAGTACCAGCTGCCCAGCTTGGACAGCGCGGCGTTCATCGCGGCACCCGCGTAGCCGGCCGGTGCCTGCGCCGGCGGGGCGCCGAGGTCGGTGCGGGTGTTGTCGCGGGAGGCGCGCTCGGCCTGGGTGCGGGAGTCGCTGGCGGCCTTGGCCTCGGCCGCCGCGAGATCGTCGCGCTCCTTCTGGGTGAGCGTGTTGAGCAGCTCCTGCGCCTTGGCCAGCTTGGACTGGACGTCTTCCTTGTCGGCCTTGAGGGCCTTCGTGGTGGTGTCCAGTTCGGCGAGCTTCTGCGCGGCCTCCTCGCGCTGCCCGTCGAGCTTGGCCTGCTCGGCCTTGAAGCTCTTGAGCAGGTCGGCCTGGGTGGCGCCGACCGTGTTCAGCGTTCCGGCCTGCCCGAGGAAGCTGTCCGGGTTGCTGGAGAGCATCAGCTGCATGGTCTGCGGCATGCCGCCGTTGCGGTACTGCTCGGCGGCGATCGTCGCCAGGCTGTCCTGAACGGTGGTCACCTGCTCCTGCTGGCGGGCCAGCTGGTCCTGCAGTTGGGTGACCTGCTTCTGCAGGTTCTGCTGCTTCTCGACGGAGGCGTTGAGCGCCTCGGTCTTCACCTCGGCCTGCTCGTTGAGCTGGTCGACCTGCGCCTTGACCTGGTCCTTGGTGGGCGCCGGGTCGGCGTGCGCGCCGGTCTGGGCGGACAGCGCGACGGCGGTGGCGGCAGCGGCAGTGAGAATCGAGACCCGGGCACGGCCGACGGGCTTGGGACGGCGATGGGACGCCACGAAGGCGGACTCCTTCTTCCTCACACCGCCTACCGGGTGAGCTGACGGGTTCGGGCCGGAAGAGACGCCCTACAGCGCCTCACCGGCCGCTCTCGCGGCCGACCTGGCGCCGATTCACCCCGGGGGAACGTGGTTCCCCGGCTCCGTTCGACAGCAACCCCCACAGGGGTATCCCCGTCGGCGGATCTCGTTCTGACGATCCACCCGCTGTGTCACGGACTCGGCGGCGACCTCCGCCGTCGCCCCCCTTGGGCGATCGACTCTGCGGTGGTCGAACTATGACCCTAGTAACCGATCCGTGATCCGTTCAAATCCTTGTCGGAAAAAAATCTGAATCTGAGTCAATTTCGATTACGAAACTGACCGAACGTAAGGGATCCGTTGCGCAGTGCGTAGCATTTCCCGCCGTTCGCCAGGGAAACGCGACGCCCGGACGTGTTCGAGATCACAGCAGGATCTCGACCCGCCCGGGCGTGTCACGGCGTGTCAATTGTCGCCCTGGCGGGCGTATGTCCGGTTTGCCGGACTGTCAGACCCGACGGATGGTCGAGATCGGCATCGCGTCGACCTTCATGGTCTTCACCACGTCACCGGTGTGCGGCGCGTGCACCACCATGCCGTTGCCGATGTACATGCCGACGTGGTGCCGGTCGCCGTAGTAGACCACCAGGTCACCGGGCTGGGCGTTGTGCCAGTCGGTGCCGACGCTGGCGCCGTAGCTGCCCTGCGCCTGCGAGGTGCGCGGCAGCGAGACGCCGGCCTGCGCGTACGCCCACACCATCAGGCCGGAGCAGTCGAAGGTGCTCGGGCCGGTCGCACCCCACACGTACGGCGCACCGCGCTTGTCGAGCGCCCGCTGCACCGCGACCCCGGCGTAGCCGGCGGCCTTCGGCAGGGTGGCCGGGTCGACCCGGTCGGCACTGCGCGAGGCGGCGCCGTCGCCGCGCACGATCGAGGCACGGTCGGCGGCGGAGAGCTGGTTGAGCAGGTTCTGCGCCTGCTCCAGCTTGGTCCTGACCTCGTTCTTGGCGTCGTTGAGCGCCTGGGTGGAGTTGTCCAGCTCCTTCAGGACGTCCGCCGCTTCCTGCTTCTGCTGGTTCAGCCGGCGCTGCTGGTCCTGCAGTGACTTCAGGGTCTCGGCCTGGGTGCTGGCCGCCTGGTCGAAGGAGGACGCCTTGTCCAGGTACTTGTCCGGGTCGGCGGAGAGCATCAGCTGCATCGACGGGTCGACGCCCGCGTGCCGGTACTGGTCGCCGGCCACCGCCGCGAGCCCGGAGGACAGCTCGTTCAGCTGGTCCTGGCTGCGGGCCAGCTGGTCCTGCAGCTGGTCGGCCTGCTTGCGGAGCTGGTCGGCCTGCTCCTTGGCGCCGTTGTACTTCTCGGCCGCCTGCTCCTGCTCCTCCATGAGCTTGTCGACCTGCGCCTTGACTTCGTCCTTGTTCGGCTGAGCCGGCGCGGCGTGCGCACTCACCTGGGCCGACAGGGCGACCGCGGTCGCGGCGGCAGCGGTGAGCACGGTCACCCGGGCGCGACTCGGCTGCTTGGGACGGCGGTGGGAGGCCAAGGCGGTGCTCCTTCTTCCTCTGGACTCACCCGTTAGAGCGATAGTCCGGAATATAGGTTTGACGCCAGACCCTAGTGAAGTCCCTGCCTCCGCGTCCACTCCCGGGGGGCTCCCGGATTCACTTCTCCGCCCCTCTTCACCACACCGACACACTCCGGACGCCCCAACACCGCTGAGTGCCCGTCAACTGCGCGACAGGCGGTTCAGCAGCAGAACCGAGGCCACCGGGCGGGCGCCGGCCTTGCGCACCCCGTCCGCGACCTCCTTGTCGGCGGACACCACCACCACCGGCCGGCCCTGCGGCTCGGCCCGCACCAGGCGGCGGATCAGCTCGTCCGCGGTCTCCCCGGTCCGGCTGAACCGGACCCGGACGCCACGCGGCGGGGCCATGATCACCGGCACGTCCAGGTCCTGGCCGTCGAACACGCAGGTCACCTCGGCCTGGGTCCGCTGGGCCAGCATCGCCAGACCGCCCAGCAGCCTCAACCGCTGCTGCTCCAGCGGCAGTTGCGGGTAGCCGGTCTTGGTCACGTTGTAGCCGTCCACCACCAGGTGGACCTGCGGGATGGCCAGCAGCTGGTCCAGCAGCGCCGGGTCGTCCTCGGCCAGCCCGCGTCGGGCCACGTCGTGCGGCGAGGCCGAACCGGGCTCCACCGCCTCCACCAGGTCGGCCGGGCGCAGCGCCGTCACCGGCAGCGCCAGCTCCCGCTGCAGGCCCTGCGCGGACTGCAGCACGGTGTCCAGCAGCAGCCGCAGCCGCATGTCCTCGACGCTGCGGCCCTCCCGGGCGGTGCGCCGGCCGGTCTCCACGGCCGCCTCCAGTTCGGCGACCCGGTGCCGCAGCCGGCGGGCCTCGATCTCGGCGGCGCCGCGCTCGGCGGCGGCGGCGGCCCGGGCGGCCTCCAGTTCGGCGGCCAGTCGGCGGCTCTCGGCCTGCGCGCGGCGGGTGTCGGCCTCCAGCGAGCGGACCTTCTTGCGCAGCGAGTCCGCCTCCCGGCGCACCCCTTCGGACTCGGCGCGGTGGCGCTCCAGTTCGGCGCGGGCGGTGGTGCGGGCCTCGGCCAGCTCCTCGTGGAGCTTCTCGGCCAGCCGGGCGGCCTCGGCGGCGACGCCCTCGGCGTCGACCCGTTCGGCCTGTTCGCCGGCCTCCTCGACCAGCCGGGCCCAGCCGGTGGGCCGCACCAGGTAGGCGGCGGCGGCCACGTCCATCGGGTCGGCGGCGGCCGGCACGGTGCCCGCCTCCAGGGCACGCACCAGGTCCGGCTGGCCGAGCCGCAGCCGCTCGGCTATCCGCACCCGGAACGCGGGGTCGGACTCCAGCGCGGCGGCCAGCGCGGTGGCCGCGTACTTGGCCCGCCGGGCGGCGGTGAACTTGGCGTACGGGCGCAGCGCGGCGGGCAGTTCGCCGGCGGCGATGCCGCCGAGCGCGTCGGAGGCGATGCCCACCACCCGGCGGCGCACTCCCTCGGGCAGCGCCCGGCCGGCCATGTCGCCGCCGGCCTCGGTGACCGAACCGGCCTCGGTGACCGACCCTGCCTCGACCGGGCCGATTTCCTCATGGACCGGAGCGTGCGCGGTCCCGTCCGTGCCCGCGGGCGCGTTCGCTGCCTCCGCCACTGTTCTCGGCTCCGATCCTGATCCGGGCGGGCCCCGGCGGGTGCCGGGGGCGTTGGTGTCCGCCGCTGCTTGCAATTGTCCCGTCTACCGTGCCGCACCGACAGCACCCCGCCGACGAGTCCGCCCCGCGCCCCGGTCCGGGGCGCGGACGGGGACGCGGGGCGGTGGAAGCGTGTCAGCCCTGCGCGGGGCCGCCGTCCTCGGGCTCCTCGGCGCCCGGGCGGGCGACCAGCTCGACCTGGTCCACGGCGTTGCACCAGCGGCAGCGCACCGACTCGATGGTCTCGGAGAGCACCTGGGTCTCCTCCACCTTGGAGTCGCCGGACAGGTCGAAGTGCACGAAGTCGATCACGCGGGAGGACCGGGTGACGTCGAAGCGGGTGAGGTTGCCGCACAGGGTGCAGCGCCAGCGGGTCTCGGCGGTCGGCGCGGCAATGGTCATCAGTGGTCCCTCTCGGCTGGTCCCCGTTTACGGGCCTCCACCCTATTGCCTGTGCCGCGGCGGCCGGATCACCGGTCCACAGCCCGGACGCTCACCCGTCCGGAGCAGCGCCCGGTGTCGCGAGTGCGCCCCCGAGGAATGCTCACCGGCATGGTGCTCTCCGCCCCCGCCCGGGCCGGTTCGCCGACGGCCGGGGGAACCGCCCGCACCCCGGTCGTCGCCCACCTGCTGATCGCGCTGTCCGCGCTGGTCCTGGTGGCCGGCCCGGCCGGTCTGAACCCGGCGTACGGCAGCGGCGACGCCCGGATCTGCGCCGAGCAGCGCTACGAGCACCGCTGGGGCGCGGTGCCCGCCGAGCTGCTGAGCAGCCACCCCCTGACGGCCTCCCAGCTGTCCTCACTCGCCCCGGCGACCCCGGGCTGCACGCTGCCGCCGACCCCCTCCAAGATCCCCGAACTCTCCGTCCTCACTTCACTGTTCGTCCACGCGGGGTGGCTGCACCTGCTGGGCAACCTGCTGTTCCTGTTCGTCTTCGGCCCGGCCGTGGAGGCCCGGCTGGGCCGGGTGCGCTTCCTGGTCGGCTACCTGGCGATCGGCTACCTGGCCACCTACGGCTACGCGGTGGCCGAGGCGCACACCGCGGACGGGATGCGCGCCCTGGTCGGCGCGTCCGGCGCGATCGCGGGGGTGCTGGGCGCGTACCTGCGGCTGTGGCCGAGAGCCCGCGTGACGGTGCTGGTGCCGGTCCTGCTGTTCCTGCCACTGCGTTTCCCGGCCTGGCTGGTGCTCGGCCTGTGGTTCGCGCTGCAGGGCTGGTCCGTCAGTTCGGGCGGCAGCGGGGTGGCCTATCTGGTGCATGTGATCGGCTTCGTGACGGGCTGGCTGTTCGCCTGGGCCGCCCGTCCGGCGGGCGATACCCTTGGCGCACCTTCTCGAACAGGAGTTGCTCAGTGATCACCGCGATCGTCCTCATCAACACCAGCGTCGACCGGATCCCCGAGATCGCCGAGGCGATCGCGGCCATCGAGGGCGTCAGCGAGGTCTACTCCGTCACCGGCACCTACGACCTGGTCGCGATGGTGCGGGTCCGGGGCCACGAGGATCTGGCCGACGTGATCCCCGGCCGTCTCAACAAGGTCCCGGGCGTCTCCAACACCGAGACCCACATCGCCTTCCGCACCTACTCGCAGCACGACCTGGAGGCCGCGTTCTCGCTCGGCCTGGGCGAGTAGCCGCTCAGCGCTGCCGCGTGTCCGCGACGCAGCGCCCGCCCTCGTTGCGGTAGCTCCACCGCGCGCCGTCGGTCACCAGGTCCCGAACGGCCGTCAGGAACCGGTCCAGGTGCTCGACGGGGGTGCCGGCGCCGAAGCTGACCCGGATCGCGTTCAGGCTGCGCTCCCCGGGCAGCGACGGCTCGGGCGCCCCGCACTGGCTGGGCGCGGCGTCCTCCCCGCCCAGCAGCGTCCGCACCAGCGGGTGCGCGCAGAACAGCCCGTCCCGCACGCCGATGCCGTACTCGGCGGACAGCGCGGCCGAGAAGTGCGAGCTGTTCCAGCCGCGCACCACGAAGGACACCACGCCGACCCGGTCGGAGCCCTCACCGAACAGGCTGAGCACCCGCACCTCGGGGATCGCCGCCAGGCCCTCGGTCAGCTTCGCCACCAGCGCCCGCTCCCGGGCCTCCAGCTCCTCGAAGCCCGCCTCGGTGAGCGCCCGGCAGGCCGAGGCGATCGCGTACGCGCCGATCACGTTCGGCGAACCGGCCTCGTGCCGGGCCGGGCCGGTGTGCCACTCCACCGCCACCGAACCGTCCAGCTCCCGGGCCACCGTCCGGCTCGCCCCGCCACCGGCCAGGTACGGCTCCGCCGCGTCCAGCCAGTCCGACCGCCCGGCCAGCACGCCGGCACCGAACGGCGCGTACAGCTTGTGGCCGGAGAACGCGATCCAGTCGACGTCCAGCTCCCGTACCGAGACCCGGTGGTGCGGCGCCAGCTGGGCCGCGTCCAGCACCACCCGGGCGCCGTACCGGTGCGCGACCTCGGTCAGCTCCTTGACCGGCCACAGCTCGCCGGTGACGTTCGACGCCCCGGTCACGCAGAACAGCTTCGGCCCCCCGGCCGCCCCCAGCAGCGCCTCCTCCAGCGCGGCCACCGCCTCGCCGTGCGAACGCGGCGCCCGCAGGTAACGCACCGTCAATCCCTCACGCCGCCACGGCAGCAGCGAAGCGTGGTGCTCGGTCTCGAACGCGAACACCTCGGTCCCGACGGGCACCGCACCGGCCAGCAGGTTCAACGAGTCGGTGGTCGCCCGGGTGAACACCACCTGGTCGCCGTCCCGCAGGTCCAGGAACTCCTCGACGGTCCGGCGGCTCTGCTCGAACAGGTCCGTCGACAGCTGCGACAGGTATCCGGCCCCCCGGTGCACCGACCCGTAGTACGGCGCGTACGCCGCCACGTCCTCCCACACCCGGGCCAGCGCCGGCGCGCTCGCCGCGTAGTCCAGCGCCGCGTACCCGACCTTCTCGCCCGACGCCAACGGCACCTCGACGTCCTGGCCCAGCACGGCCAGCGGCTCACAGATCTCGGCGGTCACAGACATGGATGCACTCCTCCACAGGGTAAGGACCCCGGGGTGCATCAACCGGAAGTCCGCGCTTGCCGCGCAGACGGATCGCCACGCAGCCCGGTCCTCACCCAGGGCACCCCGCCACGGACGGAGGGTTGCCGGACAGCAAGCTGGGGCTTGGCGCTGCCACTCATGACCTGCGCAAGACCATACACGAGCAGCCCACGACCTCAACCCCCGTCCAGAACGTGGACGCCCCACCTCTGACACCCAGTCACATTGGCCCCATCAGGGGCGCGGGGAACTGCGCGACCAGCCCCCCACAAGCGGAAAGATCCGCCCGGGCAGGAGCAACTCCCCTCCCCGGACGGACCGTTGGTTCAAGGCCCCGCTACTGCGTAGCCTCCGCCCACCGCTTCAGCAACTCCCCCGCCGCCCCGGAATCAATCGCCGCAGCCGTCCGCACCATCCCCGCCGCGAGCTGCTCACTCAGCGGCGCGTCCGTCAGCTCCAGCGCCACCAGCGCGGCCGCGCTGTTGAGCAGCACCGCGTCCCGCACCGGCCCGCGCTCCCCGTTCAGCACCCGCCGCGCGACCGCCGCGTTGAACTCCGCGTCGGCGCCTCGCAGCGCCTCGATCCCGACCAGCTCGATCCCGACCTCGCGCGGGTCGAACTGGGTCTCCGTCACCTGCCCGTCCCGGATCACCCAGACGTGCGACGTGGTGGTGATCGTCAGCTCGTCGAGCCCGTCGTCACCCCGGAACACCAGTCCCTGCCCGCCGCGCCGGGCCAGCACGCCGGCGATCAGTCCGGCCAGCCGGGTGTCGAAGCAGCCGACCGCGTGGGCGCCGACCTTGGCGGGGTTGGTGAGCGGGCCGAGGATGTTGAACACCGTGGGGACGGCGAGTTCGGCGCGGGCCTGCGCGGTGTGCCGCATCGAGGGGTGGAACTTGGCGGCGAAGCAGAAGGTCAGCCCGACCTCCTCGGCCACTGCCGCGACCCGCGGGGCCGACAGGTCCAGGTTGATGCCGAGCCGTCCGAGCACGTCCGAGGAGCCGGACGCCGAGGAGGAGGCCCGGTTGCCGTGCTTGACCACCTTCGCGCCGGCCGCCGCGGCGACCACCGCCGACATGGTGGAGATGTTGACGGTCTTGGCGCGGTCGCCGCCGGTGCCGACGATGTCGACGGCCGGCCCGGGGATGTCCAGCGGCACGGCGTGCGCGTACATCGCCTCGACCAGGCCGGAGATCTCCTCGACCGTCTCGCCCTTGCCGCGCAGCGCGATCAGGAAGCCGGCCACCTGCACGGGGCTGGCCTCGCCGCTCATGATCCGGTCCATCGCCCAGGCGGTGTCGGCCTGCGCGAGGTCCTCGCCGCGCATCAGGGCCATCAGGAGGTCGGGCCAGGAGCGAACCACCTGCGCGGGGTCGCTACCGCCGTTCGCAGAGTGCACGTTCACCATGGCCGTCTCCAGCTCTCGTCTTGTCGCAGAGGAATGGAGTCAGCCTATCGAGCGCGCGGGGACGGCCGCCCTTACTTGCCGTCCCCTTCTCTCCAGTTGAGACGCCGGCTGAGACAGCTGCCGGAAAGCGTCAGCGCGCGGCCGGTGCCCGCCGGGCCACCCGAGCCCGCAGCAGCGTGGTCGCGGCGTCGGCCAGCGCCACCGGGTCGACGGGGTGCGAGATCGCCGCGTCGGCCCGGGACCAGGCGGCCAGCCAGGAGTCCTGCGGGCGGCCGATCAGCACCAGCACCGGCGGGCAGCCGTAGATCTCGTCCTTCAGCTGCCGGGTGAGGCCGAGTCCGCCCGCGGGCACCGCCTCGCCGTCCAGCACGCACAGGTCGACGCCGCCCTTCTCCAGGGCCCGGAGCACCGCGGGGGCGGTGGCGCACTCCACGTACTCCAGGGCGGGGACGTCCCCGGCGGGGCGGGGGCCGAGAGCGAGGGTCACCTGCTCACGGGTGTTGCGGTCGTCGCTGTAGACGAGAACGGTGAGCGTCTCGTCGGAGTGCTGCGCCATGTCCCCTGCTTCCTGGTGCTCGTCCTCTTATATGTGTCCACTGTGTTCGCGCGGACCGCGACTGCGCGCGGCCCCCGGCCGAACGGCCCAGTGTGACCCGGACCACGTCCTGGGACGGATGCTACTCCGGCGGGCCCGTCCTGAAGAGACCCCGACGCGATCTCGCTCAAGCCGCCGCGCCACCGGCTCACCCCGGCAGCCCAGTTCGCTCACCCGGCCCGAACAACCATCAGAAAACGGACCGGGGTCGAGGCGGGCATACCGCACGCACCGGACACTCCGAGGGAGACCCCCCGGCGTGAAGACGGAATAAGGGACCGACATAATGTCCGTCGTGGCGACAGCAACAGCAACAGAAACCGGACACGCGCACGGAGCGGTCAACAGGCCGAACCTGGTCAGCGTGGGAACCATTGTCTGGCTGAGCTCGGAGCTGATGTTCTTCGCGGCCCTGTTCGCGATGTACTTCACCCTCCGCTCGGTCAAGGGCGCCGAGTTCTGGCACGAGAAGGCCCATGCCCTCAACGTGCCCTTCTCCTCGGTCAACACCACGATCCTGGTGCTCTCCTCGCTCACCTGCCAGCTCGGCGTGTTCGCCGCCGAGCGCGGTGACGTGAAGAAGCTGCGTTCCTGGTTCGTGGTCACCTTCGTGATGGGCGCCATCTTCATCGGCGGCCAGATCTTCGAGTACACCGAGCTGGTCAAGAAGGACGGCCTTTCGCTGTCCTCCGACCCGTACGGCACGGTGTTCTACCTGACCACCGGCTTCCACGGACTCCACGTGACGGGTGGTCTGATCGCCTTCCTGCTGGTCCTCGGCCGGACCTACGCGGCGCGGCGCTTCACCCACGAGCAGGCCACTGCGGCGATCGTGGTGTCGTACTACTGGCACTTCGTCGACGTTGTGTGGATCGGCCTGTTCGCGACCATCTACCTGATCAAGTAACAGCCGCCCCGCCCCTGACCCGGCGTCGTTCCGACGCATGGGAGTCGGGGGCAGGCTGCTGCCGACCAGATCCTGACACCGGGGTTATTCCGTGAAAAAGCTCTCCGCACGACGGCGCCACCCACTGGCGGCGGTCGTCGTTCTACTTCTCGCCCTGGCGGCCACCGGGGGGCTGTACGCCGCTTTCGCGCCCGCCGAGAAGGCGCAGGCCGACAGCTCCTCGCAGTCGCTCGCCATCGACGAGGGCAAGAAGCTCTTCGCCGTCGGCTGCTCCTCCTGCCACGGCCTGAACGGCCAGGGCACTTCTGACGGTCCGTCGCTGGTCGGCGTCGGCTCTGCTGCTGTCGACTTCCAGGTCGGCACCGGCCGCATGCCGGCCCAGCAGCCGGGCGCGCAGGTCCCGCGCAAGAAGACCGTCTACGCCCAGTCCGAGATCGACCAGCTGGCCGCCTACGTGGCCTCGCTGGGCCCGGGCCCGGTCACTCCGACCACGGAGCAGTACCAGCCGTCCGAGGACAAGGTCACCAACGCCGAGCAGGTCGCCAAGGGTGGCGAGCTGTTCCGCACCAACTGCGCCCAGTGCCACAACTTCGCCGGCAAGGGCGGCGCGCTGAGCGAGGGCAAGTACGCCCCGTCCCTTGAGGGCGTGGACTCCAAGCACATCTACGAGGCCATGCAGACCGGCCCGCAGAACATGCCTTCGTTCCCCGACACCACCATGCCGGAGGAGCAGAAGCGCGAGATCATCGCGTACGTCCAGAACACCAACAACGCGCCGAACCCCGGTGGTCTGGCCCTGGGTAGCCTCGGCCCCTTCACCGAGGGCCTGTTCGCCTGGATCTTCGGTATCGGCGTGCTGATCGCGATCGCGATCTGGGTCGCCGCCCACACCACCAAGGCCAAGAAGTCATGAGCCACGACATGTCAGAGAACCTGCCGGAGGCGCACGACGCCTCCCACGGCGCTGAGGTCGTCTCCCACGACGACCCGTTCGCCGACCCGGGCCTGCCGGCCCACGAGCCGCGTCGGACCGACATCGACGAGCGGGCCGCCAAGCGGGCCGAGCGCCAGGTGTCGCTGATGTTCGTGGTGTCGATGCTGGCGACCATCGGCTTCATCGCGTCCTACGCCGCGATCGACGCCGACAAGCTCGTCTACATCTTCCCGCTGGGTCACGTCAGCGCCCTCAACTTCGCCCTGGGCATGACCCTCGGCGTGGCGCTGTTCTGCATCGGCGCGGGCGCGGTCCACTGGGCCCGCACCCTGATGTCGGACCACGAGCTGCCGGCCGAGCGTCACCCGATCGAGGCCTCCGACGAGGTCCGCAACGACGTCATCGAGCAGTTCAAGACCGGTGCCGCGGAGTCCGGCTTCGGCCGCCGCAAGATGATCCGCAACACCCTGATCGGCTCGATGGCCCTGGTGCCGCTGTCCGGTGTGGTGCTGCTGCGCGACCTCGGCCCGCTGCCGGAGAAGAAGCTCCTCGACACCGGCTGGGTCGAGGCGACCCCGGCCAAGCCGATCCGCCTGGTCAACATGAACACCGACCAGCCGATGAAGCCCGAGGACATCATTCAGGGCTCGCTGACCTTCGCCAAGCCGCACGGCCTGGAGGAGTCGGACGAGGCCTTCCAGCAGCAGATCGCCAAGGACGCCCTGATGCTCGTCCGGATCGCTCCGGAGGACATCAAGGACGCCAAGTCCGCCGGCCTGGGCTTCGAGGGCATCCTCGCCTACTCGAAGATCTGCACCCACGTCGGCTGCCCGATCTCGCTGTACGAGCAGCAGACCCACCACGCGCTCTGCCCCTGCCACCAGTCGACCTTCGACCTGGCGGACGGCGCTCGCGTCATCTTCGGCCCGGCCGGCCACCCGCTGCCCCAGCTGAAGATCACCACCGATGAGCAGGGCTTCCTGATCGCCACCGGCGACTTCGACGAGCCCGTCGGCCCGAGTTACTGGGAGCGCAAGCGATGAGCACCGCGAGCGGCACCACCACTGGTGCCTCCAAGCCGGCCAGCACGCGCGCCAAGCCCGCCAACAAGGCCGAGGCGACCGCGGACTGGGTCGACGGCCGGCTGGGGATCTACTCCCTGGCCAAGGCCAACCTGCGCAAGATCTTCCCGGACCACTGGTCCTTCATGCTCGGTGAGATCTGCCTCTACAGCTTCATCATCATCATCCTCACGGGTGTGTACCTGACGCTGTTCTTCAAGCCGAGCATGGCGGAGACCGTCTACCACGGTTCCTACCTGCCGCTGAACGGCATCCGGATGTCGGAGGCCTACGCCTCCACGGTCGACATCAGCTTCGAGATCCGCGGCGGTCTGCTGATCCGCCAGATCCACCACTGGGCCGCGCTGGTCTTCGTCGCCGCGATGTTCGTGCACATGATGCGCGTCTTCTTCACCGGCGCGTTCCGCAAGCCCCGCGAGATCAACTGGCTGTTCGGCTTCCTGCTGCTGTGCCTGGGCTTCTTCGACGGCTTCTTCGGCTACTCGCTGCCGGACGACCTGCTGTCGGGTACCGGTATCCGCTTCATGGAAGGCGCGATCCTGGCGGTGCCGATCGTCGGCACCTACATCCAGATGTTCCTGTTCGGCGGCGAGTTCCCGGGCACCGACATCATCCCGCGCTTCTTCACCATCCACGTGCTGCTCATCCCGGGCATCATGCTGGGCCTGCTGGTCGCGCACCTGATCCTGGTCTTCTACCACAAGCACACCCAGTGGGCGGGCCCGGGCAAGACCGAGAAGAACGTCGTCGGCATGCCGCTGATGCCGGTCTACATGGCCAAGGCCGGTGGCTTCTTCTTCCTGGTGTTCGGCATCATCGCGGTGATGTCGGCGGTCGCCACCATCAACCCGGTGTGGGCGTACGGCCCGTACCGTCCGGACCAGGTGTCGACCGACGCCCAGCCCGACTGGTACATGGGCTTCGCCGAAGGCCTGATCCGCTTCATGCCGGGCTGGGAGATCTCCGTCTGGGGCGGCCACACCCTGAACCTGGGTGTGTTCATCCCGCTGATGATCTTCCCGCTGGTCCTGGTCGCGATCGCGGTCTACCCGTTCATCGAGTCCTGGATCACCGGCGACAAGCGCGAGCACCACATCCTGGACCGCCCGCGCAACGCTCCGGTCCGTACCGGGCTCGGCGCGGCCTGGATCTCGCTGTACCTGGTCCTGCTGGTCGGCGGTGGCAACGACCTGTTCGCCACGCACCTGCACATGTCGATCAACACGATCACCTACATGGTCCGTGTCGGCTTCTTCGTGGTGCCGGTCATCACCTTCTTCGTCACCAAGCGCTGGTGCCTCGGCCTGCAGCGCCGCGACAAGGAGAAGGTGCTGCACGGCCGCGAGTCGGGCATCATCAAGCGCCTGCCGCACGGTGAGTTCGTCGAGGTCCACACGCCGCTGTCGCAGAAGGACCTGCACACCCTCACCTCGCACGAGCAGCCCCAGCCGCTGGAGCTGCCCGCCGAGACCGACGAGAACGGTGTGGCCCGCAAGGCCGGCCTGGTCGCCAAGACCCGGACGAAGCTCTCCGAGGGCTACTACGGCGAGGGCAACCAGATCGCCAAGCCCACCTCCGAGGAGTACCTGGAGATCACCAGCGGCCACGGCCACCACTGATCCCTAGCTGTCACGCCACGTCAGAACCCCCATCGGCTTCGGCCGGTGGGGGTTCTGGCATATTTCTCCGGCACCGGCCCGGCGCCCTGTTATGTTGACCGGGTGCACGTGGCGATCGACCCTCTCTCCTCCACGCCGCCCTACGAGCAGGTGCGCTCGCAGATCGCGGCCCAGGCCCGTACGGGTGAACTCCCGACCGGTCTGAAGCTCCCCACCGTCCGCGCGCTGGCCGAGCAACTCGGCCTGGCCGCCAACACGGTGGCCCGCGCCTACCGCGAACTCGAGGCGGACGGCGTGGTCGAGACCCGCGGCCGGGCCGGCACCACCATCGCCCCCACCGGCGACACCTCGCACCGCCTGGCGGCCGACGCCGCCGCCGAGTACGCCGCCCGCACCGCCCGCCTCGGCCTCACCCGCGACGAGGCGCTGGCCGCCGTCCTGACCGCGCTGGACGCCGTCCACCGCTGACGGGCACAACGAGGTCCGCCCGGCAGGAGCCTGTGCTCCTGCCGGGCGGACCTCGCCGCGGTGCCGCTACCGCCCCGCGCCCGGGGCGCTGAGGTCGGGGACGGGTGCGGTGTTCGTCCCGCCCGCCGGCTCCGCCGTGTTCACCGGCTTGCCGAGGGCGCTGTGCTTGACCCACTCGTCCCAGTCCACGTTCCAGTCGCCGAAGCCGTTGCCGAACGGCTCCATCTCATGGCCCATGCTGTTGACCACCTGTACGAGGTCGCCGACCCGGGTGTTGTCGAAGAACCACTTCGCGTCGTCGGTGCTCATGCCGGTGCAGCCGTGGCTGACGTTCTCCCGGCCCTGCGCCCAGGTCGACCAGGGCGCCGCGTGGACGTACTCACCGCTCCAGGTGACCCGGGTCGCCCACTTCACGTCCAGGTCGTAGGACTCGCTGCTGCCGTTCGGTATGCCTATGGTCTCGCCGCTCATTCGGACGTCGGCCTCCTGTCCGAGCACGACCTTGACGCCGTTGCGGGTGTCGAAGCCCGGCTTGCCGGTGGTGACCGGGATGGTCCTGACCACCTCGCCGTTGCGCTTGTACGTCAGCTCGTCGCTGTCCGCGTCGATGACCGCCTCGATCCGGTCGCCGGTCCGCAGCGCCAGACTCTTCTCCTCGCCGCCGTAGATGCCGTCGGCTATCCGGATGCCGGGCAGGTCGTAGGCGAGCTTGACGGTGGTGTTGGACGGCCAGTAGTCCTCCGGGCGGAAGTGCAGGTTCTGGTCGTCCACCCAGTACCAGGCGCCGGTCACGGCGGGCTGCGAGGTGACGGTCAGACCGCGTTCTATCTGCTGCCGGGCCGCCGGGTCGGTGACCTTCTCGGACAGCGTCACGGTGAGCGGCTGGCCGACGCCGTAGACGCCGCTGCCGGAGCTGTCGGGGCCGAGTTCGGCGCTGACGACGTGCTCCGCGGGCGTGGTGGTGAAGGTGGAGTCCGCCTCGCCGTGGCCACCCTTGCCGTCCTCGGCGGTCACCTTGACGGTGTATCCGGCGCCGGCCCGGAGCGGATCGGTGGTCTCCCAGTGCTGCTGGTCGGCCGAGAGCTGTCCGGCGACGGGCTTTCCGTCGGGGCCGGTGACGGTGATCTCGCCGAGCTTGGCGGCGCCCTCCGTGGTGATGCTGAACGCCTTCGCAGGGTCGGCCTTCTCCCCGGCGGCCGACGTGTGGATCAGCGGTGCCACGTCGATCTGGTGGGGCGAGTGCTTCGCGGACGAGCCGCTGGTGGAACAGGCCGCGGCCGGTGTGATCATCAGCAGGGCGACCAGCGTGGTCCGGGTACTGACTATCCGAGAGCCCTTCAACGGAACCTCCCAGGTTGGAACCTGCCTCGAAGCGTAGGAAGGCGTCACCCCGGCGGCACTCCGGGTAACCCGCGCGGGGGAATTTCAGGAAGGACGCCCCAACGCCGGCGGGCCGGGCACTCCCCGAGGGGAGTACCCGGCCCGCCGTACGGCTTGCTCGATCCGGAACCCTTACTGGTTCTGGTTCTCGCCGCGGTAGAACTCGAAGACCCAGCCGAACAGGCCGATCAGGATGACCGGGATCGACCAGAACAGCAGCCACCAGCCGAAGATGACGCCCAGGAAGGCCAGCGCGCCACCGAGGGCCAGGGAGAGCGGCTGCCAGCTGTGCGGGGCGAAGAAGCCCAGCTCGCCGGCGTCGTCCGAGACCTCGGCCTCGGGGTTGTCACCCGCACCGGTGTCCACCCGCTTGGCGGTGAACGCCAGGTAGAAGCCGATGAAGGCGCACAGGCCGAAGGCCAGGAACAGCGCGGTCGTACCGGCGGCCTCCAGGCCGTGGTCCGACTTGGTCGTCCACACGAAGTACGTGATGGCGATGGCCAGCGTGAAGACGGCCAGACCCGCGAAGATCTTTCCCTGTTCCTTCATCGGGCGTCACTCTCCTTGCCCTTGCCCAGGGACGGGCGGTCGTACTGCGCGGGCGTGACACCCTCGAAGTGCTTCGCCGTCTCGCCGTGGTTCTCGAGGTAGTCCAGCGCGGCGATCTCCGGGTGGTGCAGGTCGAACGCCGGGGATTCCGAGCGGACACGCGGCAGCGTGGTGAAGTTGTGCCGCGGCGGCGGGCAGGAGGTCGCCCACTCCAGCGAACGGCCGTAGCCCCACGGGTCGTCGGTGGTGACCTTCTCGCCGTACTTGGCGGTCTTCCACACGTTGTAGAGGAACGGCAGCATCGACAGGCCGAGCAGGAACGAGCCGACGGTCGACACCGTGTTCAGCGTGGTGAAGCCGTCCGAGGCCAGGTAGTCGGCGTAGCGGCGGGGCATGCCCTCCGCGCCGAGCCAGTGCTGGACCAGGAAGGTGGTGTGGAAGCCGAAGAACAGCGTCCAGAAGGTGATCTTGCCGAGGCGCTCGTCCAGCATCTTGCCGGTCATCTTCGGCCACCAGAAGTGGAAGCCGGCGAACATCGCGAAGACGACGGTGCCGAACACCACGTAGTGGAAGTGCGCGACGACGAAGTACGAGTCCGAGACGTGGAAGTCGATCGGCGGGGAGGCGAGCAGCACACCCGTCAGACCACCGAACAGGAAGGTGACCAGGAAGCCGACCGTCCAGAGCATCGGGGTCTCGAAGCTCAGCGAGCCCTTCCACATGGTGCCGACCCAGTTGAAGAACTTCACACCGGTCGGGACCGCGATCAGGAAGGTCATGAACGAGAAGAACGGCAACAGAACCTGGCCGGTCACGTACATGTGGTGCGCCCACACCGTCACCGAGAGGCCGGCGATGGCGATGGTCGCGGCGATCAGGCCGGAGTAGCCGAACATCGGCTTGCGGCTGAAGACCGGAATGATCTCCGAGACGATGCCGAAGAACGGCAGCGCGATGATGTAGACCTCGGGGTGACCGAAGAACCAGAACAGGTGCTGCCACAGCATGGCGCCACCGTTGGTCGGGTCGAAGACATGTGCCCCGAACTTGCGGTCCGCCTCCAGGGCGAACAGCGCGGCGGCCAGCACCGGGAAGGCCAGCAGGATCAGCACGGCGGTCAGCAGGGTGTTCCAGACGAAGATCGACATCCGGAACATCGTCATGCCGGGGGCGCGCATGCAGATGATGGTGGTGATGAAGTTGACCGCACCGAGGATGGTGCCGAAGCCGGAGAAGGCCAGGCCCATGATCCACATGTCGGCGCCGATGCCGGGCGAGCGGACGGCGTCCGACAGCGGCGAGTAGGCGAACCAGCCGAAGTCGGCGGCACCCTGCGGGGTCAGGAAGCCCGCCACCGCGATGATCGAGCCGAACAGGTACAGCCAGTAGGCGAACATGTTCAGACGCGGGAACGCGACGTCGGGGGCACCGATCTGGAGCGGCATGATCCAGTTGGCGAAGCCCGAGAACAGCGGGGTGGCGAACATCAGCAGCATGATCGTGCCATGCATGGTGAACGCCTGGTTGAACTGCTCGTTCGACAGGATCTGGGTACCCGGCCGGGCGAGCTCGGCGCGCATGATCAGGGCGAGCACGCCACCGATCAGGAAGAACGCGAACGAGGTCAGCAGGTACAGGCTGCCGATCGTCTTGTGGTCAGTGGTGGTGAGCCACTTGATGATCGTGTTGCCCGGCTTGCGCACACGCGGAGTCCCCGAGGTGACTGCCCCGGCTCCCCCAGCTGCCGCGGCGGGCTCGTTGAGGATGGTCACTTCACTTCACTACTTCCCGTGGGGAGGATGCCTGCGGGAACCGCGCCGGCCTGGCCCTTGTCGCGGAGTTCCTTCAGGTGCGCCTCGTACGCGTCGTGCGAGACGACCTTCACGTTGAAGAGCATCCGCGAGTGGTCGACACCACAGAGCTCGGCGCACTTGCCGCGGTAGGTGCCGTACGCGGTCGGGGTCACCTCGAACTCGTTGACCACACCCGGGACGACGTCCATCTTCATCAAGAAGTTGACGGGCCAGAAGTCGTGGATGACGTCGTTGGAGGTCAGCTTGAACTTCACCGACTCGTTGATCGGCAGGTAGAGGGTCGGAGCCTCCTTGGTGCTGCCGACCTCGTACGCCGCCGTGGTGCTCGACGGGTCAGGGATCTCGCTGTTCTCGTAGTTGAACGCCCAACTCCACTGGAAGCCCACCACGTTGATGGTGTGCTGGGGCTTCTCGGAGACCTTCGTCAGGGTGGACTCGTCGCGCGCGACGAAGTAGAACAGCACCGAGACGATGACGAGGGGGACCGCGGTGTACAGCGCCTCGATGGGCACGTTGTACCGGGTCTGAGCAGGGACCTCCACCTTGGTGCGGCTGCGCCGGTGGAAGATCACGCTCCAGAGGATCAGACCCCACATCAATGCACCAACAACCAGAGCCGCGATCCACGAGCCCTGCCACATGTGAAGGACCAGCGGGCCTTCCTTGGTGACGGGACTGGGGAGGCCAAGCCTGGGCAGGTCGTTGGCCGAGCAGCCGGTGGCGGTCGCGATGACGAGGCCCAGTGCCAGCGCCTGAGGCAGCTTCCGCCGCATCGTGCGCCGCGGCGAGCGGTCGGAGCCGTTGGGACTCACGTAGCGCCTTCCCGAAGTCTCGCCCGCGAACGCACCACCCTCAGGAGTCCTTGTCTGGTCTCCCCGGCGGTCCGGCCACGGGCACGGTTTGAATGCTTATGCGGGCCAAACGCTACTCCATCCTTATGCGGCACTCACGGGCAGCCCCCGCTAACGCGCCGCCCGGCTACCCGATCAGCCCCCGAGGGGTGAAGCGCCCCGGAAGGGCGGACGGAGTCGCAGGTCATGGCGGACTTCTGAGCCTCCCACGACCGAACGGGCGACCGCACTGCGACACGCGGGTGACGGGCCGTCGGCTCCCTCGGAAGCCGGGAGGAATCCCCCCGTATGGGGCGTCGTCTACGGTGGCCCCGTGCCCTACTTCGACGCCGCTTCCACCGCTCCGCCGCACCCCGTCGCCCGGCAGGCGCTGCTCGCCGCCCTCGACGAAGGCTGGGCCGACCCGGCCCGGCTGCACCGCTCCGGCCGGCAGGCCCGCATGCTGCTCGACGCCGCCCGGGAGACCGTCGCCGAGGTCCTCGGCGCCCGGGCCGACGAGATCGTCTTCACCGCATCCGGCACCCAGGCCGTCCAGTTGGGCATCCTCGGGACCCTGCGCGGCAACCGCCGTCGCGGCGCCCACCTGGTGCACTCCGCGGTCGAGCACTCCGCCGTGCTGCACACCGCCGAACGCTGGGAGGCCGACGGCGGCAGCGCCACTGCCGTCCCGGTCGACCGTCACGGCCGCGTCGACGCAGCCGAGTTCGCCGCCGCGCTGCGGCCGGACACCGCGCTGGCCGTCCTGCAGTCCGCCAACCACGAGGTCGGCACCCTGCAGCCGGTCGCCGAGACCGCCGCACTCAGCGGGGACGTCCCGCTGCTGGTGGACGCCGCGCAGAGCGCCGGCCGGCTGCCGGTGCCCGCCGGCTGGTCGGTGCTGACGGCCAGCGCCCACAAGTGGGGCGGCCCGGCCGGCGTCGGGGTGCTGGCCGTCCGCAAGGGCGTCCGGTACGTCTCGCCGCTGCCCGCCGACGACCGGGAGAACGGCCGGGTGCCGGGCTACGTCAACGTCCCCGCGATCGTGGCCGCCGCCGCGTCGCTGCGGGCGGTCCGGGCCGAGGCCGAGGCCGAGAACGCCCGGCTGCGCGCCCTGGTCGAACTGATCCGGCACCGGGTCCCGCAGCTGATCCCCGAGGTCGAGGTGGTCGGCCACCCCGAACTCCGCCTCCCCCACCTGGTCACCTTCTCCTGCCTGTACGTGGACGGCGAGGTGCTGCTCGGCGAACTCGACAGGGCCGGCTTCGCCGTCAACTCCGGCTCCTCCTGCACCTCGAGCACGCTGACGCCCAGCCACGTCCTGGCCGCGATGGGCGTCCTCACCGAAGGCAACGTCCGCGTCTCGCTCCCGCCCGGCACCGCCACCGCGGACGTGGAGCACTTCCTCGACGTACTCCCCCGCGTCGTCGCCGACATCCGCGCCCCGCTCGGCCTGGACCTCCCCGCCCCGGCCACCACCAGCGACGCGCTGGTCCTCGACACCCTCGGCAAGCGCTGCCCGCTGCCGATCATCGAACTCGCCAAGCGCATCCCCGCCGTCGCCCCCGGCGGCCGCATCGCCGTCCTCTCCGACGACGAAGCGGCCCGCCACGACATCCCCGCCTGGTGCGACATGTGTGGCCACACCTACGAGGGCGAAACCCCGGCCACCGAATACGGTGCCGACCACGGCACCGCATACCTGGTGGTCAAAGCGACGGAGGCATAAAAAGGGGCTCGGGGAACGGCGAGGCCATGACTGCTGGCGGTCGGAGCCCATCGGGAGGTCGTGCTGCGTCGGGTCAAAGACAGGAACCCGAAACAACCCGACGCTCTACGCCCCGTTGCTCACCAGCAGTCTCGGCCCCGCCGTTCCCCGGGCCCCTGAAAGACAGACTTACAGGTTGCCGCGGATCTCGGCCGCCGCGTCCGCCCCGTAGGCCGCCTCGAAGCGCTCCAAGAAGTGGCCGCCGCGCAGCTCGTACTCCTGGGTGCCGACGGTCTCGATGACCAGGGTCGCCAGCATGCAGCCGACCTGCGCGGCGCGCTCGAGGCCGAGGCCCCAGGAGAGGCCCGCGAGGAAGCCGGCCCGGAAGCCGTCGCCGACGCCGGTGGGGTCGGCCTTGCGCTCCTCGGCGGCGCAGCCGACCACAATGTCGGGCTCGCCCTCGCGCTGGATGCGGACGCCCTTCGGGCCGAGGGTGGTGACCCGGGTGCCGACGCGGCTCAGGATCTCGTCCGAGGACCAGCCGGTCTTGGACTCGATCAGCGCAGCTTCGTACTCGTTCGTGAACAGGTAGGCCGCGCCGTTGACGATCTCCCGGATGTCGTCGCCCTCGAGGCGGGCGAGCTGCTGGGAGGGGTCGGCGGCGAAGGCGTAGCCGCGGGTGCGGCACTCCTGGGTGTGCCGCACCATCGCGGCGGGGTCGTCCGCGCCGATCAGGACCAGGTCGAGGCCGCCGACCCGGTCGGCGATCGGCTTGAGCTCGATGTTGCGGGCCTCGGCCATCGCGCCGGTGTAGAAGGACGCGATCTGGTTGTGGTCCTGGTCGGTGGTGCACATGAACCGGGCGGTGTGCCGGGTCTCGGAGATGTGCACGGACTCGGTGTCGACGCCGTGGCGGTCGAGCCAGCTGCGGTACTCGGTGAAGTCCGCGCCGGCCGCGCCGACCAGGATCGGGTGCAGGCCGAGGACGCCCATGCCGAAGGCGATGTTCGGGCCGACGCCGCCGCGCCGGATGTCCAGGGTGTCGACCAGGAACGACAGGGACACCGTGTGCAGCTGTTCGGGGACCAGCTGGTCGGAGAAGCGTCCGGGGAAGGTCGTCAGGTGGTCGGTGGCGATCGAGCCGGCGACGGCGATGCGCACGGGGTTCTCCTCGGGCTGCCCGGCGGTGGCCGGAGCGGCGGACATCAACTCACCTAAGGTACCCGCCCGATCCGGTACTACCCATGGGTAGGCCTGTTGCGGGTGGCCGGAGCGTCCTAGGGTCGCGAGTACGGGGGCCGGACGCGGCCCCCGTCCAGTCCGCGGTGCCGTGGCCGCGGCGCGGCGATCGGAGCTGGTTCCGCATGGTGATCGATCACTCCCCCCGCCAGCTGTTCACCGGCGCGTACGACGTCGATGCCGAGTCGCTGGCCGATCTGCTGGACTCCTCGCGCCGGCTGGGCCGGTTCTGGCCGGCCACCGGTCCGGGTCCGGTGCGGTCGGTGCCGACGGTGTTGGGCGTCGAGGTACCGGTGGAGGCCCGCCGGGTGGTGGCGGGGATGCCGGAGTTCGGCGAGTAGCGGGAACCGGTTTCCTCCCGGGCACGTCAAAGCGACGCGGTGCCGCTCCAGCGGCGCCGCGTGACCCCCGGGAGGAACGCAGATCATGGACGACAGGACCGCAGCCGTCTCCGCCAAGCCCTCGCACGCGCGCCGGACCGTCCTGGCGCTGGCCGCCGCGTCCCTCGCCGCCGGGCTGCTGACCGCGTGCGGCAGTTCCGGCACCCCGGCGATCGCGACCGGATCCGGCCCGACCGCGGCCACCGACGCGACTCCCGGCCCGGGCACCGCGGCCCCGGACTCGCCGTCCGCCACCCCGTCCGCCGGTACCGGCAGCAGCCCGCAGTCCTCGCCGACCAGCCCGGGGATCGCCGTCGGCGAGCACCCGCCGACCGCGGTGAAGATCCCCGTGACGGGTTACCGGCAGGACAGCCCCACCCAGTTGACGGTGTTCTACACCGCCGGGGTGTGCGACAAGTACGGGGTGCGTCTGGAGGAGGACGCCCCGCCGACCGTGAAGCTGCGGATCGTGGTCACCAAGACCGCCGAACCCGGCAAGGCCTGCCCGCAGCTGATGAAGGAGCAGGAGGCGACGGTCACCCTGCCCCGGCCGATGAACGGCGGCGGCGTGGTGGACACCGCGACCGGCGACCAGGTGCCGCCGCAGACCGGCGGGGTGGGAGCCGGCGGCCCGCGCTGACCCCGGAAAGCCCCGAGGGCGGCCCCCCTGGTGGGGAGCCGCCCTCGTCGTTCGCGCCGTAATAGGGCTTAGCTGAACGAGTCGCCGCAGGCGCAGGAGCCGGTGGCGTTCGGGTTGTCGATGGTGAAGCCCTGCTTCTCGATGGTGTCGACGAAGTCGACGGTGGCGCCGCCCAGGTACGGGGCGCTCATCCGGTCGGTGACGACCTTGACACCGTTGAAGTCCTTGACGACGTCGCCGTCCAGCGAACGCTCGTCGAAGAACAGCTGGTAACGCAGGCCCGAGCAGCCGCCGGGCTGCACGGCGACGCGCAGAGCGAGGTCCTCGCGGCCCTCCTGCTCCAGCAGGCCCTTGACCTTGGCCGCGGCGGCATCGGTGAGGAGGATGCCACTCTCGACGGTGGTCTCGTCCTGGACGGTCATGCTTACTCCCGGTCTGTGACGACTGTGATCCGCCAGTGCCAACCAGCGGCCTCCCGGATTCATTTCCGGAAGGTGGTGCGTTCGGGGGACATTTTTCGTCGCCCACTCCCCCACGTATCCCATGCTCGCACACCGGGCGGGGGCGGTCACCGGTCGCTCGGCCAAACCGCTACCGCCCGCACGGCGGGCACAGCAGGATGTGACGGTGATCATTCGTCAGCTGAGAGACACCGCCGAGGACGCCGAAGCAGTGAACCGGGTCTCCCGGGCGGCGTTCCGCGACCTGGACGGCCGGCCGGCGGACGCCGAGCCGGAGCCGGCGGACGCGCCGTCCCGGATCCGCCGGCTCGCGCGTTCGCGGCACCTGGCCGTCACCGACCCGCAGGGGTGCTGGATCGCCGAGCAGGACGGTGAGCCGGTGGGGGCGGCGCTGTCGCTGCGCCGTGAGGGCGTGTGGGTGCTGGCGCTGTTCGTGGTGCTGCCGTCCGCGCAGGGGCAGGGCGTGGGGCGGCTGCTGCTGGAACGGGCCGCCGCGTACGGGCGGGGCTGTCTGCGCGGGATGCTGTGCGCCTCGCCGTCGCCCGCGGCCGCGCGCCGCTACCGGGCGGCCGGGTTCACGCTGCACCCGACGATGCGGCTGACCGGCCGGGTGGACCGGGAGCGGCTGCTGGACCCGGGGGACATTCCGGTGCACGCGGGCAACGCCTCGCACCTGCACCTGCTGGACTCGGTGGACCGGCGGCTGCGGGGCGCGGCGCACGGCCCGGACCACGCGTTCATGCTGGCGCACTTCGAGGAGCTGCTGATCGCGGACACCCTGGCCGGCACCGGCTACTGCTACCGGGACGGCGGCACCGTCCAGCTGGTGGCCGCCACCTCGAAGCGGATCGCCGCCCGGCTGCTGCGGGAGGCACTGGCCCGGGTGCCGGAGGGCACCGACGCGGACGTGGAGTTCCTGACCGCCGAGCAGGAGTGGGCGGTGGACGTGGGCCTGGACCTGGGGCTGTCGCTGACCACCCGCGGCTACCTGGCGGTCCGCGGGATGCGCCCACCGGCCCCGTACATCCCGAACGGCGGCTACCTGTAGCCGCCGTTCGGTCCGCCGACCGGTCAGCGCATGGTGTCGAGGATCTCCTGGACCATCTCCATGGTGGTGCCGGGGTGCAGGAAGGCGAACCGGGCGACCGTCTCGCCGTCCCAGCCGGTGGGGGTGACGAAGCCGATCTGGTCGGCGAGCAGCTGCCGGGACCAGCGGTAGTAGTCGTCGTGGGTCCAGCCGGTGCGGCGGAAGCAGACCGCGGACAGCTGCGGGTCGTGGAGCAGTTCGAGGTGCTCGGTGTCGCGGATCAGCTGCGCGGTGTCCTGGGCCAGCCGCAGGCCGGTCTCGATGGCGTCGGTGTATGCCTGGACGCCGTGGACGGCGAGCGAGAACCAGAGCGGGAGGCCGCGGGCGCGCCGGGTGAGGTGGTAGGCGTAGTCGGTGGGGTTCCACTCGTCGCCCTCGGTGTGCAGGACGTCCAGGTAGCCGGCGTCCTGGGTGTGCACGGCGCGGGCCAGGCGCGGGTCGCGGTAGAGCAGCGCGGCGCAGTCGAACGGGGCGAACAGCCACTTGTGCGGGTCGACCACGAAGGAGTCGGCGTGCTCGATGCCGTTGTAGCGCTCGCGCACCGAGGGGGCGAACAGTCCGGCGCCGCCGTACGCGCCGTCCACGTGGAACCAGAGCTCGCGTTCGCGGGCGACCTCGGCGATGCCCTCGAGGTCGTCGATGATGCCTTCGTTGGTGGTGCCGGCGGTGCCGACCACGGCGATGACGGTCTCGGGGTGCGGGTCGGCGTCGAGGGCGGCGCGCAGGGCGGCGCCGGTGAGGCGGCGGTCGACGGCGGGGACGGGGAAGGCCTCGACGCCGATGATGTTGAAGGTGTTCTTGACCGAGGAGTGCACCTGGTCGGCGACGGCAATCCGCAGCCGGGCGTCCGGACCGACGCCCAAGCGGCGGCGGGCGGTGTCGCGGGCGACCACCAGCGCGGACAGGTTGCCGGCCGAGCCGCCGGAGACGAAGACGCCACCGGCGGTGGCGGGCAGGCCGGCCCGGTCGGCTATCAGCCGCAGCACCTGGTTCTCGGCGGCGATCGCGCCGGCCGCCTCCAGCCAGGAGATGCCCTGCAGGGAGGCGCAGGAGACCACCATGTCGAACAGCAGGGCGGCCTTGGTGGGGGCGCACGGGATGAAGGACAGGTAGCGCGGGCTGTCGGCGGAGATGACGGCGCGGGACAGCTCGTGGTCGTACAGCTTGAGCACGTCGGCGGGGTTGTTGCCGTGGTCGTTGAGCAGTCCGGCAAGGACTTCCCGCAGGTGGGCGCCGTCGCCGGGGTGGTCGAGCGGCACGGGGTCGTACTGCAGCCGTTCGCGCATGTAGTCGAAGACCAGCTCGACCAGTTCGGCGTCCGGCTTGTGCATGCGGTCGGGGGCTGCGTACACGGGTGTCCTCTTCGCTGCTGCGGTGCGTGGGGGTCATGATCAGCGTAGGCAGCGGTGCCGGGCGGGCGCGCGTCGGAACGGGGCCGGTCAGGGCCGGTTTCGTGCGTGTTCGAGGGGGGCCGCGCAGGATTCCTGCGTCAGATCAACTGAGAGAGCACGACCGAGGAACGGCTGCGCTGGACGCCGGGCTCCTTGCGGATGCGTTCGATGACGGCTTCCAGGTGGCGGGTGTCGGCGGCCCGCAGGTGGACCAGGGCGTCGGGGTCGCCGGTGACCGTCCAGGCGGCGGCGACCTCGGGAAACTGGCGCAGCGAGGCGAGCAGTTCCTCGGGCGAGGTGCGGGCCCGGCAGTAGACCTCGACGAACGCCTCGGTGCCCCAGCCGAGCAGCGCGGGGTCGAGCACCACGGTGAAGCCGCGGACCACGCCGCGCGCCCGCAGCCGGTCGATGCGGCGGCGGACGGCGGTGGCGGACAGGTTGGTGAGCAGCCCGATCTCGGCGTAGGAGGCGCGGCCGTCGCGGCTGAGGTGCTCCAGCAGCAGGCGGTCGGTGTCGTCGAAACCCGCCTGGCCGAGGTCGGGCGGCCGGTGGGTGCTCATGGCGGGGCTCCACGGGTGGTACGGGTGTGAGGGTGGGTCGAGCCGCGGCCCCCGCACAGGGGCGGACTCTGCGGGCCCATTCTCGCCGACGCCGGGTGTCCGTTCAGTCCACCAGCAGAACGATCTTGCCGCGGGTGCGCCCTTCCGCGTTGAGGGCCTGGGCGGAGGCGGCCTGGCCGAGCGGGAAGGTGGAGGCGACCGGGACGGTGAGCAGCCCGTCGTCGGCGAGCCGGGCGACGGCGGCGAGGTCGTCGGGGTCGGGGCGGGTCCAGATGTAGTGGCCGCCGAGCCCGGTGACCCGGTAGTCGACGGTGGAGGCGATCCGGGCCGGGTCCTTGACCAGGGCGGTGGAGACGTCGAGGGCGTCGCCGCCGACCAGGTCGAGCACCGCGTCCACCCCGTCGGGGGCGAGGGCGCGGACGCGTTCGGCCAGGCCCTGGCCGTACTCGACGGGTTCGGCGCCGAGGCCGCGCAGGTAGGTGTGGTTGTGCGGCCCGGCGGTGCCGATCACCCGGGCCCCGAGGGCGGTGGCGATCTGGACGGCGAGCGAGCCGACGCCGCCCGCCGCGGCGTGGATCAGCACGCTCTCGCCGCGGCGCAGCCGCAGTGCGTTCACCAGCGCCTGTTGCGCGGTGAGCCCGGCGGTGGGCAGGCCGCCGGCCTCGGCCCAGCCGAGCGCGGCGGGTTTGCGGGCCAGCGTGCGGACGGGGGCGGCGACGAGTTCGGCGTAGGTGCCGTAGCCGATGACGTCCTTGCGGACGTAGCCGATCACCTCGTCCCCGGGCCGGAACTCGGTGACGGCCCCGCCGACCGCCTGCACCACGCCGGCCAGGTCGAAGCCCATGATCAGCGGGAAGCACACGTCGAGGATGCCGTCGAGGTGCCCTTCGCGGATCTTCCAGTCGACGGGGTTGACGCCGACCGCGCGGGTGCGGACGAGTACGGAGTCGGGGCCGACCTTGGGGTCCGGGAGCTCGGTGTACTCGACCACGTCGGGTCCGCCGTAGCGGTTGATCGCGATTGCCTTCATGGGTCCAGCCAACCGGGGGCACGGCAGGTTCTCGCGCGGGAAGCATCCATCCCGGTGAGCGGTTCTCGTCACATCGACAGAATGGCCATCGTCAGGCTGACGAGAACCGGTTATCATAGATAGCGTCAGATAGACGAGAAGGCTGTGTTCGGGAACGATCCGGCCGCATCAGGAGGGCAGCCGCCCGTGACCACCACCACCGAGACCTACGGCGTCGACCCCACCGCCTCGCCGCTCGCCCTGCTGCTGCTCGGCCGGGAGGCCGACCCGAACAGCGAGCGCGGCGTGGAGTGCCCCGGCGATCTGCCCGCCGCCTCCGACCCGGACCTGGTGGCGCGCGCCCGCGCCGCCAAGGAGAAGCTGGGCGACCGGGTCTTCATCCTGGGCCACCACTACCAGCGCGACGAGGTCATCGAGTTCGCCGACGTCACCGGCGACTCCTTCAAGCTGGCCCGGGACGCCGCGGCCCGCCCGGAGGCCGAGTACATCGTCTTCTGCGGCGTGCACTTCATGGCCGAGTCCGCCGACATCCTCACCTCCGAGCGCCAGCAGGTCGTGCTGCCGGACCTCGCCGCGGGCTGCTCGATGGCCGACATGGCCACCGCCGAGCAGGTCGCCGAGTGCTGGGACGTGCTCACCGACGCGGGCATCGCGGACGTCACCGTCCCGGTCTCGTACATGAACTCCTCCGCCGACATCAAGGCCTTCACCGGCAAGCACGGCGGCACCATCTGCACCTCCTCCAACGCCAAGCGGGCGCTGGAGTGGGCGTTCGAGCAGGGAGAGAAGGTGCTGTTCCTGCCGGACCAGCACCTGGGCCGCAACACCGCGGTGCTGGAGATGGGCTTCGCGCTGGAGGACTGCGTCCTCTACAACCCGCACAAGCCGAACGGCGGCCTGACCGCCGAGCAGCTGCGGGACGCGAAGATGATCCTGTGGCGCGGCCACTGCTCGGTGCACGGCCGGTTCAACCTGGACTCGGTCAACGAGGTCCGCGAGCGGATCCCCGGCGTCAACGTCCTGGTGCACCCCGAGTGCCGGCACGAGGTGGTCACCGCCGCCGACCAGGTCGGCTCGACCGAGTACATCATCAAGGCGCTGGACGCCGCCGAGCCCGGCTCCAAGTGGGCCATCGGCACCGAGCTGAACCTGGTCCGCCGCCTGGCCAAGGCGCACCCGGACAAGGAGGTCGTCTTCCTCGACCGCACCGTGTGCTTCTGCTCCACCATGAACCGGATCGACCTGCCGCACCTGGTGTGGGCGCTGGAGTCGCTCGCCGAGGGCCGGGTCCCGAACGTGATCACGGTGGACGCGGAGACCGAGAAGTACGCCAAGGCCGCGCTGGACCGCATGCTGGCCCTGCCGTAACGGTTCGCCGCAAGCCGGCTTCGGGCACGCGAGAGGGCGGGCACCCCCTGGGGGGTGCCCGCCCTCTCGTCACGAACGGCGCCCGAACTACTCCGGGATGCCCGGGATCAGACCGTCACCCTCGGCACGCAGCAGCTCGCGAACCTGCTCCAGGGACGCCTCGGCGTCCGGCAGGATCAGGTCCGACGGCTCCAACGACTCCGCCGGCACCGGCGTACCGACCTCCCGGACGGCCGCCAGCAGGCTGCCGAGAGCGGCCTTGAAGGCCTCCTCGTCGCCCGCCTCGACGGCCTGAAGCAGATCGTCGTCCAGCTGGTTCAGCCGGTTCAGGTCGCCCTCCGCGACCTCGAACTGCCCCTCACCCAAGACCCGCATGATCATGCTGGTGCGTCTCCCCTGCTCGCGGGCTTACTTGCGGTAGTTGATGGTGGGCGGCGGCGGGGTGTCGTTCTTCCCCTGCTCGATCGCCTGCGGCTGCGAGGCGGGGGTGCCGCCCGTCAGCTCGGCCTTCATCCGGGCCAGCTCCAGCTCGACGTCGCTGCCGCCGGCCACCCGCTCCAGCTCGGCCTCGATGTCGTCCTTGCGGCCGAGGCCGCTGGCGTCGTCGAGCGCGCCGGAGGCCAGCAGCTCGTCGATCGCGCCCGCGCGGGCCTGCATCTGCGCGGTCTTGTCCTCGGCCCGCTGGATCGCCAGGCCGACATCGCCCATCTCCTCCGAGATGCCGGAGAAGGACTCGGCGATCCGGGTCTGCGCCTGGGCGGCGGTGTAGGTGGCCTTGATGGTCTCCTTCTTGGTGCGGAAGGCGTCCACCTTGGCCTGGAGGCGCTGGGAGGCGAGCGTGAGCTTCTCCTCCTCGGCCTGCAGGGCCTGGTACTGCGTCTCCAGGTCGGTGATCTGGGACTGCAGGTTGGCCTTGCGGCTGAGCGCCTCGCGCGCCAGGTCCTCACGGCCGAGGGACAGCGCCTTGCGGCCCTGGTCCTCGTACTTGGAGGACTGCTGCTGCAGCTGCGTCAGCTGGAGCTCCAGGCGCTTGCGGGAGGTGGCCACGTCGGCGACGCCCCTGCGCACCTTCTGCAGCAGTTCCAGCTGCTTCTGGTAGGAGTAGTCGAGCGTTTCGCGCGGGTCCTCCGCCCGGTCCAAGGCCTTGTTCGCCTTGGAGCGGAAGATCAGCCCCATACGCTTCATGATTCCGTCGCTCATGGGCCTCGATAGCCCCCTTCTTCGGGCCTGGGTTTGCGTCTCGTGACAGGTCGAGTGTATGCGCGACGGGGTCCCCGGCGCAGTCCACCAGCCAGCAACAATGCTGCTACAGCGAGCGGCCGTTCGGCATCGTCCTCACGATCGATATCGGTTCGCATCCGGGGCCGGGCCGGAAAGCGGCCGGTCAACCCGTACGCTGGGAGTGTGTTTCGACGCCGCTCCGATGACTCCGCCGCCTCCTCGTCCGTCACGTTGACGAAGGAGGAAGAGCGGCTGCCCCGCGACCCGCAGGCCCCGAAGGGCCGGCCCACGCCCAAGCGCAGTGAGGCCGAGGCCCACCGGAAGACCCGGGTCTCCGTTCCCAAGGACCGCAAGGAGGCCGCCAGGCAGGCCCGCGAGCGGATGCGCGCCGAGCGCGAGAAGCAGCGCACCGCGCTGCTCGAGGGTGACGAGCGCGCCCTGCCGGCCCGCGACAAGGGCCCGGTGCGGCGCTACGTCCGCGACTTCGTGGACTCCCGCTGGGCCGCGGCCGAGTTCTTCCTGCCGTACGCCGTCGTGGTGCTGGTGCTCAGCATCACCAAGGTGCAGTCCCTGCAGCTGATGTCCACGCTGCTGTTCATGATCTTCTTCGTGGTGGTCATCCTCGACTTCGTCCGGCTCGGCTTCACGCTGCGCAAGGGCCTCGCCGAGCGCTTCCCGAACGACAACACCCGCGGCGCCGTGATGTACGGCCTGATGCGCACCCTGCAGATGCGCCGCCTGCGGCTGCCCAAGCCCATGGTCAAGCGGGGCGAGCGGCCCTGACCGCGGAAGCGGTTCCGCCGTACTGGGCCCCGCCGGCGCAGCAGCCGGTCGGGGCCTTCGGCACGCCGGGCATCCCCGCCCAGCACGGGCTGCCGCGCGGCCGGCACGGCCGGCTGCCCGCCCGCGGCGGGCCGTACCACAGCGGGGCCGGCGAATGGCTGGAGCGGCACGGCGGACTGCACAACCTGGTCCGCCAGGAACTGGTGACCCGTCAGCTCGCCGAACAGCTCACCCGCGGCACCGCGCTGCGAGTGCTGGACGTCGGCTGCGCCGAGGGCACCCAGGCGCTGCGCCTGGCCCGCGCCGGGCACTTCGTCACCGGCATCGACCCGGACCCGGAGATGCTCGCCGTCGTCCACGAGGCGCTGGCCGCCGAACCGCCCGAGGTCCGCGACCGGGTCCAGCTGCTCACCGGCGACGGCCACCAGGTCGGCCGCTGGTTCGGACCGCGCAGCTTCGACCTGGTGCTCTGCCACGGCACCCTGATGTACCTGCCCGACCCGGACCCGATGCTCGCCTCGGTGGCCCGCATCCTGGCCCCCGGCGGGCTGCTCTCCCTGTTGGTCCGCAACGGCGACGCGCTGGCCATGCGGGCCGGGCTGACCGGCGACTGGCGGGCCTGCCAGGAAGCCTTCGACAGCACCCGCTACACCAACCGCCTCGGCCTGCCCGCCCGCGCCGACCGGCTCGCCGAACTCTCCACCACGCTCGCCGAGTTCGCCGTCCCCGTCCGCCACTGGTACGGGGTGCGGGTGTTCACCGACACCATGCCGGACGAGGCCGCCCCGGTGGACGGCCGCCAGCTCGGCCAGCTGCTCGACGCCGAGGAACGGGCCGGCAAGCAGGACCCGTACCGGCACGTCGCGGCGCTGCTGCACGTGGTCGGCGCCAAGTAGCGCGACGGGCGTCAGCCTTCGTGCAGGCTCATCGGGTAGATGTCGCGGCCGTCCTCGACCAGCACCACCCGGTCGACGCCGTCGTCCAGCAGCGTCTTCCACTCCTCGCCGATCCAGGTCTCCGCGTCGCCCTGGCTGGAGAACTCCTCGGCGCCGTCCTGGGCCACCACGGCGCCGTCGCTCTTCTCGTACCGCCAGGTCCACACCATGCCGGGCTCCTCTGGGTCAACGCTGCTGCTGAAGGGTTGCGACAGTAGCGTGCCCAGCTGGGATACGGGCATGCGCCGTCCGGCAGGATGATCGCATGGCACTCCCCCGCACCCTGCTGCTCGGCGGCGCCCGCTCCGGCAAGTCCACCCACGCCGAACAGCTGCTCGCCCCGCATCCCGACGTCCTGTACGTCGCCACCTCCGGCACCCGCGACGGCGACACCGACTGGGCACACCGCGTCGCACTGCACCGCTCCCGCCGACCCGACGGCTGGCGCACCGCGGAGACCTGCGAGCTGGAAGCCGTGCTCGCCGACGACACCGACCCCGCACCGGTACTGATCGACTGCCTGGCGCTGTGGCTGACCGCCGTGATGGACGAGCACGACGCCTGGGACGACGAACGGTGGACGGCCGGCGGCCGGGAGGCCGTCGAAACGCGCTGCGCGGCACTGGCCGCGGCCTGGGCCGCCACCCGGCGAACCGTCGTCGCGGTCTCCAACGAGGTCGGCATGGGCGTCGTCCCCGCCACCGCCTCCGGGCGGCGCTTCCGGGACACCCTCGGACGACTCAACATGGCCGTCGCCGACGCCTCCGAGCAGGTGCTGCTGGTGGTCGCCGGACAGGTGCTGACCATCAAAGCGGTGGCCGTGTAGATTGCCGAGCGATGGACACCACCGTGGATCTCGACACTTTCTCCTCGCTCGTCGAACGGCCTGACGAGAGTGCGCGGCGCGGCGCCGAGGAGCGCTGGCAGCAGTTGGCCATGCCGCGCGGCGGCCTGGGCCGGCTCCAGGAGCTGGCGGCCTGGCTGGCGTCCGCGCAGGGCGAGGCACCGACCCGCCCGCTGCGCAACAGCCGGGTCCTGCTGTTCGCCGCCGACCACGGCGTCGCCTCGCTCGGCATCTCCACCCTCGACGCCCGCGGCGGCACCGCCGACCGGGTCCGCGCCGTGCTCGACGGCACCGCGCCGGTCGCCGTACTGGCCCGCCGCTACGGCGCGGACGTCCGGGTGGTCGACATCGCGGTGGACGCCGACCCCGCCGAGTTCCCCGAAGAGGTCGTCCGCCACCGCGTCCGGCGCGGCTCCGGCCGGATCGACATCGAGAACGCGCTCAGCCTCGACGAAGCCACCCGGGCCTTCCGGGCCGGCATGGCCGTCGCCGACGAAGAGGCCGACGCCGGAACCGACCTGGTCCTGCTCGGCGACCTCGGCGTCGGCTCCACCACCGTCGCCGCCGTCCTGATCGGCGCCCTCTGCGGCACCGACGCCGCCGCCGTCACCGGCCGCGGCTCCGGCATCGACGACCGGGTCTGGATGGTCAAGTGCGCCACCATCCGCGACGCGCTGCGCCGGGCCCGCCCCGTACTCGGCGACCAGCTCGCGCTGCTCGCCGCGACCGGCGGCGCGGACTTCGCGGCGATCACCGGGTTCCTGCTGCAGGCCGCCGTTCGCAAGCTCCCCGTCGTCCTCGACGGGGTGGTCACCGCGGCCTGCGCGCTGGTCGCCCAGCGGATCGCCTTCCGCGCCCCCGAGTGGTGGCAGGCCGCCGCGCTCACGGGCGAGCCCGCCCAGGCCAAGGCGTACGACCGCCTCACCCTGACCCCGCTCCAGGACACCGGCGTCACCATGGGCGAGGGCATCTCCGCGGTGCTGGCACTGCCGCTCCTGCAGGCCGCGACCGACACCCTCGCCGAGCCGACGGCCGTCCCGAGCGCGAAGCCGCTGCCGCCGCGGGCACCGGCGAAGCTGCCTACGGCGGCGGAGCTGCTGGGCCGGTACTAGCGCAGGCGGGCGCGAGAACAGGGGCGCGTGGGGGTACCTCCCGGCCCGCCAGGGCTGGGGGAGAACTGCGCGAAGCGGGAGAGAGCCGTCGAAGAGCCCTTCGCCGATGAGAACTTGCACGTGAGAGGCCCTGGCTGGTGAGCAACGAGAACGCGCAGCCGGGGGCCGAGCGCGCAGAGAGCCTCTCGGCGGGGCGTGTGGGGGCAGTTGACGGGCTCAGGTTCGCGTTCGGGACGTTGACGGTGTTTCGGGTGCGGGTGCACCGGTGGGACCGGGCGGCCGGTGGGGTGGCCATGGTGGTGGCGCCGGTGGTCGGGGTTGTGGTCGGGGTGTTGGCGGGCGCGGTGGGGGCGCTGGTCGCGTGGCGGGGCGGGGCGTTGTCGGGGGCGGTCGCGGTGGTGGCTGTCGGGGCGGTGGTGACGCGGGGGCTCCATCTGGACGGGGTCGCGGATGTCGCGGACGGGCTGGGGAGTGGCAAGCCTGCCGAGGACGCGTTGCGGATCATGAAGCAGTCGGACATCGGCCCGTTCGGCGTGCTGACGCTGGTGCTGCTGATGTTCGCTCAAGTCGCTGTGCTAGCAGGCCAGTTCGGGGTCTCGCTGTGGCGCGGGGCGCTCGCCGCGGCCGTCGCGGCGACGGCGGGGCGGGTCGCGTTGGCGTGGGGGTGTCTGCGGTCGGTTCCGGCCGCCCGGCCCGGGGGGCTGGGGGCGATGGTGGCCGGCACGGTGCGTCCGGTGTCGGCGGTCGTGGTGACGCTGCTGGTGGCGGGTGCGGCGGCGGCGTTGCGGTGGCAGTGCGGGGTGGCCGTGCTGCTCGGATCGGTGGTCGCGGCGGGCCTGTTGCGGCGGTGTGTGCGGCGCTTCGGCGGGGTGACGGGTGACGTGCTGGGGGCGCTGGTGGAGACCTCGGCGACGGCGGCGCTGGTGGCACTCGCGCTGGCATGACGGCGCGTCCGCGCGGGAACTCACGCACCGTCACGAGTTGCGGCGGTTCGTGCACGGGGGTAGGCGGGGCGGCGAGATCCCAATATGCGGACTACCATGCGGTGAGCACCCTGGCCCCATGCCCCGTTTTGCCGCGGAGTCTGCCTGGGTTTGCCGGTCGGCAATGGAGCCGTCACCGGCCGTGGACCGCGAAAGAACAGGACGCATTTGCCGTGACTGCACTGTCTGTGAGCACCTCCTCCGCCGCGAGCCTGCGCGCGGATGCCCTGGTGATCGGTGTCGCGAAGGGCCCCAAGGGCCTGATCGTGGCAGCCGGCGCCGAGGCGGTCGTCGAGGCGTTCGAGGGCAAGCTGGCCGAGGTCCTCACCACCCTGGGCGCCACCGGCGCCGAGGGTGAGGCGGTCAAGCTTGCCGCTCCGGCCGGGCTGAAGGCGCCGCTGGTGCTGGCCGTCGGCCTGGGCGACGCCGCCGACGGCGCGTTCGGCGCCGAGGAGCTGCGCAAGGCCGCCGGTACGGCCGCCCGCACCCTGGCCGGTTCGAAGAAGGTCGCGCTGGCGCTGCCGGCCGCCTCCGCCGAGGACGTCGAGGCGGTCGCGCTGGGCGCCCTGCTCGGCTCGTACGCGTTCGGCACCTACAAGGCCGAGGTGGCGAAGGCCCCCGTCGCCGAGCTGGTCGTGCTGGCCGACCGCAAGGGCTCGAAGGACGCCAAGGCCGCCGTCGAGCGCGCCACGGCGCTCGGCGAGGAGATGAACCGGGCCCGTGACCTGGTCAACACCGCCCCGAACGACCTGAACCCGAAGTCCTTCGCCGCGATCGCCCAGGCGGCCGGCAAGGAGCACGGCCTGAAGGTCGAGGTGCTGGACGAGAAGGCGCTGACCAAGGGCGGCTTCGGCGGCATCCTCGGCGTCGGCACCGGCTCGGCCAACCCGCCGCGGCTGGTGAAGGTGGCCTACACCCACCCGAAGGCGCAGGCCTCGCTGGCGTTCGTCGGCAAGGGCATCACCTACGACTCGGGCGGCATCTCGCTGAAGCCGGCCGGTCACAACGAGACCATGAAGTGCGACATGGCCGGTGCCGCCGCGGTGTTCGCCGCCGTGGTCGCCGCCAAGCGCCTGGGTCTGCAGGTCAACGTGACGGCGTGGCTGGCGCTGGCGGAGAACATGCCGTCCGGCACCGCGACCCGCCCCGGCGACGTGCTGCGGATGTACGGCGGCAAGACCGTCGAGGTGCTGAACACCGACGCCGAGGGCCGCCTGGTGCTGGCCGACGCGATCGTCCGGGCCGGCGAGGAGCAGCCCGACGTGATCATCGACGTGGCGACCCTGACCGGCGCCATGATGGTGGCGCTGGGCAGCCGCACCTTCGGTGTGATGGCCAACGACGACGAGCTGCGCACCAAGCTGCACGAGACCGCGGGCGCGGTGGGCGAGGCCTCCTGGCCGATGCCGCTGCCGGCCGACCTGCGCAAGGGCATGGTCGAGTCGACCGTCGCGGACCTGGCGAACATGGGCGAGCGGATGGGCGGCGGCCTGGTGGCCGGTCTGTTCCTGAAGGAGTTCGTCGCCGAGGGCATCGACTGGGCGCACCTGGACATCGCCGGCCCGGCGTTCAACGAGGGTGCCGCGTCCGGCTACACCCCGAAGGGCGGCACCGCCAGCGCGGTGCGCACCCTGGTCCGCTTCGCGGAGGACACCGCCGCGGGCAAGTGACCCGTTGATCGACGCGTGGGGCCCGGCACCGATGGTGCCGGGCCCCACGTGCATTACCAGCCAGTAGCAGCCGCGCCAACCCGGCCGACTGTTCGCCTCCGGCGAAACTTGATTCCGCAGAGCGGAACTGCTACGGCGAAGCCCCCCGAACGGACTACCTCCGATTGCCGATTTCACGCCCGTGAGCTGGGACGATACCTCCGGGAGCGGGTCACCCCACCGCTCCGCGCGCCGCACCGGGCCCGGGCCGGGGCACCCTCCGACGCCACCCGCCGCCAACAAGTGCAAAGATGTATTTCCGGCACGACTGGGCGCCCTTACAAGGGCTCTCACCCACCGGACCGCGACCGGCCCGGCGATCCGCACCTTTTGCATGGAGGACGTGACGTGGCGAACGACGCCAGCACCGTTTTCGACGTAGTCATTCTCGGCGGCGGAAGCGGCGGCTACGCCGCGGCCCTCCGCGGCGCTCAGCTGGGCCTGAGCGTCGCGCTGATCGAGAAGGGTGAGCTGGGCGGCACCTGCCTGCACCGCGGCTGCATCCCGACCAAGGCGCTGCTGCACGCCGCCGAGGTCGCCGACGAGACCCGCGAGGCCGCCGACTTCGGCGTCCTGGCCACCTTCCAGGGCATCGACATCAAGGGCGTCCACAAGTACAAGGACGACGTCGTCGCCGGCCTGTACAAGGGCCTGCAGGGCCTGGTCGCCTCCCGCAAGGTCACCTTCATCCAGGGCGAGGGCCGGCTGTCCTCGCAGACCTCGGTGGACGTCAACGGCCAGCGCATCGAGGGCCGCCACATCGTCCTCGCCACCGGCTCCGTGCCGCGCTCGATCCCGGGCCTGGACATCGACGGCGACCGGATCATCTCGTCCGACCACGCGCTGAAGCTGGACTACATCCCGAAGTCGGCGATCATCCTCGGCGGCGGCGTCATCGGCTGCGAGTTCGCCTCGGTCTGGAAGTCCTTCGGCGTCGACGTCACCATCGTCGAGGGCCTGCCGCACCTGGTGCCGCTGGAGGACGAGAACTCCTCCAAGCTGCTGGAGCGCGCGTTCCGCAAGCGTGGCATCAAGTTCGAGCTGAAGTCCCGCTTCTCCGGCGTGGAGTACACCGCCGAGGGCGTCAAGGTCTCCACCGAGAACGGCAAGACCATCGAGGCCGACGTGCTGCTCGTCGCCATCGGCCGCGGCCCGGTCTCGACCGGCCTGGGCTACGAGGAGCAGGGCGTCGCGATGGACCGCGGCTACGTCCTGGTCGACGAGTACCTGCGCACCAACGTGCCGACCATCTCCGCCGTCGGCGACCTGGTCCCGACCCTGCAGCTGGCCCACGTCGGCTTCGCCGAGGGCATCCTGGTGGCCGAGCGGATCGCCGGCCTCAAGGTCGTCCCGATCGACTACGACGGCATCCCGCGGGTGACGTACTCCAACCCGGAGGTCGCCTCCGTCGGCCTGACCGAGGCCAAGGCCGTCGAGCAGTACGGCAAGGAGAAGGTCGTCACCCTCAAGTACAACCTGGCGGGCAACGGCAAGAGCAAGATCCTCAAGACCGCCGGCGAGATCAAGCTGGTCCAGGTCAAGGACGGCGCCGTCGTGGGTGTCCACATGGTCGGCGCCCGCATGGGCGAGCAGGTCGGCGAAGCCCAGCTGATCTACAACTGGGAGGCCCTGCCCGCCGAGGTCGCGCAGCTGATCCACGCGCACCCGAGCCAGTCCGAGGCCCTGGGCGAGGCCCACCTCGCGCTGGCCGGCAAGCCGCTGCACGCGCACGACTGATCGCGCCCCCGTCCCCCTTCATTCCTGAACGCAAGACTTGATAGGAGTCGCTGGAACCATGGCGGTCTCAGTAACACTGCCCGCGCTGGGCGAGAGCGTGACCGAAGGCACCGTCACCCGCTGGCTGAAGGCCGAGGGTGAGCGCGTGGAGATGGACGAGCCGCTGCTCGAGGTCTCCACCGACAAGGTCGACACCGAGATCCCGGCGCCGGCCTCCGGCATCCTGGCCTCGATCAAGGTCGGCGAGGACGAGACCGTCGAGGTGGGCGCCGAGCTGGCGGTCATCGACGACGGCTCCGGCGCCCCGGCTGCCGCTCCGGCCCCGGCCGCCGCCGAGGCCCCGGCCGCGCCGGTTGCCGAGGCCGCTCCGGTTGCTCCGGTTGCGGAGGCCCCCGCGGCTCCCGCGCCGGTCGCCGAGGCCCCGGCCGCCGCTCCGGTTGCCGCCGCTCCGGCCGCCGACGCCACCCCGGTGGTGCTGCCCGCGCTGGGCGAGTCGGTCACCGAGGGCACCGTCACCCGCTGGCTGAAGGCCGAGGGTGACACCGTCGAGGTCGACGAGCCGCTGCTCGAGGTCTCCACCGACAAGGTCGACACCGAGATCCCCTCCCCCGTGGCGGGCACCCTGGTGAAGATCCTGGTCGGCGAGGACGAGACCGCCGAGGTCGGCGCCCAGCTGGCGCTGATCGGCGCCGCGGGTGCGGTCGCCGCTGCCCCGGCCGCCGCTCCGGCCGCTCCCGCTGCCCCGGCCCCGGCCGCCGCTCCGGCCGCTCCGGCTCCGGTGGCTGCTGCTCCGGCTCCGGTCGCTGCCCCGGCCCCCGCGCCGGTCGCGCCCGCCGCCCCGGTCGCCCCGGCTCCGGCCGCTCCGGTCGCCGCTCCGGCTCCGGTTGCCGCCGCCCCGGCCGCTGCCGCTCCGGTCGCGGACGCCGGTGACGCCTACGTCACCCCGCTGGTGCGCAAGCTCGCCGCCGAGCACGGTGTCGCGCTGGCCTCGGTCGCCGGTACCGGCGTCGGTGGCCGCATCCGCAAGCAGGACGTGATCGCCGCCGCCGAGGCCGCGAAGGCCGCGCCGGCTCCGGTCGCCGCCGCCCCCGCTGCCGCCGCTGCCCCGGCGAAGGCCGCCGCCGCGCCGTCCGCGCTGCGTGGCCAGACCGTCAAGATGACCCGCATGCGCAAGGTCATCGGCGACAACATGATGAAGGCCCTGCACGAGCAGGCGCAGCTGACCAGCGTGGTCGAGGTGGACGTCACCAAGATCATGTCGCTGCGCGCGAAGGCGAAGGACTCTTTCCTGGCCCGCGAGGGCGTGAAGCTGTCCCCGATGCCGTTCTTCGTGAAGGCCGCCGCCCAGGCGCTGAAGGCCCACGCGGGCATCAACGCCCGGATCAACGAGGCCGAGGGCACCATCACCTACTTCGACACCGAGAACATCGGTATCGCGGTGGACTCCGAGAAGGGTCTGATGACCCCGGTCATCAAGGGTGCGGGCGACCTGAACATCGCCGGTATCTCGAAGAAGACCGCGGAGCTGGCGTCGAAGGTCCGCGGCAACAAGATCACCCCGGACGAGCTGTCCGGTGCGACCTTCACCATCTCCAACACCGGTTCGCGCGGTGCGCTGTTCGACACCGTCATCGTTCCGCCGAACCAGGCCGCCATCCTGGGCATCGGCGCGACCGTGAAGCGCCCCGTGGTGATCGAGGCCGACGGCGGCACCGCCATCGGCATCCGCGACATGACCTACCTGTCGCTCTCCTACGACCACCGCCTGGTGGACGGCGCGGACGCCGCCCGCTACCTGGTCGCGGTCAAGGAGATCCTGGAGGCCGGCGAGTTCGAGGTCGAGCTCGGCCTGTAAGGCATCCCCGGTTTCGTCCGGAAGCCCCGCACCGTCCCCGGACGGTGCGGGGCTTCGGCGTGTCCGGGCACTTGTCGGGCTGTGCCGTCAGCGGTGCGATCGGGTGCGGGCGCGGTGCGGATTGTGGATGCTGGAGCGGTGATGGACGAGACGGCATTCTGGCAGCTGATCGACGACTCCCGGGACGCGGCCGGGGGTGACCCGGACGAGCAGGCGCAGTCCCTGGTGGAGCGGCTGATGGGGCTGACCCCGGACGATGTGCTGGACTTCGCCCGGCAGTTCGAGGCGCGGTTCCAGCGGGCGTACACGGTTGAGCTGTGGGGCGCCGCGTACCTGCTGCTGGGCGGGGCCTCCGAGGACAGCTTCGACTACTTCCGCTGCTGGCTGATCGGCCAGGGCCGGGAGGTGTTCGAGGGCGGGGTGCACGAGCCGGACCAACTCGCGGGCCTGCTACCGGACTTCGACGACGAGGAGGACGGCGACGCGGAGGAGCTCGGGTACGCCGCCGACGAGGCGTACGAGCGGCTGACCGGGCTGCCGCTGCCGGACCTGGGGGTGCGTCAGCCCCCCGCGCCGCAGGGCGTCCCGTTCGACTTCGCGGACAAGGCGGCGATGGCGGCCCGTTACCCGCGGCTGTGGGAGCTGTACGGGGACTGACGGCCTGTTGGGCGGGGCGGGTGGCGGCCGTCCGGGTGCGGGCCCGCCACCGGCTCCGTGCCGTCAGTGCAGGGCGCGGCCCATCCAGACGTCGTCCACGTAGGCGCCGTCCAGCAGGAAGTGCTCGGGCAGCACGCCGAGCACCTGGAAGCCGTTGCGCTCGTACAGGCGGCGGGCGGGCGCGTTGTGGCTGAGCACCCGCAGGGTCATCCGGCGGGCGCCTGCGGTGCGGGCGGCGTCGCAGGCGGCGGTGATCAGGGCGTCGCCGATGCCCCGGCCGCGGGCCTCCGGGTGCACCGCCAGGCCCTGGATCTGGCGGACGTGGGCGCTGGAGGCCAGCGGGATCTCCTGCAACTGACGGATGTAGCCGACGATGCGGCCGTCGAGTTCGGCGAGCAGGTACTGCTCGGGCGGGTGCTGCTGGTCGAAGACCGGCGCGTCGGCGGCGCCCTTCGGGGCGACCTCGCTGAGCGTGGACCAGGTGGCGTGGTCGAGGGCGCGGATCGCCTGCTCGTCCTGCTCCGCAGCGGGTCGGATGATCGGATTGGTCGATGGCATGGCGGCCATGCTAGGCGCTCGCCCGCGGATCCTGCCGGGAATTGTCGCCCCGCTCGCGGGCGGGCGGCCCGGCTGCCCGGGCGGGCCGGTAAGGGCTGCGAGGATGGCCGGTATGCGTATCGCGGTGACAGGTTCCACGGGGTTGATCGGGTCCGCGCTGGTGGGCTCCTTGGTCGGGGACGGGCACGAGGTGCTGCGGCTGGTGCGGCGGCGTTCGCGCACCGGCCCGCAGCCGGACGGGACGGTCGGGGTGGGGTGGAACCCGCTCCTGATGCAGATCGACGACGCCGCGCTGGAGGGCGTCGACGCGGTGGTGCACCTGGCCGGGGCGGGCGTCGGGGACCGGCGCTGGTCGGACGCCTACCGGCGGGAGATCCGGGACAGCCGGGTGCTCGGCACCGAGACGCTGGCCGCCGCGCTGGCCCGGCTGAAGACCCCGCCGAAGGTGCTGGTCAGCGCCTCCGCGGTCGGCTGGTACGGGCAGACCGGGGACCAGCTGATCGACGAACAGGCGCCCAGCGGCAGCGACTTCCTGTCCGAGGTGTGCCAGGAGTGGGAGCGGGCCGCGCAGCCCGCCGCGGCGGCCGGGATCCGGGTGGTGCACCCGCGCACCGGGCTGGTGCTCGACCCGAAGGGCGGCGCGGGGGCCCGGCTGCTGCCGCTGTTCAAACTCGGCCTGGGCGGTCGGCTCGGCAACGGCAAGCAGTACTGGAGCCTGATCTCGCTGGCCGACGAGGTGGCCGCGCTCCGTTTCCTGATCGACCACCAGGACATCAGCGGCCCTGTCAACCTTGCCGGGCCCGATCCCGTCACCAACGGTGAGCTGACCGCAGAGCTGGCCAGGCAACTGGGGCGACCCGCGGTGTTCGCGGTGCCGGAGTGGACACTGCGCGCAGTGCTCGGGGAGATGGCGGTCGAGGTGGTCGGCAGTCACCGGGTGGTACCGAAAGCCCTGGTGGAGGCGGGATTCGAGTTCCGTCACCCGGATCTGGCGTCGATCGTGGCGGCGGCGCTCGGGCGGCCCGGGCACTGACGGAGCGTCGAGGGGGCGCACGGGTGCACAGGGACGGCGCGTGGGGCGTGAACGGTGACCGTGCGCGCCCACTCCCGCCTCGCGCGCCCCGTTTGGCGCACGGTGGGTGACGGAGCCGCCCCACCGTGTCTCCCCCGCCAGTGGTATGAACCGATTGGGTGGCGGCCGGCGGTCTGGGTGGCCGGGTGACGGGGCATCACCTTCGACGGACCAAGTTGTCCTCGCTCCCCGCTGCCCGCCCCGGCACCCACCCGCTCACTCGCGGGCGCTGCCGCGCGCGGCGGCAGCGGAGGGCTCCGCCAGGGAGGGAGCACCCACTCGTGCCCGCACATGACTTCATCAGCCGTGTCCACGCCACCGACCCCGACGCGATCGTGGTCGGCGCCAGCGTCGCCGGGCTGACCGCCGCCACCGCGCTCACCGCCCAGGGCCTGCACGTCCAGGTCCTGGAGGCCACCGAACGCGTCGGCGGCCGCACGGCCACCCGGGAACTCGACGGCTTCCGCCTCGACCTCGGCGGCCACCTGTTGAACTCCGCGTTCCCCGAACTCGGCCGCCACCTGGACGTCGACCGGCTGGACCTGCGCCCGCTCGCCCCCGGCGTCCTGATGCACAGCAGCGGCCGCACCTACCGGGTCGGCGACCCCCAGCTCACCCCCGCCCGGCAGGCCGCCACCCGCAGCCCGCTCGGCACCCCACTGGACCGGGCCCGGCTGGCCGGCGCGCTCGCCCGGCTCGCCGCCACCCCCACCCCCCGGCTGCTGACCCGTCACGAGACCACCGCCGCCCGGGCGCTGGCCGACCGCGGCCTGCCCGGCCGCACCGTGGACGGCTTCCTGCGGCCGCTGCTCGCCGCGCTGCTCTCCGACCCGGCACTCGGCACCTCCAGCCGGGTCGCCGACCTGGTGCTCCGCGCCTACGCCCGCGGCCGGCTGTGCGTCCCCGCCGCCGGGATCGGCGCCGTCGCCACCGAGTTGGCGGCGAGGCTCCCGGAGGGCACCCTGCGTACCGGCGTCACCGTCACCTCGGTCGGCACGGACGGCGTGGAGACCGCCGCGCACGGCCGGATCCGGGCCCGCGCGGTGATCGTCGCCACCGACGCCGCGACCGCCACCACGTTCCTCCCCGGCCTGCGGCAGCCCGGGTTCCACCCCGTCACCACCTACTACCACGCCGCCAACCGCTCGCCGCTGGGCGAAGCACTGCTGCTTTTGGACGCCGAACGCACCGGCATCTCCCACTCACTGGTCCTCAGCGACGCCGACCCGTCCTACGCCCCCGACGGCCGGGCCCTGATCGCCACCACCGTCCTCGGCCGCCGCGCCTTCGACTCCGGCGGCCCGTCCGGCGACGAGCCGGTGGTGCGGCGGCGGCTGGCCGAGCTGTACGGCACCTCCACCGCCGGCTGGGAGTTCCTGACCGTCCGCCACGTCCCCGACGCGGTGGTCTCGATGCCCCCGCCGCACCACTTCCGCCGCTCAGTCCGGCTCCTGGCCGGCCTCTACGTGTGCGGCGACCACCGGGACACCGGGACCATCCAGGGCGCACTTGCCTCCGGCCGGCGGGCCGCGAGCGCGGTGCTGCGCGACCTGGGGGTACGGGCGGAACCCTCGGTGGTGGAGGCGGCAGCGTAGTCAGGGGCTCGGGGGACTGGAGGTCGAGGCGGGGACCAGAAACGGCGGAACGCTCAGCGCCCCGTTGCTCATCCGCAGACTCGGCCCCGCCGTTCCCCGGGCCCCTGGATTCGCACCCCCTCGAGTCAGATCACTCCCGCCTGCCGGGTTGCCTCCTCGAAGGCGCGCGCCGCAGGCGTAGTGCGGTACGGGGCCAGGCGGCGGTGGAAGTCGCGGAGGTATTCGACGGTGCGGGCGGAGCGCATTTCGCCGGCGGCGCGGAGGCTGTCGGTGGCCATCGAGCAGGATTCGTCGACGTCTCCCATGCCGAGGCGGGCGGAGGCGAGGACGAGGCGGCACAGGATGCGGCTGCGGGCGTAGGCGGGGGCGCGCAGGCGCAGGGACTTTTCGGCGTGCTGGGCGGCGGGGCGCCACTGCTGGAGGTCGCGGTAGCAGTGGGCGAACTCGTCGGCGAGTTGGGCGTCGTCGAAGTAGCGGGCCCAGGACGGGACGTCGTCGCCGCTGCGGGCGGTGGCGAGGGCCCGTTCGCAGCGGACCAGGGCGGTGGTGCAGGCACGGACGTCGCCGGCCAGGGCGTGGCCTCGGGCCTCGGCGGCGTGCATCAGGGCCTGGACGACGGGTGCGGCGGTGGTGCCGACGCCCTGTTGGGCGACCCGGGCGAGCTGGATGGCTTCCCGGGCGTGGCCGAGGTGGACGGCCTGCTGGCTCATGGTGGTCAGGACGAAGCCGCCGAGGATCCGGTCTCCGGCCGCCTGGGAGAGGCGCAGGGCCTGGACGAAGTAGCGCTGGGCGAGGCCGTGCGCGGCGATGTCGAAGGACGTCCAGCCGGCCAGCCTGGTCAGGTCGGCGACGGCACCGAACAGGGCGCGGCCGATCTGTTCGCCGTAGCGGCCGCGGAGCATGGGTTCGGCCTCGCTCTCCAGGTAGCGGACCAGCGCCTGCCGGGCGTGGCCGCCGCCGTAGGCGTGGTCGAGGGCCCGGAAGAGGTCTCCGACGGCGCGGATGGCGGCGATGTCGCCGCGGCCGACCCGGACGGGGGGACGGGCCTCGCGGGGGTCTGCGGCGGCGGGTTCGAGCGTGCCGCCGGTGGGGCGGCGGGCGCCCTGCTGGGGGACGCGGGGGCCCGGCGGGGGTGTGCGCAGTTCCTCGGCGCTGAGGGTGGTGCCGTCCCGGGCGACGCGTTCGTCGGTGCGGCCGATCAGCCAGTCGCGGCTGGGGACGACCAGTCCGGCGGGGGTGAAGGCGATCTTGCGCAGTTCGGCGTAGGGGCCGTTGTCCTTGCGCCACATGGAGGCGACGATGTCGACGGCCTCCTGCGGGGTCTCGGCGAACTCCAGCCCGGCGTAGACCGGGGCGCAGGCGTCCAGGCCGACGTCCTGGGCGGTGAGGCGGCGGCCGAGGCGGCGGGTGAAGACCTCGGCGATCAGCGCCGGGGTGGCGCCGCGCGGCTGCTGGCCGCGCAGCCAGCGCGTCACGGAGGTCTTGTCGTACCGCAGGTCGAGGCCGTGTTCCAGGCCGAGTTGGTCGACCCGGCGGGCGAGGCCGGCGTGCGAGAAGCCGGACTCCTCGATGAGTGCCGCGAGTTGGGGGTTCTGGGCGCGCCCGCCCGACGCTGCGTCGGCCGGCTCGGCGGCGCGCGAAGGGGTCTCGGCCGCTCCGGTTTGACGCGGGTCGAGCGGGTCGAGCGGTCGGTACGCCGGGCTGTCGATTACTGGCCGTTGGGGCATAGCAGTCCACACCTCTCAGGCACCGTTCCGGCCCCTCCTGCCCGGGACAGCGCCCCCTGATCGGGAATCGGCGCGAATGTAGCGAGCATTGGGGCGCTATGGGTGGATTCGGCCCATCGATCCTCCGAACGGGTGAACCAGGCCCGCCCGTTCTGAGGAAGCCCGGGTGCCGCGTGTTTGAGTTCGAGGGCCGTTGCCCGCGTTCGGACGGCATGGCGTGCGCCACCATGCATGGCAGGGATGCTGTGGTGTTCGCCCACATCGTTGCGGGGGCCGCGGATTCCTACCGTTCTCGGCCATGGACACCACTTCTGCCCCCCTCCCCCAGCCCCCGCTGCTCGGCCGCACCGCGCTGGTCACCGGCGCCGCCTCCGGCATCGGCAAGGCTTGCGCGGAGGCGTTCGCCGCGGCCGGCGCGCGCGTGTACGTCGTCGACCTGGCCGCCGCGCCCGCCGAGGAGCTGGCGGAGCGGATCGGCGGGGTCGCGCACGTGACCGACCTGTCGGACCCGGAGGCGGTGGACGCGCTGCCCGCCGACGCGGACATCGTGGTCAACAACGCCGGCCTGCAGCACGTCGCGCCGGTGCACGAGTTCCCGATGGAGCGGTTCACGCTGATCCAGCGGGTCATGGTGGAGGCCCCGTTCCGGATCCTGCGCCGCACCCTGCCGCACATGTACGCGCGCGAGTGGGGCCGGGTGGTCAACATCTCCTCGGTGCACGGCCTGCGCGCCAGCGCCTTCAAGTCGGCGTACGTGACGGCCAAGCACGGGCTGGAGGGCCTGAGCAAGACGGTCGCGCTGGAGGGCGCCCCGTACGGGGTGACCAGCAACTGCATCAACCCGGCGTACGTGCGCACCGCGCTGGTGGAGAAGCAGATCGCCGCGCAGGCGCTGGCGCACGGCATCCACGAGGACGAGGTGGTGGAGCAGATCATGCTCGACCGCACCGCCGTGAAGCGACTGATCGAACCGGAGGAGGTGGCGCAGCTGGCGGTGTGGCTGTGCACGCCGAACGCCTCCTACATCACCGGCGCGAGCCTGCCGGTGGACGGCGGCTGGACCGCGCACTGAGTCCGGCCGAAACGGGCCGATAGGGTCCTGACTCTCCCTCACCCCCCACCTCCTGCAAGGGGAAATCACTGATGGCTGCCTCTCCCGACGTCGCGAGACCCGCCTCCCTGCCCCGGGTGGTCGCCGCCTCGCTGATCGGCACCACGATCGAGTGGTACGACTACTTCTTGTACGGATCGGCGGCGGCGCTGGTCTTCGGGCACGTGTTCTTCCCGAAGTCGGATCCGCTGACGGGCACTCTGCTGTCCTTCCTCACCTACGCGATCGGGTTCGCCGCCCGGCCGCTGGGCGCGCTGGTGTTCGGGCACTTCGGCGACCGAATAGGCCGCAAGAAGCTGCTGGTGCTGTCCCTGCTGCTGATGGGCGGCGCGACCACCCTGATCGGCTGTCTGCCGACGTACAACCAGATCGGCGTGGCGGCGCCGGTGCTGTTGACGGTGCTGCGGCTGGTGCAGGGCTTCGCGCTGGGCGGCGAGTGGGGCGGGGCGGTGCTGCTGGTCTCCGAGCACGGCGACCAGAAGCGGCGCGGTTTCTGGGCGTCCTGGCCGCAGGGCGGCGCGCCGGCGGGCAACCTGCTGGCGGCCGGCGTGCTGTCGGTGATGACGTCCGTCCAGTCGGACGCGGCGTTCCTGGCCTGGGGCTGGCGGGTGCCGTTCCTGCTGTCGGCGGTGCTGGTGATGGTGGGCCTGTGGATCCGGCTGGCGGTGGACGAGTCGCCGCTGTTCAAGGCGGCGCTGGCGGCCGCCGAGCAGCGCGCCGAGAAGGAGAAGCCGCCGCTGGTGGCGGTGCTGCGCGACCACTGGCGGGACGTGCTGGTCGCGATGGGCGCCCGAATGGCGGAGAACATCTCGTACTACGTGATGACCACCTTCGTCCTGGCGTACGCCGTCGGCCACGCCCACCTGCCCAAGCAGACCGCGCTGAACGCCGTACTGATCGGCTCGGCGATCCAGTTCGCGCTGATCCCGCTGTTCGGGGCGCTCTCCGACCGGGTCGGCCGCAAGCCGGTCTACCTGGTCGGCGCGGTCGGCGTCGGCATCTGGGCCTTCGTGTTCTTCGGCATGGTCGACACGAAGAACTTCACCTCGCTGGTCACCGCCATCACCGTCGGCCTGTTCTTCCACAGCATGATGTACGCCCCGCAGGCCGCGTTCTTCGCCGAACTGTTCGCCACCCGCACCCGCTACTCCGGCGCATCCATCGGCGCCCAGTTCTCCTCCGTCGCGGCCGGCGCCCCTGCCCCGCTGATCGCCACCGCGCTGCTGAAGGACTACGACAGCGCCACCCCGATCGCCGTGTATGTGGCGATCGCCGCCGCGATCACCGTCCTCGCCGTGCTGTGCGGCCGGGAGACCCGCGGCGCCGACCTCGCCGAGGCGGACGACGCTCGGGTGGACTCCGTGAAGGCCGCTACGACGGCCTGAGCACTTCCGACAAAATCAGGGCCGCGTCACCGGGCAATCCGCCCGGCGGCGCGGCCCCGGCCCGTTTCGCGACAGCGCGACAGCACGACAGCGCGACAGGCCGCGGGCAACGGGGGCCACGGGGGGCACGAGTGACAGGGAAGACCGAATGGACCGCCACACCACCGCCGCACCGGCGCTGCGCCGACTCCTCGACCTGCTGGCGACCGGCGCCGCCACCGAGGACTTCGGCGAAGTCCTCGCCGACGCCCGCCGGCAGGGCGCACCCGCCCAGGTCCTGACCGAGATCGACGACGCCACCTGGCAGGCCCTGCGGGTGCACCGGACGATGCGTCAGCACCGCCGCCGCGAAGCCGAACTGACCGCGCTGTTCGACACCGCCGGCGACCTCGCCGCCTCCCGCGACCTCGACGCCGTACTGCAGGCCATCGTCCGCCGCGCCCGGATGCTGCTCGGCACCGACACCGCGTACCTCACGCTCCCCGACGAGCAGGCCGGTGACACCTACATGCGGGTCACCGACGGCTCCGTCTCGCCGCTCTTCCAAACCCTGCGGCTCAGCCTCGGCGACGGCCTCGGCGGCCTGGTCGCGCAGACCGCCCGCCCCTACGCCAGCCACGACTACCGCATCGACGAGCGCTTCCGGCACACCGGCCAGATCGACGCCGGCGTGCTCGACGAGGGCCTGGTCGCCATCATCGGCGTGCCGCTGCTGCTCGGCGGCACCGTGATCGGCGTGCTGTTCGCCGCCGACCGCACCCCCCGGGCCTTCTCCCCCGACGAGGTCGCGCTGCTGTGCACCCTCGCCGCGCACGCCGCGATCGCCCTGGACACCGCCAAGTCGCTGGCCGACACCCGCGCCGCGCTCGCCGAACTCGCCACCGCCAATGCCGTCATCCGCGCCCACGCGGGCTCCGTCCAGCGCGCCGAACAGGCCCACGACCGGCTCACCGACCTCGTCCTGCGCGGCGCGGAGGTCGGTGACGTGGCCGCCGAGGTCGCCGCGCTGCTCGACGGCGAGGCCTCCGTCCACGACGCGGAGGGCGCCCCGCTCACCGGCCCCGGCGGCGCCCCCGACGGCCTCTCCGACGCCGTCGCCGCCTCCCGGGCCGGCGGCCACGCCGTGCGGCACGGCGCCGAGTGGGTGTGCGCGGTGCTGGCCGGCCAGGAACTGCTCGGCTCGCTCGTCCTGCACGGCAGACCCGAACTCGACGACGCCGACCGGCGGGTGTTCGAACGCGCGAGCGTGGTCACCGCGCTGCTGCTCCTGCTGCGGCGCTCGGTCGCCGAGACCGAGAACCGCGTCCGCGGCGAACTGCTGGCCGACCTGCTCACCGCCCCCGACCGCGACCCGGCCGGCCTCACCGCCCGCGGCCGCCGTCTCGGCGTCGACCTGGGCCGCCCGCACCTGGTGCTGGTCGCGGTCGCCGCGGACGTCAGTGCCCGGGAACGGCTGGCCGGTGCCGCGGCCCGGTACCTGTTCGGCTCGCGCGGTATCAGCGCCGAGTTCGGCGACGGCGTGGTGCTGCTCGTCCCGCACGACGGCACCGGCGACGGCGCGGTCGCCGCCCTCGCCGCGGAACGCCTCGCCCGGCTGGTAGGGGTGCCCGTCACCGTCGGCACCGGCCGCGCCGCCAGCGGGCCCGTCCCGCTGGCCGCGGCCTACGCGGAGGGCGTGCGCTGCGTCCGGGCCCTGCGCGTGCTCGGCCGCGAGGGCGACGGCGCGTGCGCGACCGACCTCGGCTTCCTCGGCGTCCTGCTCGGCGACGGCCACGATGTCGAGGGCTTCGTCCGCGCGACGCTCGCCCCGCTCCTCGACTACGACGCCAAGCGCGGCACCGAACTCGTCCGCACCCTCCGCGCCTACTTCGACTGCGGCGGCAGCCTGACCCGGGCCAAGGACCTGCTGCACGTCCACGTGAACACGGTCGTCCAGCGGCTCGACCGGGTCGAGGTGCTGCTCGGCCGCGACTGGAACCAGCCGGAGCGGGCGCTGGAGCTCCAACTGGCGCTCCGGCTCTTGCTGTTGGCCGGGGAGTAATCAGGGTGCGAAACCGGGGGCGCGGAGAACTGTGCGAAGCGGAAGGCGAGCGTCGGCAGGATCGCGCCCCCGACGGCCAGTTGCGTGCGGGCGCGACCAACGTGCAGGAAGGTCGCGCCCGAGCGCAGGCGTACAGTGGCGAGGTTGGGCTGAGCCGGCCGGCAGGGAGCATGCAGTGAGCGAGAACGTGCGGTTCGTGCGGATGGGGATAGGCGAACGGACCGTCCCCTACCAGGAAGCGTGGGCGGAGCAGCAGCGGCTGCACGCGTTGCGGGTCGCGGACGAGATTCCGGACACGGTGCTGCTGCTGGAGCACGACCCGGTGTACACGATGGGCAAGCGCACCAACCCGGAGGACCTGCCGCTGGACGGGACGCCGGTGGTGGAGGTGAACCGTGGTGGGGAGATCACCTGGCACGGCCCGGGCCAGCTGGTGGGGTACCCGATCGTGAAACTGCCGGACCCGATCGACGTGGTGGCGTACGTGCGGCGGCTGGAGGAGGCGCTGATCCGGGCGTGCACCGAGTTCGGGGTGGAGACCACCCGGATCGAGGGCCGCAGCGGGGTGTGGAAGCTGGGCGCGGAGATCCCGGGCGCGGTGGTGGACCCCTCGCAGGTGGTGGAGATCGGCAAGCTGACGCTGCGGATGGGCCTGCCGCTGGGCATCGACCCGCGTCTCGCGGGCCCCGAGTACGCCCCGTCCAACGCGGGCCAGCGCGGCGACGACCGCAAGCTCGCGGCGATCGGCGTGCGGGTGGCGCGCGGCGTGACCATGCACGGCTTCGCGCTGAACTGCGACCCGGACATGACGTACTTCGACAAGATCGTCCCGTGCGGCATCCGGGACGCCGGCGTGGCCTCGCTGAGCGGCGAGCTGGCCCGTCCGTTCGCGGTCGCGGACGCCGTCGGGACGGTGGAGCGGACGCTGACCGAGGTGTTCGCCGAGCTGCCCGAGCCGGCCGTCAAGGTCTGATCGCGGGCCGGTCGCGGAATCGGCGCGCCGCGCCCGGTGTTGCCTTCCGAATAAAGGCCCGGGGCCGGGCGCAGGCCATCGAAGCAACGGCGTACCCTTTGGGGTACCCCGTCTAGTTCTAGGAGTCGCACGTGTCCGCTGTCGCACCCGACGGCAGGAAGCTTCTCCGCCTGGAGGTCCGCAACAGCGAGACCCCCATCGAGCGGAAGCCCGAGTGGATCAAGACCAGGGCGAAGATGGGGCCGGAGTACAACGCCCTGCAGTCCCTGGTGAAGAAGGAGGGGCTGCACACGGTCTGCCAGGAGGCGGGCTGTCCCAACATCTTCGAGTGCTGGGAAGACCGCGAGGCGACCTTCCTGATCGGCGGCGACCAGTGCACCCGCCGCTGCGACTTCTGCCAGATCGACACCGGCAAGCCCGCCGAGTTCGACCGGGACGAGCCGCGCCGGGTCGCCGAGTCCATCGTCACGATGGACCTGAACTACGCCACCATCACCGGCGTCGCCCGCGACGACCTGGAGGACGGCGGCGCGTGGCTGTACGCGGAGACCGTCCGCCAGGTGCACGCGATGACGGCGGCCCGCGAGGCCGGCCGTACCGGCGTCGAGCTGCTGATCCCGGACTTCAACGCGGTGCCGGAGCAGCTCGCCGAGGTGTTCTCGTCCCGTCCCGAGGTGCTCGCGCACAACGTCGAGACGGTGCCGCGGATCTTCAAGCGGATCCGCCCCGCGTTCCGCTACGAGCGCTCGCTGGACGTCATCACCCAGGCCCGGGCGGCCGGGCTGGTCACCAAGTCCAACCTGATCCTGGGCATGGGCGAGACCCGCGAGGAGGTCAGCGAGGCGCTGGCCGACCTGGTCGACGCCGGCTGCGAGCTGATCACCATCACCCAGTACCTGCGGCCCTCGCTGCGCCACCACCCGGTGGAGCGCTGGGTGAAGCCGCAGGAGTTCGTCGAGCTCCAGGAGGAGGCCGAGGAACTGGGCTTCGCCGGTGTGATGTCCGGGCCGCTGGTGCGTTCCTCGTACCGGGCCGGCCGGCTGTACCGGCAGGCGCTGGAGCGTCGCGAGCAGGCGGCGGTCTGAGCACAGTGCTTCTGAAGGGCGGGCCCGATCGGGCCCGCCCTTCGGCGTGCGGGGAGGTACCCGCGGGCCCGGGCGCGGGCGGGGCCGACCGGACTAACCGCCGACGTTTCACGTGGCATTGACGGTCGGGTCACCGTACGGTAACGGACGTCCGGGACGCTCGAGCGGTACCCGGGTCGAGGAGTTGGTGTGGTCATGCGTACCGGACTCAGGACCGCCCTGCGGCGGGCCGAACAGCTGTTGCTGATCCGCGGCGCGCGCCGCAACGCGTGGGCGGCGGTGTGCGAGAACCGCCGGCTGGCGGGCGAACGCGAGCGGTCCGAACGGGTGCCCGAACGCAGCGCGTGAACCGCTGGTGACGCCGGGGTCGGCATCCGGGAGAGTCCAGGGTCACGGAACCGGCACCGCTTGGATGATCGCCCCTTATGCCACGTACCATGAGCGGTATGGCGAGGCAAAAATCCGATACTCCTGGGCGGCTCGCACAGATCCGCCAGGCATATGTCATGACCAAGCAGGTCGACTCCAAAATCGGCCTGATCATCGCCGGCGTCGGCCTGCTGACCTTCGGCGTGTTCCTCGCCATCGGCTTCGCCCTGGATCACCCGGTCTACCTGGGCATTCTCGGCTTTGTGGTGGCGGTGCTGGCAGTCGCGATCGTGTTCGGCCGTCGCGCCGAGCGGGCCGCGTTCGGGCAGATGGAAGGCCAGCCGGGCGCGGTCGCCGCGGTGCTGGGCAACATCCGCCGCGGCTGGAGCGCCAACCAGACCCCGGTCGCGGTCACCCGCAGCCAGGACGCGGTCTACCGCGCGGTCGGCCGGGCCGGCATCGCGCTGATCGGTGAGGGCAACCCGAACCGGGTGCGTCCGCTGCTGGCGTCCGAGAAGAAGAAGATGTCCCGCGTCGTCGGCGACATCCCGGTGCACGACATCATGGTCGGCAACGGCGAGGGCGAGATCCCGCTGAAGAAGCTGCAGATCCACCTGATGCGACTGCCGCGGTCGATCTCCGCCGCCCAGGTCACCGAGACCAACGACCGGCTGCGGGCGCTCGGCGACCTGCTGTCGAAGGCGCCGATCCCCAAGGGCCCGATGCCGAAGGGCGCCCGGATGCCCAAGGGCGGCGCGCGCTAGCGTTCACTCCCCCGTAGGACACCACGGCCCCGCTCGCGAGATTCCTCTCCGCGAGCGGGGCCGTTCGACGTTCCATGGCCTTGGCGGGCCTTGTGGCGGGCCTTGGCGACGTTCTATCGCTCTGGCGGCGTCAGATCCGGACCTCGACGGTGCCGACGGCCTTGTCGTGCAGGCCGCGGGTGTCGCGGTCCCAGACGGCGGCCGGGATGATCAGGCACAGCAGGAAGGTGCGCAGCAGCACCTGCGGGATGGTCGCGCGGCGGCCGTCCAGCCGGACCACCCGCAGGCCGAACAGGCGCTTGCCGACGGTGGTGCCGGTGGTGGCCAGGAACAGCACGGTGACGGCATAGAACAGCGGGGTGGTCCACAGGTTGGCCGAGCCCTGGTCGCCGTGCGTGATCAGGCCGTAGGCGACCAGGCTGACCAGCCAGCCGTCCACGAACAGGGCACCGATCCGGCGGCCGGGGCCGGCCATCGAGCCGGGGCCGGAGCGCGGCAGGCCGAGGCGCTCGCCGCGGTAGCCGAAGTCGGCGCCCATCTTCTCGGCGGCCGCTTTCGGGCCGTCGATCCACGATCCGAGTGCTTCTCTGGTGTCCACGGACCCACCCTAACCGGGCTTACCCGCCGATCCGGCGGCGGGCCCGCGGGCGGGACGCGCCGGGGCGGGCTCCCGCCGGGGTGAAACGGATTCCGCCGACTGCCGTGAATGGTCTCGACATGTCGGGGTACACGGGCGCTGCTGACACCGGCGATTTGCCCGGGACCGTACCGCTTTGCGGCCCGCCCGAGCGGCCTGGTTAACATGTGGGAAACAGTCGAGTCACGATCGGGAAACGGCCGATTCCTATCGTGAGCCCCTGCGCGGGGGCTCCCGTCGCCCCTGACGGAGGCTCGGACCGCACGTCGAGGAGGAGTACGGATGTTCACCAACGCCGACGAGGTCAAGCAGTACATCGCGGACAACGACATCAAGTTCGTCGACGTCCGGTTCTGCGACCTGCCGGGCGTGCTGCAGCACCTCGCGGTCCCCGCCGACACCTTCGACCCGACCGAGACCCTGATGTTCGACGGCTCCTCGATCCACGGCTTCCAGGCCATCCACGAGTCCGACATGGCCCTCGTCCCGGACCTCGCCACCGCCCGGCTGGACCCGTTCCGCACCGAGAAGCACCTCAACATCAACTTCTTCATCCAGGACCCGATCACCGGCGAGGCCTACAGCCGCGACCCGCGGAACGTGGCCCGCAAGGCAGAGGCCTACCTCGCCTCCTCCGGCATCGCCGACACCGCGTACTTCGGGCCCGAGGCAGAGTTCTACGTCTTCGACTCGGTGCGCTTCGAGACCAGCGCCAACGCGTCCTACTACCACATCGACTCGGTGGCCGGTGCCTGGAACACCGGCTCCGCCGAGGGCGACGTCCGCGGCTACAAGGTCAAGTACAAGGGCGGCTACTTCCCCGTCCCGCCGGTCGACCACTTCGCCGACCTGCGCGCCGAGATGTCCCTCGAACTCGGCCGCGCCGGGCTCACCGTGGAACGCCAGCACCACGAGGTCGGCACCGCCGGGCAGGCCGAGATCAACTACCGGTTCAACACCCTGCTGCACGCCGCCGACGACCTGATGCTGTTCAAATACATCATCAAGAACGTCGCCTGGCGGGCCGGCAAGACCGCCACCTTCATGCCCAAGCCGATCTTCGGCGACAACGGCTCCGGCATGCACGTCCACCAGTCCCTCTGGACGGCCGGCACCCCGCTGTTCTACGACGAGCAGGGCTACGCGGGCCTGTCCGACATCGCCCGCCACTACATCGGCGGCATCCTCAGGCACGCCCCCTCACTGCTCGCCTTCACCAACCCCTCGGTGAACTCCTACCACCGCCTGGTCCCCGGCTTCGAGGCCCCCGTCAACCTGGTCTACTCCCAGCGCAACCGCTCCGCCGCCATCCGCATCCCCATCACCGGCTCCAACGCCAAGGCCAAGCGCATCGAGTTCCGCGCCCCCGACCCGGCGTCCAACCCCTACCTGGCCTTCTCCGCCATGCTGATGGCCGGCCTCGACGGCATCAAGAACAAGATCGAACCCGCCGAGCCCGTCGACAAGGACCTCTACGAACTCGCCCCCGACGAACACGCCGCCGTCCCTCAGGTCCCCGCTTCCCTCCCCGCCGTCCTCGACGCCCTCGAAGCCGACCACGAATACCTACTGGCCGGCGGCGTCTTCACCACCGACCTGATCGAAACCTGGATCGACTACAAGCGCACCCAGGAAATCGCCCCGATCGCCCTACGGCCGCACCCGCACGAGTTCGAGCTGTACTACGACCTGTAGGAGCCCCGGACCAAGCTCGTTCGGGTGATCACTCTGCGGTCGCCGCACACGAGAAGGGCCTCCTGCGCAGTTCGGTGATATCGAGTCAACGAACCATCAGGAGGCCCTGGTGCCCCACTGCGGCATGTCCACCCCGACCGGCGATGCGGTCGGGGCCTCGACAGCCTCCTCGCGGGCACCGGTGGGGCCAGCCTGCCTCCCAACGCCGACCACATACCTGACCTGCAAAAGGGAATCGCTTCTTACCCCACCCGCACCCCGTCCACATGGGTCCGTGCGGGGTCCAGGCATCTGGCGGCCTGGGTCACCACCTGCTGGAGAGTGGGGATGAGCTCCTCGCCCAGGGCGTAGACCAGGGTCTGCGCCGCGTGTTCGAGTGCCGCCATGATCACGTGCCAGCCGCATTCGGCGGCGCGGCGCACGAGCGCGGGCAGGCGCTCCGGGGCGACAAATGGGGCCATCCGCAGCATCGACGAGAAGCACTCCACACTGAAGACGGTCTCGTCGAAGTCCAGGCCGGGGACCCCGGGGCCGGGCGCGGCCGCCTCCAGTTCGTCCAACAGGTCCCGGCTGGCGAAGTTCTCGGCAAGGACGAGCATGGCGCGACGACGCTGATCGCCTTCGGCTTCGGAGGCGATCCGCCAGGCGTCCTCGAACAACTGCTCCGACATGGCGTCGGAGGTGAGGAACGCCAGATTGGTCGCCACCTTGACGAGGTGCCAGGGCTCGGGCTCGGGGCCGAGGGTCTTGAAAGCGCCGGCTACGGCAGCGTCCGGGTCGGGCTGAAAGGGCGCCAGCCTGACGCGCGCGACGGCCCGGTAGACCGGTACGTCGATCAGCTCAGTGAGCCTCCACGCTTCCTCGGCATCGATCTCGGCCATCACCGGAAGGATCTGGCACAGTGCGACGGCAGTGTAGTGACGGTTTCCACTCCCCACCGCCCGTTCCACCTGCCGCAGCACCCCCGGGCGGAACTCCTGCGCGTCGTGCTTGGTGCTCCGGTTTCTGATGGAGAGGGCGACAGTCTGCGGCAGGGCATCCGCGAAGAGCCCGGGAAAGAGTGCTGCCGCATCCTCTTCCGCCAATAGCCGCCGGGCCAGTTCCGGATCCTCGGGGCAGACGACCGCCGCAAACTCCGCGGTGGTCCGGCAGCGGGGGTCCCACAGCGCTCTCAACTGAGAGGTCCTCAACGGATCGTCGTGCCCCAGCACCCACTCGTGTACGGGGACCTCGGCAAGGGCAACCCCGGCCGCTGCCCGCAGGGAGCCCGCCGCCGGATGTCCGGCGCGCGCTGCAAGCACGGAGATCTGGGCAAGGCCCACGGCCCGCTCGGCGGGGTCCAGGAGGCGCTCCAGGTGGGCTGCCGCCGCTACCGGGTCGGTGGGTGTGCAGCCGGCGAGGAAGCGCAACGCACGCCCCCAGCCGGCGGTGGTGAGGCGCGGCCCCGGCGGGGGCTGAACACCGGAATAGAAGTCGTTGACCGTCGAATACCACCTCTTGTCGGCGTTTTCGACGAAGCTGTTCCACACAACATGCACGTAGGCGACCTGATCAAGAAGCCAGTTGTGAAAAGCACGTTCACCGCTGGGGGGCTGCCAGCCACTGAGCTCGTAGCCCGGGCCGGTGGCGGTGACGGCTTCGCGGCCGAGACGTTTGTCAACCGGATGGCCGACGATCTCGCCCAGAATCGCCTCGGCCCGCGTCGGCTCGGTGTCAAGGAGAGCGAGGCCGACACGGGCCATCAACGAGGCCCGGTCGACGTTCCGTTCAGGCCACCTGATACCGAACGGCGTCCAGGAGGGTGCTTCTCGGGCGATACGCAGAGCCCGCTCCGGCTGCCAGTCGGCCAGCGCGCGCACGATGTCGAGCGAACCATCTGCCGCGTGACCAAACATGTCCGGAGTCTCACGCACCGCTACCAGCGCCTCTTCCGCCAAGGCGAGAGCGCGGTCCACCAGGGCCTCGGCCTCTTCATGACGGCCCGCCCCGCGATGCAGCAGCGCCAGTCGGCAGAGCCCCTCGATGACAGCCGGCCGCTTCAGCCCCTCAAGGGCCGCCTCTCCTCGCCGCAGCGCCGCCTGCGCCAGTTGAGGGTGGCCGAGCTCCTGCCAGCAGCGGGAGACCGGTTCCCACAGCGAGGAGTCGCTCTCCTCCAATGCCTCCAGCACCTGGACGGAGAAATCCGCCGCTACCCCATGGAGCACCTCAACCACCGCGCACCACTGGCTCTCCAACGGTTCCGATAGCCCCGTCTCGGCCTGCGACTCATGACGGCTGCTTCGGGCAGCGTTCCAGGCCTCGAACCGGAGCTCCAAGAGCCGCAACCAGTACGCGAATTCCTGGCGGTCGCGCGGAAACGCCAGGCGCGCCATGGCTTCCAAGGTCCGCCACACGCCGTGGCTGTCCCAGGCATGATCCAGCGGCCGCGACGGCACGGGCTCCGCCGCGGTCAGCAGTGCGGCAGCTTGGCGCAGCAGGCCAACAGCGAAGACCTCGTCCCGCTGCGCCAGTTCCAGAAGTACGAGTGGGGCATGTGAACCGCATTCCATGGCCAGACGGCATGCGTCGGGGAGCGGCGCGCGCCGCGCGACAGCCGCCAGTGCCCTCTCCCGCGTCCCCGGGTCGCTGTTGGGCGGGAAGGGGATCTCCTCGAACAACCGCAGCAGCTCGGCCATGTCCTCAGTGGGCAGAACAGCGGCCAGTTCGACCACAAGCTGCGCAGCCGGAACGGTCACGGCTTCGGGTTGTGACATCAACTCCCGGGCCAACGCCAGCAGCCGTGGCGTGCCTAGGCGACTACGATGCGCTTCCCGCTCCTGCTCACTCGCCCGAGCGTAGATGCGGAGCAGGCCGTGCCACTGATCCTGCACCGGGACGATCGTCTCAAGTTGGTCCAGCGCATGGTCGACCTGGCCGAGAGCCGCCATCAGCTCCAGGGCGTGGGGAGCCAGCGCGCCATCCCTCCGCTGCAGGTGGGCGCGGAGTGTACCGGTGAGGAAGGCGGTCCCCACGGCCCCGAGCAGGTCCCCGGGTTGGGCCGGGAACTCGTCGGCAAGGTTCAGCAGGTCATGGAAGGCTCGGTCACCGCCGGTAGCGCGGCGAAGGGCTTGGCGGTACCCCTCGCAGGCCAGCTCACGCACCTGATGGGCTGCGCTCGCGTCCCGCAGCACCAGATGCGAGGGCAGGTGCGCGAGGCCGTACTCGTCCATCACCGCCCAGTCAGCCTCCGCCCAGGAGGGCGCTTGAGCGCGGTAGTGCCGCACGATCCGGCCGTGCCAGTGCGGGCAGTCGACGGCATCCTCGGCCAGCGGCTCGGCGGCCTGCGCCGAGCCGAGGTACTCGGAGAACGAGGAATGGAACCACTGGACCCCCGCAGGCCCGTTGTCCAGCAGGGAGGCAAACCGGTTGAGGACGTTCAGTGCGTCGCTGCGGGAGACCTGCAGACCCGCCAGGCGGAACAGCGCCATCGACGGCAGTGGAGCACGCGCCACGGTCAGGAGGGCGAGGATCGGTTGGCCGACGCCCTCCCACGCGGGCACCCGGCCCACTCCATCCGCGTTCGCCGCCGGCAGGAAGGTACCCAGGCGCTCAACCCGGCTGCGCACCACGCCCACCAGGAACCGGTACAGGCTCTGCAAACTGTCCGGGACCTCGCTCAGCGTCAGCAACCGCACCAGAGCATCGTCGTCGGGAGCGGCAGCCTGGTCCATCACCGCTCGGGCGTAGGCGACGAGGTAGGCGAAGTTGCCGCGTGACCGGTCTGCCAGTTCGAGAGCGAATCCCTCCACGTCGAGTCCATGACGGGCCAATGCCCCGGCCGTCCGCGGTTCCGCGAACGTCGCCGCGAGATAGGCCCGCGCGTCCGCGTGCACCCGTGGGTCAAGGGGGTCGATCCGGACTTCACGCACGCCGCCGGACCGACTGTGGCGAAGGCGGTCCAGGGTGCGGTGGGGGCGGGAGGCGACCACGAACCGAACATTGGCCGGCAACTGCGGGCCATGCACCAGCCAGTCGAGCAGCCCGCCGTGGTGGTTGTCGGCGACCTCGTCCACCGCGTCGAGGACTACCACGATGCGGTCTTCGGGGGCGGTTGCCGCGAGGACCGTCGCCGGGCCGAACAACGCGAGCCAGGCGAGGTTGTCCGGGTGCAGGAGTCTGGGTTCCACCGTGATCCGGCCTGCTCGGACGGCGGTCATCTCGCCGTCCAACCGGTCGGCTCGCTGCCGTACCGAGACCGCTGTCCGCAGGAACGGAGAGGCTACAAAGTCGTCGACGGAAAGACCGACCATGCGCCCGCCGGGGCCGACCTCCCCGCTGACCTGCTCGATCTCGATGGCCAGCCGCTGCGGGTCAAACAACTCAGGGCGCTGGAAAGCCAGTTGATGTCCAACGGCCAACAGGAAGCCTTCCAGGTCGCCACCATGAAGAGCCGACCGGCTCCCGGCGCGAAGGAAGTGGCACACCCACCCGGGGTGCGCCTGGGCCAGCTGCGCCACAAGTCCGCTCTTTCCGGCCCCGGTTGCCGCCTCCACCACGATCCATTGCTCGTCGCCGGAGACCGCTTGCTCCACCAGGTCGGCCAGCCAGGCACGGTGAACAAAGTACGGGTCGTCCACGTACTGGGAGATCACCGCCGACGTGGCCGGCTCCCCTGGAATCGCTGTTCGGTTCCAGCCGTCGTCCGCTGCGGCGGTCATGTTTCGGCTCAGCCCTGGATGTCGTCGAGGTCCACGCCGATCACTTCGGCTCCCGAGCCGACGTGCTCGGTGTCGGTTCTGACCCGCAACTGTGCGCCACCGGACAGCTTCTTGGCTCGGACTGCTGTCAATCTCCCTTCGACCTCCCGGGCCACCGCCTCAACATCGATGGTGGAGCCGGTCTTGCCGCGCGACTCGCCACGAAACGCGATCCGCTGCCCATAGAGAAGCTCCAGCAGGCCCCGCAGTGCTTCTACTTGGTCCCGCAGCGCGGCATCCCGAGGGTCGGCTGCCAACTCGCCGTGGACGTAGGGCGTCAGGACAGTGCGCAGTCCCTCCAGCGCCGCCGCGTTCCGTTCGACCACCGCCGATTCCACCGACGCTGCAGCCAACTGGCTGCCCAGCACCGGGTCCTGAGCGGCCTCCAGCTCCAGCGCCTCCGACCGGCGGGCCGCCCGGCGCTCCCGGGCACGGTCAAGGATCCCACCGGCCCTGTCATAGAGGAATTTGATGCCCTCGGTGAGCGTCACGCTGCTCAGCAAGGCAAGGCTCAACGGATCCGCCATCCCCACCCCTTGGTCCCTGCACGGCTACAGCCGCGCACACCTTGTCCACAGGATGCCCAAACTGCCGCCACTATGCTTACCACATCGGATCCCGGTGGCGGATCCACCAGGCATCAACTCAGCCCTGTCGTGATCCTGGCCGCCCCGGCGAGGCAGCCGTTGACGAGGCACGAGCGGTACTGGATCTACTCGAGCCGGCCGGAGCCCTTCTCAGCCATCGACGGATGGAAAACGAAGTCGGGCAGCCCCCAGGTCGCCGCAGCCGCGTGGGTCGCCAGTTCCGCGCCCTTGCCCGGATCAGTGTCAGGCGGCAGGGGCAGCGCGTCGGGGATGTGGCGGATGCAGACGCCGGCCGGGTCTCCATGATCAGGGTGACCTCGGCGCCGCCGTTCACCGGGCGCCACGTCGTTTGGGGCTGCGGGTCGTCCATGGGGCCATTGGACACCGAGGCGATGACATCGGGCGGAGCCGAGGCGGCGCTGGGCATCGGCGCCCCAGTGTCAGGCCCGAGCACCTTGATCTACTCGACGGTCGGCGTCTTCCCGGACCTGGTCCTCCTTCCCGCGCTCGCGGTGATCCTGCTCGTGCCCGTGCTCAAACTCGCCCGTCACAGCTGATCCCGGGTGCAGGCCCCGACGAACGCGGTCACGCCCCGGCAGGCCCCGGCTGCGAGGGAGGTCTGGAAGCGGTCCGACGCCAGGGAGCGGCGGGGTCGCGGAGGGTGTCGAGCATCAGCTCGCACCAGGTGATCGCCGCGTTGGCCGCAAGGTGTGCGTGCCGCACACCCAGACCGGTCGGGGCGCTGGCCTGGCCGTGGCCGGTGCCGTAGCCGCGGTTGCGCAGTTCGGCGATCCCGATCGCGATGGCCGCCGCTCCACCAAGGATCTTCTTCACCGCGTCGGTCCCGTCCGGGCCGGGGATGGCGGCGGAGGCGTCCAGAGCGAGGGCTTTCTGGGCCTGCTTGATCAGGGCGGGCATCTTGGCGTTCTCGTCGATGGGTAAGCCGCGTTCGCGCAGGACTGTCTTTGCGGTGGCCTCGATCAGCTGCTTGGCACTGCCGATGGCGCCGGCGGGGTCGTCTGAGAGGTCGCGGTGGACGCGGTCGAGCTCGACGAGGATGCCCGAAGGGTCGCGGAGGCCGCTCAGGTCGTGGGTGCGAGTCGGCGGCCTGGTCCAAAGGATCCGGCCTCGTTCGTCGACTCTCAGGCCGTCCCGCTCCAGCGGGACTGTGAGGTCCTCCAGCCACTTGCCCTGCCACTCGTCACGCCGGGCGACCCGCATCAGGTCCTCGAAGACCAGCAGCGCCCGTTCCACGTGGCCCCGGTCGCTCCAGTTGACCGCCTGGGCGTAGGACTGGAACGAGGAGCGTCGTGCGCCCGTGTCCTGGTAGTTCAGCTCGTCCGGGGCGACGGGCGCGAAGCCCTGCCCTTCCCAGGCCGCTGCGATGTCTCGGAGGTTGATGCCGGTGCAGTGCGATCGGAAGGCGACCCGGGTGGCGGGGCTGATCAGCTCGGACCTGGTGGTTGCGGCCATGAAGGGACGGTACTCCCCTGCTCCGCAGGGTGGTTGGGGACTTTCCGGGATCGGCACAGAGCCGCTGCACGGGTGCTGGTCACGGTGTGATCGAGCGGATCTGTTCGACGGCGGTGCGAGCGGTGCGGCCACGCCGATGAGGGTGGCGGAGGCAGGGCCGGTCCAGCCGCCGTAGCCGAGCAGGTCGATACGCGGGCCGGCGAGGGCGGGTGCCGTCGGTGGGGATGCGGCCGGCCAGCAAGGCCAGCGTCCCGGGCGGCGCGCACCGGTGGGGTGGCGACGATGTCGCCCAGATCGGAGATCTGCGGACCGCCGCCCCGGACGCGGCAGGTCGCGATCTCGAACAGGGCTCGGCCGTCGATCTCGTCGGGCAGGAATCGCGGTGGACGCAGAGTGGTCCAGCGGACCGCGGCGGCGTAGCCGGTGAGGTCGGCGGCGATCTGCGCCCCGAAGTTCCCGCCGCCCACCACGATGACGCACTGTCCGGCGAAGTCGGCGGCAGTGCGGTAGCCGTGGGTGTGGGGCTGGCGCCCGGTGAACAGCTCCTGTCCGAGGACAGCAGGGACGAGGGGCCGCGACCAGGTGCCGGTGGCCATGATCAGCGCCCGGGTGTGCCAGGTGCCGGAGCTGGTGCGGGCCAGCAGGCCGCGGTCGGCGGTCGGCGATCTCCTCGGCTGCCTCGACTGCCTCGACGGTGAACGGGCAGCTCGTACCGCTTCTCGTACTCGGCCAGGTACGCGGTGACGTGTTCGGCGTCCGGATAGGTCCGCTCGGCCTGCTGCGGCATCGGGCGGCCGGGCAGTGAGGATAGGCGGCCGGGGAGAGCAGGCGCAGGCTGTCCCAGTAGTGCTGCCAGGCCCCGCCCGCAGCGGCGGAGGCATCCAGGTCGAGCTTCGCGCGGCGCAGGTAGTAGCCCACAGCAAGTCCGACCTGCCCGCCACCGACGACCAGGACGTCCGTACAGTGCTCGGTGGTCGGGGTGTGCCTGTTCTGCATGGACGGTCCTTCCGGCTGCGGGACGCGAGCCGCCGCGCAGGTCGGGGCGCGGCAGCTTCGGCAGCGGGTGGTCAGGCAGACGGGGCGGTGCGGAACTTCTTGCGCCAGGCGAGGGAGACGTACACCAGGGCGATCAGTACCGGGACCTCGATGAGCGGGCCGACGACGCCCGCCAAGGCTTGGCCGGAGGTGACGCCGAAGGTGCCGATGGCGACGGCGATGGCGAGTTCGAAGTTGTTGCCGGCGGCGGTGAACGCGAGGGTGGCGGTGCGGTCGTAGGTCAGGCCCACGCCCTTGCCGAGGGCGAAGGTGCCGAACCACATGAGGGCGAAGTAGGCGAGCAGCGGCAGGGCAATGCGGGCGGCGTCCAGTGGCTGCAAGGTGATCGTCTTCTCCTGGAGGGCGAAGAGGGTGACGATGGTGAACAGCAGGCCGTACAGCGCCCAGGGGCCGATGCGCGGAAGCAGGTCGGCCTCGTAGCGTTCGCGGCCGAGCTTCTTCTCCCCGATCCGGCGGGTCAGGAAGCCGACGATCAGCGGGATGCCGAGGAAGACGACGACGTTGAGGGCGATCTTCCCCATGGAGACGTCGAGGTGCTCGCCCTCGCCCAGGCCCAGCCAGCCAGGCAGGCAGCCAGGCAGCCAGGCAGCATCAAGGTAGAACCAGCCGAGCACGCCGAACATGACGACCTGGAACACCGAGTTCAGGGCCACCAGGATGGTGGCGGCCTCGCGGTCGCCGCATGCCAGGTCGTTCCAGCGCCTGAAGGGCGGGTCGGCTACGATCAGGCCACACCATCCACACCACTCCCCCACGGCAGGTACGGTCCCATCGACCAGCTAGCCACCCTCTGGGGGATGTTGAACGTGCGCCGAACCACCAGCATCGTGCTGCTCCTCGCAGCAACTGCTCTGACCGCCTGCGACCCAGCCGCCACCAGTACGAGCAGCGGCTCGACCACGCCCGCCGCAGCACCCCCGCCCGTATCCCAGACCGCAGCCCCAGCCACCTCGCCCGCCGAAGTACTATCGGCCAGCCAGGCGCAGGCGAAGACCGCCGACCTCCCCGACTTCACCGGCATGGGCCTGCAAGCCGCACAGGACAAGGCCCAAACCGCCGGCTTCTTCGGCCTAAAGTCGCACGATGCGCTGGGTAGGTCTCGTAACCAGATCCTGGACCGCGACTGGAAGGTGTGCTCGCAGTCACCGGCCGCCGGCCAGCAGCCGACCAGCACGGTGGTGGACATGGCGGCGGTGAAACTCGACGAGCAATGCCCGGCCGCGGATCAGGGCGCAGCGACGATGAAGGCGGGGGCGTCGATGCCGGACGTGAAGGGGAAGGCGGTGTCGGCGGTGCGGGACATGCTGCCGCGGAACGTGTCGTTGTCGTCGAAGGACGCGTTGCAGTCGCGGATGATCGTGGTGGAGTCGAACTGGCAGGTGTGTTCGCAGGATCCGGCGGCGGGTGCGGCGTTGAACGGGCAGCCGGTGGTGTTGAAGGTCGTCAAGTTCGGCGAGTCCTGCCCCTGACCCCGGGCATGCGTGTGCCCCGCCGCGAGCAGCGGGGCACACGTGTTGTTGCTACTGGGCAGGCCTCTGGTCGTCCGGGTGGCGGCCGGTCTGGTCGTTGAGCAGGCCCGTACCGGCGGCGAGCGCGTCGAACACCGAGTGGACCACGACGTTGGCGAACTCCTCGGTTGTGGAGCTTCCGCAACCCCAGTACCGGCCGTGACGGAACGTCAGGCCGGTGATCTGCTCGACGAAGGTCCGCTTCCCGCACTCGACCTCGTCGCAGAGGAACCGACGGACCCGCAGGTGCAGGACCAGTTCCCGGCCGGAGACCGCAGCGTCGGCGACCCGCCGCTCGTAGCCACTGTGAACACGCTCGGACCAGGTCTCACAGCTCGGGCGCGTCGCGCCGGCCGGCCTCCCTCGGGCATGAACACGCACCAAGCGGCCGACCGCCCTGACCAACTCGACGCGCAGCAGCGCGAACTGAGGGAACAGGACCGCCAGAAGATCACCAATAGGCACCCGCCATGATCACCGCCCACGGCGGCCCATGTACAGCTTTCACGGAACCCGCGCCAGAGCCAGCTTTTCATGGCCGCCGAACAGGGCCGGCCCGACCGGCTCCCGGCGACCTACACGCGCACCCACGGCGTCGCCTACTTCCACGGCTGCTACTCGGTCGGCGACGACACCCTGTGGGGTGTCAACCGGCGCCGCAAGGGCGCCCTGAACACCCCGGCGGCGCTCAGCGCGATGATCACAATGCTCGGCCACCAACAGATTCGAATCGGCACCCTATTAGCGTCGAGCGCACTGGCGAAAATTATCGCCTCTCCTGAAATAGGCCAGGCACACGCAGATCCATCCAGCCCAAGAGTTACATTAACTGGAATAGCTAGCTGCGCACCCCTTGGCGGCTCCGCCACAGACTACTGGACCCCCGCGCACATGCGGATGGCCGCGATCGCAACCCAGGAGCTCCAAGGGGTGGACCTGACTTCAGAAATTCAGGTCCCGCATCAGCCGTCCTCACATGCTCACACCTCGGAACCGACAAAACACTAACTTGGACGGCTTCAACATCACCGACCCCGCCCTTTGTTGGAGTCCAGATCACGAACCTTCCGAGCGTATCTGGCTGAACTATGCAAGACTCCTTCGGCCAGCAATTTTATCGGTGAACCGAGACGCCTCATTCCATGGAGTATCGGCGTTCGAACCAATTGACACGAGCTACTAGCTTTCCACGTCCGGGCCACAGTTGGGCGTGCAGCTTTGCGGACACTCAGGGTCTACGATCTCAATTTCCACCCCTTCCACGTCCGGGCCACAGTTGGGCGTGCAGCTTTGCGGACACTCAGGGTCTACGATCTCAATTTCCACCCTTTCCACGTCCGGGCCACAGTTGGGCGTGCAGCTTTGCGGGCACTCAGGAAGATTTTCACCTTCATCCGGAGACTGGGGCTCGTCACCACTGCCCGGCTCGCCTTCGACAGCGTGACCGTCCCTGGCCCGCCCCGCCGCGCGCTTGGGCAGCCACACCGTTTCATGGATTATCGCGCGGATATCCCTTAGTGCAATGCTGTGCACGATGCTAGCCAACGTGGTTTCAAGCACGTTTCCGACTTGCCACTGACGCGCCATCACACATGGAAACGCCTTACCATCAGGAGCGATGCAAAGCCGCCCGGCCCAGCAGTGGCCACACAACTCCGACATATTCGATGGTCTCGACCCCAGGTCCTCGCCTCGCCCAAAAGCACGTACGTACGACGATCGGACGCGCCGCACGCCAAGGCGAGTGAGGAAGCGCTTCGTATTTTCAATATCTGACAGCTCCTGATTAATGCAGAGCACCGCGGCACGGGTCTCGATACCATTTTCGATAAGACGTTTGAGATTTCCAATGGTTCGAGCGTGACTCGCTCTGTTCCTGGTCACAGCTCCATGCAGCTCGGGATTTTCGGAATAAACCGACGTCGCGAAGTGGATTTTAGCACTGCGAGCGAACTGCAAAGTCTTCTCGTCCAGATGAGTGAGGTTGGTAAATACCTCAATGAACTCAAACCCGATCTCCTTCGACGCCTCAAGCAAGCGCTGAAAGTCGGGGTTGAGCATCGGTTCGCCGCCAATGAACTGCATCTTACGGCAGCCCAGGGCATATGCTTGAGTCATTACCGACAAATAGTCGTCGGCCGTCAATCGATCGCTATCTCCAGTTTGTGGGCCCGACTCCGTGTAGCAGTGAACGCACTGTAGATTGCAGCGGTTTGTCAACTCCAGCCACAAGAAATCCAGGCCCACATCGACCGGCTTGCGTTCGCGTCGAATGGGCACCTCAGAAGGATTTTCGGTCTTCATGACATACCACCGTCCCTAAAATTCCCTGCCTTGCATCGCCTTGTCGGGGCTAGTTTTTGCATCCATACCGTGCATGAGCCGGAATAGCACTCGCTGGTCGCGAACTTCGTCCACCCGAGCGTGCAGTTCACGCATTCGGGGGCACTCGAGCCAGGAGACGCACCCAACCAGCCCCTACGAGACGTGGGTCGCGCTTGGTGGCAAGTCACCACTGACAGTGACTCGGCGATTCTGTGCTATTGAACTTGAATTCGTGATGCCGGTCAGCCGTCCGTGATCAGTCCTGTGCCGACCAGGCAGCCGTCGACCAACTCCGAGCGGTACTGGATCTGTTTGAGCCTCCGCTTGACGGCCCGGGTGATCTGGCCGAGGTCGGCTGCGGCGAGGTTGCCGATGTCGCGCTTGACCAGCGACCGGATGCCCTCCTGTGGATTCAAATCCGGTGAGTAGCGCGGTAGTTGGAAGACGGTGAGCCACTCTGCGTGGTCGGCGATGAACTGGCGCATCGGTTCGGCCAGGTGCATGCGCAGGTTGTCCCGGACGAGCACGATCGGGCCGCCGAGCTGGATGTGCGCTCTGACCAGCAGGTCGCGCAGGTCGCGCCAGCCGATGCCCTTCGGCTCGCCCTTGCGGCCCCGGTACTCGCGTACGGAGTAGAACAGCGGGAGTGAGGAGCCGGCTCGATGTCGTGGTCTCCGCTCAGCGCTTCTCGCCGTGCCTCATCGTCATCACCGCCGCATGTGCACCGGTTGTGAAATGATCTTCCTTGAGAGCTACGTTTCCGCAGGTCAGAGGCATGTTCGATCAGAACTACGACCTGTAGGACCCCCTCTGACCTGCGGAAACACAGTTCGATCTCTCAACGTTTCCGCAGGCCGGAGCCCCTCCTGACCTGCGGAAACGCTGCTTCCGAACCCACCGAAACGGCGGCACTGTCGATTCAGCCGGGGCAGCGAGGGCGCGCGGCGGTGTCTTCGGGCTCGTGAGTGACCAACGGCGCCGGTGCGCCGAGTGTGCGGCTCAGGGCCTCGGTGCGGTTTGGGCTGTTACGGATTGATCCGGGGCCGGCAGCGTGGTCAGGACCCGGCAGGGGTCCAGTCGGCGGGCAGGCCGGACTGGGCGAGGACTGCGTTCAGGCTGTAAAAGTCCTGGTCGGAGGTGATCTGTCGGCCGTTGGTGTCGAGCAGGGTCGCCACCGGCACCGCGAAGGACTTGGGTGCGCCCTTGATGTGGCCAGCGTGGACGCTCTCGATGGCGATGCGGGCACCACAGTGCGAGGCGTGGTTCACGGTGACCTGCACGTTCTCGATCCCGGGTCGGTACGGGCCTTCCAGCCGGAGAACTGCTCGCGGCCGGTCATGGTGACGTCGATGCCCTGGTCGGTGTAGGTGGCGTTCGGGGTGAACAGGGCGCCCAGGGCGGTCGGGTCGGTGCCGTTCCAGGCGGCTGCCCAGGCGGCGACGATCCGGTCGAGGTTCATGGCAGTGCCTTTCAACAGGTGGTTTGGTGACAGGGGTTCAGGGGGTGAGTGACGGTTCCGGGTTTCGGGCCTGCAGCGCCTGTGCGGCCTGGGCACGCGGAAACTCTGGGGCGAGCCTCAGCGGCGTCGGAGCCTTGGGCAATGAGGGAGGCCACGCGGACCGTTGCGTGGGCGGGCAGGCGGGACACGATGGACGGCCGGGACGATCGCACGCATGCGTAATTGCCTTGTGACTCAAGCCTCATGGCGTGGTGGAGGGCGCGGGTCAGGCGTCAGGGGTGGCGGTGAGGGGGCACATGATCCGAGGACGGCGGGCTCGGCGATCACTGGTTCGGATCGGAAACGATGACGACTTGCCGGCGACCGTGCGGGATTCGGCGAGCGCCAGCGCCGCGCCTGCCTCGGCCAGCGGGAACTGGGCGGCGATCTGCGGGGTGAGAGCCCCGTCGGCCAGCAGTTGCAGTATGGACTTCGCGGACCGGCACCCCGGCCGCTACCGCACAATGTTCGGCGGGGCGCGGATGCCCAACCTGGGCAGCAGCTCGGTGACCGAACGCGACGTTTCATCGTTGGGCGGGGAGAGCCTGACACTGCTCGCCGACGCTCTCGACAGCTGCGTCCGCGCGGGCTGCGCAACCAGCAGCGACCCGGCCGCCGACGCCGTTGCCCTGTGGCTCGGCCTGCACGGGCTCGCCCACCAGCGGCTGGTGACCGTCGCCTTCCCCTGGCCGGCGGACATCGCCGAACGACTCATCACCACGCTCGCCCACCTGAACAACGCGTAGCCGCAGGGCAGTCAGGCCGCAGCGGGCGCCAACTCGGTGCCCATCCCGGCATTCAGGCGGCAGCGTCCGCCGTTCATTCGGACCGCGCCGAAGATCGGCTGGGGGAAGTGGGCGCCCAGCAGCAGGATGCCAGTGTTCGCCAGGAAGTACGTCGAATCGCCGTCATCGATCCGCCCCAGGCTCGAAGCGGAAGCCGTACGGCACGGCAGGTTCCCGGCGTCGACTTCTCCACCCATGTCCTCTACCGGGCCGCCGGGCACACCCCCGCCGATCTGGCCGGACGCACGACCTGGCAGTAGGCGGACAGCCGCGACTGACCGCCCGACACAACCGGTGAACACCCGCACCACCGACAGGAAGCACCTTCATGATCAAGGATCTCGCCCAGCAGACCGCCTTGGTCAGTAGAACGACGTGGCACCTTCACGATCTGTAGCGCCGCGTCGCGCCACGTGGTGGGCAGCCGGCTCCGGCATCGTGGGGCCTCCGCTCGACGCTTCTCACTACATCTCATCGTCGTCGCCGCCGCGTGTGCACCGGCTGTGAAACGATCTTCTGCGAGACCCACACTCCCCTAGGCCAGAGGCATGTTCGATTAGAATTACGACCTGTAGGACACCCTCTGACCTGTGGAAACTCAGCCTGATCTCTCCTCGCTTCGGCAGGTCAGCGACTTGATGACCTGCCGAAACACCTACGTGAAGGCTGGCGTCGAACGCTCATGGGCCAGTTCGGCGCCCCAGCTCATGGCAGAGACGATCGAGGCGGTAGCCGATCCAGCCCCCTGGCCACTACAGCTGCCAGCGCAGCCTGGGCTTGCCCGGCGCTGCTGTAGCAGGCCGGCGACATGCATGCCCCACTGCCAAACCATAGTTCACTCGATTGAGTCAAAAGGATCGGCGTACATCTACCCGGCTCGGCACGTCGGCCAAAATCATTCGAACGAGCAACTTTCGTGATGAGGCCCAGGGAATTATCGTTCCCTTGCCCCGTGACACGGATGGGCCGATCCTACAGGGTGCCCGTGAAGGCGTTCATGGCGAGCCTGGGAATCCCGGACTCCATCCTCCACCCGGATGATGTCGAGAACGGAGCCGGCCATGCTGCCAAAATCGTCAGCGGGATCGATATAGCGGAATTCCCCCAAGGTCTCGACTGCCCCGACTTCTGATCACTCTCGGGCTTATGCACTTCGTGGATTCACATCGAAAACGGCGCCCTCCGTGCGAGCGGCGCCTTACTGTGAGCATCCCAGGCGAAGCACAAGCGTGGAGCGCCGTACACCAGCCAACAAGATCTCAGCCCGCAAACGGATCGATGATTCGCATCGGAGTACGTGCCACGCTTAGTGCCCGCTCCGGGAAGCGCGGCCCTGCCGTGTAATACCTGGCCCGAGTGCGACCGACCGGCTCAAGTATCTGAGCGGTGACCAGTTCACGAAGATCCCGCTGCGCTTGCTGCAGACTCAGCCTCTCCGCGTGTTCGTAACGCGAGCGCCGCACCCGACCGGCCATGGCAACGTCGTGCAGAGCCGTCACCATCCGCTCGTCCATGCTCGCGCCCTCGACAAAGTCCGCAAGCAGGCCCCAGACCTGTCCGGACCTGTCCATGCGGCCTTGCACGGCCTGCGCCTGCTGATGGTAGGCCATCAAGTTGAAGCGGACCCACCCGGAGACATCCTGATCGGGCAGGTATTCGGAGCCGCAGCGCCCCAGTTCCCGGTAGTACTCCCAGGTGTTGCCCGGGCGCCCCAGCCAGGCCTCGATCGAGGAGAACTCCGGGGCGAGGACACCCTCCCGGGCGATCATGAGAGTCTGCAGCGATCGCGACATCCGACCGTTCCCGTCGGCCCAAGGATGGATCGACACCAGGTGCAAATGCGCCATCGCGGCCCGCACCAGTGGATGCGTGTTGTCGCCGATATTCAGCCAGTTCACCAATTCCTCCATCAGTGAAGGAACATCCCCCGCGTCAGGTGCGGTGTAGGCGGCAATACTCGGATCGCGGGCATCGGTCACATACACCGGTCCACGGCGCCACTGGCCGGCAGGCTTCCGCACTGCGTGGCGATGGCCCTGCAGCATCCAATGCAACGCATTGAGCAGCCCGTTACTGTAGGAGAAGTCATCGACGTCGTGCAGTGTCTGGATGTACGTCATCATCCGCTGGTAAGCGAGCGTCTCCTCGCGATTCTCTTCCGACACCTCCACATCGCGCTCACCCTCCAACAGGTCCTCAACGTCAACAGTGGACACCCTGAAGCCCTCGATGGAGTTCGAAGCTGCCACGGCATCGGCCGTCAGGAACTTGCGCAGGCCCTCGGTCCACTTGACCGGGGCCATACGAACCTGGTGCCGCAATGCGAGGCGCATGCGCTCGATCTCGTCGAGTACCCGCTCGTCGTCGACGGCAAGAGAAGGCGTAGGGAACAGCATGCATCGACGATAGATTGACGCAATCACCACGTCAAGCATCATCTCCAGGCGAGGCAGTCCGGACCGGCTCGATGGGCACGCAAGTTACCGAGCCCGGCGAACAATCACGCACCGCACGCCTCCGGTGCCGATGATGACGAGCTCCGGCGCCGGCACCGAGTAGCGGTCCTCTGTCACCCGACAGCGGTGAAGGCCCGATCACAGAGATCGACACCAACGCTCTCCGCAGGGCTGCGGTGCCGGACGGGGTGTCCGGCACCGCAGGGGCTGTGGGGGATCGGTCAGCAGGTGAGGACCGGGCCCGCCCAGTCGGCGTGGTCGCTGTTGTTGCCGTCGCCGCCGTCGGTGACGACGAGGTGGAGCTCGTTGGCGCCGGTGAGGTCGGCGGTGAGGTGCTTGGCGCCGGCGGTGGCGTTCAGTACGCCGCTGTCGGCGACCTTGGCGCCGTCCTTCCAGATCTGGAAGGCGACGGTGCCGCGGCCCATGGCCTCGGCGTCGACGCCGACGTCTGTGGTCAGCGAGGTGCAGGTGCCGCCGAGGTAGTAGACGATCTCGCTGAACGCGTTGGTGCCCAGGCCCTTGGCGTAGGTCGCGCCGTTGATGGTGATGGTGTGTCCGTCGCCGGACTGGTTGTCGCCGTTGCTCATGTCCTTCTCGACCTGGCCCCAGCCGTTGCTCGCGGAGGTCCAGGTGAGGTCGGAGAGCTGGTGGGCGCCGGCGGTGGGGCCGTTGCCGCAGGCGATCTTGGCGTCGGCCCAGTCGGCGTGGTCCCAGCTGGTGCCGTCACCGCCGTCGGTGACCGCCAGGCGCAGGGTGGTGGCGCCGGTGAGGTCGACGGTGAGCTTCTTGGCCGGGTCCTTGCCGGTGAGCTTTCCGCTGTCGGCGGCGAGGGTTCCGTCCTTGAATATCCGGAAGACGGCGGAGCCGTTGCCGGACGTCTCGTCGTCGATGCCGACGCTGGTCACCAGGTTCTTGCAGGTACCGCCGAGGTTGAAGCTGATGTCGCTGGCGGCGTTCGTACCGATGCCCTTGGCGTACGTGGTGCCGCGGATGGCCAGGGTGCGGCCGTCACCGGCGGCCCAGTCGCCGTTGCTGTGGTCGCGCTCGGCCGGGCCCCAGCCGTTGGCCTGGGCGAGGAACGGCAGGTCGCTCAGGTAGCTCATGCCGGTGGGCGGCGGGACGGGCACGCTCGGGGTGACCCGGAACATCGCGGTGCCGTGGCCGGGGACCGTGGCGCTGATCGTCCCGGTGCTGATGGTGGTCTTCTTCGCCCACAGGTCCTTGACCGTGTACGAGGGCGCGCCGGCGATGCCGACGGCCTGCACGGTGGTGGTGATGGTGGCGTCGTAGGAGCCCTCGTTGGTGAGGGTGACCGCGCGGCTGCCGTCGGCCAGCGGCTTCGACATGACGACCAGGCCGTTGTCGCTGGAGACCACCGAGCCCTGCTTGCCCAGCGGATCCTGGTCGATCGCGATGACGTCGGCGTTGGTGAGGATGTCGAACGTCTCCTGCTTGGCGGTGCGCAGGTCGGCGCCGATCAGCAGTGGTGCGGCCATCTCGGCCCAGAGGCTGAAGTGGGTCCGGTACTCGGTGCCGGTCATGCCGCCGTTGCCGACCTCCAGCATGTCCGGGTCGTTGAAGGCGCCGGGCTTGGCGTAGGCGGACAGTCCCTGGTTGGCGTGCGCGATGGAGATCATGCTCTGCCAGGTGTCGCTGATGTCGCCGGTGGTGCGCCAGGAGTTGCCGACCGGCTGGGCCCAGTTCCACGGGCCGCTGGAGCCCCAGTCGCAGATGCTGTAGAGGATCGGCCGGCCGGTCTTCTTCAGCGCGTCGCCCATGGCCTTGTAGCGGGTCTGTGCGTCGACGCCCATGTTGTTGCAGTTGTCGTACTTGAGGTAGTCGACGCCCCAGGAGGCCCACAGGTCGGCGTCCTGCTGCTCGTGGCCGAGGCCGCCCGGGAAGCCCTGGATGTCGCAGGTGTGGATGCCGGCGCTCGAGTAGAGGCCGAACTTCAGGCCCTTGCCGTGGACGTAGTCCGCGAGCGCCTTGATGCCGTGCGGGAACCGGACCGGGTCGGGCACCAGGTTGCCGGACAGGTCCCGGGAGGGCATCGCCCAGCAGTCGTCGAGGTTGATGTACTGGTAGCCGGCCGCCTTGAGGCCCTTGCTGACGAACAGGTCGGCCATGCCCTTGACCAGGTTCTCGTTGAACTGGGATCCGCACCAGGTGGTGTTCCAGTTGTTGAAGCCCATCTGGGGGGTCAGGTTGATGCCGTTGTCGAGCGCCATCGCCGGTGGGGCGGTGGCGAGTTGGGCGCCGGCGACGAGCGCGCCGCCACCGGTCAGCAGGGTGAGGGACGTTAACGCCGCGCTGATGCGGCGGGACAGTTTTGCGCGTACGGATTGCAAGGTTCCTCCCCGGGAACGGACATGCGGGACTCGACCACACGGAAAGTGGATCGCTGTGGGTCCGGCGCGTCAGGACAGCAGGCTCCAGGACTGGCCTGCGGCCGATCCGTCGGGCTGGTCGAGGACGACGGCGGACGTGGGTGTGGACTGCGGGGCGTCCAGTGCGAGGCCGGTGGCCACGTTGGTGATGGTCAGCGCACCGGTGGCGGTGTTCTGGACGACGCGCCACTTCTGGTGCGGGCTGTTGGGGTCGTAGCTGTTCAGGACCCACGCCGGATTGCCGGGCGTGGCCGGCCCGGTCAGGGTGCCGTGGACCTGGGTGCCGGTGTAGCAGTCGTCGGTGATGTGCACCGTGCCGTCACCGTTGGCGTCGAAACGCCACCGCTCCGAGGTGTGCCAGTCCCACCAGGTGTTGATGTCGGTGGTCGAGCCGTCGGGGGCGCTGCACGTGCCCCGGACCTCCAGGACCTGGCCGCCGGTGCCGCCGGCGCTGATGCCGTGGTAGCGGCCGTCGCCGATCACCGTCGCGGGGACGGTGACGGGCAGGGCCTTGAGCCGGTACATGGCCACGCCGTGCGGGGCGACCGAGGCGCCGAGCGTGTCGGTGACGTTGCCGGTGGCGCCGGTCCACAGCTCCTTGGAGGAGTAGCCGGGGCCCGTCAGTCCGAGTGCGCTCAGGGTGGTGGAGACGGTCCGGGCGGAGTTCGGGTCCTGGTTGACCAGCAGGACGGCGGTGTCGCCGTTCGCCAGCTGCCGCTTGAGGACCAGCGGGGCGGTGGGGCTGTTCGGCGGGTTGCCGACCAGGGTGGCGGGCTTGGCGAGGCTGTCCTGGTCGACGGCGATGACGTCGGCGTTCTTGTAGATGGCGAGCGCGGAGTCGCTGATGCCCGTGGACCAGGTGTAGCCGCGGTCGCTGTGCTGGGATTCGGCGGCGGTGCGCAGGTCGGCGCCGGAGATCAGCGGGGCGGCCGCCATGGCGAGGATCGACATCTCGCTGCGCGATTCGGTGTCGTTCATCGGCTTGTGGCAGGTGCAGGTGTCGGTGGTGCCGTAGAGGCCGTAGGGGTCGAGCCAGCCGGCGAACATCATGTCCATGTCGTTCCAGCTGCCCGGCCGGACGTTGCCCGGATACTGCAGCGCGGTCTGCAACTGGCCGTTGTAGAGCACGCCTTCCAGGTCCGGACCGCGGTCGCCGCCGATCCGGCAGAGGTTCGCGACCTGACCGCACCAGATGCCGGTCGGCGCGTAGCCGGGGGCCTGCCGGGCGGGGGTACCGGCCGCCCGGATCACCGGGTCGGTGCGGGCGGGGTCGTCACCGGCCAGCAGGTACGGGAGGCCGGTGTGCACGGGCTGCGCGGACACGCTCAGCGTGACGCGCGGTCGGCCCCGGGCGGCGGAGGCCGCGTCCAGGGCGCGCTGGAAGTCCTGGGTGCGGGCGTAGATGGAGCGGGTCAACTCCCGGCCCTCGCCCTGGGTTCCGTAGTTGTACCCGTCCGGACCGGTGATCGGCGGGCCGTAGGGGCAGTCGTCGTACTTGACGAAGTCGACACCCCAGGCGACGAAGTCGGCGGCGTCGGTCGACTCGTGCCCGAGACTGCCCGGGTGCCCCTGGCAGGTGGTGTAGGTGCCGGTGGCGTAGAGGCCGAACTTCATGCCCTTGCTGTGGGCGTACCACGACAGGTACTGGATGCCGTTCAGGGTCTGCCCGTTGACGGTGTGCGCCGGGAAGTGGTTCGGGTCCGGTATCAGGTGTCCCGTCGTCAGGTCGAAGCCGTTGCCGTCGGTACCGCTGACGGGGTTGCGGTTGGCGTCGTACAGCTGCATCGCGCCGTAGGAGTTCTTGACGAGGTCGGTGGTCTGGCCGTCGCGGTGGGACAGCGACCAGCCGTCGTCGATGGTGACGGTGTCGTAGCCGGCCGCCACCAGGCCCTTGGACGACATGAAGTCGATGGTCTGGACGACCTGCTGCTGGGTCACCGCGGTGCCCAGGATGTTCCAGGAGTTCCACCCCATCGGCGGAGTGAGGGCGTTGCCGTTGTCGAGGGCCGCGGCGGGGGCGGAGCCGGCGACGACGGCCGTGAGGCCGGATGCCGCGAGGGACAACGCCGCGAGGGCGTGCAGCAGGGTGCGGGGCATGGATGGACGCATGGGGGCGCTCCAGGTGAGCCTGCGGGGGTGTGACATGCCGGTGGGTTCTGTTGAATCCATCTCCAGAGATCGACGGCTGGAGGAATTTTCAAACAGAAAGCAACGCATGGTAGCCAGATCGGAAACAAGCACTCAAGACCTCGAACACGCCGTCTTCAGGAAGCTTCAGGCCGAACTGCCGTTGAATGCAACGGATAACCTCACGGGCGGATGTCCACGCACCCGCCCTCTTGACATGCCCGTGCAATGGCACTGAGATATGTCGGGTCGCGTTTGAGCATGTTGGTTTCTGGTGGTTTGACGGGCCGCCGGAGCCTGTGCGCGACGGAGTCAGGAGCCCCCTCCCCCTCTCGCGTCCGACGAAAAGGAGCCTCCCCTCATGTCCCGTGCCATCAACTGCCGTGCCGCCGCAGGACTCCTGCTCGCCCTGGGCCTGACCACCACCGCCTGCTCCACCGGCCAGGAGTCCACCTCCGGCGCCCCCGCGGTCGCCCCGGTCGGCGGAAAGATCTCGATCACCTACCTGCAGAAGCAGGGCGACCAGGAGTACTTCGTCGGCGAGGCGGCCGGCGCGAGAGCGAAGGCCGCCGAACTGGGCATCGACATCAAGGTGGTGAACCTCGGCAACGACGCCAACAAGACCATCAGCGAGGTGCAGTCCGCGATCGCGCAGAAGACCAACGGCGTCATCGTGGTCGTGCCCGACCCGGCCGTCGGCCCGCAGGTCGTGCAGACCGCGCGGGACGCGAAGATCGCCCTGCTCACCTCGGACGACCAGGTCTGCGCCACCGGACCGGACCCGGCGAAGTGCGCCAAGTCCGACCTGGTGCCGCGGATCGGCTTCTCCGGCGCGCAGATGGGCGGCGAGGTCGGCAAACGCGCCGCCGAGGAGTTCAAGAAGGCCGGCTGGAACGCCGCCGACACCCGGATCATCTCCGCCTGGAAGCAGGACGTCACCGTCTGCGGCGACCGGGTCAAGGCCGCCAAGGAAGCCTTCGACTCCGCCGTCCCCGGGGTCCGGAACATCGACGTCGCCACCGACAACACCCCGACCGGCGCACAGGACAAGGTCGCTGCGACGGTCACCGCCAACGCCGGGGTCAAGCACTGGGTGGTCTGGGGCTGCAACGACGAGAACGTCCAGGGCGGCGTCACCGCCCTGCAGAACGCCGGCGTCAGCCCCGGCGACATCGATGGCGTGGGCCTCGGCGCCTACCTCGCCTGCAAGAGCTGGACCGGCGGCAAGCCCTCCGGGATGAAGGCCGCACTGTTCATCAACGGCAAGGACGTCGGCGCACTCGCCGTCCAGACCATGTACGACCGGCTGAAGAACAACAAGGAGATGCCCGCCGAGGCGTTCGCCCGCACCACCATGGTCGACGCCGCCACCTGGCAGGGCGCCGGCGTCACCTGCAACTGACCGTCGTTCCCCGCGGTCGCCGGTGGGGCCGGCGGCCGCCTCCACTCCTCCGCTCCACTCCTTCGCTCCATTCCTGAGGTGACCCAGTGAACAGAGCACGCCCCTCGACCCCGATCTCCCGACCGCCCTCCACCGCCGGGGCGCGGGTCGAGGGGATCACCAAGCGATTCGGCGCGGTGCAGGCCCTGAGCGACGTGACCCTCGACCTCCCCAGCGGCAGAGTCACCGCCCTCATGGGTGAGAACGGGGCCGGCAAGTCCACTCTTCTGAAGATCCTCGCCGGCGACCACCGGCCGACCGAGGGTCGCGTCCTCCTGGACGGGCGACCGGTCGACCTGCGCTCCCCGGCCGACGCACGGGCCGCCGGCATCCGGATCATCCCGCAGGAACCCGAGATCATCCCGCACGTCCCGGTCGCCGAGAACGTCTACGCCGGGTCCCTGCCCCGCCGGGCCGGCCGCCGACTCGACCGGGCCGAGCTGCGCCGCCGGATCACCGCGGACCTCACCCGGTTCGGTTTCGCCGACGTCCTGGAACCCGATCTGCTCGGATCGCAACTGACGGCTGCCCAGCGCCAGTTGGTCGAGATCATGCGAGCGCTGACCGGCGGAACCGCCGCCCGGGTCATCGCGTTCGACGAGCCGACCTCCTCGCTGTCCGAGCACGAGGTCGACGCGCTGTTCGCACTGATCAACCGCTTGCGCGACCAGGGCGTCGCCGTCGTCTACGTATCGCACCGGATGCAGGAGATCTTCCAACTCGCCGACCGCATCGCCGTCCTGCGCGACGGAGCCCTGGTCGGCGTCCAGGACGCCGGGACCACCACCGAAGGCGACCTGGTACGCCTGATGGTCGGCCGCGACCTGTCGGCGATGTCCGTCCGCCGGTCCGTCGTCACCGACCGGGTCGTCCTGGACGTCCGTGACCTGACGACGGACCGGGTCCACGGCATCGGCCTGCGGATCCACGCCGGCGAAGTGGTCGGCCTCGCCGGACTGATCGGCGCCGGACGCTCCGAACTCGCCCTCGCGCTCGCCGGGGACCTGCCCGTCCGCTCCGGCAGCGTCACCCTGGACGGGCAGCCGCTGCCGTCCGGCAACCCCGGAGCGGTGATCCGCGCCGGCCTCGGCCTGGCCCCGGAGGAACGGAAGGCGCAGGCGCTGTTCCTGCACCGCACGATCCGGGACAACACCTCCATCGCGGTGCTGGAGCGACTGCGCCGCTTCCGCTTCGTCAGGCGAGGAGCGGAACGCGACCTCGCCCAGGAGTACACCGACCGCCTGCGGGTCCGCGCACCGTCCGTCGAGCACGAGGTCCGCAAGCTCTCCGGCGGCAACCAGCAGAAGGTCGTCCTCGCCCGCTGGCTCGCCCGCAAACCCAAGCTGCTGATCCTCGACGAACCCACCCGCGGCATCGACGTCGGCGCCAAGGCCGAGATCTACCGGATCATCGCCGACCTCGCCGAACAGGGCATCGCCCTGCTGGTGATCTCCTCCGAACTGCCCGAACTGCTCGGCCTCGCCGACCGGATCGTCGTCATGCAGAACGGCCGCACCACCGGCGAGCTGAACCGCGCGGAAGCCACCGAGGAGGCCGTCCTCGCCCTCGCGATGGCCGATGACATCAGCACGAGCGCCCCAGGAGCAGCCTCATGACAACCGCCACCACACCGCCTGCCGTCTCGGACGACGGAGGCCGGCGCCGGCCCTCCGCGAGGATTCCCGTCCTGGGCGCCGTCGGCGGGCAGAACCTCAGCCTGATCGGCGCCCTGGCCGCGGTCCTCACCGTCTTCGGCCTCCTCAACGACAACTACCTCAGCCTCACCAACATGCAGGTGATCGCCGAGGCCGCCACCATCACCGGCCTGCTCGCCGTCGTCCAGACCGTCGTCATCATCTGCGGCGGACTCGACATCTCGGTCGGCTCCCAGGCGGGCGTCGCCTCCGTCGTCAGCGCCATGGCCTTCACCTCCGCCGGCTCCAACGCCTTCGCGGGCATGGCCGCCGCCCTCGCCGTCGGCCTGCTGATCGGCATCCTCAACGGCGCGGTCATCGTGTACGGCCGGGTCAACCCCACCATCGCCACCCTCGCCGGCCTCGCCGCCTACAAGGGCCTCGCCCAACTCCTCTCCGACGGCCGGGCCCAGGGCTACGTCCTCAACAACGCCTTCTTCGTCTTCCTCGGCCGGGGCAGGATCGCCGGACTCCCCGTCATGGTCTGGATCCTCATCGCCGTCGCCCTCACCGTCCACGTCCTGCTCACCTACACCGACATCGGCCGCAACATCTACGCCATCGGCGGCAACGACACCGCCGCCCGCCTCGCCGGCATCAACATCAACAAGTACCTGGTCGCCGTCTACGCCCTCATCGGCACCGTCGCCGCCATCGCCGGCATCCTGCTCACCGCCCGCACCGGCAGCGGACAGCCCACCTCCGGCAGTGAAGGCCTCGAACTCAAGGCCATCACCGCCGCCGCCCTCGGCGGCTGCGCCCTCAAAGGCGGCAAGGGCACCATCGGCGGCACCCTCCTCGCCGTCGCCCTCCTCGGCGCCCTCGAGAACGGACTCACCGTCCAGGGCATCAACTCCTTCTGGCAGAACGTCGCCCAGGGCGCGCTGCTCGTGGTCGCGGTCGTCATCCAGCAACGCCGCACCAGGGAACGCGCCGTCGGCCTCCCCGCCTGACGCGGAGGGCCGTCAGAGGCCGAGGATGCGGACGAGGCGGGCGGGAAGGTCGGGGTCGATGGGGAGGCCGGTGACGAGTTGGCGGTAGAAGACCGCGCCGGCCAGGGCGTCCATGAAGAGCTCGACGTCGGTGTCCGGGGGCAGGTCGCCCCGGGTGATGCCGCGGTGGATGACGGTGGCGCAGTTGGCGCGGCGTTCGGTGAGGAAGGCCGAGCGAAAGGCGTCCAGGGCGCCGGGGCGGCCGGCCAGGTCCGCGATCAGGGCGGGCATGGCCGCGCCGGCGGGGGTGGCCGTGTAGTTGGCGATGGTGCCGCGCAGCCAGGTGGTCAGGTCGTCGCGGGTGTTTCCGGTGTCCGGGAGCGGGCCGGTGTCCATCCGGGAGGCGAGGGCGTCCGCCACCAGGGCCGCCTTGTCGGGCCACCAGCGGTAGAGGGTGCTCTTGTGGACGCCGGAGGTGGTGGCCACGCCTTCGACGGTGAGTCGCGCGTAGCCGGTCTCGCTGAGCAGGGCGAGCGTGGCGTCGAGGACCTGGTCGCGGCTCCGGGGGCCTTTGGGCTGCGAGGGGGTGGGCGGTGGGGTCATGTGGTCCACCCTGCCATAATGCGACGCGACGTCGCGTCGCATTTGGAGGATTGATGCGCTTCGCAGTGTTCGCCGGATCCGCCACCGGCACCCGCACCGAGTGCGCCGCCCTGGCGGCCGCCCTGGGCACCACGCTGGCCCGCCGGGGCGTCGGCATCGTCTACGGAGGTGGAAAGGTCGGGCTGATGGGCGCGCTGGCCGACGCCGCGCTCGCCGCCGGCGGCGAGGTCGTCGGGATCATGCCGAAGGCCCTGGTGGACAAGGAGATCGCCCACCGCGGCCTGACCCGCCTGCGGGTGGTTGAGGACATGCACCGGCGCAAGGCCGCGATGGCCGAGGCGGCGGACGGGTTCATCGCACTGCCCGGTGGCGCCGGCACCCTGGAGGAGCTGTTCGAGGCGTGGACCTGGCAGCAGCTCGGGCTCCACACCAAGCCCGTCGCACTGCTCGGCCCGCCCGGTTTCTGGCAGCCGCTGACCGCGCTCGCCGACCATCTGGTCGACACCGGCTTCGTCCGCCCCACGTACCGGAACCTGATCACCGGGACGGACCCCGGGGCCCTGCTCGACGCCATGGCCCGGTGGCAGCCGCCGACGCCCAAGTGGGAGACCCCGTCGGCGGACGACGCGCTGCTGGACTCCGTGGGCTGGATCTGCGTCCGCGACCGGCGGCTGCTGGCCGTCCGGACACACGGCAAGGACGCCTTCTACCTCCCCGGCGGCAAGTTGGAGCCCGGAGAGACCCCGGCCCGGGCGCTGGCCCGGGAGCTGCGCGAGGAACTCGGCCTGACCTGCGCACCCGAGCGGCTCGCCCACGCCCACACGGTCGAGGCCCCCGCCCACGGCCGCCCCGGCGTCCGACTGCGCATGCACTGCTACACCGGCCCGGCCGACGGTATGCCCACCCCCGGCGCGGAGATCGCGGAACTGGCTTGGCTCACCGCCGCCGACACCGACCGCTGCGCGCCTGCGCTGCGGGAGGTGATGGCCCGACTCGATCTGGCCTCGTAGCGCGGGTCCGGGCCGCGGTGTCAGCGGCGGTGACGGGAGTGGCGGCTCGGGATCAGTGGGAGAGGCGGGCGACGAGTTCCAGTTCGTCCGCCAGGAGGGCCGGGTCGCGGGGGCCGAGGTGGGGGGCGCTCAGGGAGCGGACGCGGAAGCGGTTGTGGGGGGTGACCTCGTCGGCCTCGCGGATCATGAGGTCCTGGAGGGAGAGGGGGATGGTGTGGTCCTGGGTGTAGCGGACGAAGGTGCGGGGGACGCGGCCCCAGGTCGCCGGGAGGCCGCGGGCGTCCTCGGTCAGGCCGATGGACGCGGACTCGTCCGGCTCCAGGATGTTCATCAGGGTTCGGACTTCGGCGTCCGTGCGGTCGGCGGCGAGGGAGTCCTTGACGATCGCGAAGAAGGCGGGATCGGCGGAGCGCCAGTTGACCCGGTTGACGCCCAGCTCCGGCGGTGTCCGGACCGGGGGAATCCGGAACATGGAGCTGCCGGCCCCCTCGGGGGTCAGGACCAGTTGCAGCACCGAGGGGTGCTTGGTCGGGCAGAACGCGGAGGTGTACACCAGGTGCGCGATCAGCTCGGGCACCTGGTTGGCGACCGCGTTGAGAGTGGCGCCGCCGAGGCTTGCGCCGACCAGCACGACGGGGCCGTTGCGGCGCGCCCGCCGGACCGTGGCGATGACGTGGGCGGCGAAGTCGGCCAGCGTCACCTTGGACAGCGGGGACGGCTCGGTGCGCAGCCGGTCGAGGTCCTGCGGGGACTGGTAGGACTCGGGGAGGTACGCGCCGAGGCCGTGTCCGGGCAGGTCGACCGCGATCGCGCGGTGTCCGCGCAGTCCCAGTTCGCGCAGCAGGGGCTGCCAGGCGAAGGAGTTGCTGCCCGAGCCGTGGACGAGGACGAAGGTCGGGGCGCCGCGCCCGGGCCCGTCCGCGTGCGCGGCGGGGGTGGCTGCGCCGAGGGCGGCGATCGTCCCCGCGCCGGCCACGGCCGCCTTCAGCGCGCTGCGCCGCGACGTCCCACCGGCCTGCGCGTTGCTGTGCTGTTCCTTGGTCATTTACGGCCTCCCCCTTGAGAGTTGAAGGTTCTCGACGGATTCTTTCAGCCCTGACAGCAGAGAACCGGACGGGGGCTACCTCGCGTGCAGGGCGGCCACCACGGTCATGCGGCCGACGCGGCGGGCGGGGAGGACGGCGGCGGCGAGGCCGATCAGGACGGTCAGGGCGAGGGAGGCGAGGACGAGGGGGATCGGGGGGCCGCCGACGGTTCCGACGGTGGAGGTGACGGAGCGGGCGGCGGCCCAGCCGTAGGTCAGGCCGAGGGTGGTGCCGGCCAGGGCTGCGGCGAGGGAGAGGAGCAGGGCTTCCAGCGTGAGCATGCGGCGCAGCTGGCGGCGGGACATGCCGATGGCGCGGAGCATGCCGATCTCGCGGGCGCGTTCGCTGACGCTGAGCATCAGGGTGGCGGCGACTCCGAGGCCGGCGATGGCGACTGAGAAGGAGAGCAGGGCCATGCTGACCTGGGTCATCCGGTCGAGGAGGGTGCGGATGGTCTGGGCCTGGGCGGCGGTGTCGGTGACCTGGATCCCGGGGTGGCCGGCCAGTGCGCGGTCCATGGCGCGGCGGGTGGTGAGGTGGTCGGTGCCTTCGGCGGGGCTGATCCAGACGGTGGTGGTGGGTGCGCCGGGGGCGATGCGGTCGAGGGTGGCGGGGGTGACCAGCAGGTAGGCACCGCTCTGCAGGGTGAAGGGCAGGCTGCTGCGTCCGGGGGCGGCGCGGAGGGCGGTGGCGGGCTGCCCGGGGGCGGTGACGCGGATGTCCTCCGGTCCGCCGCCGAGGCCGCTGAGCGCCGTTCCGTCGGGCAGGGTCCGCGCTCGGTCGACGCCGTCGGCGCGGGGGTTGAGGCCGGTCGGGTCGACGGCCGCGAGCAGCGTCGGGTGTCCGTCGACGTCCACGGTGGTGGAGCGGACCCGGGTGACGGCGAGTTCGGGCTGTCGGCCGAGGGCGGCGAGTGTGTCGGCGGGCAGGGCGCCGCCGGCCGCGGGGGTGGCGGCGAAGACACCGGGCTGGCGGGCGGAGACCACCGGCACCAGGGAGTTGGAGGTGATGTCGAGGGCGGTGACGGCGCCGACCATGACGGTGACGCCGAGCAGCAGGGCGGATCCGGTGGCGCCGGTCCGGACCGGGTTGAGGCGCAGTTGCCGGGTGGCGAGCCGTCCGGCGGTGCCGCCGAGTCGGCGGGCCGGGGCGCCGAGGGCGGCGACCACGGCGGGCAGCAGTCGGTGGCTGAGTCGCAGCACTCCGAAGAAGCTGCTGATCGCGCCGAGGGTGACGGCGAGCAGCGACAGCGGCGGAGGTGTCAGCACGCCCAGCACCAGCGAGGCGGCGCCGGCCAGCAGCAGCGCCGCGGACCAGACCGCGGCGCGCAGCCGGGCTGCGGTGCCGCCGGTGGCGACGGCGCCGCCGAGTGCGGCCACGGGCGGCACCGCGGAGGCCTGCTTCGCCGGTCCGCGGACGGCCAGCAGGGTGAGCAGCACGCCGAACAGGCCGGCGAGCGCGCAGGTGGCCGGGGCGGGCAGCAGGTCCAGGCGCACCGGCCCGAGGTCGGCGTACCGGGCCAGGCCGGTCGCGGCGGCGCAGAGCCCGGCGCCGAGGAGTACGCCGACGGTCGAGGCGCCGATGCCGAGCAGCAGGCCCTGGCGGCGGATCAGTCGGCGGATCTGGGCCCGGTCGGCTCCCACGCAGCGCAGCAGGGCGAGTTGGCGGGTGCGCTGCGCCAGCATGACGGAGAAGGTGTTGCTGACCACCATGCGCGCCACCGCGAGCGCGATCAGGACGAAGGACAGTGCGGCGATCAGGACCACGCCGTAGAGGGTGGTGCTCTGCCGGGTCGCCTCGGTCACGGAGGCCGCCCGGGTGCGGATCACGGGTGCGTCGCCGAGGGCGGCGCGCAGTGCCTCGGTGGTGTGCGTGCGGGAGGCGCCGGGCTGGAGTCGGACGTCGAGTTGGGCGGCGGTGACGGCGGCGGCGTACTCGCCGACGGCAGCGGCCGGGACGGCGATGATCGGGTGCCCGGCGAGGCTGGGTGCGCCGCGGCCGTCGAGGGTGCCGACCAGGCGGGCGGTGGCGGTGGTGCCGTCGGGGCGGGTGAGTCGGATGTCCGAGCCGGGTGCGGCGTCGAGGCGGTGGGCGGTGTCGCTGTCGAGCAGTGCCTCGCCGGGGGCGTCCGGCCATCGGCCGTCCTTGAGCAGTTGCCAGCGCAGGGCCGGGTCGGCGGCGACGGCGGTCACGGTGGCGGCGTCGAGGGGCTGCCCGTCGGCGGCTTGCAGTGCGCCCTGGCCGGTCAGTCGGAGCGCCACGGCGGCGACTCCGGTGGCCTGTTGGGCGTGGGCGGCCGCGGTGGCGTCCAGGCCGCCGTTGGTGGCGGGCCTGGTGACCTGGATGTCGCCGGGGCCGACCTCGGTGGCGGCGGTCTGGCTGAAGGAGTCCACCAGGGCGCCGCTTCCGCCGACGGAGGCGATCAGGAAGGCCACGCCCAGGGCGATCGCGGCTCCGCTCAGCACCAGCTGCCGCAGTTGCCCGCGCAGCTCGGCCACGGTGTATCGGTAGGTCGTCATCGTTCCTCGGTTCGCACGCCCCTGACCAGTGGTGATGTGGCGTCAGGTGGCCGTCTCCGAGCCTATGGAGGGCGGTGGCGCGGGCCGTAGGCACCAGGTCGTGATCTTGATCGATCCGCAGGGTGAGGGCTTCGTCGGCGCTCTCCTCCTGTGGAGGTACGCCGACCCCGAACGGGTCCCGCGCCCGGCTTGTTGCACACTATGTGCAACTGCAAGTCTGATGCGAGAGTGGTGCGGGCCGATGCCGGAGTCGCCGGTGGTGCTGGGAATCGAGTCGTCGTGCGACGAGACGGGGGCGGGGCTGGTCCGGGACGGGGTGCTGCTCGGGCAGGCGGTGGCGTCGAGCATGGACGAGCACGCCCGGTACGGCGGGGTGGTGCCGGAGATCGCCGCGCGGGCGCATGTGCACGCGATGGCGCCGGTGGTGCGGGAGGCGCTGGGGCGGGCGGGGCTGACACTGGGGGACGTGGGGGCGGTCGCGGTGACGACGGGGCCGGGGCTGTCGGGGGCGCTGCAGGTGGGGGTGGCCGCCGCCAAGAGCTACGCGTTCTCGCTCGGGGTGCCGCTGTACGGCGTGCACCACCTGGCCGGGCATGTGGCCGCCGCCGGGCTGGTGGGCGGGCCGCTGCCGGATCCGTGCGTGGTGCTGATCGTCTCCGGCGGGCACACCTCGCTGCTGCTGGTCCGCGATCTGGCCCGCGACCCGATCGCGCATCTCGGCGACACCCTGGACGACGCGGCCGGCGAGTGCTTCGACAAGAGCGCCCGCATTCTCGGCCTGCCGTACCCGGGCGGGCCGGCCATCGACCGGGCCGCCCGGGACGGCGATCCGGCCGCGGTGCGGCTGCCGCGTCCGCTCACCGGGGCGGGCGACGACCCGTACGCGTTCTCGTTCTCGGGGCTGAAGACCGCCGCCGCCCGTTGGGTGGAGGGCCACCGCGCGGCCGGCCGCGAGCTGCCGGTGGCGGACGCGGCGGCGTCGCTCCAGGAGGCGATCGCCGACACGCTGACCCGCAAGGCCGTCCGGGCCTGCGTCGACCACGGCGTCGGGACGCTGGTGGTGGTCGGCGGGGTCGCCGCGAACTCGCGGGTCCGGGCGCTGACCGAGCAGCGCTGCGCGGCCGCCGGGATCACACTGCGGGTGCCGCCGCTGGGGCTGTGCACGGACAACGGCGCGATGGTCGCCGCGATCGGCGACCTGCTGGTCCGTGCCGGTGCCGAGCCCGCGCCGCTGGACGTGTCGATCGACCCGTCCGCGCCGCTGGAGTTCGCCGCACTGACGCCGCGGGCCCGGGCAGCCGCCTGACGACCGTCAACTCTCGTACTGCGCCCTGATCTTCGGGGCCTCGACGGCGAGGAACCGGGCCCTGCGGGCAGAGCGGTTCGGGGTCGAGCGATCGTTGAAACACCAGTGCGACAATGGGCCGGGCCCTGGAGGTGCCGGGCGGGAGTGCACAGGAGGGGTCGGGGTGGCGTACGAGCTTGCCGGGCGGCTGGTGGTCGGCGTCGCCTCCAGCGCGCTGTTCGATCTGACGGACTCGGACCGGGTGTTCCGCGAGGACGGCGAGGACGCCTACCGGGCGCACCAGGAACGCCACTTGGACGTCACCCTGGCGCCCGGGGTGGCCTTTCCGTTCGTCAAGCGACTGCTGTCCCTGAACAACCTGGGCCCGGAGGACGATCCGCTCGTCGAGGTGATCGTGCTGTCGCGCAACGACCCGGACACCGGGCTGCGGGTGATGCGGTCCATCCGGGCGCACAAACTGCCGATATCCCGGGCCATCTTCAAGCAGGGCCGCGCCCCGTACAGCTACATGCCGGTGCTCAACATGTCGCTGTTCCTGTCCGCCGACGAGGACGACGTCCGCGAGGCGGTGGCGGCGGGGCTGCCGGCCGGGCGGGTGCTCGGGCCGATGCAGCAGGACGACGAGGACGACACTGACCTGCGGATCGCGTTCGACTTCGACGGCGTGCTCGCCTCCGACCAGTCGGAGCAGGTCTACCAGCGCGAAGGCATCGAGAAGTTCCGCGACTACGAGGTGGCCCACGCGGACGTCCCGCACGACGCGGGACCGCTCAAGGACTTCCTCGCCGGGATCAACCGGATCCAGCAGCGCGAGGAGGACCGGCGCCGCACCGACCCCCGCTACCGCCTGCGGGTGTCCGTCTCGATCGTCACCGCCCGCAACTCCCCCGCCGACGAGCGGGCCGTGAAGAGCCTGAAGCGCTGGGGCGTCCGGGTCAACGACGCGTTCTTCCTCGGCGGTATCGACAAGGGCCGGATCATGGAGGTGCTGCGTCCGCACATCTTCTTCGACGACCAGCGCGTCCACCTCGACAGCACCGCGCGCACCACGCCGAGCGTGCACATCCCGATCGGTCAGATGAACGAGCCGGCGCGGACCGACGAACCGTCGCAGCTGGACGAGCCGGCGAACGCCGGCGGTGCGGTCGGTTAAGGCCCGGGCACGACAAAGCGCCGGCCGAGGTGGCCGGCGCTGAGGTGGTGCGGGGAGGAGGGCTGGGACGGCCCTCCTCCCGTTCAAGCGTCAGGCGTCGGTCTTACCAGTTCGCGCCCGCGTCAGTGGCGCCACCGAAGACGCCCTCGTCGCTCGCGACGACAACGCCGCTGGCGTGCTCCACACCGTCCGGGGTGACGAACGAGGCGGTGAAGGCGAGGGCGGCAACGTCCTCGTTGGCGGCGAAGTCGAAGTCGACGAAGTGCGCCTCGGGCCGGTCGCCCATTTCGTCGATGCCTCCGCCGTCCCCGGCGAAGGCCAGGCCCGCGCAGCCGAGCAGGACGGGGGCGGCGAGGCCGAGGGCGGCAACAGTACGAGTCAGAGCACGCATCAGAAAACAGTCCTTCCGAGAACGGAACTTGAGTCGGGAAGCAGTGGGCTTCCCTGCACTCAAAGAGAAACGACAGCGGCCGCGGCTGCCAGTCGGTACGAGTCCGATTGCTCCCCATGGCCGAGCAGCCCGATCTGGGGGTTTCCGGCCCGCCCACCCCCGTCGCGGCCCGCCGGAAGGCGCCTCGGACGCTCCCGCTCCCCAGCCTCAAGGCCGCTTCTCCGGACGGGAGTTGGCGCACGTCGCGGTCCGGGCCCGGAGGGGAAACCGGTTGGCGTGTCGACAAGCCTAGGATACCTTGGCTCAAAACTAGGACTCCTAGGGATGGGTGGGGAAGACATGCGGGCACTGACCGACGCGGAGATCCGGGCGTCGTTCGTCAACTGCACGAAGGGGGAGGCAAGTCGGGCCTGGCTGCCACGCGGGCTCGGCGAGCTGGACTGGGCCGGACTCGACTTTTTGGGATGGCGGGAGGCAGGGGCACCCGAGCGGGGGTACTTGGTCGCCGAGTTCGAGGGACGGACGGTCGGGGTGGCCCTGCGCCTGGCGCAGCGGCCGGCGGCGGGGCGCGGTGGGGCGATGTGTTCGATCTGCCTGACGGCGCATCCGGCCTCGGGGGTGGCGCTGATGACGGCGCGCCGGGCGGGTCGGGGGTCGGCGGAGGAGTACGCGTCGGCGGGCGAGTACTTCTGCGGCGACCTGGCGTGCCCGCTGTACGTGCGGGGGCGCAGGCGGGTGGCGGCGGGCGGGGCGCGGATGACGGAGAGCCTGGACGCGGAGGCGCGGGTGGCCCGGATGCGGGCGAACCTGGCCGGGTTCCTCGGGCGGGTCGTCCGATGACGGGCCGGGAAGGCCGCGAGGGCCGGGAGCCGCTCGGCGGGCCGGTGGTGCGGGCGGCGCTGGTGCTGGCGGCGGGGGCGTTCGTCGCGCTGCTGGACACCACGGTGGTGGGGGTGGCACTGGAGTCGTTCGCGCGGCGCTTCGACGCGGGCCTGGCGCAGGTGCAGTGGGTGGCGACGGCGTACCTGCTGGCGATGTCGGCGGTGATCCCGGCGACGGGCTGGGCGGCGCGGCGGTTCGGGGCGGTGGCGTGCTGGACGGCGTCGCTGGCGGTGTTCCTGCTGGGGTCGGTGCTGTGCGGGCTGGCCTGGTCGCTGGGGTCGCTGGTGGCGTTCCGGGTGGTGCAGGGGCTGGGCGCGGGGATGCTGTTCCCGCTGATGCGGATCCTGGTGGTGCAGGTGGCCGGCCCGGCGCGGATGGGGCGGACGATGGCGTTGATCGCCGTGCCGATCCTGCTCGCGCCCGTCGCGGGGCCGGTGGTGGGCGGGGCGCTCGTCCAGGGCCACTCGTGGCGGTGGCTGTTCCTGTTGAACGTGCCGGTGTGCCTGGCGGTGGTGGTGCTGTCGCCGCTGCTGATGCGCAACCAACGGGAGGGCGATCCGGACGAGTTGGACCTGGCGGGGCTGGTGACGGTGAGCGGCGGGCTGACGGCGGCCGTCCTCGGGTGCGTCCGGCTGGGCGGGGGCCGGGCGCCGGGCGACCCCGGGGTGCTGCTGCCGCTGCTGGTGGCGATGGTGCTGCTGGCGGCGCACGGGCTGCTGGCGCGGCGCCGGCGGGGCCGGGCGCTGCTGGACTTCGGGCTGTTCCGGGACCGCGCGTTCGCCGCGTCGACCACCGTCTCACTGTTGAACAGTTTCGGCCTGTACGGGGCGGTGGTGCTGGTGCCGCTGTTCTTCCAACAGGCGGGCGGGCGCGGCCCGTTGGCGGCGGGTCTGGTGATGGCGGCGCAGGGGGCGGGCGCGGGCGTGGCGGTGCTGCTGGTCGGGCGGGTGATCGACGCCCGGAGCAATCCGCGGGCGCTGGTGCTGGCCGGGCTGGCGCTGGTGGGCGCGGGCCTGGCGGTGTTCGCCCGGGCCGGCAGCGCGGAGCCGGGCCCACTGCTGCTCGGCGCGCTGTTCGTGCAGGGGGTGGGTCTGGCGCTGGCAGCGTCGCCGGTGATGGTGACGCTCTACCACTCGCTGCCGCCGGCCTCGGTGCCCGCCGCGACCACCGCGAACGCGGTCGCGCAGCAGCTGGGCGCGGCGGTGGGCACCGCGGTGGTGGCGCTGGTGCTGCAGCACGCCTCGCACGGGGGCGCGGGGACGGTCGGGGCGTTCCGCGTGGTGTTCGCGGTGGCGCTGGGGTTCGTGGTGCTGACGGCCGTTCCGGCCGCGTTCCTGCCGGCGAAGCAGCGGGCCTGAGCAGCCCCTGCCGACGCGGTAGAAAGCCTAGGCCCGGGGCCAGTTCTCCAGCAGTTGGTGCAGGCCGGTGACGATCCGCTGCCAGGAGCCGTCGATGCCGCGCGGGTGGTGGAAGCCGCCGTTGGCCTCGATGGCGATGAAGCCGTGGAAGGTGGAGCGCAGCAGCCGGACGGCGTCGGTCAGTTCGGGTTCGTCCAGCCGGTAGTGGCGCATCATCGCGTAGGTGAGTTCGACGGACCGGGCGAGGGCGTCGGTGTCGGCGAAGTCGGCCGGGTCCAGGCGCAGTTGGGTGGCGGCCCAGCGGCCGGGGTGCTGCTGGGCGTAGGTCCGCTGGGCGTCGGCGAAGGCGGCCAGGGCATCGGCGCCGGAGCGGCCGGCGACGGCGGTCGCGATGCGGTCGTTGATCTCCTCGGTGGCGAGCAGGGCGACCCGGGTGCGGATCTCCTGGAGGCTCTTGACGTGCGAGTAGAGGCTGGCGTCCTTGACGCCGAAGCCGCGGGCGAGGGCGGAGGCGGTGACCTTGTCGATGCCGACCTGGTCGGCGAGTTCGGCGGCGGCGCGGGTGATCCGTTCGACCGTCAGTCCAGCGTGCGCGCCCATGTTTCCCGTCCCGAACGTTGACCTGCCGAAGCCCGCGTCAGTGTATCCGGGCAGATCCGGCGGCTTTTGGGGTGCGACGTTTCGGAAGGTCGGCGCGTCTAGAAGGAGGGACCCCAAGGAACCAAGGGGGAAGATCATCTGATTTGCCATCAGATGATAATGTCCCGGACAAACGGGGGCGTTGGTGACGCGCGCACCCCGGCCGATCCGCACTCTGGAGCCACCCGTGTCCGCACGCACGTACCGCCGCAGCCTGCCGCTCGCGGCCGCGGTCCTCGCCGCCTCCCTGCTCGCCGTCTCGGCGCAGGCCGACGACCCGGCGCCGGCCGACGCCACGCTGACCGCCGACCTGAACACCCTGCTCGCCGACCCCCGGCTGGCGAGCGCGCAGGCCGGCGTCGTGGTGCAGGACGCCACCACCGGCGAGGTGCTGTACTCGCGGCAGCCGCAGGCGCTGTTCACCCCGGCGTCCACCCTGAAGACCGTGACCTCGACGGCGGCGCTCGACCTGCTGGGCGCGGACTACCGGTTCACCACCGAGGTCCGCTCCACCGGCAAGATCTACGGCGACACCATGACCGGCGACCTGGTGCTGCGCGGCGGCGGCGACCCGACCCTGCTGGTGCAGGACCTCGACGACCTGGCCGCGAAGGTCGCGGCGTCCGGCGTCACCACCGTCACCGGCCGGGTGCTGGCGGACGGCAGCCGGTACGACTCGACGCCGCTCGGCCCGGGCTGGGCCTGGGACGACGAGGCGTACTCGTACAGCCCGCAGATATCCGGGCTGACCGTCGCCAACGACGCCGAGTACATGATGGACACCGTGCAGGTCACCGTCACCCCGGGTGCGGCGGGCGAGAACGCCAAGGTGACGCTGAACCCGGCCGAGGCGCCGATGAAGTTCACCGGCACGGTCGCCACCGGCGCGACGGGCAGCGGGTCGAGCGTCGGCGTGCAGCGGCGCCGGGGCAGCAACGAGCTGGCGCTGTCCGGCAGCATCCCGACCGGTGCGGCGCCGGTGACCTCCTGGGTGACGGTCGAGGACCCCACCACGTACGCCGGGAAGGTGTTCGCGGGCGCGCTGGCCAAGCACGGCGTGAAGGTGCTGCGCGGGGTGCAGACCGCGAGCGGCTCGGAGACCTCGGAGCCGATGGCCTCGCACGAGTCGAAGCCCCTCACCGAGGTGATCGTCCCGATGCTGAAGATCAGCAACAACGGCATCGCCGAGCACCTGACCAAGGAGATCGGCAAGGTCAAGGGCGGCCGCGGTGACTGGGCGACCGGCATCAACCAGGTCAACGCCTTCCTGAAGGCGAACGGCGTGACCGGCCCGACCACCCGACAGGTGGACGGCTCCGGCCTGTCCCGCTACGACCTGATCACCCCCGGGAAGATGGCCGACCTGCTGAAGGTCGCCCACACCAAGCCGTGGTTCGACGCCTGGTACAACGCGCTGCCGGTGGCGGGCAACCCGGAGCGGATGACCGGCGGCACCCTGGCCGCCCGGATGCGCGGCACCAAGGCCGAGAACAACGTGCACGCCAAGAGCGGTTCGATGGGCGGCGTCGACAACCTGGTCGGCTTCGCGACCGCGCCCGACGGCCGCAAGCTGTCGTTCGTCGTGCTGGTCAACAACTTCGCCGGCACCAGCCCGCGCCCGGTGATCGACGCGATCGCCGTCCGGCTCGCCGCCGGCCCCGCCGCCACGGCCCAGCTGAAGTCCAACAAGCTGGTCGCGCCCGGTGGTTCCGGTGACGAGTACACCGGCACCCGCTGGGAGGACTGCGAGACCCTGGCGCACTGCTGACGATTCGTCATCACGGGCCCCGTCGCACCTGCGGCGGGGCCCGCGGCCGTTTCCTGCGCCCGAAAATTCTCTCCATCAAGCGCTTGATCGGTGACCCGGGCCGCGCGTACGCTCCCCGCCATGAGCCAGCACCGGACGGCCGCCGAGGCGAGCCGGGAACGGATCCTCACGGCCGCCACCGCCCTGTTCGCCGAACACGGCTACGACGGCACCACCACCCGGACGATCGCCGGCGCGGCCGGGCTGAACGTCGCCACCGTCGCCTACCACGTGGGCACCAAGGCCGACCTGTACCGCGAGGTGATGCGACGGGCCCACCAGGCCGAACGGGCCGCCGTGGACGCCGCGTTGGCGGAATTCGCGGTGGCCGCACCGGACGATCCGGCCCGGGCGGCGGCCCGCTTCGCCGACCGGTACCTGGACTTCTGCCTGGAGCAGCCGCACGTCCCCGCGCTGTGGATGCGCCGCTGGATGGCCGACGCCGCCGAGTTCGCCGACCTGGAGGAGCGGTACGCCCGGCCGCTGCTGGAGGCGGTTGCAGGTGAACTCTCCTCCGCATTGCCACAGTTGGGGCGCGACCGGGTCGAGTTCGCGGTGTGGACGGTGCTGTGGACCACGCACGGCTTCTGCCGCTCGATGATCCGCGCGCAGGTGCCGCGCTTCCGCACCCACCTGCGGGCGCTGGTGCTGCGCGAACTCGGCCTCGACGGTGCGATATGACGGCCGGTCGGGGCCTGTCGCGGCGGGAGCTCGCCGGGTACGCGGTGGGCTCGATCGGCACCGGCATCCACTCCACCGTCCCCGGCCTGCTGCTGCTCTACTTCATGACCGACGCGCTCGGCGTCCCGGCCGGCCTGGCCGGTCTGGTGGTCGCGCTGCCGAAGGCCTGGGACGCGCTGTTCAACCCGCTGGTCGGCGCGGCCAGCGACCGGGAGGCGCTGCGCACCGGGCGCCGCACCCGGATCCTGCTGGCCGGCACGCTCGCCCTGCCGGTCGCGTTCGCCGCGATGTTCCTCTCGCCGCTCACCGGCTCCGGCGCCGCCGCCTGGGTGGCCGGTACCTTCGTTCTCGCCTCCAGCGCGTTCGCGCTGTTCCAGGTGCCGTACGTGGCACTGCCCGCCGAGATGTCCGATCAGCCGCGCGTCCGCACCCGGATCATGGTGTGGCGGATCGTCTGCCTGACCGTCGGCATCCTGGTCGCGGGCGGCCTCGCCCCGGCCGTGGTGTCGCTGGCCGGCGGCGGGCGCGGCGGCTACGCCGTGATGGCGGGGGTGGTCGCCGCGCTGTTGCTGGTGACGCTGCTGATCCCGACGCTCGGCGCCCGCCGGGTGCCCGCCCGGCCGGGGGCGGAGCCGCTCGGGCTGCGGGCGGCGCTGCGCACCGCGCGCGGCAACCGGGCGTTCTTCGCGCTGCTCGGTGCGTTCGTGGTGCAGGCCGCCGCGGTGGCGATCATGCTGGCGGCCGCGCCGTACGTCGCCACCTACTGGCTGGGCGGGTACGGGCTGACCTCGGTGCTGTTCGTCTGCCTGGTCGCGCCGAGCGCCGTCGCCGTCCCGCTGTGGGGCCGGGCCGCCGCCCGCTGGGGACGGCTGCGCTGCCTGGCCGCCGCGACCGGACTGTTCGCCCTCACCTCGGCCGCGCTCTGGCCCGCGGCGCACGCCGGTGGCGGACGGGTCGGGCTGGTGCTGGCGCTGTGCGCGCTACTGGGCGTCGCGTACGCCGCGTTGCAGGTGCTGCCGCTGTCGCTGCTGCCGGACACCGTGCACGCGGACGCGGCGCGCACCGGCCGCCTCCAGTCGGGGGCGTTCACCGGCCTGTGGACCGCCGGGGAGACCGCCGGACTGGCCGCCGGACCCGGCCTGTTCTCGCTGGCGCTGGCCGCCGCCGGATTCGTCTCCTCCACCACCGACCACCCCGTGGCGCAGACCGACGCCGCCCGGGCCGGGGTGCTGCTCGGCTTCAGCCTGGTGCCGGCCGCGCTGATGCTGCTCTCGCTGCCCGCCCTGCGCGCGTACGGCCGGCGCCGCCAACTCCCGCATTGGAGCTGAGTCATGACCACCGTTCACCCCGGGCTGCCGCAAACCGGGCGCCCCGCCGAGGAGTTGCTGGCCGAGCTGCACGCACTGACCGCCGGAGACCTGCCCACCCGGGGCGGGCGCACCACCGCGTACACGTACGACGCGGGCCGGCCCGAGGTCCGGGAGGCCGCCGAACGCGCGTACCTGGCGATGCTGGAGGTCAACGGCCTGGACCCGACGGCGTTCCCGAGCATCGTCGCGCTGGAACGCCAGGTGGTCGGCGCGGTCGCCGCCCGGCTCGGCGGGGACGACACCACGCCCGGGATCTTCACCAGCGGCGGCACCGAATCGATTCTGCTCGCCGTGAAGGCCGCGAGGGACTCCCGCCCCGGGATCGCCGAGCCGGAGATCGTCGTCCCCGCGACCGCGCACGCCGCGTTCTTCAAGGCCGGACGCTACCTGAAGGTCAAGGTGGTGGCCGTGCCGGTCGACCCCGCGACGTTCCGGGCGGTGCCCGCCGCGATGGCCGACGCGTGCACGGCGAACACCGTACTGGTGGTGGCCTCCGCGCCCTCGTACGCGCACGGCGTGGTCGACCCCGTCCACGAGATCGCCGCCGACGCGGCCGAACGCGGACTGCCCTGCCACGTGGACGCCTGCGTGGGCGGCTGGCTGCTCCCCTGGCTCGCCGAAGCGGGCGCCCCCGTACCGGAGTTCGACCTGTCGGTGCCCGGAGTGACCTCGCTCTCCTGCGACCTGCACAAATTCGGGTACACGCCCAAGGGCGCCTCCGTCCTGCTGTTCCGCGACCGGCCGATGCGGCTCGCCGCGTACTTCGCCTGCGCGCAGTGGCCCGGCTACCCGGTCGTCAACTCGACGGTCCAGAGCAGCAAGGGCGCGGGCCCGCTCGCCGCCGCATGGGCCACTTTGCAGGCCCTCGGGGCGGACGGTTACCGGGAGTTGGGGCGGGCGGCGCTGGCCGCGACGCGGCGGCTGATCGCGGGCATCGACGCGATCGACGGGCTGCGGGTGCTGGGCTCCCCCGACGCGACGCTGGTCGCGCTCGGGGCGGATCCGGACGGCGCGGCGCTGGATCTGTGGGAGCTGGCCGACGAGACGCGTGCCCGCGGCTTCTTCCTGCAACCGCAGTTGAGCGTGGCCGGACTGCCCGCCAGCCTGCACCTCACCCTCACCGGGGTCAGCGAGCAGGGCGTGGACGAGTTGCTTTCGACGCTCCGCGAGGCGGTTGCGGTCGTTCGGGGGCGCGGGCCCGTCGCTCCTCCGAGTGAACTGTTGGAGCTGCTCGGGCAGTTCGACCTCGCGGAGCTCGACGACGCGACGTTCGCTGAGCTACTGCCTGCGGCGGGCTTCGCGCCCTCCCGGATGGCCGGGGTCAACCGGCTGCTCGACGCGCTGCCGCCGGAGCTGCGGGACCAGTTGGCGACGCGGTTCCTGTCGGTGCTGTACAGCCCCTACCTCTGAGGGTTCGAAACGCAGGTGGGTGCGAAACCAGGGGCGCAGGGAGACTCGCGCGAGCTGGCGGGCAGCCCATCACACCCGCTCGCGCCCCCGGTGGTGCTCTCCCTGGTTTCGCGCCCGCTCACTCTCGCCGTTCCTGAAGCAAGAGCACCGCAAGGCCGTCCGCGAGGAGACTTGCGCGAGCTGGTGGGCAACCCATCAGGGGCGCGGGGAACTGCGCGACAAGCGCAAGCCGCGTCCGCAAGGTCGCGATCAAGTGCAAGTCATTGTCCTGCGTCGCGATCTTGCTGACGGGCGCGTTCCCCTTCGCGCAGTTCCCCGCGCCCCTGGTTTCGCACCCGCACAGTTTTCGCACCCCTGGTTGTGCTCTGTCTGGTTTCGCGCCCCTGGTTGTGCTCTGCCTGGCTTCGCGCCCGCTACGCGAAAGCGTTCTCCGGGGGCAGCAGGACCGCAAGGCCGTCCGCGAGGCGCTGGAGCCCGAATTCGAAGCGGGTTTCCATGTCGGGGTTGGTGAGGTCGTCGGCGAGGGCGACCAGGTTGGGGAAGGTCTCGGCGGGGAGGGCGCGGAAGGCGTCGCCCGCGGCGCGGGCGACTTCGCCGCGGCCGGCGCCGGCGGCTTCGGCGGCGGAGAGGGGGGACTGTTCCTGGAGGACGAAGCCCTGGACGTACGCGGACAGCAGGTAGGAGGCCATTGCGGCGTCGGCGTCGCTGAAGCCGGCGTTGCGGAGGCGGTCGAGTTGGTCCTCCAGGATGGCGAGGGTGTGCGGGCCGGTGGTGAGGCGGCCGGAGAGGACCTTGGCGGCGTCGCGTTTGGCGAGCAGCAGGGCGCGGTAGCGGCGGCCGTACTCGAGAAACTGTTCGCGCCAACTGCCTTGCCGGGGTGGGAGTTCGGCGCCGGCCAGGAGGGCGTCGGTGAGCAGGTCGAGCAGTTCTTCCTTGTTGCGGACGTGCCAGTACAGCGAGGCGGCTTTGACGCCGACCTCGGCGGCGACCTTGCGCATGGAGAGGCCGGCCAGGCCGTCGCGCTCGAGGACGCGCAGGGCGGCAGCGGCCAGGTTCTGCCGGGTGAGGGCGGGGGTGGGCTCGGCCATGGCGGTTCCTTGGGTGGGCGGTCCGGGGCGCTGAATCGCACTTGCAATCTAACACCGTTAGAGACATCCTGGCTGCGCACCAGCAGTCCCTAACGCCGTTAGGGGCTATCTCGGCACACCCGGAGGGGGACGGTTTCGGTGGAAGGTTCGGTCGGCACCCGGCACAAGTGGCAGGCGCTCGCCACGCTCTGCGTCACGATGTTCATGGCGATGCTGGACAACGTCATCGTCAACATCGCGCTGCCCCGGATCGGCCGGGATCTGGACACCGGCATCAGCGGGCTCCAGTGGGTCGCCGAGGGCTACAGCCTGGTGTACGCGGCGCTGCTGCTCACCGGCGGCACGCTCGGCGACCGGTTCGGCCGGACCAGGGTGTTCCGGGTCGGGCTGGCGCTGTTCACGGTCGGGTCGGCGGCGGCCGCGCTGGCCGGTGACATCGGGGTGTTGGTCGCCGCCCGGATGCTGCAGGGCGTGGGCGCGGCGCTGCTGACGCCGGGCAGTCTGGCGATCCTGGGCCAGGTGTTCACCGACGAGAAGGAGCGGGCCCGGGCGATCGGCCTGTGGTCGGGGGTCTCGGCGCTGGGCCTGTCGATCGGTCCGGTGATCGGTGGCCCGATGGTGGACGCGTTCGGCTGGGCCAGCGTGTTCTGGATCAACGTCCCGGTCGGGCTGGTGGCGCTGGTGCTGGCGTTCCGGGTGCTGCCGGTGATCGCGCCGCGTGAGCGCCGGATCGACCTCACCGGGCTCGCGCTGTCGGCGGCCGGTCTCGGCGCGCTGGTCTACGGCCTGATCGAGGGCCCCGGCCGGGGCTGGACCGATCCCGTCGTGCTGGCCTGCGGGGCGGCCGCGGTGGTGCTGCTCGCGGTCTTCGTCGCGGTCGAACTGCGGTCGGCGGAGCCGATGTTGGAGCTGCGGCTGTTCCGCGACCGGGTGCTCGCCGGGGCGCAGTTGAGCGGCCTGATGGTCAGTTTCGGGATGTTCGGCGCGCTGTTCTTCCTGCCGCTGATGCTCCAGGGCGTGATGCGCTGGTCCCCCACCGACGCCGGGTACGCCGGGCTGCCGATGACGGCCGTGATCATGCTGGCCGCGCCGCTCTCCGGCCGGCTGACCGCCCGTCACGGGACGCGCCTGCCGCTGGTGCTGGGCATCTCGCTGTGCGCGGTCGGCCTGGGCGGGCTGTCGCTGTACGACGGGCACGCGCACTACTGGTCGTACGTGTGGACGCTGGTGGTGCTCGGCTTCGGCATGGGGCTGACGTTCACGCCGGTGTCGATCGCGGTGCTGCAGCGGGTCGCCCCGGCGCAGACCGGCATGGCCTCGGCCACCATCAACACGCTGCGCGAACTCGGCGGCGTGCTCGGCATCGCGGTCCTCGGCGCCGTCCTCACCAACCGGCTGACGGGCGCCCTCACCGACTCGTTCCGCCGGCTCGACCTGCCCACCGACGGGGTCTCGCACGCGGTCTCCGCGCTCACCGGCCACGGCACCGGCCCCGCCGCCGCTCCCACGCCCGCGCCCGTGCAGGCGGCCGTCGACAGCGCGTTCGTCGACGCGCTGCATCTCGCCCTGCGCTGCGGCTCCGCAGCGCTGGCCGTGACCGCCGTCCTGGTCGCCGTCCTGCTGCACCGCTCCGCCGCCCGGCACCCGGCCCCGGCGCCGGTCGCCCAGCCGGAACCCGTGGCATGACCAACAACGCTCGGTGTCCACAAGGTTGACGGCCCGTTCGCTGTGCTGTTCGGTAAAGGAACGTCAAAGTCGGGACCAAGTAGGGTGACCGGCGACAGGACGCGGATCGCGCGGAGATGTGATGAACGGCGCTGGGTTCGGCGGCCGTACTTCGCTAGCATGACCCGCTCAAGCGGTCGGACCGACACCGGTGTTGGGGGATGGCGTGCGCGACGTGGGCCCAGGCGGGAGCGGCGGCGGGTTCCAGGTGGACCCGGACGTGCTGGAGGCGGCGGGGCAGACCGCGACGGTGGACGCCGAGCGGGTGCCGGCCGCCACCACGCGGGTGCTCGGCCCGTCGGACAGTGCGGCGGACGGACTGCGCGGCTGGCAGACCGGCAGCGAGCTCACCGCCTGCACCGCGGAGTGGAAGGGCATGCTGGACAAGCTGTCCGCGGAGATGGACAAGCAGGGCGGCAACCTCCGGCAGACCGCGGCGAACTACCGCAACGCCGACCAGGTCGCGAGCGGCACCGTCACCTCGGCCGGGCGGTGAGCATGGACGTCCCCATGCTCCGCGACGCGGACCCGCGGCGGCTGTTCGGCGCCGCCGACGCGTACGCCGCACTCGCCGACGCCATCGGTGACGACACCGAACAGTGGCGGGCCGGCGTGGACAACCGGGTGCGGGACTCCGGGTGGACCGGCCAAGCGGCCGACAACGCCCGGCAGTCGCTCGCCCGGACCACCGGCAAACTGACCGCCGCGCACCTGGAGTTGGCCCGGATCGCACCCGTCCTGCGGGAGGGCGCGGAGGCCTTCGTGCTGGCCCAGGCGGACCTGCGCCGGGCGCTGGACGAGGCGCGGGCCGGCGGCTTCGAGGTCGCCGACGACGGCGGGATCTCCTGGCCCCCGGCCAGTCCGGGCGAGCGGCACGACCCGGACGCGCCGGACCGCACCCGGCAGGGCACCGACCTGCGCGACCGGATCGGCGAGGCGCTGAACAAGGCCGCGCACGCCGACCAGGTGACGGCGCAGCGGCTGCGCCAGTACACCACCGACGCCCGCACCGGCGCCGGCCTCGACCCGTTCGGCTCCGCGATGCGGCTGAACAGCGCGGTACTGAGCGCGGTCGCCGGCGAGGACCTGGTGCTGTCGGGCATGCCGGGCCAGAACGCCTCGCCGACCGAGGTGAACTCCTGGTGGAAGGGGCTGCCCGCGGACGAGCAGCAGCGGCTGATCAAGGAGCACCCGGACCGGATCGGCAACCGCGACGGCATACCCACCCCGGCCCGCGACCAGGCCAACCGGATCCACCTCGACCAGATGGTGAACGACCTGTCGTCCCGGCAGAACCTGTCGGACTGGGACAAGAAGAAGCTGGAAGGCTTCCGGTCGATCCAGGGCCGCCTGCGCGACGACCAGGGCAAGCAGCCGCCGTCCTACCTGATGGTAATCGGCGACCAGGGCCAGGGCCGGGCCGCGATCGCCTACGGCAACCCGGACACCGCGGACGACGTGGTGGCGTACGTGCCCGGCCTGAACACCGAGGTCAAGAACATGGGCGCCGGTGACGCCAACCGGGCCCGCGACCTGTGGCAGTCCGCGCACGACATCGACCCGACCCGCAAGACCGCCTCGATCGCCTGGCTGGGCTACGACGCCCCGCAGGCCAAGGGGATCAGCCCGGACGCGCTGGCGGTGGCCGGTGACGCGCGGGCCAAGCAGGGCGGCGAGGCCTACCAGGGCTTCCTGCAGGGCCTGCGGGCCTCGCACGAGGGCCAGCCGGCGCACCTGACGGCGCTCGGCCACAGCTACGGCTCGTTCACGGTCGGGCAGGCGGCGCAGCGGCCCGGCGGCATCCCGGCGGACGACATCATCCTGGTGGGCTCCCCCGGCACAGGCGCGCAGAAGGCCTCCCAGCTGGGCGTGGACGGCTCGCACGTGTGGGTGGGCGCGGCCGAGCACGACCCGGTCTCGCACCTGCCGAGCCACGCCGAGGCGAAGGGCATCGGCATCGGCGCGGGCATCGGCGGCCTGCTCGGCGGCCCGCCGGGCGCGGTGCTCGGCGGCTTCATCGGTGACAAGATCGCAGGGCACAGTGATCCGCACGAGCTGTGGTTCGGGCAGGACCCGGCGAGTTCCGAGTTCGGCGCGCACCGCTTCGACGTGGCCGACGGCCCGCGGGGCTTCCAGTCGCACTCGGACTACTGGAACCAGGGCGACGGCCGGGACGGCCACTCGCTGCGCAACATGGGCATGATCGTCTCCGGTCACGGTGACCGGGTGATCGGACAGGACCGGCGATGAACGACTTCGCGGCACCCCACCCGTCGGCCGCGCTGCTGGCCGCGAAGGCGGCGGTGGACGAACTGCTGGACTCCGCCCCGGCGGCGCTGAACCCGCCGGCCGACTGGGCGGACGGCCCGTACGTGGCGGTGGAGCACGAGCACCCGTACACCCGGGAGCCGGACGGCACCGCGCACCTGGAGAAGCGGCGCTACCTGATGACCCGGCTGTCGGCGGACCGCTATCCGGAACTGCTCTCCCAGCTGGCCCGGGCCTGGCAGGCCCGCGGCTGGCGGGTGGACGGCGAGAACGACCCGGTGCTGCCTCTGCTGCGGGCCGAATCGGCGCTCGGGACGGTCGAGTTGAGGATCGGCATACCCGGCAACGCGACGCTGCTGGCGCGGGTGCAGGGCGTGCCGCCGAGCGGCACCTCGTACCCGTTCGGCGGCGACAGCACCGTCCCGCTCGGGCCGGACGGCGTGATGGACACCATGCCGCGCCGGCACGACCCGTTCTGGTCGGTGTGACCTCCGATGGGTAGCCGGAGGGGACTACGGGCGGCGGGCGCCGTCGCCGCGCTGCTGCTGGGGCCGGTGCTGGCGGGCTGCGGCTCGTCCGGCGCGGCGGCGGGCGGCGCGGCGCCGGCCGCCGACCTGGCCAGGGGCCGGATCCAGGAACTGGTGGACGGCACCACCTCGGCGCTGACCCCCGCGGTGCGGTTCGCCGACGACGCCTACCGCTCGGTGCCGCACGAGAACGCCCGCCGGGACAACGACGGCACCGCACAGCTGACGCTCCGCCGGTACGTGCTGACCAAGGTCGCGGAGGCCAACCGGCCCCGGCTGCTGGAGCAGGTCCGGGCGTACTGGACCGGCCGCGGCTGGACCGTCACCGAGAACACGGCCTTCGAGGCGGGGGCGCGCACCCCGGACGGCACCGGCGTGACGGTCAGCATCGGCGTCCCCGGCAACGTGACGGTGACGGCCACCGCCCGGGTCCGCGACCCGGGCGCCACCGAGCCGTTCGGCCCGGCCCCCAGCCCGCTGCCGACCGGCGCCGACGGCGGACCCGACACCCTGCCCCGCTTCGATGACCCCGGGTGGTCCTGACCTGCCGGGACGAAACGGGCGGGACCGGTGCTGATCGGACGTCAGAGCGGGTGAGCCGGGCGGTATTTGCCGGGGCACCCTAGGGAGACCCGACCTGACCTGGCTATAGTCGCCCGTGATCTAGCCGGAACGGCGGCCGGCCGAGGGGTTTCCCCGGCATTGGCATGCCCGCCTGCCGCCGTGCCGTCCGGAGCCCCGAAGCCGTCGCGTGTTCCGCCGTTGACCACGGGGAGAGACGACGACCATGGCACACACGACCGGGCGGGGGCGCACCGCGCTCGTCGCCGTCATCGGTGGAACGCTGCTGCTGGGCGGCTGCGGCATCGTAGGCTCTCAGGGCAAGAAGGACGACCTGCACGCGATGCTGCCGGAGTCGATCCGCAAGGCCGGGGTGCTGACGGTTGGCGCCTCGTTCACCGCCGCGCCGGTGGTGTACCGCAACGACCGCAACGAGCCGGAGGGCCTGGACCCGCACCTGGCCCAGAAGCTGGGCGAACTGCTCGGCGTCCGGGTCGAGTTCCAGGATGCCGGACAGTTCTCGAACGTGCTGCCGGGCCTGATGAAGCGCCAGTACGACATCGCGATGTCCGGCATCACCGACACCCGCGAGCGCGAGGAAGGCCTCGACAAGGACGGCAAGCAGGCCGGCCCTGGCGTCGACTTCGTCGACTACTTCATGGCGGGCATCGGCATCGCCGTCAAGAAGGGCACCACGCAGAACGTCGCCGACATCGACCACCTGTGCGGGCGCACCATCGTGGTCAAGAAGGGCACCACCCACGACGACCTGGTGCAGCGTCAGGCGAAGGTCTGCGAGCACGACGGGAAGCCGCTGAAGATGGTGCAGACCGACACCGACACCGCGGCGCTGGACAAGCTGAAGGGTACGGCGGACGCGTTCGTCACCGACTACCCGAAGGCCCAGTACGCGGCGCAGACCGTGGACAACGGCAACGCCTTCCAGATCGGCGGCCCGCAGATCCAGCCCCGGCCGTTCGGCATCGCGGTGCGCAAGGAGGACTCGGCGCTGCGCGACGTGCTGATGCGGGCGATGAACCGGCTGATCACCGAGGGCGGCTACGACCAGGTGCTGTCCGACCACGACCTGACGGTCGGAGCGATCCAGAACTCGGTGATCAACGGCTCGTCCTGACCGCCCGCCTCAGGCCGCGCGGGCGGGCGCGGGGCGGCTCAGGCCGCGCGGGCGAGTGCGGGGCGCCTCAGGCCGCGCGGGCGGGCGCGGGGCGGCTCAGGCCGCGCGCAGGGCCAGCACCGCGACGTCGTCGGTGAGGGTGCCGGCGTGGCGGCGGACGTCCCGCTCCAGGAAGGCGACCAGGGTGTCCGGGTCGGTGCCGGGCAGGGTGCCGAGCCGGGCCGCCAGCGGGTAGAACTCGCCGTCGCGGTCCCGGGCCTCGGTGACGCCGTCGGTGCACAGCAGCAGGCTGTGCCCGGACGGCAGCGGCACGGTGGTGGGTTCGGCGGCCGGGCCGAGGGCGAGGTGGCCGAGACCGAGCGGGAGGTCCTCGGCGCAGCGGACGGCGGCGACCGTGCCGGGGGCGACCAGCAGCGGCGCGAGGTGGCCGCGGTTGACCAGGTCGAGCCGCCCGGTGTGCCGGTCGTGCTGGAGCAGCACGGCGGTGACGAACAGTTCGCCGTCGCCGCGCTGCTCGGCCGCCCGCCGTACCTGGCGGTCGAGTTGGGCGGCGAGTTCGCCGAGGTCGGCGGTCTCGTGGGCGGCGATCCGGAACGCGCCGATGACGTCGGCGACGGTGCGCACCGCCTCCAGGCCCTTGCCGCGCACGTCGCCCAGCAGGATGCGGGTGCCGTGCCGGGTCTCGCACACGTCGTACAGGTCGCCGCCGATGCCGAAGTCGGCCTCCGCGGGCCGGTACAGCCCGGCGGCCCGCAGTCCCCCGACCCGGGCGGGGACGGGGTGCAGCACGGTGTGCTGGAGGGTGTCGGCGACGGCCCGCATCCGGACCAGGGCGCGGGCCTGGCGGCGGCGCTGGGTGGCCAGCCCGGTGCCCATCACGCCCGCCAGCACGGTGGCCAGGTACGTCCACAGGTGGTGCTGTTCGTGCAGGTGGCCGGAGCGCAGCGCGAGCAGCGCCTGCAGGCCGACGGTGAGGACGGTCGCGAGGGCCACCATGACGGGGCCAGCGCTGAACGCGGCGACCACGGGCAGCACGGTCAGCAGGAAGCCCGCGGCGACGGACCGGGGGACGGACTCCTCCAGCGCCAGATCGGCGACCAGCAGCAGGGCCGGCAGGGCGCGCGCCCAGGTGGGGGTGCGCAGCGCCTCGGCCATCGCGGCCTCCCAGCGGGCGGTGGCCTCCCGGCCGTGCTGGTGGTCGCGGTCCTCGTCGCGGTCCTCGTCGGCGGCGACGCGGACGGGCGTTGCGGTGGGCGCGGGCATGCTGACCTCCTCAGGCGGGCGCCCGGGGTGGGTGCGTCTCCGCAACCATCGTCCCGTGCCGTCCGTCGGGACCACCCCTTGCCAAGGTCCCGACGGGTTGGGCCGTTCGGCCCGATTCGATCATATTTCAACCACTTGCGTGACCTGTGTCACCGCCGACGGCAGGTCAGCGGCGGGTCAGCGGCCGGTGAGCGTGACGGGCAGCGTGCGGAAGCCCCGCAGCACCAGCCGCTCGCGGCGGACGGCCGGACCGGCGGGGGCCAGCGCGGGGAAGCGGCGCAGCAGGGCGGGCAGCGCGGTGACGGCCTCCAGCCGGGCGAGCTGGGCGCCGAGGCAGTAGTGCGGGCCGCCGCCGAAGCTGAGCAGCCGGCCGCCGCCGCGGGTCGGGTCGAAGCGGTCGGGGTCGGGGAAGCGTCGCGGGTCGCGGTTGGCGGCGCCGATCAGCAGCATCAGCCCGGTGTCCCGCGGGACGGGCTCGCCGCCGACGGTGGTGCCGGTGAGCGCGATCCGGGAGGTGAGCTGGACGGGCGAGTCGAACCGCAGCACCTCCTCGACCAGCGCGGCCGGGTCGAGCGTGCCGTCGCGCAGCTGCGCGGCGGTGCCGGGGTGCTGGAACAGCAGGGCGAGGGCGTTGCCGAGCAGGTTGCCGGTGGTCTCGAAGCCGGCCACCAGCAGCAGCGCCAGGTTGGCCAGCAGTTCGGTGTCGGACAGCCGCTGCTGGTCGGCGTCGGCGGTCGCGACCAGCGCGCTGACCAGGTCGTCCTTCGGGTCGGCGCGCCGGAGGGCTGCCAACTCGGTGAAGTACCGGGAGAGTTCGTCGGCTGCGCGGTCGGCGGCGGCCAGCTCCTCGTCCCCGACCAGGAACTCCAGGGTGGCGGTGAGGTCGGAGGCCAGCGGGCGGAACAGGTGCCGGTCCTGCTCGGGGACGCCGAGCAGTTCGCAGATCACGCCGATCGGCAGCCGGAACGCGAAGGCGTCCAGGAAGTCCACCGGGCCGTCGCCGTGCTCGGCGAGTTCGTCGAGCAGCTGCTCGACGGCGGCGGTGACGGCGGGCGCCAGGGCGGCGACCCGGCGCGGGGTGAACAGCGAGGAGATCAGCGAGCGCATCCGGCCGTGGGCGGGCGCGTTCCGTTCCAGGATCGAGTCGCCCAGCAGGGTCTGGCCCGGGTGGTCGAGGTAGTCGGGTTCGAACTGGACGCGCACCTCCGGCTCGATGACGCCGAAGGCGGGGCTGCGCAGGATCTCGTCGATCTCCTGGTGGCCGGTGACCATCACGATGTACTCGTCGCTGCGCACCGTCGGCCCGAACGCGCGCAGCCGCTCGTACAGCGGGTACGGGTCGCGGCAGCCCTCCGGGCCCATCAGCTCGTTGACGATCGTGGCGACGTCCATGCAACTCCCCCGGCAGCAGTCGTACTTATCTGTCCGCTGCGGAACGGCTGGGCGGCGCGCCCGGGTTCCCGCCGCCCGGGCCGGGCCGGTCGGTAGGGTGGCCGGTCATGGAGATCTGGATCAACCCGCGGTGCAGCAAGTGCCGCACCGCCCTGGGCGAACTCGACGCGGCGGGCGCCGAGTACACGGTGCGCCGCTACCTGGAGGAGCCGCCGACCGCCACCGAACTGACCGAGGTGCTGGGCCGCCTCGGCCTGGAGCCGTGGGACGTGGCCCGGCCGGACGAGCCAGTCGGCAAGGAGCTCGGCCTGCGCTCCTGGGGCCGGGAGGACGCCGACCGGGCGCGCTGGGTCGAAGCGATGGCCGCGCACCCGGCGCTGATCCAGCGCCCGATCATCACCGCCGACGACGGCTACACGGTGATCGGCCGCACCGAGGAGGCGCTGAAGGACGTGCTCTCGCACTGACGGGTTTTGCCGGCCGGGGCGCGGTGACAGCCCGCTGACAGCGTGCTGTGAGCGGGCCCCGGCAGGCTGGCCCGGCCACCTCCGATCCGACAGGAGCCCGCCGTGTCCGACCTGCCGATCCGCCGCCTGACCGTCACCGCCGTCCGCCGCCCCACCCCGCGCACCGTCCGGGCCAGTTTCGCGCTGCCGCCCGGCGAGTTCGCCCTGGCCGGGCCCGACCAGCAGGTCAAGCTGTACTTCCCGCGCCCCGGGCGGGACTCCCCCGAGCTGCCCGCGGCCGCCCCCGGGCAGGACCTGATGGACTGGTACCGGGCCTGCCACGCCGTCCCGGAGCACCGCCGCCCGTGGATGCGGTCCTTTACCGTCCGCGCCCACGACGCCGAACTGCACACCGTGGACGTCGACTTCGTGCTGCACGGCGACGGCCCGGCGGCCGACTGGGCGGCCCGCGCCCGGCCCGGGCAGGTGCTGGCCATGTTCGGCCCCTCCCCCGAGTTCGCCCGCCCGTTCCCGCTGGACGGCGGCCGCCCGCTGCTGTTCGCCTGCGACGAGTCGGCGCTGCCCGCGCTCGCCACCCTGGTGGAGGCCCTGCCGGCCGGGGCCCGGGCCCACGCCTGGATCGAGACCGCCGGCCCCGAGGAACAGCAACCCCTGCGCGGCTTCGGCGAGTTGACCGCCCACTGGGTCCACCGCGACGGCGCCGCCCCCGGCGAACGTCTGCTCGCCGCCGTCCGCACCGCCGAACTCCCCGCCGACCTGGAGCACGCCTGGCTGGCCGGCGAGGCCGGCACCGTCCGCGCCCTGCGCCAGCACCTGCTGACCGAGCGCCACTTGGACCGCGCGAACATCCACTTCACCGGCTACTGGCGCCACCGCCTCACCCAGGACGACGCCCCCACCCCCGAAGACCTCGCCGACGCCCAGGAGTTGCTGGCCCAGTACGGGAGCTGACCGTAATCCGGGCGACCGCGCCGCCGGGCGCCTGTTACCGTCCGCCCGATGACCACCAGCCTGCTCCAACCACCGCTGCTCACCCGCCTGCTCGCCGCCGAGCGGATCCTGATCGCCGGCGCGGGCGGCGGCCACGACGTGTACGCCGGGCTGCCGCTCGCCCTCGCGCTGCGCGCCGCCGGACGCGAAGTGCACCTGGCGAACCTGGCGTTCACCCACCACTACGGCCTGGACGCCACCGCCTGGGAGGGCCCGCAACTGGCCCGGATCACCCCCGACACCCGCTCCGCCGAACCCAAGTTCCCCGAACGCGCCCTGGCCCGCTGGCTGCGCGCCCACCAACAGCCCGACACCGTCTGGGCGTTCGCCTCCACCGGGGTGAAGCCGCTGCGCGCCGCGTACCGGACGCTGGTGCGCCGGCTCGGCATCGACGCGATCCTGCTGGTTGACGGCGGCACCGACATCCTGCTGCGCGGCGACGAGGCCGGACTCGGCACCCCCGAGGAGGACATGGCCTCGCTCGCCGCCGTCGCCGGGCTGCGGTCCGTTCCCGAACGGCTGGTCGCCTGCCTCGGCTTCGGCATCGACGCCCACCACGGCGTCAGCCACGGCCTGGTGCTGGAGAACCTCGCCGCCCTGCAACGCGACGGCGGATACCTCGGCGCGTTCTCGCTCCCCGCCGACGCGCCCGAAGCCGCCCTGTACCTGGACGCCGTCGAGCAGGCCCGGGCCGCCGCGCCCGACCGTCCCAGCATCGTGCAGGGCAGCGTCGCGGCCGCGCTGCGCGGCGAGTTCGGCGACGTCGGGCTCGCCGAGCGGGTGCCCGGCAGCGAGCCGTTCGTCAACCCGCTGATGACGCTGTACTTCGGCGTCACCGTCGAGGCCCTGGCCGCCCGCAACCTCTACCTCGACCGCCTGGAGGGCACCACCCAGACCCGCCAGATCGCCTCCGCCATCGCCGACTTCCGCGAGGACCTGCCCGCCCTGCGCCCCGCCCGGCCGTACCCGCACTGACCGACAGCCGCCGGACGCGCCGCAGCCGCGAACGCGACGGCTGTCCGATAGGCAAGGCGGCAGGTCGCCTCGACCGCGGCCGGGCAGGGTCCTCGGGGAATCCGAGAGCCCCGCCCGCTCGTACCCCCTCAGTGTGCGATCAGCTCGCGAACTGCGTCACTCACCTCGGGCAGCTCACTCGGGAGTGCCCACTGGTAGGCGTCGTGCTCGGTGAGGACCACCGGTTCGGTCCTCTCCACGGTGACGGCGAAGTTGAACTGGCGGGTGATGCCGCCGCGGCTGTTCCGGTAGTCGAAGTGCCCGAGGTAACCGGTGACCTGGTTGATGGTCAGGCCGGTCTCCTCGCCGGTCTCGCGACGCAAAGCGTCCAGGACGGTCTCCCCGGACTCGACCGTCCCGGAGGGGATCTCCCACAGGCCGCCCATGTAGTCGTCCGGGTTGCGGCGCACGAGCAGGACCCGGCCGTCGTGGTTGATCACAGCAGCGGCGACAAAACCGATGATGCCGGCGGCTTCGGCCTCGACCGCCAGGCCGGCGGCGAACTCGGGGGAGGTGACGGTCACAGCAGCTCCTTGTGATGGTCGCTGATCTTGATGGCCGCGCGAACGTACTGCTCGGCCAGATCCAGATCCTGCTCACGATGCCAGACCGGGAGCTTGACCACGCTGGCATGGGCACGCTCGGCAACGGGGAAGTCCCCCGCCTTGTACCGGCGGTGGGAATGCGGGTGACCGGGGAACAGCATGCCGGGCTGCTGGTACAGCGGCAGCTGATTCATCGGCCAGGTGGAGCCGGGCCGGTCGAACTCGGTGGCGCCCTCCGCGATCAGTGCCTGGTGGAACCTCTCGATCGGCAGGCCGCCGAGCTCGTCCGGCCTGTACGTGAGCGTCAACCCGTACCAGGAGGAGACCACCCCTTCGGGCAGCTCGGCCACCTCCAGACCAGGGACCCGGGCGAGCTGTCCGGTGAGGTGGCGTGCGATCTCCGCCCGACCGGCGAGGTAGCCATCCAGTCGACGCAGCTGGTCGTGGGCGATGGCTGCGGCAAGGGGATGGATGCGGAGCTTGAGACCGGCGCCGGTGACCGCGTACCGCGCGAGCGGATGGCCTTCCGGGATCTCGGTCTTGGCCCGCTTGTTGTAGTGCGCGAGCGTGATGACCCGGTGGTACGTGTCGTCGTCGTCCGTCAGGACGAAGCCGCCCTCGCCACCGGACAGCGGCTTGGGACCGTTGAGGGAGAAGGCCGAGGCGAGGCCGAACGTGCCGACCTTCTGCCCGGCGATGCTCGCGCCGTGCGCGTGGGAGCCGTCCTCCAGCACCACCAGGTCGTGGGCATTGGCGACGGCGACGAGGTCGGTCATGTCGGCGGGCTTGCCCCACAGGTGGGTGACCATTACCGCCCGAGTACGGGGAGTGATCAGTTCCTCGATCCGGTTCGGGTCGATGTTGCCGTCCGGCCCGGTCTCGCACAGCACCGGCACCGCGCGGAGGTGGAACAGTGGGGAGGCGGTGGCGTGGAACGTCCAGGCCGGGACGATGACTTCGTCGCCGGGCTTGATCCTCGCGGCCCAGTAGGTGGCGTGCAGGGCTGCGGTGCCGGAGCTGGTGGTGACCGCGTGCCGGACGCCGAAGTACTCCTGGAGGCCGTCCTCCAGTTCGGCGACGATTCCGGACCGGCCGGGGATGGAGATCGCTTCGTCGAGCTGGGCGGCGACCTTGGCGCGGGTGGTGTCGTCGATCGGCGGCCAGGTGAAGTGCGGGCCGTCGGCAGTGACGGCGGGCTTGCCTCCGAACACGGCAAGGGTGCTGGTCACAGCATCTCCTTCGGGTCGATGTAGCGCCCTGCTGCCTTGGACTGGTAGCAGGAGGCGACGAACGCGGCGTGTGCGAGGTGCTGGTCGGGGCCCGAGGTGTTGGGCCTCTCGCCGTCCAGGACCCGGCAGAAGTAGTCGATCTGCGCGGCCGACGCCGAGGCCGGCGCGTGGGGGCGGGTCAGCTCCTCCACGACGGTGCCGCCGAGGTCGAGTCGCTGGACCTGGCCCTTGGTCAGCAGCACCGAGCCGCGGGTGCCGACCACGTGCAGGCGTTCGGTCTTCGGAGCCACCCACCGCGACAGCAGCACCGAGCCGTACAAGTCGCTGTCGTAGCCGAGTTGGATGACAGCGGTGTCCTCGGCGTCGTAGCTGCCGCCGGGGACGGCCGTGGTGGAGAACTCGGCGATGACCCGGCTGGGCAGGCCGAAGTACCACAGCAGCAGGTCGATCAGGTGGTAGCCCATGTCGATGATGCAGCCGCCCCCGGCCTGGCGGAGGTCTCCGCGCCACCCGCCCCCGGGGTCGTCGGTGTGGAAGGTGTACTGGCCGTCGATGAGGAACGGGGTGCCGATCTGGTCCAGCAATCCGGCGACGCTGGTGTAGATCGGGTTGAACCGCCGCTGAAGGGTGACCATCAGCTCGATCCGCCCGGCTCGGCAGATCTGGGCGAGGTCCTGGGCCTCCGACACCGAGGTGGCGAACGGCTTCTCCTTGAGAACATGCACGCCCCGGGCGGCGCACTCCTGGACGACCTCCCGGCCGGCGTGGTGCGGGACGGCGACGACCACGAAGTCCGGGGCCACCGCGTCCAGCAGCTCACCGGCGCGGGTGAATCCGGGGACCTGGAGAGCCTCCTGCCGCTGCCGCAGGGTGTCGGGGTTGTTGTCGCAGATCGCGACGAGCTCGGCCCGGCTGGAGCCGAGCAGGCCGGGCAGGTGGTCTTCGAGCGCCTGGTGGCCGAGGCCGATGACCGCAGCGCGTCGTTTCATGTGCGGACTCCTTCCGCATAGTTGCGGGAACTTGTCGGTGCACGACGAGTAGAGCCCAACTCGCGTTCATCAACCAGGCGTTGCCCGTGGTCCCGGGGTAGTCCCGCCCGTACACGCAGTACGCTCACTGTCACCGTCGATGATGGGATTGACCCCGTGGACGACCAGATCCGGCACCCCCTCGCGTACGCCCGCGCGCTGCGCGGCTGGTCCCAGACCGACCTCGCGGCCCGAATCCACCGTGCTGCCAGGAACCGGCCCGAGGGTCTTCGCTCCGGCATCGACAAGGCCGCCGTCAGCAAGTGGGAGAACGGGCGCAAGACGCCCAGCATCGATTCCCAGCTCCTGATCGCCGAAGCCTTCGACGTCCCGATCGGCGACCTGGGGGCCTTCGAGTGGCCGCACTGGCTACCCGGCCAGGAACAACCGGTGCCGCTCGGGGTGGCGTTCACCGTCCACGCACTTCGAGACGCACAGAGAGCCACCATGGACCACCGCCGCCGCACCTTCATGGCCTTCAGCGCGCTCGCGCTGGCCGGGCTCTCCGCCCAGTGGGCCACCCTCGAACCCGACCGGCTCACCACCGCCCTGAACGGTAAGTACGTCGACGGTGAACTGGTCGACTGGCTGGAGGACACCAGCGCCAAGCTGACCACCATGCCCACCGAACAGCGCCAGCACACCGCGAAGTTGATGAATGCCCAGCTGGAGACGGTCACCGACCTGCTGGCACGGGGCCGGTACACCGAACCGGTCGGCCGACGACTCCACCAGCTGGCCGCCTCCCTGGCCAGCACCTGCGGCTGGCACCGCTTCGACCAGGGGCACCACCACGCGGCGGGCAAGCTCTGGAACGCGGCCCTGTCGAACGCGCACGCCGCCCGCGACCGCGACCTCGGCGCCGGCATCCTCTCCGACTTCGCCTACCAGTCGATCTGGCTCACCCAGCCCGACGCCGCTGTCGAGCCCCTCAGCCAAGCCCTCGTCCACACCCGGCACCCCACCGCCCGGTCCCTGCTTCATCTTCGCCGGGCCCGCGCACACGCCGCCCTCGGCGCCGCCTCCGCCTGCCATCACGACCTGGCCGCCGCCGAGACCGCTCTCCTGACCGACAGTCCCGACCCGGCACCGGCCTGGTGCCGATGGATGAGCACCGCGGACCTCGCCGTTGACTCCGGCCAGTGCATGCTCGACCTCGGCCGCACCGACGAGGCCCACGCTCGTATCGACGAAGGCATGAACCTGCTGCCGCGCTCCCGCGACAAGACACGAGGGATCTTCCTGACCTACGAGGCCCGCAGCCTCCTACAAGCCCGCGAGGTCGAACAGGCCCTCGCCGTTGCCAACCAGTCCCTCGACCTCGCCACCCGGATCGGCGCCGAACGGTGCATCACCCTGGTGCACGAACTCGCCCCGGCATTCCAGCCCTACCGCCAGGTCGATGGCGTCTCCGACCTCACGGACCGTCTCAAGGCGAGCTGACGACATGGGATCGGAGCAGCACCTTCCAGCCTGCACAATCCGGTCGGATGGACGACCAGGCTCCGGGGCCGGCCGTCGATCCGGTGCAGGAGCGAGCGGCAAGGGGTGAGCGGTCGGCAGTCACTTCGCTCCGATCTCGGACCAGGCGATCTTCCGAACGGGGCCTCGTCAGCGCCCCACCTGCGACTGGGTGAGGGCCGGTTCGCCGTCGAGGACAGCGGAACCGGCCCTCGTCGCATTCGCCTTCGGCTCCTTGCCTGAACACGCGTCACCTGGACCGCGAGCACGTCCACTTCACCGGCCACGGGCGCACGGCGGGAGCCGGCCGCCTGGTACCGTCCGCCCGGTGACCACCAGTGTGTTTCAGCCGCCGCTGCTCACCCGCCTGCTGGCCGCCGAGCGGATCCTGATCGCCGGCGCGGGCGGCGGCTTCGACGTCTATGCGGGGCTGCCGCTCGCCCTCGCGTTGCGCGCCGCCGGGCGCGAAGTGCACCTGGCGAACTTCTCGTTCAGCAATCTGTACGGCCTCGACCTGGACGTCTGGCACGCCCCCGAGCTGGCCCGGATCACCCCCGACGTGCGCAGCGCGGACGTCTACTTCCCCGAACGCTCGCTGGCACGCTGGCTGCGCTCGCACCAGCAGCCGGACACCGTCTGGGCGTTCCCGTCCACCGGCGTGCAGCCGCTGCGGGCCGCGTACCGGGCGCTGGTCGAGCACCTCGGCATCGACGCGATCCTGCTGGTCGACGGCGGCACCGACATCCTGCTGCGCGGCGACGAGGCCGGACTCGGCACCCCCGAGGAGGACATGGCCTCGCTCGCCGCCGTGGCCGGCCTCACCGAGGTGCCCACCCGGCTGGTCGCCTGCCTCGGGTTCGGCATCGACGCCTACCACGGCGTCAACCACGCGCTGGTGCTGGAGAACCTGGCCGCCCTGCAACGCGACGGCGGCCACCTCGGCGCGTTCTCGCTCCCCGCCGACGCGCCCGAGGCCGCCCTCTACCTGGACGCCGTCGCGCACGCCCGCCAGGAGTGCCCCGAGCATCCGAGCATCGTCCACGGCTCGATCGCCGCCGCCCTGCGCGGCGAGTTCGGCGACGTCCGGTTCACCGAACGCACCGGCAACAGTGCGCTGTTCATCAACCCGCTGATGACGATGTACTTCGGCGTGACGGTGGAGGCGCTGGCCGCCCGCCACCTCTACCTCGACCGGCTGGAGCACACCGTGCTGATGCGCCAGGTCGCCACCGCCATCGGCGACTTCCAGGACTCCCTCCCCCGGCAGCGCCCGCCCCGCGTCTACCCGCACTAGCGAGTAATCAGCCCTTGCGGGCGGCGGCGGCGATCTTCGCGGTGGTGTGGAAGAACCGCGAAGTCGCCTGCCCCTGGTAGGACTTGGGGAAGGCGGTGGCCGGGTTGCCGGTCATCCGGCCGCCGCGCAGGTGCATCACCACGAACGCCGCGCCCGCACTCGCGCCGATCAGCTCCCAATCGCCCTTCGGTGAGGCCACCGGCAGGGCCAGCTCGGGCGGCAGCGGCTCGGAGAGGAACAGCACGCACAGGCGGTCGTTCTCGGTGACCTCCACGCCCGCGAACGGGTCCAGCGCGACCACGGCCTCCACCTCCTCGACCGTCCGCAGCATCACCGGCACCGGATACCCCAGGCCCTCTGCCAGCCCCGCCTCGATCCGCGCCGTCAGCGCCGCCCGGTCGGTCTCCGCGCTGCGGAAGAACACGTTGCCGCTCTGGATGTACGTCCGCACGCCCTCCAGCCCGAGGCCCGCGAACAACTCCCGCAACCGGTCCATCTTCACGGTGCGGCCGCCGACGTTGATCGCCCGCAGGAAGGCGATGTAGGTCTCCATGCGCGGAGTCTAGGACGGGCCGCCGACAATCAGCGGTTCTCCCCACCCGGCGGCCTACACTCCGCGCATGACGACCTGGCAGGACTTCGAGCAGCAGGCTCCTGATCTCGCCCCGCGCATCCGCGCCCGCTTCGAGGCGTACCGGCACCATGTGCTCGCCACGCTGACCAGGGACGGTTCGCCCCGGGTGAGCGGCATCGAGGTGGACTTCCTCGGCGCCGACCTGTACCTCGGTTCGATGGCGGGCGCGGTCAAGGCGCTCGACCTGCGCCGCGACCCGCGCTGCGCCCTGCACTCGAACCCGGGGCCGGACACCAGTCTGACCGGCGGGGACGCGAAACTCGCCCTGTACGCCGTCGAGTTGACCGACCCGGACGAGCTCGCCGCGTACGCCGCCGAGCTGCCCGAGCCGCCGCCCGGCCCCTTCCACGCGTTCCGGCTGGAGCTGCGCCGCGCCACCCTGACCGAGGTGGCGGAGGACCACCTGCTGATCAGCACCTGGCAGCCGGGCGGGAACGTCAAGGTGATCCAACGCCGGTAGCGGCCCCCTTCGCCGGAGAAGGAGACCGCCACCCGACGGAACCTCAGCCGTTCGGCAGGATCACCGCGCGCCCGTTGATCTTCCCGGCGTGCAGGCGCTCGTAGGCGAGCGGCGCCTCGTCGATGCCGTACGTCTCGACGTGCACGTCGATCGCGCCGGCCCGGGCCAGGTCGAGGACCTCGATCAGCTCGGAACGGCTGCCCCAGTACGGGGAGCTGACGCGGGCGTCGTAGGGCAGCGCGCCGAAGCCGACGGCCAGCGTGCCGCCGCCCAGGCCGACGATGCTGACGTCGCCCTCAACGGCGACCAGCTGCCCGGCCAGCGCGGTGGTGGGCGGGGCGCCGACGAAGTCGAAGACGGCCTGCGCGCCGAGCCCGGCGGTCAGTTCGCGGACCTTCGCGGCGGCGGCGCCGTCCGAGAGCACCGCCTCGTGCGCGCCGACCGCGCGGGCCAGTTCGAGCTTCTCCGCGGAGACGTCCACGGCGATCACCCGGGCCGCGGTCATCGCGCGCAGCAGCTGGACGGCGACGTGCCCGAGGCCGCCGGTGCCGATCACCACCGCCGTGGAGCCGGGGACGAGCTTCGGCAGCGAACCCTTGATCGCGTGGTACGGCGTCAGCCCGGCGTCGGTGAGCGGCACGGTCCGCACCGGGTCGAGGTCGCCGAGCGGGACCAAGTGCCGCGGGTCGTCGACCACCATGTACTCGGCCATCGCGCCGGGCGCGCCCAGCCCGGGCGGCCGGATGCCCAGCTCGTGCGCCCGCAGGCAGTAATTCTCCTTGCCCTCGGCGCACTTGGCGCAGCTGCCGCAGCCCCACGGACCGTACACCGCGACCGACTCGCCCTCGGTGAAGCCGGTGACTCCGGCGCCGAGCGCGGCGATCGTGCCGACGCCCTCGTGGCCGAGGGTGAGCGGCAGCGGGAACGGCAGCTGCGCGGCGGGCCAGCTCATCACGGCTATGTCGGAGTGGCACACACCGGCGGCGGTGACCTTCAGCAGCACCTGTCCGGGGCCGGGTTCGGGGTCGGGGACGGTGACCACCTCGGGGTGGCTGCCGACGGTGCGGTACTGGACTGCCTTCATGGCTGGAAAACCCTCTCTCTCGTGCGGGCCCCCGTACGACGGACGGTCAGCGGGCGGAGTAGCCGCCGTCGACCAGGTGGTAGCTGCCGGTGATGAAGGACGCCCGCTCGGAGAGCAGGAACGCGGTGAGTTCGGCGACCTCCTCGGCGCGGCCGAGGCGCCCGGCGGGGTGCAGCGCGATCAGCGCCGCGCGCGCGGCCGGGTCGGCGTCCTTGAGCAGCGGGGTGTCGACGAAGCCCGGGCCGACCGCGTTGACCCGGACGCCCTGCCCGGCGTACTCCAGCGCGGTGGACTTGGTCAGGCCGACCACGCCGTGCTTGGCGGCGACGTACGCGGGCGAGCCGGCGAAGCCGTTGGTGCCGAGGATGGAGGACATGTTGACGATCGCGCCGCCGCCGGCGGCGAGGATCTCGGGCAGTTCGTAGCGCATCGAGTAGAAGACGCCGTCCAGGTTGGTGGCGAGCACCCGCCGCCAGTCCTGCGGGTCGTAGCCGCCGGTGGGGGCGACGGCGCCGCCGATGCCGGCGTTGTTGACGGCCAGCGAGAGCGGGCCGAGGCCCTGCACGGTGGTGCGGACGGCGGCCTCGACGGAGGCCGGGTCGGTGACGTCGACCTGCACGGCGAGGGCCTCGGCGCCGATCGCCTCGAGGGCGGCGACGGCCTCCCGGGCGGCGTCCAGGCGGAAGTCGGCGACGGCGACCTTCGCACCGCGCCCGGCGAGCATGGTGGCGACGGCCAGACCGATGCCGGAGGCGGCGCCGGTGACGAGAGCGGTGCGGCCGGTGAACTCCTGGGTGGTCATGGGTGGTCTGTCCTTTCGTGCGCCGCCAGGGGCGGACGCGGGTGGTGCGGGGTGTGCCGACAAGGGGGGTCAGCGTGGGGGTTCGACCGCGGCCAGGTCGAAGGCGCGGTCGATCAGGGCGGGCAGGTCGCCCGCCGGGTCGCGCACCCAGGTGCGGGTGGCGGCATGCAGGGCGGCGACGCCGAGGCCGACGGCGACGGCGGGCCGCAGGTCGGTCTCCGGGTGCAGGCCGAGCCGGGCGGCGACCAGCCGGATCGACTGCTCCTCCTCGGCGACGGCGATCCGCCGGTAGGCGGCGGTCAGCGCGGGCTCCTCGTCGATCAGCACGAACAGCGCCCGCATACCGGGGCGGCGGTGCCAGGCCGGGTGGTCGGCGTCGTGCAGCCAGGCGGTGACGGCGGCGCGGTAGGCGGCGACCGGGGTCTCGGCGGCGGGCCGGGCGGCGAGTTGCGCGTTGATCCGGGTGAAGTCGGTGCGCAGGGAGTCGAGGACGGCGTCCTCGCGGGACGGGAAGTAGCGGCTGAAGGTGCGCCGGGAGACGTCGGCGGCGTCGGTGACGTGTTCGACGGCGAGGGCGGCCAGGCCGTGTTCCAGGGTGAGGCGCAGCGCGGCGTCGGCCATCGCCTCGCGGGTGCGGCGGGACTTGCGGTCGCGCCGTCCGAGCGAGACCGGCGGCTGCCACTGGTCGGTGCTCATGTGATCACCGTACTACCGAAAATGTCCCGACGGGACATGAGTCCCGCCGGGACATCCGGGCCCGGGTCGCGCTGCTCACGTCCCGGACGGATCCGGGACGGTCTCATTGTCCGGCGGGGCCCCAGAGACGGTCGGTGCAGCGGGCGTAGGTGTCGCGCCAGTGCGGCCAGTGGCGGACGGTCTCGTCGTCGCAGTCGGCCAGCAGGCGGTCGATCTGTATCGGGTCGACGCCTTCGAGCAGCCAGACCAGGGCGTCGGACGCGGACGGGCCCTCGGCGAGGCGCAGCAGGTCGAGCAGTTCGGGCAGGGTGCCGATCCGGGAGCCGGGCTGGAAGACGTCGGCCATCCGCGGCAGCAGCTGGCGCTCCTCGATCCGCAGGTGGGTCTCCACCCGGGCGGCGAGTTCCTCGACGGCGTAGGAGACCGGCCAGGAGCTGGCGGGGTCGCGGGTGGCGATGCCGACCAGGGTGGTGGTGCGGGTGAAGCACTGGTCGAGGTTGTGGTGGTCGGACTCCAGCCAGTTGAGCAGCAGCCGCAGCTCGGGCGAGAAGCGGCGCAGCAGCGGCCACAGCCGGGTGTCCTGCTGCTCGTGGTGGCAGGTCACCATGGCGGTGACGAAGTCCCAGTGCCGCTTGAGCGCGAGCGCGCTCTCGTGGTCGTCGGGCTGGAGCAGTCGCAGGGCCTGCGGGATCCGGGCGAGGTCGCGGCGGACGGCGGCGTGCACCAGGCGCAGTCCGGCGAACGGCAGGAGTTCGGCCACGGGCGCGGCGGGCAGCTCCTCGCACGGGGCGGGAATGGTCGTCGGGCCGACGGACAGCAGGTGACGGGACATGGCGCTCTCTTCACGACTGGCTGGGGCTGGCCGGAGCGGGGGCCGCGGTTGCGGCGCCCCGGTCCAGTTCTCCGGTCCACGGGGTCCAGGGTGGGAGCAGTGCATCAGGGTCGAATGAACGACCGATTGATGTGCAGGTCAGCGCGTTTTCGGAGCCGTTTCCGACCTCGGTCAGTCGGATTCGGGTCCGGCGGTGTTGGCGGTCAGCCATTCCAGAGTGTGCGGGATCATCTTCTTGAAGTCGGAGGTGAGGTGCTTGCCGCCGGGCTGCTCGTAGTACTCGACGGTGGTGGGGGCCTTGGCCTTCTCCACCCAGTTCTTCACCAGCTTGGTCTCGTACGGGTTGGCGCCGCCCGCGGTGGCCAGCATCCGCACGTCGGCGGCGCCCTCGGCGATCAGCTTGTCGGGGCTGTTGGCCTGGCGCTCCTGGTCGTGGCCCTTCCACAGCGGCGAGTCCGGGTTCCAGTAGCCGTCGATCGGCACCGCGGCCTTGAACACGTCGGGGTGCTGCAGGGCGAGCTTGGCGCTGCAGAACGCGCCGGTGGAGGCGCCCATCACGGCCCAGCCGTCGCGGCCCTTGACGGTGCGGAAGTTGGCGCGGATGAAGTCCGGGATGTCCTCGGCCATCCAGGTGCCCATCTTCGGCTGGCCGGGGATGTCGGCGCACTCGAGGGCCTTGGACTCGTTGGAGTCCAGGTTCTGCACCGGCATGATCATGATGAACGGGTGGGCCTTGCCCTGGGAGACCATCTGCTCGTCGATCTCCTGGATCGGCAGCTGGTTGTCGGTCCAGGTGTTGTAGCCGGCGCTCTGGCCGCCCGCGTACAGGGTGAGCACCGGGAAGCCGGTCTTCGCGTACTTCGGGTCGTTGTACTGCGGCGGCAGCCAGACCCACACCTTGCCGCTGACACCGGACTTGGGGCCGGCCAGGGTGGTCATCATGATCGGCCCGGCGGCGGTGTCGCGGACCTTGGACAGCTGCGCGGCCGGGCCGGTCGGCATCAGCACCTTGGACGGCTTGGGCGGGGCGCTGCTGCTCTGCGCGGCGGACGGGGACGAGTGGCCTGCGGCGCTCGCGCCCTTGGCGTCGCCGGAGGTCCCGGTGTTGCTGCCGCAGGCGGCCAGCGGGGCGGCGAGGGTGAGCAGGGCGGCGGCGGTCAACAGACGGCGGGCGGCGGAACGGGGCTGCGGCAGCACGGGGCGGTCTCTCCGGGCGGGGGCCGACCCGGCAGCCGGGAGGGGCCCTGGTCATTGGGCTTGGCCGGGGCCGCCGCGCGCTGGTGACGGCCGGCGCTCCCCGGGAACGGCCGCGACCGCACAAAGGTGCGGCGATTGGGCCGTTCGAGATCCTATGACGTACCGCCCCGGGCCCCGGTTGCGGAGGGGTGAACAACCCGCCGCACGGCGGGGGCGGCCCCCGCCGTTCGACGGGGGCCGCCTGTTTCCGGGAGCGGCGTCACGGACGCCAGGTGTCGTTCAGGGTGATCCTTCCGCTCGCCGGGACGGTCGCGGCGCGGTTGGTACCGCTCTCCCAGGTGACGGTGCCGGCGGCGTCCTTGCGCAGGTACTTGTACTGAATCGCGGTGCCGCCGGGCAGCGCCACGTCCAGCTTCCACACCGGGTAGGAGGCGGAGCCGAGCAGCAGCGCCTTCGAGGTGTCCCAGCCGCCGAGCGCGGCCGCGTCGCCGACCACGTAGAGGTTCTGGCCGGGCGAGGTGGTGCCGTTGACCGCGAACGAGGCGCCCGGCGCGGTGCCGGCGGCGGTGGCGCCGACGTGCAGCGCGACGGCGTCGTTGGCGCCGACCGAGGCGGTGAACCTGCCGTCCGCGCCGACGGCGTAGGTCGGGCCGGAGCAGCCGCCGCTCACCGGGTCGCCGTGCTGGACGTCGCAGTAGACGCCGGCGGGCAGCGAGGTCTGGAAGGTCTGGGTGATCGCCGAGCTCTCCCGGTTGATCGCCACGTAGCCCTTGGTGCCGCGGCCGAAGGCGATCGCGTTGTTGCCGTTGGACCACCAGTTGGTCATCGCGGCACCGGCCACCGCGTTGCGGAAGCCGACCATGTTTGCGACCTGCCGCCAGGCGTGGACGCAGTTCCAGCCGTTCTGGTAGCAGGCGGTGACGGCGCCGGCGTTCGGCGGGCCGTCGTCGTTGCTGCTGAACGCGTAGCCGGAGTAGACGTTCGGCGAGCCGTACGGGTGGGCCAGCATGAAGACGTTGGCCAGCGTGTAGGTGGAGCCGTCCTTGTAGGTGAGGGTGGAGCCGTTGCGCTCGGTGTCCCAGTTGTCGACGAAGGTGCGGGCCTGGGCGGAGGCGAGCAGGCCGCTGCCCCAGCTCTGCAGGTCGGATATCTTGCCGCCCTGGAAGGAGCTCTTCAGCCAGGTGCCGGAGCGGAACTCGTCCACGTCGCCGGTGCCGGTGTACTCGGAGGGCTGGATCGGCTCGCCCGCGCCGTAGATGACCTCCTGCACCCAGTAGGCGTTCGGGTTGCTCATCTTGGCCTTGATGGCGGCCAGGTCGGTGGCGGCCATGTGCTTGGCGGCGTCGATCCGGAAGCCGTCCACGCCGAGCGAGAGCAGGTCGCTGAGGTAGTTGGCGATGGTCTGCTGGACGTACGCGGAACCGGTGTTGAGGTCCGCGAGGCCGACCAGCTCGCAGTTCTGGACGTTGGCGCGGTCGGCGTAGTTGGTGATCGACGTCCGGCAGGAGTGGAAGTCCTGGTCCTGGTAGTAGCCCGGGTAGTTGTACTTGGTGTAGACGGTGCCGCCGGTGCCGGTGCCGCTGCCGGCCGACATGTGGTTGATCACCGAGTCGGCGAGCACCTTGACGCCCGCCGCGTGGCAGGTGGTGACCATGTTCTTGAACGCGGTGCGGTCGCCGAGCCGGCCGGCGATCTTGTAGCTGACGGGCTGGTAGGACGTCCACCACTGGGCGCCCTGGATGTGCTCCTGGGGCGGGGAGACCTCGACGAAGCCGTAGCCCTTGGGGCCGAGGGTGTCGGTGCAGGCCTTGGCCACCGAGTCGAACTTCCACTCGAACAGGGTGGCGGTGACGCCCTTGGTGCCGGGCGGGGTGGCGGCGGCGGTGGGCGCCAGCGAGAGCCCGGCGCCGGCCGAGAGGCCGAACGCCGCGAGGGCGGTGCAGGCGGCGACGGCACGCTTCCTGCGGGCGGGGGCGAGGGTGGGCAAGGGAGCGCTCCTGGGGGAGGCCCGGTCCGCGGACGCAGGTCGCGGACCGGGAGGCGGCTGGGTGGGGCCGCGACGGCTGGGGTGTTGGGGCCGTCCGCGCGGAGGGGAGAGGTGCCACTGCAAGAGACTGCAAGGCGGGGTGAAACTTGCAGGAAATTTGCAGTGGCATGACCATATGGTCGGCCCGGACGGCCGTCAAGGGAGCCCGCGGCCCGCTCCGGGGCCGGTAAAACGGCGGCGCCGGCCCGCCGCTGACAGTTCGTCAACGGCGGACCGGCGCTCGGCGGGCGGGATCCGGAGGAGGAGCCTCAGCCCAGCTGCTGCTCGATCACGTCACAGGCCCGGGCGGTGCCGCCCTCGCCCCTCGCGCGGGCGCTCAACTCCCGCAGGCGGGCGGCCACTTCCTCGCTCCCGACCAGCTCGGTGAGCGCCGACCACAGCGCCTCGGGCGTGGCGTCGGCGGTGTCCAGCCGGCGGGCCACGCCGAGCTCGACCAGCCGGTCGGCGTTCATGAACTGCTCGGCGGCCTGCGGCACCGCGATCATCGGCACGCCTGCCAGCAGCCCTTCGCCGCAGCCGCCCATCCCGGCGTGGGTGACGAAGGCGTCGGCCTGCTCCAGGACCGCCCGCTGCGGCACCCAGGAGTGCACCTCGACGTTGGCCGGGATCTCCCCCAGCTCGGCCGGGTCGACGTGCTTGCCGATCTGCAGCACCAGGTGCCAGCCGGGGCGGCCGCCGAAGGCCGCCAGGCAGTTCCGGTAGAACTCGGGCTGCCGGGTGAACGCCGAACCGAGCGACACCAGCAGCACCTTCTCCGCCCCGGCCGGACGCCGCCAACCGCCCTGCTCCGCCCGCAGGTCGAAGCACGGCCCGACGAACTCCACGGCCTTGCGGTCCACCCGGTCCGCGTACGGCTGCATCGCCTCGGTGATCATCGCGACGGCCCGGGCCGGCCGCCCGGAGAACGCGTCCACGTCCACCGTGGTGGCGCCGGAGCCGGCCAGCCACTCGGCGAAGAGCCCGAAGTAGCCGTCCGCTCCCGGCAGTTCGCGGATGGCGGCACCCACCTCCTCCTGGTAGCCGTCCCAGGCGACCAGGGTCGGCGAGAGCTGGACGATCGGCCGGCCCTGCGCCTCGGCGAGCGCCCGGGCGGCGTACGCGCCGATGTCGTACAGGTAGAGGTCGGCCGGGTCGGCGTCGTAGTGCGCGTGCAGCCGGGGGAGCATCGCGATCGCGTCCTCCAGGAAGACCCGCATCTGGCCGATCGGGTCGTCCGGCCAGTCGTGATCGGCGACCGGCAGGGTGGACGGGTACGGGACGAGCTCGGCGCCGGTCGGGGTGATCAGCCCGGCCGCCGACGGGTCGTTGAAGTACGTCACCCGGTGGCCGCGGGCGACGAGTTCGCGGATCACTTCGAGGCTCGGGCGGACGTGGCTGACGGCCGGAATGCCGATCATGGCGATATGGGCACGACGGGTCATGCGAAAGCACCTGCTTCCGGTCTACGGGGCTGGGAAGGGAACACCGCACCGCCGGCGCGCCGTCAGGGGGCGCCGTGGCGTGCGGGACGCGAGGCTCGGGGCACTGCCCCGGCCGCGTCAGCCGTAGATCTGGTGGAAGAAGGACATGCCGGGACCTTAACCCGCCCGGCCCGTCGCGCGCATCCGAATTAAATCCGGCTCCCGTAAAGGTACTTGACTGATCATCATGCGAACGCGCCGGTGCCCGGAAGCCGAAGCGGCTGCCGGGCACGGGCACTACCGAAGGAGCGTCAGCTGGTCTGGATCGCGGTGTCGTCGACCACGAAGGAGGTCTGCAGCGAGACGTCCTCGACGGCGTTGAACTTCACCGTGACGGTCTGACCGGCGTAGGCCGACAGGTCGATGGTCTTCTGCGCGTAGCCGGTGTTCTTGTCCAGGTTGGAGTACGTGGCGACCGAGGTGCCGTTGACGGTCACGGTCATCTTGTCGTACGCCGTGCTGGTGGTGGTCTCGGCGGTGTCGATGTGCAGCCAGAAGCTCAGCGACGCCTTGCAGCCCGACGGGATGGTGACGGTCTGCTGGATGCTGTCGGTGTGGCTGGAGCCGTAGCCGTCCATCCACGCCTTCCAGGAGCCGCCGTGCGCGGCCTGCGAGGCGGAGTTGTCGACCACACCGGAGGTGGTGGTCCACGGCGCGGCGCTACCGGTCTCGAAGCCGGGGTTGCCGAGCAGCTGGGCCGGGGTGCAGCTGCCGCCGCCACCACCGCTGACGGTCCAGGTGAAGGAGACGGAGCCGGTCTTGGCGGCGGCGTCCTTCGCGGTGACGGTCACGTTGTAGGTGCCGGCCGCGGTGGCGGTGCCGGTGATCTTGCCGGTGGCGGCGTCGATCGACAGGCCGGTGGGCAGGCCGGTGGCCGTGTAGGTGAGCGGCGCGGTGCCGCCGGTGGCGTTTATCTGCAGGCTGACCGAGGAGTTCAGCGCGGTCGACTGGTTGCCGGGGCTGGTCACGGTCGGGCCGCCGGTGCTGGGCACCGAGCCGACGTTGACGGCCGCCCAGGCGGTCGCGGTGGCGTTGTACTCGGCCGAGTTGGCGCCGTACAGGTCGGTCGCGGCGGACAGCATGCCGGCCCGCGCGCTCGCGTAGTTGGTGGACGAGGTCCAGTAGGTGGTCAGCGCCCGGAACCAGATGGCGGCGGCCTTGTCGTGGCCGATGCCGGTGACCGGGATGTTGTTGTAGGTCGGCGAGTTGTAGCTCACGCCGTTGACCACCTTGGCGCCGCTGCCCTCGGACAGCAGGTAGAAGGCGTGGTTGCCGACGCCGGACGAGTAGTGGACGTCCTTGTTGCCGACCGTGGAGGACCAGTAGTCGGCGGACGCGCCGTCCTTGGACGGCTGGTCCATGTAGCGCAGCGGCGTGCCGTTGCCGTTGATGTCGATCAGCTCGCCGACCAGGTAGTCCGGGTTGTCCTTGGAGTTGTTGGCGTACCACTCGACCATGTTGCCGAACACGTCCGAGGTGGACTCGTTCAGGCCGCCGGACTCGCCGGAGTAGATCAGGCCGGCCGTGTTGGAGGTGACGCCGTGCGTCATCTCGTGGCCCGCGACGTCGAGTTCGGTCAGCGGGTGGGTGTTGCCCGAGCCGTCGCCGTAGGTCATGCAGAAGCAGCTGTCGTCCCAGAAGGCGTTGACGTAGTTGCTGCTGTAGTGGACCCGGCTGTAGGCGCCGACACCGTCGTTGCGGATGCCGTTGCGGCCGAAGGTGTTCTTGAAGTAGTCCCAGGTCATCGAGACGCCGTAGTGGGCGTCGACGGCCGCGGACTCCTTGTTGGCGGCGGTGCCGTCGCCCCAGGTGTCGGTGGACTTGGTGAACAGGGTGCCGTTGCCGCTGGTCCCGTTGTTCATGTTGGTGGTGTACATCCCACCGCGGGTGGCGTCCTTCAGCTGGTACGTCGAACCGGACAGCGTGGTGCCGACGTTGACGGTGCCGACGAAGACGCCGGTGCCGGTGCCGGTCTCGATGCCTTCCCACTTCTGGATGACGTCGCCGCTGTTGGCGTCGGTCACCACGTGCAGCTTGCTCGGGGTGCCGTCCTTCTGGGTGCCGGCGACCACGGTCTCCCAGGCCAGCCGCGGGCTGTTGTCGGCGGCCCACACCACCAGGCGGGGCGCGGTCTCCAGCGCGGAGCCGGACTCGGCGGCCAGCGCGGTCGCCTGGCCCTTGGCGGCGGCCAGCTTCGGGGTGGTGGACAGGCCGTTCAGCGACGCGGTGGAGGCCCGGTCGACACCCTTGGTGGTGCCGTTCGCGGCCTGGTGGACGACCATGTCGCCACCGAGGACGGGGAGTCCGTTGTAGGTGCGCTCGTAGCGGAAGTGCTGGGTGCCGTCGGCGTCCTTGAACGCGTCCTTGACCACCAGCTTCTCGGCGGAGCCCATGCCCAGGTTCTGCGCGACCTGGGGGGCGCGGGAGCCCGCGTCCGAGAGCAACTGGGCGCGCCCGGCGGCCACCTGCTGGCCGGCGACCTGCGAGGCCGCGGACGGGCCGGCGGGGGCGGCCTGGGCCACCACCGACGGGATCGCGGTCACCAGCAGGGCGGTGGTGGCCGCGAGGGCGGCCATGCTCACGCGGGCATGCGTGTAGCGAGACATTCGGGACTCCTTTACCGACCGTCGCGGGGTCACGAGCGGTGAAGAGAATCTGGCCGCGGTTGCGGCGCAGCGGGGGCCCCGGCCGCCTGTCGCGGCGAGGGTGCGGTGCACGTGCGCGGTGCGGGCTGCGGGGCTGCCGGTGGCCTGGGGAGGGCTCCACCGGCGGGAGTTGGGGCTACCTGTCTTCGCAGCGAGGGGAATCGTGGCAGTAAACACCTGCCGAATGACAGATGCATGCCACGGATTGACTCATTTATGACCGCCCTACAAGTCCCTCAAGAGCCCCCCATGGTCCGGCATTTGGGATGCCGTCAGCTAAACATGGCGGTTGACCGTACCGCACCGATGCTTTCCGGCCAACCCCGCAAGGGGCCCCACCCGGAGGTGAGACCCCAGTTACCGGCGGGGAACCATTACTTCTGGACGAACACCGCCACCGTCCGGCCCGGCACCGTGAAGGTCCCCGAGGCCGCGTCGAAGGCTGCCTGCCTGACCACCGGATCGGTGCCCGAGGCCTGCACCTGGTGCAGCGCCTGCGCCGTGCCGCGCAGGCCCGCCACCGTCTGGGTCTGTGCGGTCGGGGTGGCGTTGAAGACCACCGTGAGGCCCTTCTCGGCGCCCGGCAGCCCCGTCCCGTCCAGGTGCATGGTGATCACACCCGGGTTCTCCCCCGCGGTGCCGGACAGCGGGAAGGACAGCCGGCGCTGCACCTCGGCCGTGCTCGCCAGCGAGAACAGCGGCGAGGACTGACGGATCCTCAGGAACTGCTGGTAGAGCGCCGTACTGGCACCCATCTCGTTGCAGCCCATCCGCAGCTTCGGGTCGGCCAGCAGCTGCTTGTCGCGGGCCCACATCTCCTGGTTGTCGGCGGCCATCGGCAGGCCGCGGCCCCAGCCGTTGCCCAGCTTGCAGTCCCAGTTGACGGCGTTGAACCAGTCGCCGGAGTCGTACGAGTTGGCGTCCAGCGACTTGGAGCGCAGCAGGTCGCTGCCGGCCTGGGCGAAGCCCGGGCCCTGGGCGAGCGCGGTCAGCGACAGGCCGAGCGCCTGCATCCGGGCCCGGTCGGCGGGCGAGGTGCCCTGCGGCAGCTTGAACGCCAGCGCGTCGTACAGGTCGGCGTTGTCGTGCGCGTCCAGGTACTCCACCGCCTCGCCGGGGTTGGCCGCGTAGCCGGTCGGGGCGCCGTTGTAGTCGACTCCCTTGCCGGTGACGGACTTTCCGGCGGAGTCGGTGAACGCGTAGCCGGCCAGGTTGCCGGTCAGACCGACCTTGATCTGGTCCATCTGGTGCAGCAGCCGGGCCTTCTGGTCCTCCGAACTGCCGTTGTCGGCCGAGCCGTTCGGGTCGGTGTACAGGCCGGAGGCGAAGCCCTGCTGCGGGGCCGAGGACAGCATGTAGTTGCCGCCGCGCCCGGCGTCCCGGATCCGGTCGTTGAAGGTGGCGATGCCCGTCCCGGCCATGTTGGCCTGGGTGGCCTGGACGAACCGGGCGTCGTTCGCGACGGTGCCGAAGTTCCAGCCCTCGCCGTAGAGGAAGATGTTCTTCCCGTCCACGCCGTCCCGCTGCGGGGTGAGCCCGCCGAGCGCGGACCGCACGTCCAGCATGGTGGACTTCGGGTCCAGGCCCATCAGGTCGAACCGGAAGCCGTCCACCCGGTACTGCCTGGCCCAGGTGAGCACCGAGTCGACCACCAGCTTGTTCATCATGGCGTGTTCGGGCGCGGTGTCGGCGCAGCACGAGTCGGTGGTGACCTTGCCGCTGTCGCTGAGGCGCTGGTAGTAGCCGGGGACGACCTTGTCCAGCACCGAGTGCTCGTCCTGCCCGGCCGCCGCGGTGTGGTTGTAGACCACGTCGAGCACCACCCGCAGGCCCGCGTCGTGCATCGCCTGCACCATCTCGCGGAACTGCACGGTGCGCGCCGTACCGTTCGGATCGGTCGCGTAGGAGCCCTCGGGGACGGTGTAGTGCAGCGGGTCGTAGCCCCAGTTGTAGGCGTCGTCGGCCTTCACCGCCGCCACGCACTCCTGCTGCTTGCCCGAATCGGCGGGCAGCGCGGCCAGGTCGCAGGCGGGGAGCTTCTGGTCGGCCCGGTTCTCCCGGATGGTGGCGATGTCGAAGGTCGGCAGCAGGTGAATGGTCGTCACCCCGGCCGCGGCGAGCTCCTTCAGGTGCTGCATGCCCGCGGACTTCGACTGCGTGAACGCCAGGTAGGTGCCGCGCTCGTCGGCCGGCACGGTGGTGTCGGCGGCCGAGAAGTCCCGCACGTGCAGTTCCTGGATCTGCTGCTTGGTGGCCGGGATCGCCGCCGGGCTGCGGTGCTGGTCCCAGCCCTTGGGCTTGGTCGCGGCGGCCGACAGGTCGGCGACCAGGCTGCGCTTCGAGTCGGTGGCCAGCGCGGTCGAGTAGGGGTCGGTGACGGTGTTGGTGACCATCTTCTGCACGCTGGGCGCCCACACCTTGACCTGATACAGGTAGTACTTGCCGTCCAGCTCCTTGGCGTCCTTGGTCAGCGACCACACGCCCGACGCCTCGTCGCGCTTCAGCGGCACGGTCTTCGGGGTGCCGCCGCTCGCCCTGTCGAACAGCTGCACCGCCACCTCGGTCGCGGTCGGCGCCCACAGCGAGAGCGTCACCTGGCGGTTGCTGCCGTTGCCCCGGCCCGGGCCCGTGTACACCGGGCCGAGCTGGGCCTTCGCGGCCTTCCCCGCGTACAGGTCGTCCAGCACGCCGGGAATCTGCACGCCGGTGGCGGCCAGCGCCGCGCCGTTCGGCAGGTGCTCGGCGAAGACCAGCTGGCTGCGCAGCGCGGCGGTGATCCGGCCGGCGTCGCGCGCGTCCACGGTGAACGCCCGGTAGCCCGCCAGGTGCGGGAACTTCGCCTTCTGGGCGTCTGTCAGGCCGGCCGCCGGGGTGAGCCGGATCCAGTGGCCGGGCTTGGACAGCACGCCCTGCTCGACGCTCAGCCCGCCGGCCGGGTCGTAGATCAGCTGGGCGCTGGTGCCGCCCTTCAACTGGGCGTCCGCCGCACCGTAGTTGGCGGGCACCACGACGGTCTTCGCGTCGATCCACTGGGCCTTCGCGGAGCCCAGGTCGAGCTGCGAGGAGGCGCCGGCGGTCTGCGGCAGCAGGTAGCCCTCCTGGCCGCCGATGATCCACACCTCGCGGCCGGAGGTGGCGAAGTTCAGCGACTGGTCCTGCGGCAGGTCCTTGTCGTTGCCGTTGTGGATGATGTAGCTGAGGCTGCTCGCCCCGGCCGCCAGCGGCACCTCGAACACCGCGCCGAACGCGTCCTTGCGGGCCGGCATCAGCGGGTTGCCCCAGTCGGTCGGGGTGGCCGCGCCCGTCCAGTCGTGCAGGCCCCAGCCGTCGTAGTTGCCGTCGGCGCGCCGGTAGTGGATGACCGCCTTGCCCTCCGGCACCGGCTGCGCCCCGTCCGGGTTGGCCGTGCGGACGGCCGGGTCGCCCTCCTTGATCCACACCTCGCCGGTGGCGGAGATGTCGATGTGCCGGTCCTGCTCGACGTCCTTGGTGCCGTTCTTCTCCACCACGAACCCGACGTCGGACGCCCCGCCCTTCAGCTTCACGTACGCGAACGCGCCGTACGCGTCCCGCCCGACGAAGCCGTGCCCGTCCGGCCAGGTGGTGCCCTCGCCGTCGGCGATGTCGCCCCAGGTGTACAGGTTCCAGCCGTCGTAGTTGCCGTCCTGGCGCTGGTAGTGCACCACCGCGTACGGCCGCGTCACCGCGCTCGGCGCGGGCACCGGCGCCTGCTGTCCGGTGGTGAACTGCCCGCTCGCGGAGGCCAGTCGGCCCGCCGAGTCCTGCACCACGGCCTTGAACCGCACCACGGTGCCGGGCGCGACGCCGTCCAGGTTCTGCGTGACGCGGTACACCCCGTTGTCGGCGGTGCCCAGCGTCCGCCACGGCCCGTTGCCGACCTGCGCGGCGAACGTCACCCGGTTGAACCCGCCACCGGGCACGCTCGCGCCGAGCGCCACCGTCCCGTACGAACCGTCGGCCGGAGCGTTCACGGTGACCGACGGAGCCGCCGCCGGCTTGGCCAGCTTGTGCTTCGCCTTCAGCACCAGCGAGGACATCGCCGGGACGGTGACCGTCACCTTGCCGTCCGCGCCGCTGCTCACCCTGCCCTGGAACCCGTACAGGCCGTCGAAGTCCATGCCCGCCGAGAAGGTGTCCAGCGTGACGGTCTTCGCCCCGGCCGCGTTGTTCACCGCCACCAGGTACTCCACCTGGTCCTTGGCGTCGATCCGGGAGAACGCGTACACCCCCGGCCCGTCCGCCGCGTACCGCTCCACCTGCGCGCCGTCGGCCAGCGCCGGGTTGTCCTTGCGCAGCTTCGCCAGCCCGGCGATCCCCCGGTACAGCGCCCCGTCCCGGCCGTACCGGTCCTTCGAACCGGCGTCGCCGCCGATCACCGGGTCGCTGTTGTACGAGGGGGTCTTCGAGGCGAACATGTCCTGCCGGGCGTCCTTGTCGCCGCCCGCGCCGGTGAAGCCCTGCTCGTCGCCGTAGTAGACCACCGGCTGCCCGCGGGTCAGGAACTGCAGCTCGTTGGCCAGCCGGTCCTTGCCCAGCAGCGCCTCGTCCGACGCCCCCGGGTTGTCGCTCCGCAGGAACGACCCGAACCGGCCCATGTCGTGGTTGCCGAGGAAGGTCGGCAGCTCGTACGCGTCGGTGTCGGCCGTGGTGTACCGGTAGTCCTGCGCGTACAGCTCGCTCAGCGCCTTCGCCGAACCGTTCTGCGACACGTACTTCCGGGCCGCCTCCTGGAACGCGAAGTCCAGCGTCGCCTGCAGCTTGCCCTTGGTGACGTACGGCGAGGTCACCGCCGGGTCACCCGAGTACACCTCGCCGAACATGAAGAACTTCTTGTTCCCCTGCTGCGCCGCGAACTGCTTCAGCGCCGGCGCCCACTGCTCCCAGAACGCCATGTTCACGTGCTTGACGGTGTCGATCCGGAACCCGTCCACCCCGGTGTCGGCCACCCACTGCTGGTAGATCTTCTCCATCCCCGCGACGACCTTCGGGTTCTGGGTGTCCAGGTCGTCCAGGCCGGAGAAGTCGCCCTCGGTCGCGGACTCGCCGACGAAGGTCGAGTTGCCCCGGTTGTGGTAGAGCGCCGGGTCGTTCAGCCAGGACGGGGACTTCGCCTTCGCGTCCGCGGGCGCCCGGAACACCGGGGCATTGGGGAAGGAGTCCTTCGAGATGCCCGGCCACTGCGCCCGAGCGTCGGCGACCGCCGTCTCGTCCACCGGGTTCCCGTCGGCGTCCAGCGTCGGGTAGGCGCCCGTCGAGCGGTAGTCGTACGAGCCCTCCGCGTAGTCGATGACGTCCGCGGTGTGGTTGGTGATGACGTCGAAGAAGACCTTGAGGCCGCGCTTGTGCGCCTTGTCGATCAGCTCCTTGAGCTGCGCGTTGGTGCCGAAGTGCGGGTCGACCTGGGTGAAGTCGGTGATCCAGTAGCCGTGGTAGCCCGCAGATGCGTCCGCCCCCGCGCCCTGCACCGGCTTGTTCTTGAAGATCGGCGCCATCCAGATCGCGGTGGTGCCGAGGTCCTGGATGTAGTCCAGCTTGTCGATCAGCCCTTGCAGGTCGCCACCGTGGTAGAAGCCCTTGTCGGCCGGGTCGAAGCCGTTGTCCAGCCGCCCGCCGGTGACCCCACCGGTGTCGTTGCCGGTGCTGCCGTTGGCGAACCGGTCCGGCAGCACGAAGTAGAACTGCTCCCGGGTCAGGTCGTGCCGGGCCGCGGTCGAAGCCAGCGACGCATCCGACGGCGCGGCCGGCGGGGCGGACGGCGCGGCCGACGCGAGCGGCACGGCGCCCAGCGTCGCGGCGATCAGCGAGGCCGCCACCAGGACGGAGGCCCGTCCGGGACGGCGGTACGGGGTGGTGCGGCGCGGGGAACGGGCTTGGGCGTCGGCCACGACAGGGCTCTCCCTCTGGGGCGCTCGGGCAGGGTGGGTGGCGTGGAACCTAGCGCTCTGCAAGATGTTTCAGCAAGATGCGAAAGCCCTTCCGGCCGGGAGTCATATCGAGTCGTGACCTGCCCCGCTTGGGATCCGCGCACGAACGAGACCCCGGCTCGACCCCCGGTAACCCTCACGCCACAATGGACCCCATGCGCCTCGAGAACCGATCGACCCCTACCCCCGTAGGGGGACAGTCGGTGAAGAATCCCCGACCAGAGGATGAGCAAGCGGCCACACCTCTTCTGGCAGACTTCTCGTCCATGGGGGAACCGACCGAGATCCACGCACCCGGCGCCGACCGCGCCGAGCGGAGCGCACGCGACGGTTCCGACCCGGGCACGGACCACACCGCCCACAAGCCCGGCGGAGCCACCCGCGTCGCCCAGCCACCCGCCGCCGGCCTCCGCGCCCGCCTGCGCGAGCAGCGCCGCATCCCGCGCAGACCGCACCTGCTCTTCGAACTCGCCCTGATCGGCATCAGCTACTGGCTGTACTCGCTGGTCCGCAACGCGGTTCCCGAGCAGGCCGCGATAGCGCACAAGCACGCCAACTGGATCTGGGACCTCGAACACACCCTGGGCATCGCCGTCGAGCGCTCGATCAACCACGCCGTCAACTCGGTGACCTGGCTGATCGTCGGAATGAACTACTACTACGCCACCCTGCACTTCATCGTCACCATCGGCGTACTGGTCTGGCTCTACCGCTCCCACCCCGGCCGCTACGCAGCCGCCCGCACGGTGCTCTTCGTCACCACCGGCATCGCCCTGCTCGGCTTCTACTTCTTCCCCCTCGCCCCACCCCGCCTGATGGACGCCGGCTTCGTCGACACCGTCACCGTCCACCAGACCTGGGGCTCCATGGCCTCCGGCGCCGGCGCACACGTCTCCAACCAGTTCGCGGCCATGCCCTCCATGCACATCGGCTGGTCCATGTGGTGCGGCCTCACCATCTTCTTCCTGGCCCGCCGCACCTGGGTCCGCGTCCTCGGCCTCGCCTACCCCCTCGTCACCCTCAGCGTGATCATCTCCACCGCCAACCACTTCTGGCTGGACGCCGTCGGCGGCGAGATCTGCCTGATCATCGGCTTCGTCGCGGCCCGGTTCATCTACCACAACTGGGTCTACCGCCTCCCCCGCGACCCGGACGACCCGGCGGAGAACGCCCTGACGGTTCCGGTCTCCTGGGAAACCAAGGTCTCTGCCTAGGGAAACCAGGGGCGCAGGAAGACTTGCGCGAGCGGCCCGCCTGCGTTCGCCCTACTCCGTCCCGTAAAACAGCCGCTCGACAGCGTGTCGCGCCCGCCGCGTGACCCGACGGTAGTCGTCCAGCAGCTCGCCGGAGTGCCCGACCCCGTAGCCGAGGTAGCGCGCGACGCCCGCCAGTTCCCTCGCGTCGCCCGGGAAGCTGTCCCCGGCCCGGCCCCGGACCAGCATCACGGCGGCCCGTACCCGCGAGGCCAGGACCCACGCGGCGTCCAGCACCTCCGCGTCCTCCCGCTCCACCAGGCCGGCCGCCGTCGCGGCCGAGAGCGCGGCTCGGGTCCGGGTGGTGCGCAGGTCCGGGATCTCGTGGCCGTGCCGGAGTTGGAGAAGCTGGACCGTCCACTCCACATCCGCCAGCCCGCCGCGGCCGATCTTCGTGTGGGTGGTGGGGTCGGCGCCGCGGGGCAGTCGTTCGGCCTCGATCCGGGCCTTGATGCGGCGGATCTCCGTCAGGTCGCGTTCGGAGACGCCCCCGCCGGGGTAGCGCAGCGGGTCGATGAGGTCCCGAAAGCGTGCGCCGAGTTCGAGGTCGCCGGCCATCGGTTCGGCCCGTAGCAGCGCCTGGCTCTCCCAGGCGTGCGACCAGCGCGCGTAGTAGCCGGCGTAGGAGGCGAGGGTCCGCACCAGCGGGCCGTTGCGGCCCTCGGGGCGGAGGTCCGCGTCGACCTCCAGTGGGGGTTCGACCGAGGGCGCGGCGAGCAGGGTCCGCATCTCGCCGATCACGGCTTTCGCCGCGCCCGCCGCGTCGTCGTCCAGGACGCCGAGTCGCGGCTCGTGGACGAACAGCACGTCCGCGTCGGAGCCGTAGCCGAGTTCGTGGCCGCCGAACCGGCCCATGCCGATGACCGCGATCCGGGTGGGCAGTTCGCCGTTGCGGGCCTCCCAGCCGGCGGTCGCGGCGCGCAGCGCGCCCTGCAGGGTGGCGGCGTTGATCGAGGTGAGGGCTTCGCCGGCGGCGTCCAGCGCCTGTGCGGGGTCGTCGTCGAGTCGTCCGAGCAGGTCGGCGGCGGCGGTGCGGAACAGTTCGCGGCGGCGCACCGACCGTGCTGCCGCCACCCCGGCCGAGGGGCTGTCGGCGCGGCCGACGGCGGCAAGGATCTCGGACTCGAGTGCGGCCCGGCCGCGCGGCGCCAACCCGCTGGAGTCCCCGAGCATCGCGACCGCCTCTGGTGCCCGCAGCAGCAGATCAGGGGCGAATCGCCCGGCCGACAGCACCCGGGCCAGGTGTTCGGCGGCCGCGCCCTCGTCGCGCAGCAGCCGCAGGTACCAGGGGGTGCCGCCGAGCGCGTCGGAGACCTGCCGGAAGTTGAGCAGGCCGGCGTCCGGGTCGGCGGAGTCGGCGAACCAGCCGAGCAGCACCGGCAGCAGGGTGCGCTGGATGGCTGCCTTGCGGCTGACGCCGGAGGCGAGTGCGGAGATGTGCCGCAGCGCGGCGGCCGGGTCGGCGTAGCCGAGTGCGGCGAGGCGCTGCCGGGCGGCTTCGGCGGTGAGCCCGGCGGCGCCGGAGCGGGTGACCCGCAGTTCGGCGACGGGCAGTTCGGCGACGGCGTCGAGGAGCGGACGGTAGAACAGCCGCTCGTGCAGCCGCCGCACCTCGACGGCGTGCCGCTTCCACTCCCGTTGCAGGGCGGTGACGGGGTCGTCCCTGGTGTCGCCGTTGATCAGCGGGGCCATGGTGCGGGCCAGTCGGCGCAGGTCGGCCGGGTCGGTGGGCATCAGGTGGGTGCGGCGCAGCCGGTGCAGCTGGATGCGGTGTTCGAGGGTGCGCAGGAAGCGGTACGCGCCGTCCAGCGAGGCGGCGTCGGCGCGGCCGACGTAACCCCCGGAGGAGAGCGCGGAAAGCGCTTCCAGGGTGTTGCCGCTGCGCAGGCCCTCGTCGGTCCGGCCATGCACGAGTTGCAGCAGCTGGACGGCGAACTCGACGTCCCGCAGCCCGCCCGGGCCGAGTTTCAGCTGCCGTTCCAGCTCGCCCGCCGGAATCGTGTCGACCACCCGGCGGCGCATCTGCTGGACGTCCGCGACGAAGTGCTCACGGGCGGCGGCCTCCCACACCAGCGGGGCCACCGCCTCGGTGTACGCCCGGCCGAGTTCGGCGTCCCCGGCGACCGGGCGGGCCTTCAGCAGCGCCTGGAACTCCCAGGTCTTGGCCCACCGCCGGTAGTACGCGAGGTGGCTGGCCAGGGTGCGCACCAGCGGACCGTTGCGGCCCTCCGGGCGCAGATTGGCGTCCACCGGCCAGATCACGCCCTCGCCGGTGGTGTCCGAGCACAGCCGCATCAGCCGCGCGGCGAGGCGGGTGGCGGCCTGCATCGCGCGCTGCTCGTCCACCCCGTCCCGCGGCTCGGCCACGAAAATCACGTCCACATCCGAGACGTAGTTCAGCTCCCGGCCGCCGCACTTCCCCATCCCGATCACCGCCAGCCGGCACGCGGCGGCCGCCTCCGGGTCCTCGGCGGCGGCGATGTCCAGCGCGGTCTGCAACGTGGCACCTGCCAGGTCGGCCAGCTCGGCGGCGGCCTGCGGCAGGTCGGTGGTGCCGGACAGGTCGCGGGCGGCGATCGTCAGCAGGCAGCGCCGGTACGCGGCCCGCAGCGCATCGGCCGCCCCCGCCTCCCCCGGCTGAACGCGACGGGCCAGCTCGCCGAGAAAATCCCCACGCCCCGGGTGGATGTCGCGCAACTCGAACGTGACCAGCGCGTGCCAGTCCCGCGGATGCCGGGCCAGATGATCACCGAGCGCCGTCGACGCCCCCAGCACCCCCAGCAACCGGTCACGCAGCGGCTTCGACGTGGTGAGCGTGTCGCGCAAGGTGTGCCGCTCATGCGGATCCAGCGCCTCCAGCAACCGCGCCAACCCGAACAGCGCCTGATCCGGATCGGCCGCCGCCCCCAACGCGTCCAACAGCACCGGATCAGCAGCGAGCCCGCTCAACTCCGGCTCGTCCAACAACCGCACCGCCTGATCCGGATCGGAGAACCCCCGCCGCACCAGCCGAGTCTCCAACCGACTCACCCGACTCCCGGCCCGCTCCTCCACCGCCGCCTCCCGTGGGTTTCCCTCCCCGAAGCGTACGTTCCCACCGGGCCCCCGGACCGTTCGCCGCTCTCGCGGCAGCCCGTCCCCCACGCTGCTCGTCCGACCAAGTCCGGCCCGCGAAAGCCTGCTGTTCCACGAGGGCCGCCGCCATGCCCCGTGGCCCGCACCCGCCTGGCGCCGCGAGCAGCTGCGCCGCTGAGCGCACTCAGCCCGGCACTGCCCGTGCCTCCAGCAGCCGCTGCCGGAGGGCGGCCGCGTGCTCGGCGACGGACGGCATGACCTGGACCAGGGTGCCGAGTTCGATGTGCAGTTCGGCGAGCTGCCCGGCGGACGGCGCGGCCTGCAGGAACGCGTCCAGCACATGAGCGGCTTCGGCCGGATCGGACGCGGCGGTGTGGGCGAGCACCAGGTTGCTCAGGGTCGCGACAGTGCCGCCCGGTCGGAGGAGTTCGACGGCACGTGCGAAGCAGGCGTCCCCCTCGGGCCGGCCGAGCGCGTGCAGGACCACCCCCTTCTCGTAGTGGACCCAGCCCTTCTCCGGCTCCTCCTCGATCGCCCGGTCGAGGTCCGCCAACGCCTCCGCGTATCTGCCCAGCAGGCGGTACGTCAGCCCTCGCGCCGCCACCAGCCAGGCCGCCGGACTGGCCTCGACGGCCCGGTCGCAGTCGGCCAACGCTTCGTCGTACCGGCCGAGGAGCCGGTACACGACGCCCCGGAGCACACCGTGGGCCGGATCGAGTCGCACCGCGCGGTCGTACGCCGTCAGGGCCTCGGCGAATCTGCCCGCCATCCGGTGGGCGAAGCCCTGCGAACCGGCGAGCAACGCATGGTCGGGACCGAGTTCGAGCGCCCGGTCGTAGTCTGCCAACGCCTCGTCGTACCTGCCCATCGCCAGGTGGGCGTTGCCCCGCTGCTCGACCGCCCAGCCGCTTCCGGGGGCGAGTTCCACGGCCCGGTCGAAGTCGGCCAGTGCTTCCGTGTGCTGTCCCATCGCCACGTACTGGTGGCCACGCGCCGCCAGAGTCCTGGGCTCGTCGGGTTCGAGGGCGAGCGCCCGGTCGAAGTCGGCCAGCGCCTCCGGGTGGTCTCCCATCGCCTGGTGAAGGCTGCCGCGGGTGACGAACAGCGTCGCCGCCTCGGGCATCAGCCGAATGGCCCGGTCGAGACCGTCCAGCGCGTCCTGATGACGCCCCAGGTCCCGGTACATCCACGTACGTGCCAGCACCGTCCACTGGGAGTGCGGGTCGAGTTCCACTGCCCGGTCGTACGAGGCCAGCGCCTCCTCGGGCCGCCCAAGCTCCCGGCAGGTGTCGCCGCGCGCGGTGAGGGCCACCACGTCCCCGGGATCGAGCTCGACGGCCCGGTCGTAGTCCGCCAACGCCTCCTCGAACCGGCCCAGCTCCCGGTAGGTCCCACCCCGTACGTGGAAGGCCCACCCGTACTCGCCGTCGATCTCGATCGCCCGGGCGAAGTCGGCCAGCGCCTCCTCCAGCCGGCCCAGCTCCCGGTAGGTCAGACCTCGGCGGACCAAGGCCGGCGCATTGTCCGGATCGAGCTCGAGCGCCCGGTCGAGATCCCTCAGTGACTCCTGGTGACGCCCCAGGTCCCGGTTGGCGTGGCTCCTGAAGCTGAGGGCCAGGACGTACTCCGGGTCGAGCTCGATCGCCCGGTCGAGGTCGGCCAGCGCCACCTCGGGCCGCCCCGACTGCCGGTGGATCTCGCCCCGGACGGTGAGGGAGAACAGGTCCTCGGGATCGACCTCGATCGCTCGACCGAAACTGGCCAGCGCCTCCTCGGTTCGCCCTCTCCCCCAGTAGGTCTGCCCCTGGCCGATGAGAGCCCGGCGGTCGTCCGGATCGAGCTCGACGGCCCGGTCGTAGTCCGCCAGCGCCTCCTCGTGCCGTCCCAACTCCTGATGGGTGTCGCCGCGACGCCCGAGGGCCCAGCCGTGGCCGGGGTCGAGCTCGACCGCCCGGTCGAAGTCGGCCAGCGCCTCCTCGTACTGTCCCATCAGACGCCGGGCCTCCCCCCGGGTGGCAAAGGCCGCGGCGTAGTCGGGATCCAGCTCGACGGCCCGGTCGAGATCGGCCAGCGCCTCCTCGTACCGCTCCGCCGTGATCAGGGCGCGCCCGCGACTGTGCAGCGCCTCCGGCCGGTCGGGGTCGAGCGTCACCGACCGGTCGAAGTCCGCCAGCGCGAGGTCGTGCCGGCCCTGCCCGTGGTGTCCGATGCCGCGCCGCCGGTACGCCACGGCCCGACCCGGGCGGTCGAGGACCCTGCCCGACAGCAGCAGCGTCGTCGCGGCGATCCCCGGCTCCGGTTCGGCCATCGCCGCCACCAGCCGATCACCCCACTCCTGGAGCTCCCCCGTGCCCGTGTCCCGACCTGCCCGGGCGAGCATCTGCACCCAGCGGAGCAGCGTCGCAGTGCTGTGACTCCAGGCGTCGAGCAACTCCCGCAACGCGAGCGGCAGCGCCCGGTCGGGGTCGGCGCACAGCCGGTGGTACGTCTCCTGGAGGCGGTACCCGCACCAGCGTTCGTCCCGCCAGCGGCCTCCCGTCTCCTCTGCGTCGCAGGCGAGTTGAGCCCGCCACTCGCCGAACGTCGTCGCCAGCCGCTCGTGCTGCCGCCGCCACCGCACCGGCGACTGCTGGCGCTGCAAGCGCAGCATCGCCGTCCGCACCACGTCGTGGTAGTGGCAACGGCCCGACCGGTCGGTGACGAACGGCATCGACCGCAGCCACTCGAACAGCTCCCGAGCCTCCTCGTCCTCAACGGCCGCCCGGTACACGTCCTCGTCCAACTCCTGCGGCAGCGCACAGGCCAACGCGGCCGCCCGCCGCTCGGGCCGGGTCTCCCACTTCAGGAAGCGTTCAACCGCTGTGCCGACCGGGTCGCCGACCTCGGCCGCCGCACTCGGCTGCGACTCGGCGAGAGTGGAGACCAGCAGCGGCAGCCGACCGGACAGCCGCAGCACCACCTCGATCACGTGCTCGTCCGTGACGCCCTTGGCGGCCAGCAGCTGGCGAGCCTCGGTCTCGGTGAACACGTCCAGCGGCAGATCCGCGACCAGGTCCAGCCAGTCCCCCCAGCACTGCGCGTCCAGCCGCCTCTGCCCGGCCAGCACCACCAGCACGTTCGCAGGCAACTCGCCGTAGCGGTCGCTGAGCAGCACGTCCCGCAGCCAGGTGTCGAGCATCGGCCCGGTGCGCTCGTAGGTGTCGAAGAACAACACCACCCAGCTGCGCCGCTGCGCGATCTCCGTCAGCTCCTGAAGGAATACCGGTGCCAGCGCCTCGACGGGCGACAGCACCAGCTGCACGTCCTCGTGGCTACGGAACCGTGCGCTGAGCATGCCCTTCAACTGCTCGGCGCCGGCAGCGACTTGATTGGCGTCCAACGCCCCCGTGAATGCTCCGACCCCGGGGATCATCCCCAGCCCGACCAGGCCGACCCTCGACGCGATCACACTTCCCGGAGACGGGGACGCGCTCTCCCCCGCCACCACCAGACCGGCGTCCGCCTCGTGCCGCCGCTGCTGATACGTGTTCAGCAGCCGCTCCAGCGACTTCATCGGCGCACCCTGCTGCGCGAACTGCCCGGCGAGCGCCTTCATCGCCTCGACGGGATCGGCCACCGCCTCGTCCACGTACCCGGTCGCGGCCCGTGCGTCCCGCGCCGCCGTCTCCATCTGCCGCACCAGCGTGGACTTCCCCACCCCGCCGGGCCCGTGCACATGGAACAGGAACTGTGCCGCGTCCTCCGGCACCTGCCCCAACACCTCGGTGAACACAGCCAGTTCACTCCGCCGCCCGACGAACCCGCTCCGCCGCCGACGCCGGATCAACTCCTGCCGCGAAGGCCCCCGCCCGCCACTCACCTCGGCGACCCGCCGTCCCGCTGCTGCATCTCGGCCTGCGACTCGCGGCGTTCGTGGAACACGATCGCCTCCTGCTCGACCACCCGCAATTCACGCACCCCGGCCACGCCCGCCCCCAGATCGCTCCCCGGCGCGGCAGCCCAGCAACTGGAACCGCCCGCGACCAACTGTCGACACAACCCGCCACTACCCCGTCGACGGCGGTCACTCACGGAGGATGTCGGGGTACGGGCAGGCCTCCAACGGCTCACCCGGCCGGTCCAGCCACCCCCACCAGACGTGCCGCTGGTCGCACTCCCACACGCCGCGACAGGTCCGCTTCCCGTCGTCCTCGCGCTCGAACAGCACCATGGCGCCGCATGACAGCGGACGATCGCACTCGGGGCAGCTCGGCCGGTTCTCCTCGGATGACATGGCGCGCACTGTACCGATGCGACACCGGCCCCCGGGGCCCCGGGGCGGCAGTACGTGCCACCGGCCCGGAACCCCCAAGACCCGCAGGGCTACAGCACCTGGAGGATCTTCTTCAGCTCGAACGGAGTAACCTCCGAGCGGTACTCCTCCCACTCCTGCCGCTTGTTGCGCAGGAAGAAGTCGAAGACGTGCTCGCCCAGCGTCTCGGCGACGAGTTCGCTGCGCTGCATGAGGTCGATCGCTTCGCCGAGGTTCTGGGGCATGGGCTGGATGCCGAGGGCGCGGCGTTCGCCATCCGTCAGGGCCCAGACGTCGTCGTCGGCGCCGGGGGGGAGTTCGAGGTTGTCCTCGATGCCCTTGAGGCCGGCGGCGAGGGTGACGGCGTAGGCGAGGTAGGGGTTGCAGCCGGTGTCGAGGGAGCGGACCTCGATGCGGGTGGAGCCCTGCTTGCCGGGCTTGTACATGGGGACGCGGATGAGGGCGGAGCGGTTGTTGTGGCCCCAGCAGATGTAGGAGGGGGCTTCGCCGCCCGCGCCGGCGGTGCGCTGGGAGCCGCCCCAGATGCGCTTGTAGGAGTTGACCCACTGGTTGGTGACGGCGGCGGTCTCGGCGGCGTACTTGAGCAGGCCGGCGATGAAGGAGCGGCCGACCTTGGAGAGCTGGTACTCGGCGCCGGATTCGTGGAACGCGTTGCGGTCGCCCTCGAAGAGGGAGACGTGGGTGTGCATGCCGGAGCCGGGGAAGTTGGAGAACGGCTTGGGCATGAAGCTGGCGTGGACGCCCTGTTCGAGCGCGACCTCCTTCATGACCAGGCGGAAGGTCATGATGTTGTCGGCGGTGGAGAGCGCGTCGGCGTAGCGGAGGTCGATCTCCTGCTGGCCGGGGGCGCCCTCGTGGTGGCTGAACTCGACCGAGATGCCCATGGATTCGAGCATGGTGATGGCTTGGCGGCGGAAGTCGTGGCCGATGCCGCGCGGGGTGTGGTCGAAGTAGCCGGACTGGTCGGCGGGGGTGGGCGGGGTGCCGTCGCCGGGGAGGTCCTTGAGCAGGAAGAATTCGATCTCGGGGTGGGTGTAGAAGGTGAACCCCTGGTCGGAGGCCTTCTTCAGGGTGCGCTTGAGGACGTAGCGCGGGTCGGCGTAGGACGGGGAGCCGTCGGGCATCCGGATGTCGCAGAACATTCGGGCGGTTCCGGGGTTCTCGGAGCGCCACGGCAGTATCTGGAACGTGGTGGGGTCCGGCTTGGCGATCATGTCGGACTCGTACACCCGGGCGAAGCCCTCGATCGCGGAGCCGTCGAAGCCGATGCCCTCCTCGAAGGCCTGCTCCAGTTCCGCGGGGGCGACCGCCACGGACTTGAGGAAACCGAGGACGTCGGTGAACCACAGCCGGACGAACCGGATGTCACGCTCTTCGAGTGCGCGAAGCACGAACTCCTGCTGCTTGCCCATGGGGACAGTCTCACCTCTGCTCTTTACGCCCGTGTTACGCCTGACACGCCCTGAACCGGACGAACCGGATGCGTCGCACCGAACCGCGCCGCGTCGGACCGCATCGCGCCGTGACCCATCATGGCGGATCCCGGTCCGCTTGCCGACCGCGCGGACCGTGCGGGCAACCCACCCCTCGCGACATAACGTCAGTTAGACGATTACACTCAGGGGCATGCCGAATCTGCGTCTCGCCCTGTGCCAGATCGACCCATGGGTCGGTGACCTCGCCCGCAACAGCGAGGAGGTGCTGCGCTGGTCGAAGCGGGCCGCCGAGTCCGGCGCGGACCTGATCGCGTTCCCGGAGATGGTGCTCACGGGCTACCCGGTCGAGGACCTGGCGTTCCGCGACTCTTTCGTGGAGGGCTCGCGCGCCGCCCTGGTGGACCTGGCGGCCAAGCTGCAGGCCGAGGGCCTGGGCGAAACTCCGGTGCTGGTCGGCTACCTGGGCCGGGGCGAGCCGGGCAGCAAGTACGCGGGCAAGCCGCAGAACTGCGCGGCGGTGCTGCGCGGCGGCGAGGTGGTGACCAGGTTCGCCAAGCACTTCCTGCCGAACTACGGCGTGTTCGACGAGTACCGCTACTTCGTGCCGGGCGACCAGCTGACGGTCCTTCGGCTGCACGGCGTGGACGTCGCGCTGGCGATCTGCGAGGACATCTGGCAGGAGGGCGGCCGGGTCGCCGCGACCGGTCAGGCCGGCGCGGGGCTGCTGCTGTCGATCAACGGTTCGCCGTACGAGCGGGACAAGGACGACGTCCGGCTGGAGCTGGTCAAGCGCCGTGCGGCCGAGGCTGGTTGCCCGCTGGTGTACCTGAACATGGTCGGCGCGCAGGACGAGCTGGTCTTCGACGGCGAGTCGCTGGTGGTCGACGAGAACGGTGAACTGCTGGCCCGCGGACCGCAGTTCGAGGAGGCGCTGCTGGTCATGGACCTCGACCTGCCGGCCGCGTCCGAGCCGGGCCTGCCCGACGGCACGGTGCTCGCCGACGGCCTGCGGCTGACCCGGGTCGACCTGGGCGGCGAGCCGAAGCCCGCGCCCGCCGAGATCGAGTCCCCCCACATCAACCAGCGGCTGGACGACGAGGCCGAGGTGTACGCGGCGCTGGTCGAGGGCACCCGGGCGTACGTCCGCAAGAACGGCATGCGCTCGGTGCTGATCGGCCTGTCCGGCGGCATCGACTCGGCGCTGGTGGCGGCGATCGCGGTGGACGCGATCGGCGCGGAGCACGTGTACGGCGTCTCGATGCCCTCGCGCTACTCCTCGCAGCACTCCCGCGACGACGCCGCCGAGCTGGCCCGCCGCACCGGGCTGCACTTCCGCACCGTCCCGATCGCCCCGATGTTCGACGCCTACATGGGCGCCACCGAGCTGACCGGCCTGGCGGAGGAGAACCTGCAGTCCCGGCTGCGCGGCACCCTGCTGATGGCGATCTCCAACCAGGAGGGGCAGATCGTCCTCGCCCCGGGCAACAAGAGCGAACTCGCGGTCGGCTACTCGACGTTGTACGGCGACTCGGTCGGCGCGTACGGCCCGATCAAGGACGTCTACAAGTCGCTGATCTTCCGGCTGGCCCGCTGGCGCAACGCGCAGGCCGAGGCGCGCGGCGAGGTGCCGCCGATCCCGGAGAACACCATCAGCAAGCCGCCGTCCGCCGAGCTGCGCCCCGACCAGGTGGACACCGACTCGCTGCCGGACTACGACCTGCTGGACGCCGTCCTGGACCGGTACGTCGAGGGCGACCAGGGGCGGGACGCGATCGTCGCCGAGGGCTTCCCGGCCGAGGTGGTGGACCGGGTGGTACGCCTGGTCGACCTGGCCGAGTACAAGCGCCGGCAGTACCCGCCGGGCCCGAAGGTCTCGCCGAAGAACTTCGGCCGCGACCGCCGGCTGCCCATCACCAACCGCTGGCGGCAGGGCTGACAAGGGGCTGACAGGACGGGCGGCAGGGGTTAGGGTGAGCGCCGCGATACGCGCCCGATCATGGACGGCGCGCCGGCCGAAGGAGGTGGGAGAGATCACCGTGCAGGTTGTCGAGGTGCTCCCCCGCCGTCCGGCCGCGGCCTGACCGGACGGGGAGCCCGCAAGGCTTTCCGAGAGGTCTCCGTGTCGTTCCCCCTTTCCCCCGCCCAGCTGACCGACCACGTCACCGACCGGCTGCGGGCGGCCGGCTGTGTCTTCGCCGAGGACGAGGCCCGGCTGCTGCTGTCCGCCGCCGACCGCCCCGACCGGATCGCCGAGATGCTCGAACTGCGGTGCGCGGGGCACCCGTTGGAGCAGGTGGTGGGCTTCGCCGAGTTCGCCGGGCTGCGCATCGCGCTGACCCCGGGTGTGTTCGTGCCGCGCCGGCGCAGCGAGTTCCTGGTCGAACGGGCCGTCGCACTGGGCGCGCCCGGCGCGGTGGTGCTGGACCTGTGCTGCGGCTCCGGCGCGATCGGCGCGGCGCTGGCCGCCCGGCTCGGCGGGGTCGAGCTGCACGCCGCCGACGTCGACCCGGCCGCCGTCGCGTGCGCCCGCCGCAACCTCGCCCCGTACGGCGGCGTGGTGCACCTGGGCGACCTGGACGCCCCGCTGCCCGCCGACCTGCGCGCCCGGGTCGGACTGCTGGTGGCCAACGCCCCGTACGTGCCGACCGGCGAAATACCGCTGCTCCCGCCGGAGGCCCGCGACCACGAGCCGCCGGTGGCACTGGACGGCGGCGCCGACGGCCTGGCAGTGCAGCGCCGGGTGGCGGCCGCCGCACCGCGCTGGCTGGCGCCCGGCGGCCACCTGCTGATCGAGACCAGCGAACGGCAGGCCCCGGCGACGGCCGCACTGATGTCCCGCCAGGGCCTGACGGTCCGGATCGAGCAGGACGAGGAGCGGGACGCCACCGTGGTGATCGGCAGCAGTCCGGGCGGGCCCTCCTAGTACTTGTACGCGGCGGTCAGCGCCAGGTGATCGCTCGCGTCCGCCGGCAGGGTGCGGGAGTCGGTGGGGACCAGCCCGCCCTTGCTGAGGATCTGGTCGATCCGGGCCATCGGGAAGGACGCCGGCCAGGAGAAGCCGAAGCCGTCGCCGGCCGCGCCCTGGGCGGAGCGCAGCTGGGAGGTGATGGGGGCGAGGCTGCGGTCGTTCATGGTGCCGTTGAGGTCGCCGAGCAGCAGCACCTTGCCCAGCGGCTCGTGCTCGATGGCGTCGCCGAGGGCCTGCGCGCTGACGTCGCGGCGGCCGGCGGTGAAGCCGCTGTCGAACTTGACCCGCACCGAGGGCAGGTGGGCGACGTATACGGCGAGCGGGCCCTTGGGGGTGGTGACCTGGGCGCGGAAGGCCCGGGTCCAGCCCATTTTGAGGTCGACCACGGTGACGTCGTCGATCGGGTAGCTGGACCACAGGCCGACGGTGCCCTTGACCACGTGGTACGGGTACGCCTGCTCCAGCCCGGCGGCGTAGACGGGCGCGACGGCGCCGGAGATTTCCTGCAGGGCGACGATCTGCGCGCCGGAGCCGTTGAGCATCCGGATGGTGCCCTGCGTGTCGTCGTTGGCGGCGGACACGTTGTGGGTGAGCACGGTGAAGTCGCCGGGTCCGCTGCTCTTGTCGACCAGCAGCGCGCCGAACAGGTTCAGCCACACCGCGGCGGGCAGCAGCGCGGCCACCACGGCGACGCCGGAGCGCCGCCACAGGGCGAGTACCAGCAGCACCGGTACCGCCAGGCCCAGCCAGGGCAGGAAGGTCTCCAGCAGGCTGCCGAGGTTGCCGAACCGGTTGGGCAGCTGGGCGTGGGTCACCAGCAGCACCGTGAGCAGTACGCCGAGCGCGGTGAGCAGCCAGGCGCGCCGCCAGTCGAACCAGCGCTGCAGCCGGCCGCGCCGGGTCGGCGCCTGCTCGTCCGCCACAACCGCCGGGCCGTCCGCCCGCACCATGCCCGCTCCTTGCCGCCGTGTCCGTCGACTCCCTGCCGACCCGCCCGACCTGCTCCGATCCGATTCTCGGCTCAGCCTATGACGGGAGGGACGCGACAATGTGTGCGAGGAGTTCCACGCCCAGGCCGATCTAACGGGCGGCGATGCCCTCCAGGACGGCGTCGATCATCTGGCGGGGCAGGTCGGGGTCCTCCAGCGGTGCGTCGTCCCACAGGACAGTGCGCAGCAGGATCGGTCCGATGAGCATCTCGCAGAGCAGCTCGACGTCCACGTCGGAGCGGAGTTCGCCCGCCTCGACACCGCGGCGGACGATCTGCCGGATCAGTTCGCGGCGCGGATGGACCACCCGTTCGTGGTACGTCTGCTTGAGTTCGGGCCAGCTGTTCATCTGCCCGAGCGCGGACTTGACGATCCACCGGGAGCGCTTGATCAGGCCGCGCCGGCGCATGTAGTCGACGGCGCTGATCAGGTCGTCGCGGTAGGTGGGGCCGGCCAGCGGGGGCATCGGCTCCTCCAGCCGGGCGACCACGTCCACCAGCAGGGCTTCCTTGTTGGGCCAGCGCCGGTAGATGGTGGCCTTGCCGACGCCCGCCTCGGCGGCGATCCGCTCCATGGACAGCTCGGCCAGGCCGACGCCGTCCTCCATCAGCTTCTCGACGGCGCCGTAGATCGCCTGCTCGGCGGCCTCGCTGCGCGGGCGGCCCCGCCGCGGAGCGTCCTGCTCCGCGGCGGGGCCGTGGCACGGCTTGAGCGGAGTGTCGGCGCTTGTCATGGCCTTATTCTCCACCCTGCCGATCAGACCTTGGCTGGACTCGCGTCGGAGTCCGCCTTGCCCTGCGCGTCGGCCCGGCCGGCCGGGCCGCCGGGGGCGGCGGGGAGCTTGCCGGGCAGCAGCGCCATCGCGAGCACCGCGCCGAGCACGGTGACGCCGGCCGAGACCGCGGAGACCACGTGCATGGCGTGGATGAACGCGTCCTTGGCCGGGTCGACCAGGCCCGGCAGGTGCAGCTTCTCGGCCGTCCCGAGGGTGGACTCGATCGACTCGCCGGCCCGGTCGCGGAGCTGCTCCGGCACGGTGCCGAGGTGGTCCTCCATGCCGTTGCGGTACACGGTGGACAGCATCGCGCCGAGCACCGCGATGCCCAGCGAGCCGCCGACCTGGCGGAAGGTGTTGTTCAGCGCGGAGCCCGCGCCGGCCTTCTCGCGCGGCAGCGCGCCCATGATGGCGACCGTCACCGGCGGCATCACGTGCGCCATGCCGGTGCCCATCACGAAGCCGAGCACGATCAGCAGCCAGATCGGGCTGGTCGCGGTCAGGAACGCGTAGCCGAGGAAGCCGACCGTGACCAGCAGCATGCCGCCGGCGCAGGTCAGCCGGATGCCGATCCGGTCGACCACCAGCCGGGCCCGGGGCGCGAAGATCAGCTGGGCGACGGCCAGCGGCAGCATCAGCTCACCGGCCTGCAGAGCGCTGTAGCCGCGCACGCTCTGGATGTAGAACACGCCGAAGAACGAGACGCCCATCAGCGCGAAGAACACGATGCCGACCACGCTGATCGACGCGGAGAACACCTTATTGCGGAACCAGGTGACGTCCAGCGCGGGGTGGCTGGTGCGCTTCTCGAACAGCACGAACGCGGCCAGCGCGACCACGCCGATCAGGGTCGGCACCCACGCCTCGGGGGCGGTGAAGTCGGCGAGTTCGCCGCCCTTGATGATGCCGTAGATCAGCGCCACCAGGCCGATCACCGAGAGCAGCACGCCGACCGGGTCGAGCTTGCCCGGGTTGGGGTCCTTGGAGTCCGGGACCAGCCAGCCCATCAGGCCGAGCGCGAGGATCACGATGGGGACGTTCACCAGGAACACCGAGCCCCACCAGAAGTGCTCGATCAGCAGGCCGCCGGTGATCGGGCCGATGGCGATCGCCAGGCCCACCGCGCCGGCCCAGATGCCGATCGCCTTGGGCTGCTCGTGCCGCTCGAAGACGTTCATGATGATGGCCAGCGTCGCCGGCATCACGAACGCGCCGCCGAGGCCCATCACCGCGCGGTAGCCGATGAGTTCGCCCGGGCCGGCGGCGAACGCGGACAGCAGCGAGCCGAGGCCGAAGACCACCATGCCGGACAGCAGGGTCCACTTCCGGCCGAACCGGTCGCCCAGCAGGCCGGCGGTGAACAGCAGGCCGGCGAAGACCAGCGTGTAGGAGTTGATCGCCCATTCCAGGTCGCTCTGGCTCGCGCCGAGGCCCACCGGGGCGGGGGTGGCGATGGTCTTCATCGCCACGTTGAGGATCGAATTGTCGAGCACGACGACGAGCAGGGCGAGCACCAGGGTGCCCAGGATCCACCAGCGTCGGCGGTGTACGGCTTCCGGCACCCGAGGTGCCGGCGGCGCGGTCGGCGAGGTCATACGAGCAGACTAGCCGCCTATTCGATACGAGACGGTCCCGTATCGTAACGGTCGGGACACCGTACGGCAAAGACCTCCCCAAGAACCCCTCCGAACGGCCGGGGACGGCAGGACTCCCGCCCCTTTGCTGACGGCGCGTGGCATGCAAGCATGGAGCCAGATCCGGGGACGCCGCACGGCGCCACGAGACGACACACACCAGGAGTCTGTTCGATGAACGCCTCTCCGCTTCAGCCTGCCCAGCCGCAGGACGCGCCCGCCACCCTCTACGGCGGGGTCACCAACCGGCGGGTCACCGTCCGGGACCTCGCCAAGGCCAAGCGCAACGGCGAACGGTGGGCCATGCTCACCGCCTACGACGCCCTCACCGCCGGCGTCTTCGACGAAGCCGGCATCCCCGTCCTGCTCGTCGGCGACTCCGCCGGCAACTGCCACCTCGGCTACGAGACCACCGTGCCGGTGACCATGGACCAGATGGTGATGCTCTCCGCCGCCGTCGTCCGCGGCACCCAGCGCGCCCTGATCGTCGCCGACCTGCCCTTCGGCTCCTACCAGGAGTCCCCCGCCCAGGCCATGCACAACGCGGCCCGCCTGATGAAGGAGGCCGGCGTCCACGCCGTCAAGCTCGAAGGCGGCGAACGCAGCGCCCGCACCATCGAACTCCTCGTCGAGGCCGGCATCCCCGTGATGGCCCACATCGGCCTCACCCCCCAGTCCGTGCACGCCTATGGCGGCTACCCCGTCCAGGGCCGCGGCGACGAGGCCGCCCACCAGCTGCTCCGCGACGCGAAGGCCGTCCAGCAGGCCGGCGCGTTCTCCGTCGTCCTCGAAGCCGTCCCCGCCGAACTCGCCGCCGAGGTCACCACCCACTCCGCGATCCCGACCGTCGGCATCGGCGGCGGCCCCGGCACCGACGCCCAGGTCCTCGTCTGGACCGACTTCGCCGGCATGACGGCCGGCCGCGTCCCCAAGTTCGTCAAGCAGTACGCCAACCTGCGCGCGACGCTGGCGCAGGCGGCGAGCGAGTTCGCCTCGGACGTCCGCGAAGGCACCTTCCCGGGCCCGGAGCACAGCTTCCAGTAAGGCAAGCCAGGGGCGCGTGGGGGCACCTCCCAGCCCCCTGGGGCTGGGGGAGAACTGCGCGCAGCGGAAGGACCCGACCGCAAGATCGCGACGCAGGACAATGACTTGCACTTGATCGCGACCTTGCGGACGGGCTTTGCGCCTGTCGCGCAGTTCCCCACGCCCCTGTCATCGCAACCGTCTGCCTGACAGCGGGCTGACAGCCCCGTGACAGCCGGCCCCGGCACGGTGTTCCCATGACACGAAACACGGGGAACGCCGTGGAGGTCCACGGCATTGTGAAGCACTACGGGGAGACGAAGGCCCTGGACGGGGTCGATCTGACGGTGCGTGAGGGGACGGTGCTGGGGCTGCTCGGGCCGAACGGGGCCGGGAAGACCACGCTGGTGCGGGTGCTGTCGACGTTGATCAAGCCGGACGCGGGCACGGCGTTCGTGGGCGGGTTCGACGTGTTGCGGCAGCCGAAGCAGCTGCGGCGGACGATCGGGCTGACCGGCCAGTACGCGTCGGTGGACGAGCTGCTGTCGGGCTACGAGAACCTGTACCTGATCGGGCGCCTGCTGGATCTGTCCGCCAAGGACGCCAAGGCCCGGGCGGCCGAGCTGCTGGAGCGGTTCTCGCTCACGGAGGCCGCCAAGCGCCCGGCGAAGGGCTATTCGGGTGGGATGCGACGCCGCCTCGACCTCGCGGCGTCGATGATCGGCCGCCCGAAGGTGCTGTACCTGGACGAGCCCACCACCGGCCTGGATCCGCGGACCCGCAACGAGGTGTGGGACGAGGTGCAGCGGATGGTCGGTGAGGGGTCGACGGTGCTGCTGACCACCCAGTACATGGAGGAGGCGGAGCAGCTCGCCGACGCGCTGACCGTGATCGACAAGGGCCGGGTGATCGCCAGTGGCGGCATCCAGGAGCTGAAGACCCAGGTCGGCGGTCAGAGCCTGCAGGTGCGCCCGCTGCGGCCGGCGGAGCTGCCGGAGATGGCCCGTGTTCTGCGGGATGCCGGGATCCCGGCGGCCTTCTCCGAAGACTCCGGCCTGCTCGCGGTGCACCTCATCGACGAGGGCCAACTGACCACAGTGATAGGCGTGTTGGGCACCCGAGGGTTCGGGATCGCCGGTATCGACACCAAGCTGCCGAGCCTGGACGAGGTCTTCCTGTCCATCACCGGCAAGCCGTCCGTCCCCGCCCCGGCCCGTGACAAGGAGCCCGTCGCATGAGCACCGCCACCCTGAGCCCCGCCCCGGCCGCCGCGTCCGTGCGGTCCGCCGACGACACCCGGATCGGCCTGCGTTCGAACCTGCGCCACCTGGGTGCGCTGACCCGCCGGAACCTGATGCGGATCAAGGCCGACCCGGAGTCCATGCTGGACGCCCTGCTGGTACCGGTCATCATGATCCTGCTGTTCGTCTACGTGTTCGGCGGCGCGATGGCCTCCAATCAGCACGAGTACATGCAGTACATGGTGCCCGGCCTGCTCGGCACCACCGGCCTGAACCTCGCGATGGCGCTGGGCACCGGCCTGAACACGGACTTCCAGACCGGTGTGATGGACCGTTTCCGCACCCTGCCGATCGGGCGTTCGGCGGTGCTGCTGTCGAAGATGATCGCGGAGACGCTGCGGGCGGTCGTCGCCTTCGCGGTGCTGATCGGCTTCGCGATGATCCTCGGCATGGACATCAAGGGCGGCCCGCTGAACCTGCTGGCCGCGGTCGGCCTCTCGCTGGTGTTCGGCGCCTCGCTGATGTGGGTGTCGATGCTGCTGGGCATGGCGCTGCGCAGCGCCCAGGCGGTGCAGGGCATGGCCATGATCGTGGTGATGCCGTTGCAGTTCGGCAGTTCGATCTTCGCCGATCCCGCCACCATGCCGGGCTGGCTGCAGGCGTTCACCAAGCACAACCCGCTGTCCGCGCTGGCGGACGCCTGCCGGGCGCTGATCAACGACACGCCGGTCGGCAACTCGGCGGTGACGGTGCTGATCTGGTCGGCGGCGATCACCGTGGTGACGGCGCCGCTGGCGGTGGCCCGCTTCCGCAAGCGCACCTGAGCGCCGGTCGGCGGGGCACTCAGAACGCCCCGGGATCGTTCAGCAGGGCGGACGCCTCGCGCAGGGTGAGGCGTCCGCCCCGCCGGCGCGCCGCCAAAAACTCCTCCTCGCCGAGCAGTTCGCGCAGCAGGCCCTCGCAGCGGACGCGTTCGGCGCGTTCCATGAAGGAGCCGGAGGCGCCGCTGAGGCCGTCGTGCGCGCCGACCAGTTCCGCACCGCGCCGGGCGGCGGCCAACTCGCCTTCCTGCCGGGCGAGTTCGGCGAGGACGGCGGCCAGCGGGATCATCAGCATCATCGCCATGTGCTCGACGAAGACGGTGGCCCGGCCCTCCACCTCGGCCATCGCGCGGCGGCCCTGGCGGATCATCGCCAGGCCGGTGCGCGGGTCGCCCGCGCGGGCCGTCACCCAGCCCCGGATGCAGGTGACGATGCCGGAGAACACCCACGGCAGCGGGCCGCGGGTGGGTGCTTCGGAGGCCAGTTCGTCCAGCGCGGCCAGCGCCTCGGCGTACTGGCCGCGCTGCACGCACAGGTTGCACAGCACCAGCCGGCCGTACAGCCGCGCGCCGTCGGCGTCCCGGACGTCCACGGCGGCCTCGGCGATGGCGTCGCGGACCATTCGCTCGCCGGCCTCCGGGTCCGACTCGGCGATCACCTCGCCGAGCCGGGCGCGCAGCAGCGGCACCTCCTGGCGGGCGTCGAGCCGGACGGCCAGCTCGATCGCCTCACGGAAGGCCCGTTCGGCGAGTGCGCTGTCACCGGACTTGGTGGCGTTCTCGGCCTTCGCGGCCAGCGCGTCGGAGCTGCCCCACAGGTCGCCCTGCGCGGTGTACAGGGCGAGCGCCTCCTCGCTGTCGGCGATCGCCTGCGGCAGGCCGCCGGCCAGGTCGTTGAGCAGCCGGGCGCGCAGCTGCAGGGCGTAGGCCAGGTCGCCGGGGGCGCCGTGGCGGCGGGCGCCGGCCACCGCGTCGTCCAGTACCTCCCGGGTGCGGTCCATCTCGCCGGTGAGGAAGACCGCGAACACCCGGCTGAGCGCCGGCACCCGGTAGCCCTGCGGCAGGTCGGGGGTGTAGACGTCCAGCACCCGGCGGGCGATGTTCAGCGCGTGGGGGTCGTCGAGCATCCCCAGGTCGCCGGAGAACATGCCGATCAGCCGGTGCAGACCGAGCTGGCGGCGGCCCTCCTGGAGCTGCTCGGGCGGCAGCGGCGGCGGCTGGTCGAGCGGGCCGGCGGTGAGCGGGACGGGCGGCGGGGCGTCGTCGGCGAACGGGTCGGGGGCGAACGCGGTGACCGCGTCGAACCAGCCGCGGGACTCGGCGCGGTAGTCGCGCAGCGCCCAGTAGCCGGCCATCGACAGCGCCAGCACCAGGGCCTCCTGTTCCTGCTCGGCGTCGACGGCGCGGCGCAGCGCGGCCCGGACGTTCTCCTGCTCGCGGTCCAGCCGGGCGAGCTCGTCGAGCTGGCCGGGGCCGCGCAGGCGGAGGGCGGCGGTCCGGGCGACTTCCCGGTAGTGCCTGGTGTGGCGGTGGGCGACCTCGGGTTCGGCGGCCTCGGCAAGGCGTTCGGCCGCGTACTCGTGGATGGTCTCCAGCATCCAGTAGCGCGGCTGTTCGCCGAGCCCGGCCACCAGCAGGGACTTGTCGACCAGCGACAGCAGCAGGTCGGCGACCTCCACCCGGGGCACCTCGGCGTCCGCGAGCACGGCCTCGGCGGCCTCCAGGGTGCAGCCGCCGGCGAACACCGACAGCCGTCGCAGCACGGCGCGTTCGCGCGGGCCGAGCAGGTCCCAGGACCAGTCGACGACGGCGCGCAGGGTCTGCTGGCGGGGCAGCAGGGTGCGGGAGCCGGCGGTGAGCAGCGCGAACCTGGAGTCCAGCCGGTCGGCGAGCTGGCGGGGGGTGAGTCCGCGCAGCCGGGCGGCGGCGAGTTCGATGGCCAGCGGCAGGCCGTCCAGGCGGCGGCAGAGTTCGGCGCAGGCCTCCGGGTCCTGGTCGGTGCGGAAGCCGGGGCGGGCGGCGGCGCCGCGGTCGGCGAGCAGCCGCAGCGCGGACGGGTCGGGCAGCGGTTCGACGGGCAGCACGGTCTCGCCGGGGACGCCGAGCGGTTCGCGGCTGGTGGCGAGGACGGTGATGCCCGGGCAGTCGGCGAGCAGCCGGTCGGCGAGGTCGGCGGCGGCCTGGACGACGTGTTCGCAGTTGTCGAGCAGCAGCAGCAGGCGCCGGCGGCCGAGGTGGTCGACGACCCGGCTCACCGGGTCCTTGCGGCCGCCCTCGATCACCTCGGCGACGGTGCCGCCGGTGTGCAGCACGGTCTCGCGCAGGCCGAGCGCGGCGGCGACCGCGGCGGGGACGGCGGCGGGGTCGTCCAGTGGGGCGAGTTCGACCTGCCAGACGCCGCCGGGCCAGTTGGCGGTGCCCTGTTCGCGGCGGCCGGCCTCGACGGACAGCCGGGTCTTGCCGGAGCCGCCGGGGCCGGTCAGTGTGGTCAGCCGGCCGGCGGTCAACGCGCCTGCCACGGTGGCGAGTTCGCCCTCGCGGCCGACGAAGCTGGTGCGGCCGGGGCGCAGGTTGCCGGCGGCAGTGGTCGGCGCAGCGGGAGCGGTTTCGGGCGCGGTGGTGAGCAACTCGCGGTGCAGGGCGCGCAGTTCGGGGCCGGGGTCGGTGCCGAGCCGGTCGGCGAGGGTGTGGCGGATCTCCTCGTAGCGGGAGAGCGCCTCGGCGGTGCGGCCGGCCGCGCGCAGGGCGCGCAGCTGGAGGGCCTGGAGCTGCTCGTCCAGCGGGTGGTCCCGGCAGAGTTCGGCGAGTTCGGCGGTGACCTCGGCGGCCCGGCCGAGGGCCAGTTGGGCGGTCAGCCGGTGTCGGCGGGCGTCCTCGCGCTGGGCCTCCAGGCGGGCGGCGGGGGCGGTGCGGTCGGGCAGGTCGGCGAGCGCGGGGCCGCGCCACAGGGCGAGCGCGGCGGTGAGCCGGTCGGCGGCGGCCGCCGGGTCGCCGTCGGCGAGGGCGCGGACGCCGTCGGCGGCCAGCCGCTGGAATTCGGCGACGTCGGTGTGCGGGCCGGTCAGCCAGTAGCCGGCCGGCCCGGAGCCGATCTCGTCCCGGCCGACGGTGCGGCGCAGCCGGCCGACCAGCGTCTGCAGTGCGGCGGCGGCGTCCTGCGGCGATTCCTCCGCCCACACCTCGTCGGCGAGCAACTCGGCCGGGACGGGCCGGCCTTGGCGCAGCGCGAGCGCGGCGAGCAGGGCGCGCAGCCGGGCGCCGCCGAGCGCGATCGCCGTGCCGTCGTCGTGGTGGGCGGTGGTGGTGCCGAGGATGCCGTAATGCACCCGCCCATTCTGCGGGACGCGTCCGACGCCCCGGGCGCACACCCGTACGGAACGCACGGCTGCCGCCGTCCGTTCATCCATGGCCGCTTGTCGGGTGCGCCCGGTGCCCGGCATCATCGGACGTCCGCCCGACCCCCATGTTCCGGAGCCTTCTCGTCATGACCTACGCCAGCACCGGCCAGCGCAGCGCGGAGAGCCGGGTCAGCCCGATCTTCCTGGCGCTGGCCGGCACCTTCGTCGCCTCCGGCTTCGCGCTGGCCACCGGCTGGGGCAACGCCCGGCTGGGCGTGTTCCTGTTCGTGGTGGCGGGCTGGATGGTGTCGCTCTGCCTGCACGAGTACGCGCACGCGCGCACGGCGCTGGCGGGCGGTGACATCACGGTCGGCACCAAGGGCTACCTGACGCTGAACCCGCTGAAGTACGGGCACGTGGTGCTGAGTTTCGTGCTGCCGGTGATCTTCGTGATCATGGGCGGCATCGGTCTGCCGGGCGGCGCGGTCTACATCGAGCGGGACCGGATCTCCGGCCGCCTCAAGCACAGCCTGATCTCGGCGGCCGGCCCGCTGGTGAACGTGGTGTTCGGCGTGGTGACGCTGGTACTGGTCAGCCAGGGCTGGTTCGACAACCCGGACGTGCCGGCCGCCATCGGTGACACGCTGTACAGCGTCTCACCGCTGCCGGCCGCGCTGGCCTTCCTCGGCTACCTCCAGGTCACTGCGGCGATCCTCAACCTGCTGCCGGTGCCCGGCCTGGACGGCTACGGCATCATCGAGCCCTGGCTGTCATACAAGACCCGGCGGGCGATCGCCCCCTACGCGCCCTACGGCATGATGTTGCTGTTCCTGCTGGTGTGGCAGAGCGAGGCCAGGGTGTGGCTGCAGCAGGGGACGGCGTGGGTCTTCGACCTGTTCGGCGTGCGGCACGGGTACGTGAGCCTGGGCTACGACATGTTCACCTTCTGGGTCTAGCTCAGCCCTGTTCGACGGCGGCGCGGCGCTCGGCGCGGTCCTTGCGCAGGTAGTACCAGGCGATGTTGCTGGCCACGCCGGCCATCAGCACCCACACCACGCCGAGCCAGTTGCCCTCGACGAACGAGACCACCGCGGCGGTCACGGCCAGGGCCAGGACGATCGTGGCGTACAGGGCGTTGCGGGGCATGGCGGGACTCCTCGGGCGGGCGGTGTGGCTCCGCCATTCTCGCCGACCGAACAGCCCGCACCGGCCGGGGGTGGCCGGTGCGCGCCGCGGCGTGGGTCACACCGCGGCGCGCCCGGCTCAGACGTCGGCTCAGACGTCGGTGATCCGCAGGCCCGCGTGCGCCTTGTAGCGGCGGTTGACCGAGATCAGGTTGGCCACCAGCGCCTCCACCTGGTGGGCGTTGCGCAGCCGCCCGGCGAAGATGCCGCGCATGCCGGGGATCCGGCCGGCCAGGGCCTGCACGGTCTCGGTGGCGGCGCGGTCCTCGCCGAGCACCATCACGTCGGTGTCGATCGACTCCACCGTTTCGTCCTGCAGCAGCACCGCCGACAGGTGGTGGAAGGCGGCGGTGACGGTGGAGTCCGGCAGCAGCGCGGCGGCCTGCTGGGCGGCGGAACCCTCGGGGACCTGGAGCGCGTAGGCGCCCTGCTTGTCGAAGCCCAGCGGGTTGACGCAGTCCACCACGATCTTCCCGGCGAGTTCGGCGCGCAGCGAGGTGAGCGTCTCGGCGTGGCCGTCCCACGGCACCGCGACGATCACCACGTCGCTCTCCCGGGCGCACCGCGCGTTGTCGGTGCCACGGATGCCCAGGCCGAGCTGCGAGGCGCAGTCCTCGGCGCGCTCGGCGCTGCGGGAGCCGATGATCACCTGCTGACCGGCCTTGGCGAGCCGGTAGGCGAGGCCGCGGCCCTGGTCACCGGTGCCGCCGAGGACTCCCACCACGAGCTCGGAGACGTCCGGCAGCTGTCGGCCCGGTCCGGCCGTCGCGTTCACTGAATCGGGTTGCGTCATGCGGAAGATCCTGCCAAACGGCCTGCCCGGGCAGCATGCTGTCGCGCATGGACGCGGTGAGAGTTTCCGCACTCCGGCAGTCACTGTCCGGCACCGGCTGGCCCGAGCGGGCGGGCGTCTTCGCCTCCGCACTGCGCGGCTCGGTCACCCGGCGCCGCGCCACCGGCCTGCTGCTGGTCGGCACCCCCCACTACGAGCCGTGGCACCTGGCCGCGCACCTGAGCGACGAGGCCGCGTACAGCGGGGTTCCCGAGCTGGTCCCGACCCTGCTGCGGCACACCGTGCCGACGGGCGCGCCGAACCATCTGGCGTGCGGGCTGCCCCGGCTCGAGGAGGCACGCACCGGCGCAACGGTGCTGCTGATCGCCCCCGCGCCCGCCGACGAGCCCCTGCTGGAGCGCCTCGACGGTGCCCGCCGGGCCGGCGCGGTGCTGCTCGCCCTGGACGGCGGCGACCCCGAGCTGACGGCGCTGGCGCACGAGCGGCTGACGGTGCCGGACGCCGAACCCGAACCGTTCGAACTGGTCCAGCACCTGGTCAGCTCGGCCACCTCGACGGTGCCGCCGCGCTCGCGGCTGGCCCGGCTGGCGGAGCGGCTGACCGCCTCGCCGGTGCTGCGCTGGTGACGGCCCGACAGAAAAGCAGTTGCCCCGTTCCGTCCGCCTACCGCAGCATCTGACCATGTGACGTCTGCTGCCCGTTTCTTCCGCAAGCTCGCCCCGGATCTGACGCCCTGGCGCTCCTCCCGGGATTTCCGGCTGCTCTGGACGTCGGGCTGCATCACCGGCTTCGGCAGCTTCCTCACGTACGTCGCGGTGCCGATCCAGATCAAGCAGCTGACCGACTCGACCCTCGCGGTCGGCCTGGTCGGCGCGTTCGAGCTGGTGCCGCTGGTGGTGTTCGGCCTGTGGGGCGGCGCGCTGGCGGACGCGCTGGACCGCCGCCGCCTGGTGCTGCTCACCGAGGCGGGCCTGGCGCTGCTGGCCGCGCTGATGCTTGCCAACGCACTGCTGCCGCATCCGCTGCTGTGGCCGATCTACCTGGTGGCGGCGCTGACGGCAGCACTGGACGGCATGCAGCGTCCGGCGCTGGACTCGATGATCCCGCGGGTGGTCGGGCACGATCAGCTGCCCGCCGCGTTCGCCCTCAACTCGCTGTACCGCAACGTCGCTTCGGTGGCCGGCCCGCCGCTGGCGGGTGTGATCGTCACGCTCGCGGGGGCGCGCGTCGCCTACGCGCTGGACTTGACGACCTTCCTGGTCTCGCTGACGCTGATCGTCCGGATGCGCCCGGTGCCGCCCGCCGAGAGCGCCGACCGCCCGTCGCTGCGCAGCATCGGGCAGGGCCTGAGCTACGCGTGGAGCCGCAAGGACCTGCTGGGCACCTACGCGATCGACACGGTGGCGATGCTGTTCGCCTTCCCCGTCGCGGTGTTCCCGTTCCTGGCCTCGTCGCTGGATGCGGAGTGGGCGCTGGGCCTGCTGTACTCGGCGATGGCGGCCGGCGCGCTGGTGGTGTCGGCGACCAGCGGCTGGATGTCGCGCGTCCACCGGCACGGCCGGATGCTGCTGTTCGCGGCGCTCGGCTGGGGCGCGTCGATGGCGCTGGCGGGCCTCGCCGGAAACATCTGGCTGGTGCTGGTGTGCCTGGCGCTGGCGGGCGCCGCCGACGACATCAGCGGGGTGGCCCGGTCGACGATCTGGAACCAGTCCATCCCCGACGAGCTGCGCGGCCGCCTCGCCGGGGTGGAGGTGCTGTCGTACTCGGTCGGCCCGCAGCTGGGCCAGGTCCGGGCCGGCGGCATGGCCGCGATGATCGGGACGCGGGCCTCGATCTGGACCGGCGGCGTGATGTGCGTGCTGGGCGTGCTGGCGCTGACGGCGTCCATCCCCAAGCTGCTGGCCTGGGACTCCCGCACCGACCCGCACGCGCTGGCGGTGCGGGCCCAGCACGAGCGGCAGGCGGCGGAAGCGGCGAAGGCGGCGGGCGTCTCCGAGGGCGTGTCCTGAGCCTCCGTCAGCCTTCGGTGCGCGGCTCGTCCTCGTCGTTCCAGCGCGGGTCCTGCTTCCACTCCTGGTTGCGCTCGGCGGCGGTCTCCAGGGCGCGCGCGGCCTCCTCGCGGCTGGCGTAGGGGCCGAGCCGGTCCTTCGCGGGGCACTCCGGGCCTTCCTCGACCTTGCCGTGCTTGATGCAGTAGAACCACTCCCCCGGCTGCCCGGTGGGCTTGCTGCGGCCGAACACCATCGTCTCGTCTCCCGTCCTGGTGGGCCCCGCGGCGAGGGCCGCGGCGGTCAGCAGTGATCATTCCCGGTGGCCCGGCCGCGCACACGGCCCGGGGCGGGCGGATGGCGGCCGATACACTCGCGGTCATGGCTCTGGTACCCGGCACGCAGTCCCCCACCCGCAAGGTCCCCGCGCACATCGCGCGCCCGGAGTACGTCGGCAAGCCCGCGCCGACCCCGTACACCGGCCCCGAGGTGCAGACCGCGGAGACCGTCGAGAAGATGCGGATCGCCGGCCGGATCGCGGCGCAGGCGATGGCAGAGGCCGCGAAGCTGATCGCCCCCGGTGTCACCACCGACGCGCTCGACGCCGTCGCGCACGAGTACATGTGCGACCACGGCGCGTACCCGTCCGACCTCGGCTACCGGGGCTTCCCGAAGTCGGTCTGCACCTCGATCAACGAGGTGATCTGCCACGGCATCCCGGACTCGACCGTGCTGCAGGACGGCGACATCGTCAACATCGACGCCACCGCGTACATCCACGGGGTGCACGGCGACCTGAACGCCACCTACCTGTGCGGCGACGTGGACGAGGAGTCCCGGCTGCTGGTGGAGCGCACCCGGGAGTCCCTCGACCGGGCGATCAAGGCGGTCAAGCCGGGCCGGCAGATCAACGTGATCGGGCGGGTCATCGAGTCCTACGCCAAGCGCTTCGGCTACGGCGTGGTCCGCGACTTCACCGGCCACGGCATCAACACCTCGTTCCACTCCGGCCTGATCATCCCGCACTACGACAGCGAGCGGGCCACCCAGGTGATCAAGCCGGGCATGACCTTCACCATCGAGCCGATGCTCACCCTGGGCAGCTACGACTACGACATCTGGCCGGACGGCTGGACGGTCGTCACCAAGGACCGCAAGCGCACCGCCCAGTTCGAGCACACCCTGGTGGTCACCGCCGACGGCGCGGAGATCCTCACCCTGCCCTGACCTTCCCGGTACGCCGGAGCGGCCCGCCACCCCACCCGGGGGAACGGGCCGCTCCGTCGTTCCTGCTCCTGCTCCTGGACCTGCCCCGGCTCAGCCGATCAGCCACTGCTCCTCGGCGACGGCGCCGACCTCGGTGCACGCGTCGGTCAGCACGTCCAGCACCCGCAGCGGGTCCGGCAGCTGCTGGTCGGGGCCGCGCAGCCAGCGCACCCGGGAGCCGTCGGTCAGCGCGGCCGGCGGGACCAGGGTGTACGAGCCGCGGCAGTGCCAGCGCAGCCCGGGGTGCTCGGAGACCGTCTCGGGGGTGGAGTCCAGCGCGCTGGGCCACCACTCGTCCTCGTCCTGCGGGGTGCCGCGGGTCGCGGTGAAGAACAGGTACCGGTCGTTGCCGACCGCCGCCACCGGGCCGCCCACGCCGAGCGCGTCCAGCCGCCGCAGCGCCAGCACCCCGGCCTCGGCCGGCACGTCGAGCACGTCGTGCGCGCGGCCCGTCGCGGTGACGAAGTTCGCCTCCGGGTCGCGGGTCAGCCAGTGCGCCAACTGCTCGGCGTCGGTGGTGGCCTGGGACTGCCAGGCGAAGGAGACCGGATGCTGGGCCGGGGCCGGACAGCCGACCCGGTCGCACGAACACCGGTACCCCTCCGGGTGCGCCGCCGGCGCCACCGGGAACCCCGACCGGACCGCCCCCAGCAGCAGATCCAGCTTCGCAGCCGTGTCCTCTTCGGCGCCCGGGTCGTCCTGCTTCCGGTCCCGCCGCCACCAGGACGTCCACCTGCTGCTGGCTTCCATCTGGCCCCTTCCGCACCCGCTGAGCTGCCGCGCCTGGTACGGCACGACCACCTACGCAACAAACGACGCCAACACACGGAGCCGCTCGCTGCTTCCCTCATCGGTGCACCACGCGCGGGGGCGTCTGTCGTCGACCGGGGCCGGGTTCTCCGGCCGGCCGACGTTCCGGGGGCGGGTACGGAGTACGAGAGTCTCGCTCGGCGGGCGGGCGCACCTCGGCGCGCCCCACCCGGCCCGTACGGGCCCGCGGACCCGGGGCAACCCCCGGGGGCGTACGTAGCAGGATAAGGGTCCCGGAGCCCTCCGAATGACCGTTGGCGGTGCCGTCCCCGTCACACCTTCCGCCGCCGCGGCGGACACACCCGCCCGCACCGGACATCCCGCCCGTCGCCCTACCCTGGAGCGGTGAGAAGCGCCGACACCGCATTCCTCGGCGGCCCGCTGGACGGCAGGGTGCTGCCGATCCTGCTGAGCCCGCTGCAGTCCGTCCCGAAGGTCTACCGGGTGCCCGTCCCCGCGCACGGGGACACCCCGGCGGTCACGCTGGTCTACCGGCGTGCCAAGGAGTACAACGCCAAGGGCCGGTTCCGCTGGCGCTACGAGTACGACGAGGCCGCCAGCGGCTGACGCCCGCCGATCGCTCTCAGGCCTCTTCGGCCAGGATCAGGTACAGCTTCTTCTTCGTCTCGGCCAGCACGGCCAGGCCCTTGGCGCGCTGCTCCTCGGTGCCGGTCATCATGACCTGGCGCACCGCGTGGTCCACCGCCGCGAGCGCGGCGCCGACCTCCTGCACGGCCTCCCAGTCGCCCTGCCGGCCGGCCTCGTCCCACGGGGACTCGGGGCCCTGCTCGGCCTCGGCCCGGCCCTGCTCGGTCAGCTCGAACAGCTTCTTGCCGGACTCCTCGTTGGCCTTGATCAGCCCCTCCTCCTCCAGCAACTGGAGCGTCGGGTACACCGAACCCGGGCTGGGCCGCCAGACTCCGCCGGTCCGCTCGCCGATCTCGGTGATCATCTCGTAGCCGTGCATCGGCCGCTCCCGCAGCAGCGCGAGCAGCGAGGCCCGCACATCGCCCCGCCGGGCCCGCCCGCCGCGCCGGCCGCCGTGCCCGCGCGTCCCGTGGCCGCCGAAGCCGCGCCCGCGCGGCCCGAACCCCGGACCGAACGGCGGCATCGGCCGCCCCGGCGCCCCGAACGGCCCGAACGCGGCCCGCACCTCGAACTCCTCGCCCTCCCCGGCCCGCCGCGCCCCTTCGGCCCAGCGGCGCCGACTCTCCCCGCCGTGACGCTTGTCGTAACGCATGATCCACTCCCCATGGCTGTCGGACGCTCCATCGGTGAAGCATCTCGATAACTCGACGATATATCGGTAACTGTCGTTCGACAACCCCTTCCGATACCCGGCCGCTGAAATTGTCGAACGACGGCAGATCGTTCAGTCGCGCACTCAATCGTTCAGCCAGTCGTTCAGTTGCGCAGACGATCGTTCAGTCGCGCCTTCCCCGCACCTCCGCAAACTGGGTCAGCACGATCAGGGGACATGACGCCTTGGTCAGGTGTCCGCAACCGCCGGGCGCGCCAACGCGCGGAGAGATGCCGCCGTTGGGCAGACCTCGTATGAGGTATGGACCGGCCGCGTCAGGCAACGGACTTGGCACCATCGCGCTCACCTCGCACGAGGGAGAGGACCACAGCCGACTTCATCCGGGTCACCGGTCGTCACACTCGCACGGTCAAGGACTGCGGGTTCGACAGACGCCGGAACACCAGGCGATCAACAGGGGGTACCACGACCATGTCGTCAGCAGCCACAGCCCTGGGGCCGCGGTACGTCATGCGGCGACTGCCGTGTGCCCCCCCTTTTTCCAGCGAGTCCCTCGCTAGCTGGATCTTGACACTATCAAACAATCTCGACATTCCGATTTGGCGCATCCCAGCCATCATCGGATTCGGCTCACATCCGTTCAATCTCTTCCAGACGGGTAGATGGCCGCGTAAAGTCTCGCCGAGGCAGGTTGTCGCCATACGGAATTCAACCGGCCTTCACGTGTCGCGCATCATTGACATGACATTCAATCACCTATATTCCGGCATACCGTCATTGGAGCTTGCAGATGGCTCCAGAAGCATGTGGCGCTACAACTTCATAATGTCGCAACACGTTCGCATTTGCCCAGAATACCTGAGGGAAAGGCCATCCCGATGGCCCCTGGTTTGGCACCTCCCATGGGTTATCGCCTGCCAGATGCATATCCGCTATCTCGTCGACTCGTGCAAGTGTGGCGCCCCCGTCAAGACACCCGCTTCCACTAGAGGCGACTGGATCTGTCACAGCCTGGACCCCATGGGATGCGGACGCCCCCTCCATAGCCTGCCATCGTCGCGGGTGCGGCATAGAGAACTGATCTCGGCGCAGGCGAAATTGATAGAGATCACTCGCCGCAAGAGGGAGCGAACAAGTCTGAATTCAGCGACAGCTGATGACCTCTACAACATCCTGTTGATGACGCTCGCCCGCGGCTCTCTCGCCAGCATCCCGCACATCTCGGAATCAGCAAAAACAGCATACGAGCGATTTTCGATCGCAAATGAGAGAGACGGCTGGCAATCGCTCATCTCAACTGTCGCGCGCCTACCTGCCGATCGTCGCCTACTTGAGGCCGCCATTCTCATGTCCGAACCAATTCTGACGGCAGATCAACCACTAGAAGCGGCCCGATCTATACTTCCCCTCGACCAAGGGGGAAACGGCCTCAACGCCATGTCTGACTGGGTCCATTCGAAATGGCAGGTCGAAGCACTACTTCACGGGAGCCACCGATTCGAACAACTTACGCAGCTCTGCCTCGGCTCCGCCAGTCTCGATCAAGTACCGGCTCGGGGCACGAAGAGGTATAGCGGCTGGCGCTCGCCAGTGGCCGAACCAGCCGACCGACGCCGCGCCGCCAAGCGATCAACAGCATCGCCTTATGGAGCGACTCCGCGAGCCTGACGCTCTCACCCCCGAAAACGGGAGCGGACCATGGGCGCGTGTTCTACGCCGTCTGATCGGTGGGGAGTGAGCGCTCGGCGACGTAGGCGAGACGCTTGGCGAAGACCTCGCCGGCGTCGGGGCGTCGGGTGCGGAGGGCGACCATCGCCGTCATGATCACGTCGCAGAGTTCGGCGTCGACATCGTCCCAGGTGTGGGTGATGCCCTTGCGCGGGTTCTGTCCGAGGACGCCGATGACGGCTTGGGCGACCTCGCCGACTTCCTCGGAGAGCTTCGCCACGGTCCGCATCACGATCTCGGCCTCCGGCGAGACCGTGCTGTTGGAATCGAGCCAGGCGACCAGGCGGCCGATCGTGTCCCACGTGTCAGGGGTCATGGCTCTGTTTCCTTGTCTTCGAGGGTTCAGGTGGCATCGGTAGTGGTGGCGGCGCGACGGCGATCAGAGCGGCACAGTCGACCCGGTAGAAAAGCGAGTCATCCTCATGGCGGCTGGGTCGCTCTCGAAGCCGACGGCACGGTAGAGCGGCGCGGAGCCGTCGCTCGCGTACAGCTCGAACAGGGTGCAGCCGTGTGCGGCGAGGTGCTCGACGACTGTCTTGACCACTGCTGTCGCGTACCCGCGGCGCCGGTAGTCCGGGGCTGTGGCCACGGCGTGGATGCGGGCTGCGAGTCCCTTCGGGTACTTGGCGGCCGGCAGGACGCGGTGGATGAGCGCGAGCGCGCATGAGGCCAGGCCCCCGTCGAGAGCATCGACGACGTAGGCGACGGCGTCGTTCTCGTCGGCCAGTCGCTCCGCCAACTGCTCGGTGCAGATCGCCAGCCACTCGGCGTCCATGGGAGCGGAGAGGATCAGCTCGGATCGGAGTCTGGCAATCTCGCTGGCGTCAGCGGGAGTTGCCCTGCGAACGATGGGAATCGGATGGGCAAGCGGTCCGCTCACGGCGTCGTCCTTTCGGTGTGCTGGTTGTCTCGCTGCGGCGGGACGGTCGCTCGGTCGTTCTGCAAGTCCCAGAGCTCGCGTAGGCGACCGGGTTGGTTGACGAGTTCGTCGAAGGTGCCTTGCTGGATGATCTGGCCGTGTTCGAGGACCACGATCCGGTCGGCGATGGACACATTCGCCAGCCGGTGCGTCACCAGGACCACGGCGCGGTCCTGGGCGAGTTCACGGAGGTTCGCGAAGATGCGGTGCTCGGCGCGAGGGTCCAGGGCCGAGGTGGGCTCGTCCAGGATCAGCAGGGGGGCTGGGCGGTAGAAGGCGCGGGCGAGGGCGATGCGCTGCCACTGGCCGCCGGAGAGTGCCTCACCGCCGGCCCAGTCGCGCGTGAGGAGGGTGTCGAGGCCGCTGCCCAGGTCGTCGATGACGTCGCCCGCGCCGGAGATCTCGCAGGCCTGCCGGATAGCCCTGTCGCCGCCCGGGAGCGGCTGGCCTTGGGTGATGTTCTGGCGGGCGGTGAACGGCCAGCGGGCGAAGTCCTGCGGGACGACCGCGGTGTGCTCCCACGCCGCGTGCGGGTCCATGTCGCGGGTGTCCACGCCGTCCCATCTCACGGCGCCGCCGGTGGGGAGGTAGAGCCCGGCGAGGAGCTTCGAGAGCGTGGTCTTCCCGGAGCCGTTCTCGCCGACCAGGGCGATCACCTCGCCTCGTTGAACGTTGAGGCTGACGTCCGTGAGGGCGTCGCGTTCGGCTCCGTCGTACCGGTAGCTCAAGCACTCGACCTGGACCTCGTGGACGCGGTCCACAGCGGTCTGACCGCGGTTGATCCGGTAGCCGCCGGCCTCCGTGAGAAAGTCCGACCAGTCCTGGAAGTACAGTCCGTCGCGGAACATGCGGGCTCCGGCGTTCGCGATGCCTCGCGTCCCCGAGGCGACGGACCGGAGCGCGAACGCCGCTGCCCCGCCGGACGCCGCGGAGAGCCGGCCGGTGGACAGCAGCCAGATCAGAACAGCCCAGACTGCTCCGGAGGCGACGCCGCCGAAGGCCGCGCCGATCAGGGAGGCTCGGGCCCCGAGGGCGGACGAACGGCGCTGCGACTCGTAGAGGCCCGCCGCGACCTGCCGGTACCGGCGCATCAGGAACGGCGTCATCGTCCCGGTGCGGATCTGATCGGCGGTCTCCCGGGCGGAGAGGTGCCAGCGCAGCATGTATCGCATTCGGCTGAGGCTCATGGTGCTGGTGAACGCCATGCGGGCCGCCCTGGCGGCGTGGATCTGCGCCCAGCCCTGCGGGATGCCGGCGATGACCAGGAGTGGCAGCAGAAGCGGGTGGAAGGCCGCCAGGACGACTGCTCCGGCCACCATGGAGGCCGCCGCGGCGATGAGGTTCTGCCCGGTGGAGAAGAGATCTCCGGCCCACTCGGCGCCCCGTTCGGCGGCGTCCTTGCGGTCGCGGAAGCCGGGGCTGTCGTAGGCGGACAGCTCGACGTTCAGCGTCGCCTCCAGGAACAGGATCTCGGCTTCCTGCTGGACGGCCGGGATGAGCCTGGACGACAGCCAGTTCGTAACGATGCCCAGAATCGCGTGCAGGCCGGCTGCGGACACCAGGATCAGGACCGACACCCACGCGGCCAACAAGTGCTCGACGATCCGGCCGGAGGAGAACAGAGCGCCGATCGTGCCAGCCATCGCGAGGAGGCCCGTTGCCTCCGCGATCCCGGACACCGCCTGACAGAGGAGCAGGCCGATGACTGCTGGCCTGTCGACCCGCCACGCCAGCACGACGGAGCGTGCCGTGAGGAGCGGCAGTCTCGTCGTCATCTGCCGGAACGTCATGGAAGCCAGGCGCTGCGAGTACTCGTCTCCCTCCTCGATCAGACCGATTTCATCGTCGTCGGTCATCTCCTGCGACAAGAACATCTCCTTCCGGCGAGGGTGCTGCGAGACGGCGGGGGCGGCTGGGGGCTTGTGCCGCCGTTGATCGGAGAGCAGGACGCTACGCCGGGTCCGCCGACGCCTCACCGGGTATCGCACATGCGTACCCGATGTGGTGAATTCGCAGATGCAGCAGGCGAGTTGCTCTGCCCATCAGCTCCGTTCTGTGTAGGGCTGCCGGGTCAGCGGTGGAGAGCGGTCGCCGTGGTGCTCTCCGTCGTCTCGGCTAGCACGGCGCGTGCGGCGGCGTGGGACAGCGCGGCCTGGAAGTCGGCGGACAGGCCGAGCCGGTTCCAGTGGAAGATCACGTGGTATGCCAGTACCTGGCGCAGGCCGCGTTCCAGCTCTCCCGCCCGTGACCCGGTTCCGAGTGCGGTTCCTGCCGCTCGGAATGCGTCGGCCCACGCAGCGGCGTAGGCGGCGGGGCCGTTGTTGTGGAACAGCGGGCCTTCTGGTGCGGTGTCGGCGAGGAGGAGCGGACGGATCTGGTCAGCGATCTGTTCGAGGCGGTGGTCCGGCAGATTGCTCGGGATCGGGCGTTCCCGGGCGACCTTCTGCCAGACGTCGCCCATCTCGTACCATTCCAGGCCTGCCGCGTGGAACATGCTGGCGCAGAGCAGCATGGACAGTTCGCGGCGGCCCAGTTCTTGCTGCTGGCCGATGGGGTTCTGGAGGATGAAGCCGCTGTCGGCGTGGAACAGCGTGTGCGCGGTGTTCATCGCCTGGACGCCGCCGAAGGCTGCCGTTTCGGGTTCGTAGAGGCCGCGCCACCATCGCTTGATCTCGCCGCTGGCGGTGAGCTCGTCCAGGAGGTCCGCGATCTCGGTACCAGGGTTGCCCCGGCTGGGGTCGTGGTGCAGACGCAGGCGCCAGCAGGGGTACTTCCGAATGAACCACCACGTCACGCCGTGCGGTTCGGTGCTGCGGAGTGTGGGTGCGAGGTGACGGGAGATGACGGTTTCGGCGGCTGTCCAGTCGGCGAACTCGATGTAGGCCTGCCAGCAGGTGTGGTCCGTCTGCTGGTGGAGCGCGTCGCGGCCGGCTTGCCGGTACAGGTCGACGGCGGTCGCAAGCTCTGTGGAGTCGAGGCAGGCGCTGTTGGCCGCGTCTTCGATCGGGGTGTCGGCGAGAACGCGAAGGACGGCGGCTTCGACCTGGGCCGGGCCGCGTGGGGTCAGTTGATGAGCAGGCATGTGTCCCATCCGGATGCGGGAGGCTGGTTCGTCGTGTGGGCGGCGAGGGCGAGTTCCGTCCCGGCGGTGCCGTTCAGGAAGCCCTCCCCGGTGGCCGGGGCCTGGCGCAGGTGCTCACCGATGGCGGCCAGGTGCTGGGCGAGGTCGTGGTTGGCAGCGTCCTGTGCGGCGTGCCAGACGGTCTGATGGAGTCCGGCCCAGCCGTGGCACAGGCCCGAGTCAGTGATCCGCCGGAGTTGTTCTGTGTCGGTGAGGCAGTCGTCGATGGCCTGTTCGTAGCCGTGTTGGCGACCGGTGTCGTCGAGTGCGATGGAGGCCAGCTGGCCTGCTCGGGCGATGCCGGGTGTCCCGTAGCACCAACTCGGTCTGCCTGGCTGCTTCTGCCGGGGGTGGCCTCCGGAGATCTCCGAGAGGTCGACCGTCTCCGGCCACCATGTTCCGGTTGGGCCGGTCTGCTTCCAACGGTCGAGCCACGTGGTGATGGTCAGGATGGCTTCAAGGTGGCCGGGGACGGTGAGGCCGAGGCGGGCGGCTTGGGCGAGGAGCAGCAGCGGTCCGGCGATGCCGTGTGCCACTCCGAGGTTGAGGTGTTCGGGACCGTGGTGGGCGCCGTCGTGCCAGTGGAAGCCGTGCCCGGCCCACCAGCCGGGCAGCCGCTCCTGGTGGCGCTGGATCGGGTGGGTCAGTTCGACGACGTAGGTCAGGACGTGTTCGAGGGCGGCGCTGCCCGGCTGGGTCCTGAGCAGGAGCGCACCGATCCCGGTGAGGCCGTACAGCAGGTCGTATTCGTGGAATCTGGTGGGCTGGCCTGCGCTGATGCGAGCCAGGCCGGCGTCGGCGCGCCGGTGGGCGATTGTGCGTACGTGCCGGTCCAGCTCGGCGCGGGCGCTCTGGTAGCGCTCGGGCGGCTCGGCGGCGGCGTGCAGGACGAAGGCGATGGCGGGTGCACCGAGGAACAGGCCTGCGCTGTCGCTCGCGTTCACGTCGTAGGCGATGGCGCGGCTGATCCAGGTGTGCGCTTGGCTCCAGTTGCTCTCACCGGTGCGGGCGCGCTCGGTGTGCAGCAGTGCCATTCCGGCGGCCCCGTTGTCGAGGCTCTGATCGGCCCACGGCGGATCTACACCGGCGGTGACGGTCACCGGGGCCTCCGGGAGGTGAGAGACAGCGCGCAGGATCTCGCGAGGCGGTCGGTCGCCTCTTCCCGGACCGGGTCCGCGGCGACGGCCCGAAGGTGATGGCCGTGGAGCAGGGACCGCAGCACGGTGGAGGGGTCTCGATCCTGCTGGCCGAGATGGTCCCGGTAGGCGGCAAGGGCGGTCGCTCGTTGCTGCCACGCCATGGTGATCAGGTCACCGCCCGGCAGGTCCAGCAGTGCCGGCGCGGGAGCGCCGGGGCTTGTGAACTTCTCGGTGGTCCTGCGGAGCTCAGCATCGGTCGGGCCGGTACGGCGCGGCAGCACCGTGCACAGCCATCCGAGGCCCTGGGCGGGATGAGCTGCGAGGGATGCCGCGATGTTGACCATGCTGGCAGCGGCCAGCGCCTGCGTGGGGACCTCGGCTGCCAGTGCGGCACGGATCTGGGCGACGGCAGCCGCACTGTCGGCGGCGAAGACCGCGTGTGCGGCGTCCAAGGCCTGGCCGTGGCCGTACCGGCCGGGCTGTGGCTGGTAGCCGGACACGTGAAGTTGAGCGACGAGCCGCTCAGTGCGCAGGCCTGCGGCCCATGTGCCGATCTCGCGCAGCACGTCGCCGTGCTGAGTGGGCGGAACGCGCCAGAACAGGTCGAGGAACTGGTCGGCGTCGGGCCGGGCGGTGTCCTTGAACCGCTGGAACCACCACTGCGTCGCGGAGCCGATGCCGACGAGGAGGGCCGGTACGTGGTTGATCAGGATCTCGTCCCATCGGTCCGGGTGGCCGAGAAGCCGGGCGTGCAGAACGTCGCCGTCCATCGGGAAGTCGACGGGTGCGCCGACGGCGGTGTGCCGCGGCGAGGCGCCACGGGTGGGCGTTGCGGCGCTGGGCCGGTGGTGGAACGCGAAGAGGATTTCGTGCGGTCGGCCGATCCACCCGTTGGCCTTCGCTCCCGGTGTCCCTCGCAGCTCGATGGGGCCGGTGGAGCGGGCGAGCCGTGAGCGCAGGAGTTGCCGGTCAACGGCCTGGGACAGGTCGAGCGGGAGCCTCTGATCGCCTTCGACGGCCGCCACCTGGTCGGGCATTCGCCAGCGCGCCTGCCAGTCGTTCAGTGCCTCGTCCCAGGCGTGATCGGGGGCCGTCGCGCCGGGTAGTGCGGACGGCGGCAGGAGCCAGCGGGGCTGGGCGAGGAGTGTGCGGCGGTAGCGGACTCCGGGCAGGTAGGGCAGCCGCGCCGCGGCGCCGAAGTCGAACATCCCGTAGGCCTGGCAGCGGGCTGTCGCCAGCTCGGCAATGAACCGTGCGAGCGGTGGGGTGTGTTTGCCGGCCTCCAGCGCGTGTGCGACGCGGGGTTCGATGGTCCGCCCGGTCGACAGCTCCACCAGGTGGAACTGCCGGGTGTCGATGGTGATGCCCAGGTCCGAGGGGCCGAGTACACCTGCGCCCTGCGGCTGGTGGTCCCCGAGGTTGATCACATCGGGCAGGAGTCGGGGGACACGTACCAGGACGTCGTCACGGCGGCGACGGGGCGCGAAGGAGAGCTGTGCCGCCGTCGCGTTCCCGCTGGCGGTGAGGCTGTCCGCCCATGGTCGGCGCTCGCCTTCGGTGAGGAGGTGGGCGAAGCGGCCGGCCATGCTGCTGGCGGGTCGCGGGGCCCCGGTGGCGGCGAGTTCGAATCGGCCGTGGCCCAGGGCGTGGAGGGTCGGCGCGTGGACCTCGAAGGCCATCTCGATGCGGCCGGGAGGGACGGGGTCGTCCTGCCAGTCGGCGAGTTCCTCGATCGTCTTGTCCGTCAGGACGATCTCGCGGCTTCCGTCCAGAACAGCCGCTTCGATCATCTCCAGCAGGAGGTGGTCGCGGTCCGTGGACGGTCGCGGTGCACTGCGGCGGTAGGAGCCGAGGAAGTCCGCAGGCATCCCGAGGCCGCTGTCGGCAACGAGCTCCAGCACAGGCACTACAGCACCGACGCCGTACTTGGCGCGGAACCGGGCGAAGTAGTCGCGCCAGCGCGCTTGTCCATACGGGTACGGTGAGAGGCGAACCAGTGCAGCGGCAGCGCCTTCGGCTTCACGGACCACTGCCTCGGGAAGCCGCGCCTGGGCGTCGAGCCGCGTGTCGAGCATCACCGGCACGGCATCGGCGTGCTGGAGCGACCGCATCCGGTCCGCCAGAGGCCCGGCTTGTGCGTCGGGTCGGCTAAGTTCCGCACGGATCTTGTCCAGCTCGGCGGCGAAGTCAGAGATCTCTTCGAGGTCGTCCGTGCGCGTTTGCGCCAGGACCGTGCACACGTGGTCCAGGGCGTCCGTGCAGGTGATCGGCGGCCAGAGTGCACTGATCAGGAAGTCCTGCGCGACGAGCCCCGCCAGCAGGGCATCGAACTTGGTCACCGGTACCGAGGGGTACTCCGCAGCGAGGCCGGCGCGGACCTGCTCGTACGGCATCGGCGCGGCGGCGAGCTCCAGCGCGAGCAGGACCGGTGTAGTGGCCCGCGCGGACACCTCGACCGGTGGCATCAGAATCGTGTCGCCGCCCGCTGGCACACCCGGCGCGACGAGCCGGCTCCCGCGCGCCATCAGGGTGTTGTTCGCCATGAGCGGCAGTCGCTCCAGGAGCCTGGGCTCGCTCTCCAACGTGGCGATGACGCTCGCGAGCCAGGCCCCGTCGGCCCGCAGAACGGCCGTGTGGTGCTGTCCCCACGCCACGGACGGCCCGCTGCCGACCTCGATGCCGGTAATGCCTGCGAAGGCGCCGAACGGTGTCGCCCGGCGCTGCCAGCGCGCCAGGTAGGCGAAGAGGGACAGCGCCAGGCGGCGAATCCTCTTCGGGCTTCCACCGCCGTGGATGGCGCGCTGGATCTCGGCCCCCAGAGCGGGGCTGGCGAGCAGGACGGCATCGCGGACCTGCGGCAGGTCCCACACCGAAGCCAGCCACTGCCGGGACCTGTCGACGGCGTCTTCGCCGGACAGGTCCGGTACGGCCGGAAGTTCCAGATCCGGCGGATAGGTGCTGGCGCGCAGCATCGCCGCGCCGCTCCAGCGGTAGACCGGTGGTGTCTCGCTCAACGGTTCCCCTCCTGACTGCACCGTTCTGTGAGCCGGTAACGGAACGGGGGTGGGCCGAAGGATGCTCCTCCGGCCCACCCCCGTCAGCGGGTCAGGACGGGTCCGCGACACCCGACGCGCAGGCGCTGGCCCCCGTCGAGCAGGTGCTGCCGCAGCCGTCGTTGGTGGCGCACATCAGCTTCCCGCTCGGGTGCGCGGCGACCACGACCCGGATGTCCAGGTCGAACGGGTCGCTCTCGGCGACCGGACGCTCAGCCAGCATGACCGACATGGCGATCACTCTCCTCACATGATGGTTGGGTGGTGCAGGACGCCTGGCCTGCTGCCTTACGCGGCAGGCCAGGAGATCGTGATCCGGCTGTTTCGCTTGTTCACGACGCGCTGGCCGGTCAGCTCGTCGTCGGGGGTGTCCGCCGGGAAGACCCGGAAGGTCGGACCGGCACCGTGTCGGCGATCGCGGTCCCAGTCCCGGATGAGGTCGGCGATCTTCTCGGCCAGGTCGGCGGCCTGCGGCCCGAGGGCGTGGACGCCGAACTCGATCCCCTTGCCGGCCCCTTCGGCGTCGAGCCGCTTCCAGGTGACGTAGCCGAAGGAGTTCCCGTCGACGTGCGCCATGGAGAACCACTTGTTCGCGGGGGCCACGATCCTGGTGTCCAGGTCTTCGCGGACGGTCATCGTGCAGAAGCCGTCGAGCTGGGTGGCCAGCCACATCTGCAAGGAGTCGAAGGGCTCCTGCGCGCCCAGTGTCACGCCGGTCCACGTCTCGGTCCTGGCGGTCTTGACGGCGTTGTCCAGGTGGCTGGGGTCGCCCATGATCTCGTCGTCGAACTTGAGGGCGATCTCTTCGGTCCCGGTCACCAGGAGAACCTGGGTATGGTGCGCGTCGGCTCCCTGCATCGGCACGAAGCCGCACACGCGCACCGACTCGCTCACCAGGTGGTCGCCGCTTCGGGTGAACGCGATCGACCGGGTCAGTCCCCTGACGCGCAGGGGCAGCACGAGCTTCCCGGCCTGGGCGAGCTGGTCGAGCCAGGCCGGCGCCACGTCCCACGCGCCGGCGGTCACGAGGATCACGTCGAACAGGCCGCCGCCCGGCACGGCCGCCGCGGCGTCGCCCGTCACCACGCTGACTCGGCCGTAGCCCTGCTGCTTGAGGAGCCGCTCGGCCCGGTCAGTGACATCGGCGTCGATGTCCATGGTGACGACCTGACCGTCCTCGCCGACCAGCTCGGCGATCAGCGCGGCGTTGTAGCCGCCGGAGCCGATCTCCAGCACTCGCATGCCGGGGGCGATGCCGGCCTGTTCCAGCATGAAGGCCTGGATCTGCGGCGCGGACACCGAGCTGGTGGCCGAGCCGCTGTCGGTGACCTTCGTGACCACGGCGTCGAAGGCGCTGTATGCCTCCTTCAACGACGCGCCCGGGGTGAACTCGTGTCGCTGGACCCTGCGCATGGCCTGCTCCACGGCGGTCGACGTGAGGTCGCCCGATTCCCTCAGCGTGGCGATCATCTGCTCGCGCAGCTCCTCGGCCTCGCTGGTCGTGGGCTGTGTACTCATGGGACTCCTTGCATAGGGGGAAGCGCCTAGTATGCGAGATCTGATTGGCCCTCATGTGCCTTGCCAGAAAGGGCTTATGGCCTGGTCACGAGTGGTGAAGGCGCCGTTCAGGACGCTCTGGCCGCCGTGAGCTCGCCGAGCCGGTGTTCGGCCTCGGTGAGCGGCTCAGGTCCGACCGTTGCCCAGATGCTCTTGCCGGATCGGCTCCGGCACCAGCCGCATGCGGTGGACGATGCAACGGTCAGAGCAAGGCCGCGCCCGGATTCGTCGGTGTCGCCAGCCTCTGTCAGCGTCGGCCCTACGGGGCTCGCGTCGGAGACGATCACGGTCACGGTCCCGCCGCTGGACCAGAGGAGGAGGTCGACCATGTCGAGTATCGGCTTGCCGTGGCGGAGGGCGTTGCCCACCAGCTCCGTCGCCAGGAGGCAGACGACGAACGCCTGTTCTGCGTCCTCGGGATACTCCCATTCGGTGAGCTTGCGCCGGACGTAGCCGCGAAGTCGTGTGACGCCGTCCTCCTGCTGGACGTCCACGCTCCAACGCGCCCAGGTGGCGCCCAGGGGTTGTACGGGTGGCGGCTGCTCGATCATGTGGACACCCCTTTCGGGCCGTGGCGGGCAGAGGAACTCCTCGGATCATTCCGGGCGTCTTGGCGGCCAACACAGTGAACCTCCGGCCGCATGCCGGCGGTATGGCCTCGATTCCGTGGCTCTGTTCAATCCGTTCAACGGGTTCAACCAGCATGAGCCGGTGGCGAATTGAAGTGATGAGCAGACAGAAGGACCGCGTCGGAGCCGCTCGGAGCACCGGTTCCTCAGCTGTACGGTTCGACGTCCCGGGAGGATGCCGGCGCCATGCCGTGAGGGCCCGTGCGGTGGTCGAGCTGGTTGTGCACGGAGACGCCCAGGAGGGTGATCACGGCCGCGTTGCCGAGCGCCCATAAGCCGGCAAGCGCCGTCCCCACAGGGTCTCGATGCCGTCCACGGTGCCGCCCGCAAGCGGTGAGGCCGCTGTCGATGGGTGCGGTACGGACTGGCACGGGCATGCGAATCACACTCCCCATGTACGAAGTTGGCTTGCCACGGATCGAGCGGGGAGGACTCGACTCATTGAGTCCACCCGCCCCCCGTGGCGTGACTCACAGTCAACTAGCCTGTGCGGTACGTACGGGAGTTGCCAGGCGTGTGCCAGATGTAGGCCAGGTTGTAGTCCAGGGAGTGGTGCGATGTCGGGGGGACGGCCCATCGCAGAGCAGATCGCCGAGGCCCGAGAGAAACGCGGCTGGTCCAAGGCGCGCTTAGCACGCGAACTCGGAGCCGCTGAGGGTCGCGGCGGCGACGGGCCCGGCCGACACGCAGTGTGGCGCTGGGAGAAGGGAGACGACCGGACTCCCGACTACTGGCTTCCCTACCTTGTCAAGGTCCTTGGGCTTCAACTCGAAGCCCCGCAGGGAAGATCCAGTGAAGATGCAAGCCCAGTACGGCCCGGCGATACCGTGGCCTCAGTGATCGAGCTGGGGAGGAGCGACGACGTGGACCGCCGTACGTTCATGACCGCATCGGGCGGATACGCCCTCGCCGCCCTCGGGCTGCCGGACCTCGACGGCATCACCCGCAGGACACGCGCGCAGAGCGAATCCGCGGTGAAGGTCGGCCGCGGCGAGGTCGCGGCGGTCCGGACCATGATCAAGTCACTGGGTGACGCGGCAGCGGAGATCGGCGGCGGCCACGCGCGCTCCACCGCCGTCTACTACCTGACCACCTCCGTCTCGAAGTGGCTCAGCGGCTCCTGGACCGAAGAAGTCGGGCGCGACCTGTACGGCGCCACGTCCCAACTGGTCCACCTGATCGGCTGGATGGCCCAGGACGAAGGAGACCACGGCTTCGCGCAGCGCTACTACGCCCACGCCTTCCGGCTTGCTGCCGAAGCCGGCGACGCCGAGCTCTCCGCGACCGCGTTGCGAGGACTCGCCGTCCAGGCGATCGACCTCGGCTACCGGGCCGCCGCCGTCCAGATCGCCGAGGAGTGCGTCGACCAGGCCAAGCGCTTGGACGACCCCAAGGCACTCGCCTACTACGAGACGACCCTCGCCGACGCCGCGGCCCAGGACGACGACCGCAAGACCGCCACGCAGATGCTCAGCGCCTCACAGGCCCACATCGAGCGAGCATCCACCGAGGCAGGCGACTCGTGGGCCTCGCACTTCAGCATCGGCCGGTGGGCCCACCACTCCGGCATGATCCTCGCGCGCCTCGGGGACTACGACGCAGCACAGGACCACCTTCACCACTCGCTCGACATCCACGGACTCGACCGCCAACGAAGCCGTGCCATCGTTCTGGCCGACCTCGGCACCGTCCAGTTCCGGCAGGAGAACTACGAAGCCGCCATCTCCACGTGGGGCGACTTCCTCGACTGCGCGAACGGGGTGAGGTCCATCAAGGTCTCCGACGCCGTTGACGACATGCAGGCGCGGCTCCGCCGCATCCGCGGCGTACACGGCGCCGAAGACCTCAGCGAGCGGGCCGCCAACATGACCTGACCCTCGCGGTCGCGCGCCGTGCGGTCCTCTCGACCCTTCAAGATCATGACGAGGTGAATCAGGTGACGGACGGCAACCCGCTGAACCTGGGCGTGGTGGTGTTGACCATGGGAAACCGCCCCGAGGAGCTGCAAGCACTCCTTGAGTCGGTCCGGTCTCAGGAAGGCGAAGGAGAAGTCACCACCGTTGTGCTCGGCCAAGGCGTCGAGCTTCCCGCGCTTCCTGACGGGGTTGCGGCAGTGGAGCTACCGGAGAACCTGGGCATCCCGGGTGGCCGCAACGCCGGCGTGCAGTGGCTCCGAGACCATGCCAAGCCAGACGTCGTCGTGGTCCTCGACGATGACGGCCTCCTCCCCGCCACGGACACGTTCAAGCTGCTGCGGGACGCCTTCGCCGAGAACCCGAGTCTGGGCATCGTCAGCTTCCGGATCGCCGACGAGGACGGCCGCACTCAGCGTCGACACGTCCCACGCTTCGGCTCCTCCGACCCGCTCCGCTCAGGCGAGGTCACCACTTTCCTCGGTGGCGCGCACGCCATCCGCATGCCGGTCATCGACCAGGTCGGTGACTTCCCAGCGGTGTTCTTCTACGCCCATGAGGAGACCGACTTCGCCTGGCGAGCCCTGGACGCCGGGTGGCAGATCCACTACCGGGCCGACCTGGTACTCCGCCACCCTCGCACCGACCCGGCCCGGCACGCCCTCTACTACCGGCTGACCGCACGCAACCGCGTATGGCTCGCCAAACGCCACCTGCCGGCCCCGCTGGTTCCGCTGTACCTCACCTCCTGGGCGCTCTACACGCTGGCAAGGCGACCGCCGATGTCCGGCCTGTCAGCATGGTGGGGCGGCTTCTTCGAGGGCCTGCGCGTCCCGTGCCCGCCGCGACGGCCGATCAGGTGGGCCACGGTATGGCGCATGACCAAACTCGGCCGTCCGCCAGTGATCTGACGCGCCGATCGAACACGATCCCGTTCAATCCATTCAAGATCATTAGGGGAGGCGCGAGTTGGCCGCCGACAAGGAGAAGAACGAGGGACTGACGTCCTTGATCGCGGAAGCCGGATGCACCTATGCCGCTCTGGCCAGGGAAGTTCGCCTCGTTGCGGCCGAAGCTGGCGAGACCGTTCGCACTGGGCCGCCTGCCGTGCACTTCTGGGTCTCAGGAGGCATCCCGAACCCGGCTACCGTCGGGTATCTCACCGAAGCGCTCAGCAGAAAGACCAAGCGCAAGGTCACCCCTGCCGAGATCGGTCTACGCTCCGAAGGAATCGGCGAGGCACTGTCCCCAGACCCACTGGCCACAGCCGTAGATCTCGGGAGACTCGTCATGAACCGCCGCCGCGACTTCCTCGCCCTCGCCTTCTCCGCCGCAGCCGTTGGCCTCCCCCTCACCTACGACCACACGGCGGCGGCCTCAAGCCTCCGGACAGCGAAGGCCGACGGAAGGATCAGCGCCGAGACGGTCGCCACGGTCCGGTTCCTGACCGAGAGCTTCCGGAGCGCCGACGAACGACTCGGTGGAGGCCACGGCCTGGCCATGGTGGCCTCCTACCTGGTCGACGACGTCATGCCGATGCTCAAGGCGAACTACACATCCGCCACCGTCCGCGCGAGCGCCTTCGGCGCCGCCGCCGAGCTGGCGACTCTGGTCGGTTGGAAGCACCACGATCTCGGACGTGAAGGAGCCGCCCAGCAGTTCTACCTGCTCGGGTTCCAGCTGGCCTCCGAAGCGGACTCGCAGGGCCACGCCGCTTGGATGATGCGGGCGCTCACACATCAGGCACTCGACCTCGGACAGACGAAGCACTGCGTCGACCTGGCGGAAGCGGCTCTCGCCATGGCCAGGGGGAAAGTCGACCGCGGGACCGAAGCCCTGCTGTTGGTGACTGCTGCCCGCGCGTACGGCGCAGGAGGACGGCCCCGGGATGCCGCCCGCGCCATCCTGGGTGCCGAGGACGCCATGGCCGCCAACGGGGATCAACTGCCGGCCTATGCCGCCGCATCGGGCCCAGTCGCCTCGACCGTTGCCTCGCACATGGGCAAGACCCTGACCGAGATGAAGGACCACCAGGCCGCGGAACGCCACTACCGAACCGCCTTGGACGGTCGACTCGCCGAGTCCTACCGCCGCGTCCGCGGCCTCACCGTCTCGAACCTCGCCAAGACCGTCGCCGCCCAAGGCCGGCACGAGGAGGCCGTCGGCCTATGGGGTGAAGGACTTGATCTGATGGACGGCGTCGCGTCCAAGAGGGCAGTCGCAGAACTTAAGTCAGTCCGGTCGACCATGGCCGTCTACTCTAGGCGAGGCATCCCAGGAGCCGCCGATCTCGGCCACCGCGCAGCATCCCTGATTCGACCGTGAGATGACCGCTACCGTCACCCGTCCCGCTCACCCCAGGTCGGGACGGCGTTCCCGGTCCTCCGGGCCGGGGTCCGCTGATCGGTGGACGTGGTGCTGGTAGTCACCCGATGAGTTCGGCGAAGAAGTCGTTGAGCATCCTCTCCGGACTCTCACTGGCCATGAACTCCCAACCACCGAAGCGGTACAGCTCGTAGCCTTGGAGGGTGAGGCGTCGGCTGTCTCGCGCCATCTTGGCGTAGGCCCTCGGATCGGCCCTTCCGTCCGAGGTCGCATGGTGCGTCCTGCCGTCGATTTCCAGGATGACTCGTCGTCCTCCGGGAAGGAACATCATAAAATCCCGGACCTGGCTGTCGAGAACACGGCGTCCTTCCTGATCCCGCTGCTTCTGAGTCACCGGGTCGTAGTGCAGGTATACCTGCGGCAGGATCGCCGGCATGCTGCCAAATCCCATAGATCGAGCCAACTGCCAATAGACGTAGAGAAGTTGGCGCTCCGGCTCGCTGTTGGGGCATGACTCCTCCAGGCGTACCTTCAACCGCGCCAGCCGGTCCCCCGGGCCGAGGATGATGTTCTCATCGCGGCACCCCCACCACTCGATCAGGTCCGCTGCGGTCAGGCCCTCGGCCGTAATCGCCCTGTCGTACAGGAGGCAGTGCTCGGCGTTCTTGGTGATGGCGATGATCCCCTTGGCGACATCGGTCATCACGATCTCCGGCTTGTACTTCGCAGCGAAGATCACGTTCCTCAAGTCGCCGTTGGGACCGCGATACCCGGCCGTTGACATCTGCCTTTCGTGATCCGCAAGCTCGGTCAGGATCGGCTCGCAGAGATCGGCGATGCTTCTCAGCTCGCCATGCTCCCGATCGAACTCCCAGTAGCCTCGCCGTGTCCGGAACGGCAGCCGGTGCGTGACCCCGAGCCGACCGAGGACCGCATCGAGGCAACGCAGGACGTCGGCAGCCTCCCGATCGTCGAGCTGACTGTGGGGCTCGCGGGTCTGTATCTCCTCCTCGATCAGGCAGACCATGTGGTACGCCACATCCGCGTCCGGGTGGGTGGCGACGGGTCCCCGCCGCAGCTTGTTCACCAGCTCACGGTTCAGGTGCTTGAGGGTCCCTTCGCCCCATCCGCTTGGCGTCATCACGAACAGGTCGTCCGGGTTCATCTCGGGCCCTTCCTCGGTACCTCGCGCAGCTCGATGAGGATACGCGGGAGGCCCGACAACCGGGCCCCTATGGCCGGATCGCAGCAACTACGGCTCAGGCCACGACAGCGGGTCCCAGGTGGTCAGGGGGAGTCCGTGAGCCCTGGACAGGTTCATGAATTCCATCTCCCTTGCGCTTTAAGGATCTTGACGGACTGTCAGTTCTCCGCAGAATGGTCGTCAATGTCAGACCACCGTCGTAGCCTTCTCTGAACCCCGCACAGCTCCTCCCCGGCCGGTACTCCCGCCGTACAGCACCTACGAGGCGATGACGCCAGACGAACGAGACGACCTCAACGACGCACGGGACGACCACCACAGCGCCCTCGCGCTCGTCCGGACCGCCCGCATGCAGGAGATCCACCAGGCGATCGACCAACGCATCCGTGTCAACCGGCACCAGGCAGCCGGTGCCCGCCGCGGCATTGTCATCGACGGACCACCGGCCATCGGGAAGTCCACGGCAGTGAAGTGATTCGCGGCCGACTTCGAGCGGCGCCTACGGCGCCGGCACCCGGAGCGGTTCGAGCCCGGCTACGTAGTCGACGGGTACATCGTGGACTACTGCCCCGTGGTGTACCTGAGCGTCCCCGCCGCGGCCACTCCCAAGGACCTCAGCAGCAGCCCCGCGCACTACCTCGCCATCCCCAACCCCACCAGGGGTACGAAGAGTTCGATCACATCCCGGGTCCTCGACGTCATGCGGCTCTGCGGCACGGAGCTGGTCATCATCGACGACGCGCACTTCCTCGACTTGTCAGCCCGAGAGGGCCGCATCATCAACGACCACCTGAAGGACATCGCCAACCACGTCGCGGCGACGTTCGCCTACACCGGCGTCGATCTGAAAAAGAGCGGCCTGTTCCTCGAAGGTCGTGGCGCGAGTGTCCGAGCTACCCAGACCAGTGGGCGCAACACCCTGCACTCGATGTCCCCGTTCAAGATCAACACTACTGCCGAGAAAACTGAGTGGGTCAAGATCGTCCTGGCGCTGGAGTCCGCCCTCTGCCTGTACCAGCACGAGGCCGGCAGCCTCGCCAAGCTGGCCCAATACCTGCACGACCGCACCGGCGGAAGTATCTGCGCTCTCTCCGACCTGCTCCGCGAGTCCGCGATCGTGGCCGTCCACACCGGCGAGGAGAAGATCACCCGCCCCCTCATGGAGACCGTGGAGATCAGCGACCTCGCCCAGTCCGCCTACCGGGTCACCGTGAAGGCGAAGAAGCTGGGTGAATCCGGAAGCCGCTCAGGCAGGGCTGTCGGCTGACCGTCTCCTCGACGCCGCCGCAGTCGAGAGCACGGAGAAGGTAGCTGGCGAGAACGATGCCGGACTCATGCTGACACACTGAACGTTTGCCTGCGCAGCCTTCTTCTGCGGCTGCGCAGGCAAACGTTCAGTCCGCTGGTGGCAGGTCCGGCAACTGAACGAATCGCCGACGTTCTACACGAAATAATCGGTCGAACCGAGCGCCTGCCCGGCCCTAACCTCGCGCCGTGACGAACACGACGACGGACCCGGTCGAGACCGCCGAGGACTTCCTCGCCCTGCTGCGGCGCCTGTCCGCGCACTTCGCGGGCCAGGGCCCGGACGTGGACGACGTCCTGCTCCGCTGGGCCGCCGCCCTCCCCGAGCAGGCCCCGGACCCGGGCTGGTCCGGCCTGGCCGACCAGTTGCTCGGCGCCCTCGCCGCACCACCGGCCGGGCCCGCCGAACCCGCCCCGCTGGGCGAGGAGCTGGACGTGGCCACCTCCGGCGAACTGCGGATCCTGCTGCGCGCGCTGGCCGCCGACTACGCGCGGGACCGCGCCTGGACGGCGGACCGGGTGGCCCGCGGTCTGTGGGCCGGCGACGGCGGCGGCTGGGCGAGCGGCTCGCTGGCCGGGTTCCTGACGTCCTGGGAGTCCTGGCTCGACTCCTCCCTCGGCCTGCCGCCGAGATTTTCCGACGCCCCGCCGATCGAACCGGTGACCTGGACGTCGGTCGCCTGGCAGCTCGACGCGGCCCGCGTCTACGAGTGACACCGACACGCCCCGCAGCGCTCCCGCCCCGCCGCCCGCAGCCACTACGGTGACGGCCATGTCAGGCGAACGCGATCTTCGACAGCTGCTCTCCGGCTTGAGCCCCGTCCTCAACCCCGGCCGCTACGTGTACTGCACACTGCCCGGCCGGGTTCCCGCCGGGCTGCGGCCGGTCGTCACGGTGGCCGAACCCGAGGGCGTGACCTTCGTCGTCCTCGAGGAGGAGGCCGACTCGCTCGGCCTGCCGCACGCGTTCACCGCCGCCTGGATCACCCTGCGGGTGCACTCCGCGCTGGACGCCGTCGGCCTCACCGCCGCGGTCTCCGCCGCGCTCGCCGAGCACGGCATCAGCTGCAACGTGGTGGCCGGTTTCCACCACGACCACCTGTTCGTCCCCGCCGACGACGCCGACCGCGCACTGGCCGCCCTCGACGCCCTAGCCCCGCAGCCCACCTGACGGCCCCTGGTCTTCGCCGTCCGGCGCGGGCGAGAATGCGGACCAGGGCCTGTCCGGACGAGAGGGATGCCGTGCAGAACTCCACGTGGAGCGCCGACACCGCCGCCGTCCTCGGCGCCGGCCTCGCCAGGTCCGTGGACGCCGGGCTGTTCCCCGGCGGGGTGCTGACCGTCGGGGAGGTGGGCGCCGGCCGGGTCACCGTCGGGCACGGCCTGGTCGCCCCCGAGTGCGGCGACGCCCGGCCCGGCCCGGGCACCCGCTACGACCTCGCCTCGCTCACCAAGGTGCTCGCCACCTGGCCACTGGTCGGCGCCGCCGTCCGCGCCGGCCGGCTCGACCTGGACGCCCCGCTGCGCGAACACCTGCCCGAACTGCCCTCCCCCGGCGGCAACTTGACCGCCCGGCAGCTGCTCTGCCACACCTCCGGCCTGCTCCCGTGGACCGGCCTGGCCGGCTACGAACACACCGGCCGACCACTGATCGAGCACCTGTGCGCCGAGCCGCTGGTCAGCCCGCCCGGCAGCCGGTACCGCTACATCGACCGCGGCTTCATCCTGCTCGGCCTGCTGCTGCCCGCCCTGCTGGGCAACCCCCTGCACCTGCTCGCCGACGAACTCTGGCGCGACCTCGGCCTGACCGCCACCGTCTACGGACCGCTGCCGCGCGACCCGCAGCTCGCCCCGACCGAACAGCGCCTGCGCGACGCACCCCGCACCTGGGGCGCGCCGCACGACCCGAGCGCCGCGCTGCTCGGCGGGGTGGCCGGCCACGCGGGGGTGTTCTCCACCGCCGCCGACCTCGCCGCCTACGCCGAGCACCTGCTGGCCGGGGCGAGCCCGCTGGCCGACTGGTTCACCGAGAGCCGCCGCCCCTGCGCCGCCGTCGAACCCGGCCTGCACCGCGGCCTCGCCTGGCTGGTCACCGCCGACGACTCGGTGGCCTACCACCACGGTTTCACCGGCACCAGCCTGTTCCTCGCCCCGCACACCGGCCGCTACGTGGTGCTCTGCACCAACGCCGTCTACCACGGCTTCGACCGGAACCGGCTGGCCGACCTGCGCGCACTCGCGCTCCGCTCGCTCGCCTCGTGACGGCCCGTCACCGGCGCAGCGGCTGCCACCGCCCGCCGGTCAGCGCCGTCAGCACCTCCCCGCTGCTCGCCTGCCCGGGGCGCGGCCGGGCGGGGGCGGCGGCGAGCAGCGCGATGTCGTCCTCGGCGGGGTCGGGGGCGCCGGCCAGCACCTCGTCCAGCAGCCGTTCGGGGCCGGCCCCGGCGGGCAGCCGCCGGGCGGTGAGCCGCTCCAGCGAGCGGTCGATGTCCTCGCCGCGGCGCTCCACCAGGCCGTCGGTGAACAGCAGCAGGGTGTGGTCGGGCGGGACCACCGCGTAGCTCGGGACGTAGCCGTTGTGACCGGTGGCGAGCGGCGGGCCGGGCGCCACCGGCAGCAGCGCCACCTCGCCGTTGGGCCGGACCACGGCGGGCGGCAGGTGGCCGGCGCTGGCGAAGCAGTAGCGGCCGCGGGCGGGTTCGGCGTACACCGCCAGGCAGGTGGACGGGCGGTAGTTGTGCACCTCGCCGGCCAGGCCGTCCATCCGGGCCAGCAGCCGGTCTGCGCTCGGCTCCAGCAGGGCCATCGCGCGGAGCATCGCCTGGTAGTGGCTCATGTCGGCGGCGGCCTCGATGCCGTGGCCCATCACGTCGCCGATGGCCAGCACGGTGCGGCCGTCGGGCAGCGCCACCGTCTCGTACCAGTCGCCGCCGATCAGGGCGCTGGTGCCGGCCGGGCGGTAGCGGAAGGCGACGGTGATGTCGGGGTGCGGGGTGCCGGGTTCGGCGAGCATGGCGCGCTGCAGGTCGACGGCGACGGCGTGTTCGCGGCTGTAGCGGCGGGCGTTGTCGAGGTTGATGGCGGCGCGCACGGCGAGGTCCTGGGCGGCGACGGCGTCGTCCTCGCCGAAGCCCGGGGAGGGGCCGGTGCGCAGCAGGGTGGCGGTGCCGATCCGGTGGCCGCGGGCGGTGAGCGGCACCACCATCGCGGCGTGGACGCCGAGCGCGCCGAAGTCGGCGATCCGGTCCGGGTTGGGGGCCGTGCGGCGCGCGTCGGCCTCGGTCAGTTGGTTCTCGATCACCGGGCGGCCCTCGGCCAGGCAGCGCGGCACGGCGGAGTCGGGCCCGTAGTCGACGTACTCGCCGCGTTCGCCGAGCACCCGGATCCGCTCCAGCAGGTCGGGCCTGGCGGTGACCGCGGTGCGCAGCAGGCGGCGGCCGCCGTCGGGGAGGGGGCGGGCGTGCTGGCTGTCGGAGTGCGGGAGCAGTTCGACGGTGGCGGCGTCGGCGAGGTGCTCGATCAGGAAGGTGGCGAGTTCGCCGCAGGTGGTCTCCACGTCGAGGGTGGTGCCGATCCGGGTGGCGGCGGTGTCGAGCAGGGCGAGCCGGGCCCGGGCCTGTTCGAGTTCGCGCTGCTGCCGGTGGCTGGCGGTGACCTCCAGCAGGATGCCGACCAGGCCGGCGGGCTGTCCGGCGGTCTCCAGCCGGTGGTAGGCGCCGTACCAGTAGCGGCGGTGCTGCGGGGAGCCGGCCCGGGTGTGGCCGCTGGAGGTGATCTCGCGGGGGCGGCCGTCGGCGAGCACCTCGCGCAGTAGGTCGTCGCGGGCGTCGAGGCCGGGGAACAGTTCGGCGACGGTGTGGCCGAGGTGGCGCTCGGCGGGGATGCCGTTCATCGCGGCCAGCGCCGGGTTGACGTAGCGGAAGCGCAGGTGGGTGTCGAGGACGGCGACGCCGGCGGGCGTGCCGTCCAGTACCCGGCGCAGCGGCTGCGGCAGGTCGTTCCAGCTGGTGTCGGCCATGGCTTCGGCACCTCCTCGCCGGGCGCCCGGGCACTGTGACCAGTAAACACAGCGCGCGCGGCCGGGGCGATCCGGTACGCGGCGGGGCCGTGGCGGGCGGGCCGGGGCGGGGGTGCGGGCGGCGGGGAGTCACCCGAACGGAGTCGCCGGGGTGCCCCGGCGGGTGGACGGGTCGAGGGTCGTCACAGGTCAACTTCGGCCAAGGAGGTCTCCCATGAGCTCGTCCGTCGGTCCGACCCCGGCAGCGCCCGGGCCGCCCGCTTCACCGGCCCCCGGGAACAAGCCCTGGGTGTCCGGGACTGTGCTGTTCGCCGGTGTGCTGATGCTGGTGAGCGGTCTGCTGGAGGTGTTCCGCGGGATCATGGCGATCGCCAAGGACGACATCTTCGTGACCACCCCCCAGTACGTCTTCCGCTTCAGCCTCACCTCGTGGGGCTGGATCCACCTGGTGATCGGCGCGCTGGTCGCGCTGACCGGCCTGTGCGTGCTCACCGGCATGCTCTGGGCCCGGATCGCCGGTGTGTTCTTCGCCGCGCTGAGTCTGCTGGACAACTTCCTCGACATCCCCTACTACCCCGTGTGGTCACTGGTGCTGATCGCACTGGACGTCTTCGTGATCTGGGCGCTGTGCGCCTACCGCGAACCCGAACGGCTGCCCCGCGGACCCGAGCAGGTGCCTCGCGAGGTCTGAGCCTCCGCGCAGCGCACCGACCGGGCCGGTGGCCCGCTCTTCCGGGAGCGGGCCACCGGCTCTGCGGCGCCGGGCCTCACTTGTTCAGCGCGGCAACCCCTGCCTGGGCGAACTGCTCGTCCTGGTCGGCGCTGGGGGCGCCGGCCACGCCGACGGCCGCGATCGGGGCGCCCTTCAGCTGGACCGGGGCGCCGCCGCCGAGGAACAGCGTGCCGGGGATGTCCTTCAGGTTCGGCGCCTGGGCCAGGCGCTTGACCAGCTCGGAGGTCGGGGCGTTCCAGGACACCGCGGTGTAGGCCTTGCGCTGGGCGGACTCGAAGGACTGCGGGCCGGCGCCGTCTCCGCGCAGCTCGACGATCACATTGCCGTTCCGGTCGACGACCGCGACGGAGATCTTCTGGCCGGCCTTGGCCGCGGCGTCCAGGCTGGCCTGGGCGGCCTTGGTGGCGGCCTCGACCGTCAGGTGCGAGGTGTCGAAGGTGTTCTTGTTCTGGACGTCGGACGAGACGGCGGTGGCGGGGGCCGCGTTCGGCGTCTCGGCGCTGGCGGAGACGGCGCCGACCACGCTCGCGCCGACCGCGGCCACCGCGACGGCACCAGTGACGACGCGGGTACGGGTGCTCAGCTTCTTCATCTTCGGCTCCTGGATCGGTGGTTCGGTGCCGGACTGCTGGGGTGCGCCGGCCTCGCTCTCCATGGTTCGCGGCCGGACCCCCACCGCGGATCGGCGAACCGGCTGGACCGGCGGAGCATGATGGACGACAACCGTGTCAGCCGATCGGTTGATGTGCGAACCGTGATCCGCGGGCACCATCCAAGTGCCGGCAGCGTGCCGGCCGGTGCCGACAGCGCGCGAAAGGAGGTCGGCCATGATGCGTCTCCCGCTCTCCCGGGCGGCCGACCCGGACGCGGGCTGGCTCGCGATGGTCATGCGGCTGGTCTTCGTGCTGCTGCTCGGCACCTCGCTGACGCGCTACCTGACGCACCACCTGGCCAGCCCGCTGACACCGTGGGTGATCGCGCTGAGCATCGCCCTCGCCGCCGGGCACCTGTCCGGTCTCTCCGAGCGCCGGCAGGCCTGGCTGGCGGCGGTGCTGGGAAGTTGGGCGGTGCTGGTGCTGATGGCGCCGAGCTTCGCCTGGTGCGCCGTCCCGCTGGTGTACACGGTGCTGCGGGCGTTCCCGCCGCGGACGGCGATCCCGCTGGTGTCGGCGCTCACCGCGCTGGTGATGGTGTCCCAACTGCGGCTGCCGGGCGCCGATCCGACGCTGGTGCTGCTGCCCCCGGCGGTCGCCGCGCTGGCCACCGCGGTGTTCCTGTACATGCAGCGGCAGGGCGCCCGGCAGCACAAGCTGATCATCGACCTGATCCGGGCCCGTCGGGAGCTGGCCGCTGTGGAGCGCCGGCAGGGCGCGCTGTCCGAGCGCGAGCGGCTGTCCGTCGAGATCCACGACACCCTCGCCCAGGGCCTGTCCAGCCAGCAAATGCTGCTGCAGGCCGCCGAGTTGACCTGGGAGCAGGATGCGGCGGCCGCCCGCGGCCATGTCCGGACGGCCGCCGCGATCACCGCCCGGAACCTCGCCGAGGCCCGCCGTTTCGTGCACGACCTCGCCCCGGCCGATCTCGCCGAACAGGGCACGCTGGAGGCCGCGTTGGCCGCCCTCGCCGAGCGGGAGGCCGCGGAGAGCGGCCTGCCGGTCCGCTTCCAGCTGGACGGCAGCCCGGCGCCGATGCCGGCCGCCGCGCAGTCCGCGCTGCTGCGGATCGCCCAGGGCGCGCTGGCCAACGTCCGGGAGCACGCCCGGGCCGGCCGGGCCTCGATCACGCTGTCCTACCTGGGCGACCAGGCGGTGCTGGATGTCGCGGACGACGGCCGTGGCTTCACCCCGCCACCCGGCGGCCGCGCCGCGGGCGGGCCGGCCGGCGCGGGCCGCGGGCGCGGCCACGGGCGCGGCCACGGGCGCGGCCACGGGCTGCCCGCGATGCGGGCCCGGCTACGGCAGTTGGGCGGCACGCTCACCGTCGAGTCGGCCCCGGGCGAGGGCACCGTGGTCTCGGCCGCCGTCCCGCTGGAGAGCCCACCGACCGGGAGTCCGTCACCCGAGGGTTCACCGCCCGAGAGCCCACCCTTCGAGAGCCCACCGGAGGCCCGCTGACAGCACACCGCACCGCCCGCACCACCCGCACCGCACGGAGGGTCCATGAACGACAACGACAAGGTCAGGCTGCTGATCTGCGACGACCACGCGATGGTCCGGGCCGGGCTGCTGGCGCTGCTGGCCAGCGACGGGGCGATCGAGGTGGTCGGCGAGGCCAGCACCGGCGAGGAGGCGGTGACGCTGGCCGCCCGCCTGCAGCCGGACGTGGTGCTGATGGATCTTCAACTCGGCAGCGGAATCGACGGGGTGGAGGCCACCCGGCGGATCCTGGCCGGCCCGGGCGACAGCCATGTTCTGGTGCTGACCACCTTCGACACCGACGCCGACATCACCCGGGCCATCAACGCGGGCGCGACGGGGTATCTGTTGAAGGCGGAGCGCCCGGCCGAGTTGTTCGCGGCGATCCGCTCGGCCGCGGCGGGCCGGCCGGCGCTGTCCCCGCCGGTCGCGTCCCGGGTGATGGCCCGGATGCGCTCCCCCCTGCCCCAACTCACCGACCGTGAACAGGACATCCTCGACCAGCTCGGCCAGGGCCTGGGCAACCGGGAGATCGCCCGGGCACTGTTCATCAGCGAGGCCACCGTCAAGACCCACCTCGGCCGGATCTACGCCAAGCTCGGCGCGGACACCCGCTCCGGCGCGGTCGCGATCGCCAAGGAGCGGCGCCTGCTGCGCTGACCGAAACCGGGCAGAAGCCCGGCTCCCCGGACAACTGAAGATCAATCGGACGCGTCCGAAGCCTTGCCACGCACAGTGATCGGAAGTCAGTATTCCTACCGGCCGGTAGACCTGACGGAACAACGGCTGCGCGAGGGCGCGGAACAGACAGTGACGGGGTGGCGACAGCCGTCCCCTCGGATGTGACGCGAACGCGTAAACTGCGCGACACCCTCCGCTCACCCTCTCCTCGCCGACCCGTCGTTCGAGGACGACACGGTTTGGCCGGAACCAACGTCACGAAAGGCGGACGCGCACCATGCCGACCGCATCAAGCCCACCCGAGCCACGGCGCCGTCTCGGCGAGCACGGGCTCGCCTGGGCCTTCCTGCTGCCCTCGGTAGTGGTCTTCGCGCTCTTCATCGTCTATCCGCTGGGGCGCACCTTCTACCTGAGCGCACACGCCAACGACCTGTTCGGTGCGCCCTCCAAGTACGTCGGCATGAAGCACTACACCGACCTGCTCTCCTCGGCGGACTTCCGCACCACGCTGGTCACCACCGCGCTGTTCGTGCTGTTCACGGTGGTCCCCGGAGTGCTCGGGGCGCTGCTGCTGGTCCTGCTGATGGAGGGTCGGATCCGCGGCGTGCGGCTGCTGCGATCCGCCTTCGCGCTGCCGTTCGCGTTCTCGGTGGCGAGCGCCTCGGTGGTCTTCTCGGTGTTCTACAACCCCGCCAGCGGTGTGCTCAACGGGCTGCTGTCGCACCTCGGTCTGGGCCCGGTGGGCTGGTTGACCGACTCCCAGTGGGCGCTGATCTCCGTCGCGATCTCCACGATCTGGATGAACCTCGGCTACAACGTGCTGGTGCTCTCGGCCGGCATCGGCTCGATCCCGGGCGAGATCACCGAGGCCGCCCGGCTGGACGGCGCGTCCGGCTTCCGGCTGGCCCGCTCGATCACCATTCCGATGCTCGGCCCCAGCCTGTTCTTCCTGGTGGTGATCTCCACCGTGAACGCGCTGCAGAGCTTCGGCCAGATCCACATCCTCACCAAGGGCGGCCCGGACGGCTCCACCCGCACCCTGGTCTACTCCGTGTACGAGAAGGCGTTCGCCTACGGCTCCAGCGACTTCGGCACCGCCAGCGCGCAGGCCGTGGTGCTGATGGTGGTCGTGCTGTGCTGCACCGCCGTGCAGTTCGGAGTCCTGGAGCGGAAGGTGCACTACGCATGACCACCCTCACCAAGACGCCCGCCGTCGCCGAGCCCGCCCGCACCGCCCGCCCGCCGCTGCGCGTCCGCGACACGCTGGGCCGGGTCGGGGTCTGGGCAGTGCTCGCCGTGGCCGTGCTGACGGTCGCCTTCCCGGTCTACTACGTCTTCGCCGGCGCCTTCATGCGCCCGGACGAGATCGCCAGCTACCCGCCCGCGATGATGCCGCACTCGCTCACCGGGGAGAACTTCTCCGGCGCCGTGCACGCCATCCCGCTGTTCCGCCAGTACGGCAACTCGATGCTGGTGGCGGGCCTGATCACGGTGGCGCAGCTGTTCACCGCGGTGCTCGCCGCGTACGCCTTCGTGTTCCTGCCGATGCGCGGCCGGAGCATCGTGTTCGGCCTGTTCCTGGCCACCCTGATGGTGCCGTGGGAAGCCATCATCATCCCCAACTACCTGACGCTGTCGGACTGGGGCATGGGCAACACCTACTTCGGCCTGGTGCTGCCGTTCCTGGCGTCCGGCTTCGGGACATTCATGCTGCGGCAGTCGTTCCGCCAGTTCCCGGGCGAGCTGCGGGACGCCGCCCGGATCGACGGGGCCGGCCACTGGCGGTTCCTGTGGCGGATCCTGGTGCCGCTGAACAAGCCGGCCCTGGCCGCGCTGGCCATCTACGTCTTCCTGTCGTCCTGGAACCAGTACTTCTGGCCGCTGATCATCACCCGCACCGCCAACATGCAGACCCTGCAGATCGGCCTGACCTCGCTGCGGGACTCCGAGATGACCGACCCCGGCCTGATCATGGCCGGCGTGGTGCTGTCGCTGCTGCCCACGCTGGCGCTGGTGCTGTTCGGCCAGCGGTTCATCGTCCGCGGCCTGACCGCGGGCGCCGTCCGCTGACGCACCGCCACTTCGCTCCGCCCGTACCACCGCTCCCGGTCCCAACCCTCGCAGAAGAGAGAGAACCCGTGAAGAGAAGTGCCCGCGCGCTCGCCGCGCTGCTGGTGTCCGGCCTGGCCCTGACCGCCTGCAGCTCGAGCGGCTCCGGCGGCTCCTCCGACGAGTCCGGCGCCCCGGCCGCCTCCGCGCTGGACCAGGCGTCCGGTGTGACCAGCATCGAGTTCTGGCACTCGATGACCGGCAAGAACGCCGAGCAGCTGACCGCCCTGGTCAACCAGTTCAACGCCGCGCACCAGGGCAAGATCGAGGTCAAGCCGCTGTTCCAGGGCACCTACGACGACCTGATCGCCAAGTACAAGGCCTCGGTGCAGCAGAAGGCCACGCCCGCGGTGGTGCAGGTCTACGACATCGGCACCCGCTTCATGATCGACTCCAAGCAGACCGTCCCGGCGCAGGCGTTCGCCGACAAGGACGGCTACTCGCTGGACGACCTGCAGGCCAACATCCGGAACTACTACTCGGTCGGCGGCAAGCTGCAGTCGATGCCGTTCAACTCCTCGATGCCGCTGCTGTACCTGAACGACGACGCGTTCAAGGAGGCCGGCCTCGACCCGGCCAAGCCGCCCACGACGCTCGCCGAACTCGGCGACATGGCCAAGCAGTTGACCAAGAAGGACGACAGCGGCAAGACCGTCCGGTACGGCTTCGGCGCGGCCATCTACGGCTGGTTCGTCGAGCAGCTGCTGGCCGAGAACGGCGCGCTGTACTGCGACGCCGACAACGGCCGCAGCGGCAAGGCCGGCAAGGTGGCCTTCGACTCCGCCAAGGGCGCCGAGATCGTCCAGTGGTGGGCCGACCTGGTCAAGGGTGGCTACGCGGCCAACACGGGCCGTCAGACCCCGGACGCGCAGGCCGCGTTCAAGGCCGGCACGGTCGCCATGCACCTGGAGTCCACCGGCGTGCTGCGCGGCTACACCGAGGCCGCCAAGTTCACCGTCGGCACCGCCCAGTTCCCGAAGACCGCGGCCGGCGACCAGGGCGGCCCGATCATCGGCGGCGCCTCGCTGTGGATCTCCGGCCCCGGCCACTCCGACGCCCAGAAGCGCGCCTCCTGGGAGTTCGAGAAGTTCCTCACCGCCCCCGAGCAGCAGGCCGTCTGGCACACCGGCACCGGCTACTTCCCGGTCAACTCCAAGGCGCTGGACCTGCCCGCCGACAAGGAGTGGGTGGGCAAGTTCCCGCAGTTCCAGACCGCGATCGAGCAGCTGAAGGCCACCAAGCCGACCACGGCCACGGCCGGCTGCCTGCTCGGCGTCATGCCGCAGGCCCGCAAGGGCGTGGAGACCGCGATCGAGCAGACCATCGCGGGCACCAAGACCGCCCAGCAGGCGCTCGCGGACGCCGCCAAGGAGCTCCAGCCCGCCATCGAGAGCTACAACTCCTCGGTGGGCTGACCCTCCGCCAGCATTGCCCGAAGAGCCCGTCCGCACTCGCGCGGACGGGCTCTTCGGCGCTGTGACGAAGGTCTGCTGACGATTCGTACGAATATCCCTCGCGAGTAACCCACCCCGCCTGCAACACTGTCCGCGGCTGGGTGTATGAATTCTCCGCTGGATTCATCACGGGCTCCAGCCATTTCTCTTCGAGGGGGGACCCATGCGTAAGAGCACGTTCACTCGTGCCGCCGCGCTGCTGATCGCAGCCGGTGCCATGACGGCCGTCGCGGTTCCGGCGGCCTCCGCCGCTCCGGCGCCCAAGGGCAAGATCAGCACCAAGGCCGTGAAGACCGCGTCGACCGCGCGCACCATGCCGAAGGTCGCCGCGCAGGCCAAGACCGCCAAGGCCGCCCCGCAGGGCGTCATCGTCACCCCGACCTACGCCCTGCTGAACCCGGGCGACAGCCTGAAGCCGGGCGACAGCGTGAAGGTCGGCTACAGCACCCTGACGATGCAGACCGACGGCAACCTGGTCCAGTACTTGACCGCTGACAACGGCAAGCAGATCCAGGTCCTGTGGTCCAGCAAGACCTGGGGCAACAACGGCGCCTCCGCCGTCATGCAGGCCGACGGCAACTTCGTCATCTACAAGCAGGACGGCGTGAGCGCCGTCTGGTCCACCGGCACCTGGAACAAGACGAACGCCGTGTTCGTCCTGGACGGCGGCGAGCTGCTGGTCGGCAACTCGAACGGCGGCACCCCGTACTGGCGGAACGACGCCGGCTTCTTCCCGGACTACGTGAACGGCCAGTACGTCGACTCGCCGGCCGACAACCTGAAGGGCACCGGGCAGTACGGCCAGGCGATCTTCGCGAACAACTGGCTGGAGTCCAGCACCACCATCCTGATCCAGCAGGCTGACGGCAACCTGGTGCTCTACCGCAAGAAGGACGGCGGCGTCATCTGGGCGGCCAACACCCAGGGGCACCCGGGCGCGCTCACGGTCCAGGACCCCAGCGGCGTCTTCGGCGTGGCCGACGACAAGGCCGCGTACTGGACCAACGGCACCTGGGACAACCCGGGCGCGTGGACCCGGATCCAGTCGGACGGCAACATGGTCACCTACCGCGCGGGCAGCACCCCGACCAACGGTAGCGCGCTGTGGTCCACCAACACCTGGGGCAAGGCCTGACCTACCCGCGGGCCCGCTGGGCCTGAGGCGGTCCGGTAGCAAGTGAGGGGCGGTCACCGAAAGGTGACCGCCCCTTCGCCGTGTCCGAGGTTGAAATGTCCGCGCCGAAACAACTCGACAGCGAATTGGCGGTACGCCGACGAATCGACATTCGGACAGCGCTTTGCCCATTCCGGAAAGCCGATGGCGAAAACACGGAGAGTTGGCACACGATCACGCGGGCACGCATTCGGCGTGCGGCGGAGAACCCGAAGGCGGCGGACGAGTCGGCCTGTACGCCGGGTTCTGTCTCCCGGGGTGCTTGCGCGGCCCGGGGAGGCGGCCATCCATCTAGGGCTGCCGTTGCCGACAGCCTCGTGCGGTCTACCCGCGAGCTCGGGCGAGCAGCCCTCGAACACCCGCGCACGACACCCGAGGGTGTCGATCTTGACCTTGCTCCGAGTGGGGTTTACCGAGCCGGCCGAGTCACCTCGGTCGCTGGTGGTCTCTTACACCACCGTTTCACCCTTACCCACCGCCGAAGCGGTGGGCGGTCTACTTTCTGTGGCACTGTCCCGCGGGTCACCCCGGGTGGGCGTTACCCACCACCCTGCTCTGTGGAGCCCGGACGTTCCTCGGCGGGCCCCCAGAAGGGACCCGACGCGACCGCCCGGCCGGCTCGTCCGCCGTAAGGGTCATGGTAGCCGCTCCACGGAGGCTCCCCGTACCCCGCCCGGGACCTGGCGGTCGAAGCGGGCCGCCACCCGGGCCGCCGTGCCGGCCGCCCACGGCGTGGTGGTGACCAGGCCGAGGACGAAGACGGTCAGGCCCAGGCCGGCCACGATCCACCAGCCGGCGTGGGTGGCGGGCGTGAAGCTCCCGGCCGAGGCGACCGCTCCGGCCACCACCGAGCCGATCACCGCGACGCCCAGCGACTGGCCGACCTGCCGGCTGGTGGAGGCCACCGCGGCGGCCACCCCGGCCTGGGCCAGCGGCATGCCGGAGACCGCCGAGTTGGTGATCGGCGCGTTCACCATGCCGAAGCCCAGCCCGAACAGCGCGTACGCGGGCAGCAGCAGGAGGGCCGAGGAGTCGGCCGTCAGCCCGGTCAGCAGCACCCCGCTGGCGGCGATCGCCGCACCCGCCACCAGCAGCGGCAGGCGCGGGCCGCGGCCGCCGACGATCCGGCCGGACAGCGGGGCGGTCAGCAGCGTCAGCCCGGCCATCGGCAGCGTCCACAGGCCGGCCACCACCGGGGTGTAGTGCCGCACGTTCTGCAGGTACAGGGTGTTCAGGAACAGGAAGCCCGCGAGCGCCGCGAACGCGCACACCGCCGTGACGGTGGCCCCGGTGAAGGGGGCGCTGCGGAAGAACCGCGGGTCGATCAGCGGCTCAGGCACCCGTCGCTCCCAGAACGGGAACACCAGCAGCGCGGCGAGCGCCACCCCGGCCAGCGCCAGGATGCCCGGCGAGGTCCAGCCGTGGCCCGGCCCCTCGATGATCGCGGCGGTGCCGCAGCCCAGCATCAGCACCATCAGCAGCTGGCCGACCGGGTCCAGCCGGCGGGCCCGCGGCGCCCGGGACTCCGGGACGTAGCGGTGCGTCAGCACGAAGGCCGCCAGCCCGACCGGGATGTTGATCAGGAAGATCGACGGCCAGCCCGCGCTGTCCACCAGGAACCCGCCGATCAGCGGACCGAGCGCCATGCTGATGCCGACCACGCCGCCCCACACGCCGATCGCCTGCGCCCGCTCCTTCCGGTCGGTGAAGGTGTTGGTGATGATCGACATCGCGACCGGGTTGAGCATCGACCCGCCGACCGCCTGCACCGCCCGGAACGCGATCAGCCAGCCCAGGCCCGGCGCCAGGCTGCACAGCAGCGAGCCGAGCACGAACAGCAGCAGCCCCGTCCGGAACACCCGGCGGCGGCCGATCCGGTCCGCGATCGACCCGGACAGCATCAGCAGCGAGGCCAGCACCAGCGTGTAGGCGTCGATCACCCACTGCAGGCCGGACGCGGGCGCGCCCAGGTCGCGCTGGATGGCGGGCAGCGCGATGTTCACCACGGTGTTGTCCAGGCCGACAATGAACAGGCTCAGACAGCAGATGGCCAGGACGATCAGCCGGCGGCGGCGGTCGGGAGCAGTGCTCGGTCGGCTCATTCCCCGATCATCGCACCGGCCTCGGCAGCCCCCGAAGGCCCTTGTGCGTCGGGCACCAGCGCGAACCGGACAGCCCGGGCGACCGGGTCGGCCAGGGTGAGCCGGACGGTCACCCGGCGGCCCAGCGGCAGCCGGTCGGCCGCGTCGCACTTGGCGACCACCGCGGGACGGCGCAGCTGCACCGTGCCGGTGCCCGGCCGGCGCTCGTCCACGTCGATCACCACCGCCCGGAAGTCCTCGCCCACCCGGCCGCGCAGCAGCTCCGCCTCCACCAGGTCCACGCAGGCGCGCTCCACCGCGTGCGCGCGGCGGTCGCCGCTGCTCATCCGCGCGGGCACCAGCGGCAGGGCGTCCCGCACCCAGCCCGGGACATCGGTGCCGCCGGCCACCGCGAGGCAGACCTCCAGCGCGTACCGGTCGCCGAGGCGGCGCAGCGGCGCGGTGCAGTGGGCGTAGGGGGCGGCCAGCGCGGCGTGCCCGGGGTCGGCGGGCGGGACGGTGCCGCGGGCGGTGTCGAACGCGTGGTAGCCCGCGCCGCGCAGCAGGCCGGTGCACTCGTTCAGGAACGCGGCGTCGGCGGTGCGGGCCGGGTCGAGGGAGCGGATCAGCTGCGGGTAGGGCAGCCCGTCCGGCCAGGGCACCTCGAGTGCGGCGGCGACCCGGCGCAGCCGCTCGAAGGCGGACTCGGGGGCGGTGGGCAGGGTGCGCAGCAGGCCGATCCCGGCGTCCAGCATCAGCTCGGCGGCGGCCATGCCGGTGAGCAGCGAGAGCTGGGCGTTCCAGCCGTCGGCGGGCCGGGGCGCCCGGTAGCGGAGCCGGTAGCCGCCGTTGACGGCCTCCACCTCCTGCTCGGGGATCGGCAGGCTGACCCCGCCGCGGGCCTCTTCCTGCGCCTCGCGGAGCCGGCCGATCTCGGCGAGCAGGGTGAGCTGCTCGTCCGCGCCGCCGGCGTCGATCCGGCCCTGGACGGTGGCGTAGTCCAGCCTCCGTCGTGAGCGGACCCGGGCCCGGCGCACGTCGGCCAGCAGCAGCGCGCCGTCGGCGTCCAGGTCGAGCTGCCAGAGCAGGGCGGGCCGCAGTTCGCCAGGCAGCAGGCTGGCCGCGCCCTCGGAGAGCCGGGCCGGGTGCAGCGGCACGTTGCCGTCCGGGAAGTACAGCGTCTGGACGCGCCGGCCGGCCTCGGTGTCGATCGCGCCGCCCGGCGAGACGTAGGACGCGACGTCCGCGATCGCGTAGTGCACCCGGTAGCCGCCGCCGCGGCGGGCCAGGTGGATGGCCTGGTCGAGGTCGCGGGAGCCCGGCGGGTCGAGGGTGAACAGGTCGAGGTCGGTGGCGTCGAACTCGGGCAGGCGGGGCAGCGAGGCAGCCCGCTCGGCCTCCGCGAGGACTTCCGGCGGCCAGTCGGTGCGGATCTCCAGAAGGCTTCTGAGGTCGGCGAGTTCGGTGTTGATCCTGGCGGTCTGGGCGGCCCGGACGCTGAGCTTTCGGCGCGGCATGGTCGCAGCGTAAGGCGCAGTAGCGTGGTTGGTGCACCCGGACCGGCCGTGAAACCGGCGGCGGTGCACGGGGATTGGCCGTGGGAAGGGGCGGGGCCGTGACAGCTCGGACGGACAAACGGCAGTGGGTGGCGCCGGGTTCGGAGTGCCGGTGCTGCGGGGACCGGACGGACGCGACCGGAGGCGGGCGCGGGGTGCGGGCCACGGCGACCGCCGTCGCGGGCACGCTGGCCGCCGTGGGCGCGCTGCACGCGGTGTGGTCCCGTTCGCCGTGGCCGTGCCGGGACCGCGAGCAGTTCGCCGACCTGGTGGTCGGCGTCGCCCCCGACCGACTCCCCTCCGCCGGAGCCTGCCTGGCCGTGGCCGGACTGCTCGGCACCGGCGCCTACCTGGTCGCCGCCCGCGGCGGAGTGCTGCCCCCGCTCGGCCCGCGCCGCCTGCGCACCGCCGGTGCGGCGGGCGTCGCCGGCGCCCTGCTGACCCGCGGCCTGGCCGGCCCGCTCGCCTTCACCCGCCGCACCCCGGACTTCGTCCGCCTGGACCGCCGCGTCTACGCCCCGCTCTGCCTGGCCCTCGGCACGGGCGCGGCGGTGGTGGCCGCCCGCGGGCGGTAGTTCGCCGGAGCACGGCGGCAACCACACCGCACCGCAGTGCGGACGGTCGCGGATTCGGGGTGCGGCCCCGCTGGTCGTTAGGGTTGACCGGTCTGTCGTGGGTCGTTGAAGGGTGTTGCCGTGCTGGTTCTGCTGCCGCCGTCGGAGGGGAAGGCCGCGCCGGAGGCGGGTGTGCCGGTGGAGGTGGCGGGGCTCTCGTTGGTGGGGCTGACCGGGGCGCGGGAGAAGGCGCTGGCGGCGCTGGTGGAGCTGTGTGCGGGGGACGAGGAGCGGGCGGCCGAGGTGTTGGGGCTGAGCAAGGGCCTGCGCGGGGAGGTGGCCAAGAACGCGGGGCTGCTGACGGCGGGGGCGCGGCCGGCCGGCGAGGTGTACACCGGGGTGCTGTTCGACAACCTGGGCCTGGCGAAGCTGGACGAGCGGGCGTACGCGCTGGCGGAGCGTTCGCTGCTGGTGTTCTCCGGCCTGTGGGGCGCGGTGCGGATCGGCGACCGGATCCCGCCGTACCGCTGCGCGATGGGCGTGAAGCTGCCGCCGCTGGGCGCGCTCGGCCCGTACTGGCGGACCGCGATGGACAGCGTCCTGCCGGAGGAGGCCGCGGACGGGCTGGTGCTGGATCTGCGCAGTTCGGCGTACGCGGCGGCGTGGAAGCCGGCGGGTGAGGTGGCGGGCCGGACGGTGACGGTGCGGGTGCTGCAGGAGCGCGAGGTGGACGGGGTGCTGAAGCGTTCCGTGGTCAGCCACTTCAACAAGGCGACCAAGGGCCGTCTGGTGCGCGACCTGCTGGCCGCGGGCCTGGAGCCGTCCTCGCCTGGCGAGTTGGTGGACGCGCTGGCGCAGCTGGGTTACCGGGTGGAGGTCGCGGCGCGCGGCACGGGCCGCAAGCCGTGGCAGCTGGACGTCGTGGTGACGGACGTGCACTGACCGTCCGCCACCACGACGACGTCAGCGCAGGTGCGAGGTGTCGTTGAGCAGCCGCAGCGAGGCGTTGCCGTCGCTGTAGTACTGGACGGCGCACAGCGAGGCCGCGGAGAGTTCCATCCGGTGCACGGCGTCCGGCGGGGCGCCGAGGGCGAGCCGGACCAGGGTCTTGATCGGGCTGACGTGCGAGACCACCAGGACGGTCTTGCCCGGGTAGCGGGCGAGGATCTTGTCGCGGGCCTGCCCGGCCCGGTGGGCGAGCGTGGTGAGCGATTCGGCGCTGCCGGTGGGCTTGGCCTTGGCGGATCCGAAGAAGGCGGTCAGGTCGTCGGGGTGGCGTTCCATCACCTCGGCGAAGGTGAGGCCCTCCCAGTCGCCGAAGTCGAGCTCCCGCAGGCCCTCTTCGATCCGCACGTCCAGGCCGAGGCGGCGGGCGACGGCCTCGGCGGTCTGCCGGGTGCGCAGCATCGGCGAGCAGACCACGGCCTGCACGGTGCCGCGGGCGGCGAGCGCCTCGGCGGTGCGTTCGGCCTGCCAGACGCCCTTCTCGGAGAGGCCGGGGTCGCTGCCGGTGCTGCCGGAGAACTGCCGGAGCGGGGTGAGCGGGGTCTCGCCGTGCCGGAGGAACACCAGCGTGGTGGGGGCGCCGAGGTCGGCGGGCGCGGCCCAGCCGGCCCGGGGTGCGGGTGCGGCGGGCAGCGGCTCGTCCACCACGGGGGCGGCGGCGGCGGCCCGGGCCTTGGGCTCCCACTGGCGGCCGTGCTTCCCGGCGTCCATCGCCTCGTTGGCGAGCCGGTCGGCCTCCTTGTTCTTCTCCCGCGGGATCCAGGTGTACTCGACGTTGCCGCGCCCGGCGACGCCGCGGGCCTCGGCGGCGAGCGGCTGCATGTCGGGGTGCTTGATCTTCCAGCGGCCGGACATCTGCTCGACGACCAGCTTGGAGTCCATCTCGACCAGGATCCGGGCGTCCGGGTCGAGTGCGCGGGCGGCCTTCAGCCCGGCGATCAGGCCCTTGTACTCGGCGACGTTGTTGGTCGCCCGTCCGATGAACTCGGCGGCCTCGGCCAGGATCTCGCCGGTGCGGGCGTCGAGGACCACCGCGCCGTAGCCGGCCGGCCCCGGGTTGCCCCGGGAGCCGCCGTCGGCCTGAACGATGAACCGGGCTCCGGCCACCGGGGTCAGACGCCCGACTCGCCGGTGCGGACCAGGATCCGGCCGCAGTTCTCGCAGCGCAGCACCTTGTCGGCCGGCTCGGCCTTGATCGCGTTGAACTCGGTGATGGAGAACTCGGTGCGGCAGCCCTCGCAGCGGCGCTGGTACAGGCGGGCCGCGCCGACGCCGCCCTGCTGCTCGCGCAGGCGCAGGTAGGCCTTCATCAGGTCGGCGGGGATGACGTTGGCGACGGCCTCGCGGTCGCGGCGGACCTTCTCGACCTCGCCGTCGATCTCGGCGAACTTGGCGTCGCGGCGGCCCTCGGCCTCGGCGACCACGACGGCGGAGTGCTCCAGGCGGGCGGTGAGCTCGGTGACCCGGGTCTGCGCGGACTCCAGGCGCTCCATCACCTCCAGCACGATGTCCTCCAGGTCGCCCTGGCGCTTGGCCAGCGAGGCGTTCTCGTGCTGGAGGTTCTCCAGGTCCTTCGGCGAGGTGACCGCGCCGGAGTCCATCCGCTGCTGGTTGCGGGCGGACCGGGCACGGACCTGCTCGACGTCCGCCTCGGCCTTGGTCTGCTCGCGGGTGGTGTCGCCGAGCTGGGCCTGGGCGGCGACCACCAGGTCCTTGAGGGCGGTGTGGTCGGCGGTGGCCTTGTCGATCTCGACGTGCTCGGGCAGGGTGCGGCGCCGGTGGGCCAGCTGGTCGAGACGGGAGTCGATGGCCTGCAGGTCGAGCAGGCGGATCTGGTCGGCGGGCGCGGCGTTCACGCGGGATGGCTCCTGTGTGTGGGTTCGACGGGTGTCAGGGGGCGTACGGCATCGGCGCGTGCGCCGTCCACGGGTCGGTGACCCGGGTGGAGATGCGGGTCTCCAGTGGCCAACCGCGGTCGGTGGCACGGCTGGTGAGCTCGCGGGCGGCGAGGTTGAGCCAGGGCCACTCGGTGGCCCAGTGTGCGGCGTCGACCAAGGCGACGGGTGCCGCCTCGGTGGCCTCGGACGCGGGGTGGTGGCGCAGGTCGGCGGTGAGGTAGGCGTCCACGCCGGCCTTGCGGGCCTCGGCGAGGAAGGAGTCGCCGGAGCCGCCGCAGACCGCGACCCGGCGCACCTGCTGCTCCGGGTCGCCGGCGGCCCGGACGCCCGCCGCGGTGGCGGGCAGTCCGGCGGCGACCTGGGCGGCGAACGCGCTCAGCGTCATCGGCTGCGGGAGTTCGCCGATCCGGCCGCTGCCGCGGCGTCCCGCCGGGTCGGTCGGGTCGGCCACCAGCGGGCCGGTGACCTTCAGTCCGACGGCCTCGGCGAGGGCGTCGGAGACGCCCGGGTCGGCATGGTCGGCGTTGGTGTGCGCGACGTGCAGCGCGATGTCGTGCTTGATCAGGGTGTGCACCACCCGGCCCTTGAAGCCGGTCGCGGCGACCGTGGTGGTGCCGCGCAGGTAGAGCGGGTGGTGGGTGATCAGCAGGTCGGCGCCCCACTCGACGGCCTCGTCCACCACGGCCTGCACGGGGTCGACGGCGAACAGCACCCGGCCCACCTCGGCCTCGGGATCGCCGCAGACCAGGCCCACCGCGTCCCAGGACTCCGCCCACTGCGGGGGGTAGATCTCTTCGAGCACGGCGATGACGTCGGACAGTTTCGGCACCTGTCGAGACTACCGCGTGCCACGGCCCCGCCCGGCCGGGCCCGTCCGCCACCCGCCCTGCGGACGACTCGCACACCTGAGCGTCAACACGATGACAAGCGGTAGGCGGGCGTCCGAACGGGCACTTCCGGGCGGTCGGCAGCGCCGGCGGGCCGGTGGGCGCGTGGAACGCCCTGCCCAGACCCGTCAGGGCGAACGTATTCGAAAACGAATCCCGATCACCCTTAAGAGTGAAGTGACTCGTCCGGTGTTGAGTCACCCCCTCCCCGAAAGTAACTTCAGTCCTGCGAACGAGAGTTGCCTCGACCGGGGGGTCGAAAAAGGCGACCGGCCGAAATTCCCGGCGGAATTCGACCGGCGCGGGCGAGCCTCTCGTGAACTTCCGCAGACCGCGATCGGTCGAGTCCACCACGAAGGGGTGTGAAGCAGATGGGGGCGGGCACACCGCTGCGCAGGACAGGGGGGCCGGTACCGGTCGACGACGAGCCGGGGGCGGACGGCACGTTGGTGGAGGTGGCGCGGGCGGCCGTGGCCGGCAGCCGGGCCCGGGGCGGAGACGGCGACTGGACGATCGCGGTCGAGGGCTTCTGGTGCACGGTCCGGCCGCCCGGCCGCGAACTGCCCGAACAGGGCTGGAAGCTGCACGTCGCCGCCGCCTCCCCGGTCGGGGCCGAGGTGCTGGCCGCAGTCGCCGCGGTGATCGCCGAAGACCCTTGCGCCTTCAAGTTCACCGCCGACCGGGAACGCCTGCACGAAATCAATTCCCGCAACAGCGACCGGGCTTCGGCCGGGAAATTCATCACCGTCTATCCGGACGGCGACGAACAATTCCGCCGGCTCGCCGAGGAACTCCACCGGGCCACCGAGGGAATGCCCGGACCGGCGATTCTCTCCGACCGCCCGTACCGCCCCGGCAGCCTGGTGCACTACCGCTACGGCGGCTTCGCCGGCCGCGCGCTGCTGGGCAACGACGGCGCGTACCGCTCGATGCTGCGCGGCCCGGACGGCGAGTCGGTCGAGGACGTCCGCACCGCGTCCTACCGCTGCCCGCCATGGGTGGTCGACCCCGTCGAGGGGGCGGGATCGACCACCAACACGGGGGCGAGGACGGGCGGGCGCCGGGCCGGCGTGCTGCTGGACGGCCGCTGGGCGCTCACCGCCGCGCTGCGGCACAGCGCCAAGGGCGGCGTGTTCCTGGGCACCGACCCGGCCACCGGCGCCGAGGTGGTGGTCAAGCAGGCCCGCGCCCACATCGAGGTCGACCGGGCCGGCACCGACGCCCGCACGGCACTGCGGAACGAGGCCGAACTGCTCGACCGACTGGCCGACACCGGGTTGACGCCACGGATGCACGCCCTGGTCGAGCAGCAGGACTCACTGTTCCTGGTCCAGGAGCGCATCCCCGGCCAGGCGCTCGGCAGCTGGGCGGCGGCCCGACTGCGGCGCGACGGCGCCCCCGACGTCCCGTGGGCCGAGGCCGGACCGCTGGCGCTGGCACTGCTCGACCTGGTGGAGCGCGTCCACGAGCAGGGGCTGGTGCTGCGCGACCTCTCCCCCGGCAACGTGCTGGTCCGGCCTGACGGCACCGTCCGCCTGGTGGACCTCGAACTCGCCGTGCCCGCGGGGACACTGGCCGGCACCGCCGGCACCCCCGGGTACCGCGCCCCCGAGCACGCCGGCCCGCAGCGCACCGACCTGGCCGACCCCCGCGCCGACCTGTACGCGCTCGGCGGCCTCTACTTCCTGCTCGCCACCGGCCACGACCCGCTGCTGCCGGACGACCGGCCGCTCGCCCGCCCCGTCGCCGAACGCCTCGGCCGCTGGCTGGCACCGGCCGCCCGCGAAGGCCTCACCGCACGCCGGCTGGCACCGCTGGTGCTCGGGCTGCGCGCCGAGGAGCCCGAGCGGCGGTGGAGCCTGGCCCGGGTCCGGAAGGAGCTCACCGCGCCCACCGGACAGGCCCACGTCCCGGGCCCGGTCGGCCCGGCCACCCCGCCACCGCTGGACCGGCTGCTGCACGACGGTCTGCGTCACCTGGCGGCCACCGCCACCCCGGAGCGGCGCGACCGGCTGTGGCCGGCCGTCACCTCCGGGCAGCTCACCGACCCGTGCAACGTGCAGCACGGCGCCGCCGGTGTGCTCGCCGTGCTGGCCCGGGCGAGCCTCGCGCCGCTGCCGGAACCCGTCCGCGAACAGGCCCGGGCCACCGCCCGGGCGGCCGCCGAGTGGATCGAACGGCGCTGCGCCGCCGAACCCGTGGTGCTGCCCGGCCTGCACTTCGGCCGCTCCGGCGCCGCCTGGGCGCTGTTCGACGCCGCCGACGCCCTCGACCACCCCGGCCTCGCCGAACGGGCCGCCGCGATGGCGATGAAGGTCCCGCTGGTCTGGCCCAACCCGGACATCTGCCACGGCGCCGCCGGGGCCGGGTTCCTCCAGCTGCGCGCCCACCGCGCCACCGGGGCACGCCAGTTCCTCGACCGCGCCGCGCACTGCGCCCGCACCCTGCTGGCCGCCGCCCGCGCCGAACCGTACGGGACGGTCTGGCCGGTGCCCGCCGACTTCGACTCGGCGCTCGCCGGGGCGGTGCACCTCGGCCACGCCCACGGGGTGGCCGGCGTGGGCGCCTTCCTGCTGGCCTGCGCCGAACGGCTGAGCGCCGACCCCGAACTGTCGGACTCCGCACGGGAGTTGATGGCCGGCGCGGAGCTGGCCGTACAGACCCTGGAAGCCACCGCGCGGTGGGACGGCGAGGCCGCGTGGTGGCCGCAGAGCCACGGCGACCCGGCGCACGTCCGGCTGGCGCACTGGTGCAGCGGCTCCTCCGGCGTCGGCACCTTCCTGATCCGGTTCTGGCAGGCCACCGGCGACGACCGGGCCCGCCGACTGGCGCGGGCCGCCGGCCGGGCCGTCTTGGACGGCCGCTGGCACAGCGGGGTCTCCGCCTGCCACGGCCTGGCCGGCAACGGCGAGTACCTGCTCGACCTGGCCCGGGCCACCGGCGAGAGCCGCTTCCGGCACGGCGCCCACGAGCTCGCCCGGCTGATCGCCGCCCGCGCCGCACTCCGCGACGGCCTGCTGGTCCTCCCCGACGAGACCGGCACCGGCTGCACCCCCGCGTACGGCACCGGCACCACCGGCCCGCTCGCCTTCCTGCTCCGCCTGCGCCACCCGGGGCCGCGCCTGTGGTCCGACCCGGAGCCGTACCGCGCAGGCACTTTGACGCCACCTCAACTCGACGCACCGGAGTTGAGCGGGACCGCGACGGGAGGGCGGCAATGAAGAAGTGCGCCGAGCCGCGGCTCGCCCTGCCCCGACGCTGTCCGGGCCGTCAACTCCCGCCCACCACCCGACCGTTGCGCCACCGTTCGGCAGGAGGTCCCCGATGAGCACGGCGACTGTGCGCACCGCGCCGCAGGCGTTGCGGCGACTGAGTTTCACCTTCGCCGGGGACGGCTCGCACGCGGCCTGCCTGGCGGCCGGGGCCGACGGCGCCTGGCAGGTGGAGAGTTGGCGACTGCCGGAGTACGGCGAGGCGGCGCCGGTGGTGCTGTCGGAGGGGCGGGCGGAGAGCCTGCGGTCGCAGCTGGCCGCACTGCCGGACGGGCGGGTGCTGGTGTGCCGGCACGACGGCGACCGGCACGCGCTGGTGCTGCTGTCGCCCGGGGAGCCCGAACTCCCGCTGGCCGCCATGCGGTTGCCGGGCCTGCGGATGCTGGCGATGCCCGGCCCGGCCGGGGCGGCGGGCGCGCCGGTCGCGGTGCTGCTCGGCACCGACACCCGCCCGGTGACCACGGTGTGGCTGCTGGCGGCGGACGGTTCGGCGCCCCGCGAGGTGGCCGAGCTGCCGGGGCTGCACGGCGGCGGGGTGTGGCTGGACGCGACCGGCCGGCTGCTGGCGCTCGACCGGGTGGCCGACGGGATGGTCAAGACCGTCGTACTGGATCTCCAACTCGGCTCCACCACACCACTGTTGGAGCTCGGCGGGACCAGCAACGACCGGCTGGTGCTGTTCGACCCGGCGACGGGCTTCGGGATGCTGCGCAGCGACGCGCCGGGCGCGGACCGGCTGGGCTGGGCGCTGATCGGCGGTGCCGAGCCGGTGCGCTTCCCCGACTGCCTGCACCAGCCGGGCCGACTGCTGCGGCCGATCGCGCTCGCCCCGCCCGCGCCGGGCGCGGAGCCCCGGGTGGTGCTCCAGGTCGATCACGGCGCGGCGTCCTCGCTGGTGCTGTGGCAGCCGGGCAGCGGGCGGCTCGACCCGCTGGCGGTGCCGCCGGGGCGGCTCGGCGCGGTCGGGCACTGGTCGCCGGCGGGCCTGCGGATGCCGTACTCGGCGCCGGACCGCCCGGCCGCGCTCGCCACCCTGGACGTGGACGCGCTGCTGCCGGGCACGGCACGGCCGGACGGCTGGCGGCTGGACGGCTCGGCCGGGCCCGGGGACGGCAGCCGGTGGCAGTCGGCGCGGTGCGTGGAGCTGGCCGGCCCGGCGGGGCCGGTCGAGGCGGTGGTGTACGGCGGCGAGCACTGGCTGTCCGCCCCGCACCTGGTGCTGGCGCTGCACGGCGGCCCGGCGGACGCCTGGCGGCTGGAGTTCGACCCGGCGCTCCAGCGGATGACGGCGCAGGGCCTGGCCGTGCTCGCCCCGAACCAGCGCGGTTCGACGGGCTACGGCACGGAGTTCGCGATGGCGATCCGCGGCGCGTGGGGCGGCCCCGACCTGGACGACGTACTGGCGCTGCTGGAGGGCGTGGCCGGGCAACGGGCCGCGCTGGGTCTGGAGCCGCCGGCCCTGTTCGGTGTCAGCTACGGCGCGTTCCTGGCGCTGCTCGCGGCGGCGCACGCCCCGGCGGGGACGGTGTCGCGGTGCGCGGTGGTGGCACCGTTCCTGTCCGGCGCCCGCCTGCTCGCGGAGGCCTCGCCCCCCGTCCGGGCGCTCACCACCCGGCTCGGCGGCGACCTGCCGATCGACGACGCCCGGGGCCCGCGCGACGTCCTGCTCCTCGCGCACCGGCTGCGCACCCCGCTGCTGGTGGTGCACGGGGACCGCGACGAGGTGGTGCCGGTCGGTCAGTCCCGACTGCTGCGGCACGAGTTGCTGCGGCTCGGCCGGGCCGAGGGCGCCGACTTCCGCTACGTGGAGGCGGCGGGCGCGGGGCACGAGGTGCTCGCTGAGGAGGGCGCGGCCGTGCTGCACGAACTGCTCGCGAGGTTCCTGCGCACCGGCAGACCCGCCTGACCCGCCTGTTCAGCAGAAGATTTCCCGCCGCGCGCGGGAGCCCGCCGGCCTGCCCGGCTGCGGCCCGGAGCGCGATCGGCGGGGCCGGACCTGCGACGGGATTTCCCGTCGCGGTCGTCGGACACGTCCGTGCCCGACGAAACAGATAGGGGAGGAAACACCATGGAGAACATGACCGCGTTCGAGACCGACCTCGCCGCCCTGCAGGAGCTGCCGGAGGTGGAGTCGGTCGAGCTGGGCGGCCACGGCGACGGGTGCCAGCTGACCTGCCTGGCGGTGACCTGCCTGCTCTTCACCATCGCCTGACGCCCAGGCGCCCGGCCCGGGTCGTGTCCGCTCCCGTTCGCGGGGGCGGGCACGGCCCTCGGCCGCCCCGCCCACCCGTCCTGGTTCCCTCACATCTGCCCGGAGTTGACTCGTGCGAGGCTGGTGGTCGGTCGCGCTGACGGTGTCGGTACCGCTGGAGGCGGCGACGGCACTGGCTCTGCCCGGGTCGGCAGGTGTGGTCCTGGACACCGTGGTGGCGGGGCGCCCCACGGGTCGGGCGATCGCCGGACTGGCGGCCCTGCTGGTGCTCGGGGCGGCCGCGTCGACACTGGCCCGGGCGGCCGGTCCGGCGGATCCACGAACTTCCTTGCTGCGTAAGGCAACGGCACCGGCCGCCTCGGCGGGCGCGGTGCTAGGGGCTGTCTTCAAACCCGCGTCGCAGCCCCGCGGCGTCTGCACGTCTTCGGACGCCATGGCCGGACGGCGCTGCTCCTCACGACGGTGGAACTGACGGTACTGGGCACGACCGGCCGGCTGGTGGCGGCCGATGGACTGCCCGTCGGTGCGGTCGCCGCGGCGACGGGCTGGGTGGCACTGGGCCTGGGCCTGGTCGACCGGGCAGGCCGGCGGTGGACGGACGGGGGCGTGTCCGATGGTGGCGAACGGGCATCCCGGACATTCAGGTCGATCGCCGAACGGATCGTTGCCGTCGGCCACTTGACGACGGCACCGCCGGGTGCGGGTTCCGGGGCGCGACGCGCATGGTTTGGGTAGGCTCCGATTCGATCCGGCCGTTATCGTGGCCCCGCGCGGGCCGACCACGATGGCGGCCTGCTTCCTGCTGTCCGGGTCCCTGGCACACCGGTGCGCCGAGGCGTACCGGTGCACCTTTTCGCAGAGACCGCCCATTCGCACGGAGAAGACTGACCAGATGTCCGAGTCCATCGACGACACCACCGAGCACGACCACCGCGCGCCCGGCGCCGACGAGAGCGCCGACGGCGTGGCTCACGGCCGGCACCGGGGCACCACCGCCAACGACGACAGCGCGGACGCGGACCCGCACGGCCGCCACCGGCGCTGACGTTCGGGCCGTCGCGGGCCGGACGGCCCGCCGCACGACCACCTCGCACCGCCGACGCCCCCGGCCCGTCACCGTCCTGACGAGCCGGGGGCGTCGGCCGTTCGAAAGCCGAAGGCCGTCAGTCGACCGTGAGCACCGTCCGCAGTGCCTCGCCGCTGCGCATCTGCCGGATCGCCTCGTTGACCTCGGTGAGCGGCAGCCGGTGGGTGATCATTCCGGCCAGGTCGAGCCGGCCGGCCCGCCACAGGTCGATCGCCCGGTCCGCGGTGCGGCGGACGTCGCCGCCGCCGTACATGGACGGCAGCAGGCGCTTCTCGTTGAAGAACAGTTCGCCCAGGCTGAAGGAGACCCGGTCGTCCGCCGCGCCCGCGCCGATCACCACCACCGCGCCGCCGCGCCGGGCGGCGTCGTAGCCGGCCCGGACGGTCTCGGAGCGGCCGACGGCCTCGAAGACGTAGTCGAAGCCGCCGCCGGGGACGCCGCGGGCGACGGACTTGAGGTCCTCGGGGGCGATCGCCTCGGTGGCGCCGAAGCCGAGTGCCCGCTCGCGGCGGGAGGCCACCGGGTCGACCACGGTGATCCGGGCGGCGCCGCAGATCCGGGCGCCCTGGACGGCGGCGATGCCGACCCCGCCCGCGCCGATCACGGCGACGGCCGAACCGGGCTCCACCCGCGCGGTGTTGACGGCGGCGCCGAGTCCGGTGGTGACGCCGCAGCCGATCAGCGCGGCCAGGTCGTACGGCAGGTCGGCGGGCACCGGCAGCAGGGTGCCGGCGGCGACCACCAGTTCCTCGGCGAAGGTGCCGGTGCTGTAGAAGCCGTACGCGTCGGTGTCGCCGCCGATCCGGAACGTCGGGGTGGAGAGCCGGCGGAGTGAGGCCACGCACAGGTGGCTCCGGCCGCTCCGGCAGGCGGGGCAGTCCCCGCAGGGCGGCATCCAGCACAGCACCACCCGGTCGCCGGGCGCGAGCCGCGTCACGCCCTCGCCGACCTCGACCACCTCGCCGGCGCCCTCGTGGCCCGGCACGAACGGCGCGGGCTGCGGCAGCACGCCGGACATCGCGGACAGGTCGGAGTGGCAGAGGCTGGCGGCGTGCAGCCGGACCCGGACCATGCCCGGTCCGAAGCCGACCGCTTCGACGTCGTCACGGACGTCCAGGGTGTCCTGTCCGGTCTTGTGCAGGATCGCTGCGCGCACGGGCTGCTCCTGGGGTGAGGGCCACCGCGCACGGGTGACGACCCGGCGGCGGCGAAGGGCGGACGAGGGGGGTGGAACACGTTCCACTGCGGGCCGCCCTCTGTATAGCGCATCGACCTCCCCGCGCGGCAGCCCACCAACGGCCACCAGGCCGGAAACCGCTTTCCCGCCGCCTCCCGCCCGTGGCATGATCCGCCGCCATGTCCACCACCGACGCCCCCGCCGACCGACCCGCCGCCGCCGGATCCGCCGAGCGCTGCCCCGACTGCCGGTCCGCGCTCGCCGTCAACGAGCGCTTCCCGACCTGGTGCCCGAGCTGCGAGTGGAACCTGCTGCCGCCCGAGCCGGCCCCCACGAACCGGACGCCACGTCAGCAGCGCGCGGCGGAGCGGGCCGAGCGCCGCAGGGAAGCCGCCCGGCGGGACGTCAGGGAGCGCTCCGAGCAGGTGTTCAATCTGGTGTCCGCAGGCGGCTCCGACCTGCGGGACGGCTCGACGACGGCGGCGTTCGCGCTGGCCGGGGTGGTGCACCTGATCTCGCTGACGGTGCTGCTGCTCGGGCTCGGCCTGGTCACCGGGCTGCTGCTGCCGGGCTGGCCGGGCCGACTGCTCGGGGTGATCGCGCTGGCCGTCGCCTTCCAACTGCGCCCCCGGCTGGGCCGCCCGGCCCGCGACGGGGTGCTGGACCGCACCGCCGCGCCCGCCCTGTACGCGCTGGTCGACCGGATCTCCGAGGAACTGGGCGCGCCGAAGGTCGACTCGATCGCGGTCGACGGCGAGTGGAACGCCTCGTTCGCCGTGCTCGGGCTGCGCCGCCACCGGCAGTTGACGATCGGCCTGCCGCTGTGGACGGCGCTCGCCCCGCAGCAGCGGGTCGCGGTGCTCGCCCACGAGATCGGACGCTGCGTCAACGGCGACCGTCGGCGCAGCCTGTGGAACGGCTCGGCGCTGGGCGCCCTGGTCGAGTGGTACCGGATGACCGTGCCGAGCCCGACCCGGACCCAGCGAGGCCTGATCGGCGTGCTGGTGGTGCTCGCCGAACTGGTCGCGAACCGGGTCCTGTGGGTGCTCAACCGGGCGGTGCACGGGCTGACGCTGCTGATGAACCGGCTGTGGATGCGCGCCGGACAGGCCGCCGAGTACCGGGCCGACCTGCTGGCCGTCCGGCTGACCTCGGTCGCCGACACCCGGGGCGCGCTGACCGCGTTGCTGCACCGGCAGACCTTCGAGACGGTGCTGAACCGTCAGCGCACCGTGCCCCCGCGGCGGACCGGCAGCGGCCGGGACGCCGCCCCCGACCTGTGGCAGTCACTGGCCGAGGCCGTCCGCACCGTCCCGCCGCTGGAGACCGAGCGCCGCCTGCGCGCGGCCGCCAGGCTGGCCGAGGCCGTGGACAGCACGCACCCGCCGACCTACCTGCGGCTGCGGATGCTCACCGCCGCCAAGCCCGAGCAGCACCGGCACCCCGTGGTGCTGGACTCCGGCCGGGCCGCCCTGATCGAGGCCGAGCTCGCCGCCCGCCGCGAGCGGATCGCCGTCGACCTGCTCTGACCGGTCGGCCCGCGAACGGGCGTTCCTACCATCCAGTAGGGTCCTGGTCAGTCCCCCACCAGCCCGGCAGGAGCGCCCGATGACCGACCTCGACCCCGCGGCCCCGGCCACGCCCGACCCGCAGGTGCTCGCCGCGTTCCGCGCCGCCACCGGCTTCATGCCCGAGGACGAGGGCCTGGCGCTGTACGCCGCCGCACTCGACGCCGCCGGACGCACCGGGCTGCCGGTACTGGAGATCGGCACCTACTGCGGACGCTCGGCGATCCTGCTGGCCGACGCCGCCCGCCGCACCGGCACGGTCGCCCTCACCGTCGACCACCACCGCGGGTCCGAGGAGCAGCAGCCCGGCTGGGAGTACCACGACCCGACACTGGTCGACCCGGAGGTCGGCCTGATGGACACCCTGCCGCGCTTCCGCCGCACCCTGCACGCCGCAGGCCTCGAACCGCACGTGGTCGCGCTGGTCGGCCGCTCCCCGCAGATCGCGGCGGTCTGGCAGGGCCGGCTGTCGCTGGTGTTCATCGACGGCGGGCACACCGACGAGCACGCCACCGGCGACTACCTGGGCTGGGCCCCGCACCTCGCCGAGGACGGCCTGCTGGTGGTGCACGACGTCTTCCCCGACCCGGCGGACGGCGGCCAGGCCCCGTACCGGGTGTACCTGCGGGCGCTGGACGAGGGATTCGAGGAGATCTCGGTGACGGGCTCGCTGCGGGTGCTGCGCCGCGCCACGTCCTGACCCACCGCGACCGACCCGCGATTCGCCGATTTTCCGGCCGTGACCGGGAACGATCACGGCCTCAGCGGCGTCGTCCACACCACGGCGCGTTGTTGCGGGACCGCCGTGACCCGCACCGCCGACGGCCGGTACGGTGTCGGGGCGGCGGACCACGGACGGCCGGTGCGGGGCGCGGGTCGTACGGCGGCAGAGCCATCGGCGGGTCAGTAGGCGGGGGCGAGGACACGGCATGACGGAGCAGGGCAAGGCCGCGCGAGCGGTGTGGGATCCGACCGCGAACAACGGCGCGGGCGGCTGGGTCCGCCGGCCGATGGCGGAGGACCCGGCGGCCGCCGGTCCGCCCACCACGGCGATCCCGCTCCCGAAGATCGCGCCCGGACCCGTCGCACCCGCCGCCCCGGTCCCTCCGGTCACCCCCGTTGCCCCCGTCGTCCCCCAGCCGCCGCAGCCCGAGGCGCCGCGCACCGCCGCGGCCCCCGGCCCGGCGACACCGCCGCCCCGCACGCAGCAGCCGGCCGCCCCCGCGCCGCCGACCGCCCAGCAGCCGCCCGCCGCGCCGCCCGTCCCGCAGCCACCGCAGCTCCCGCAGCAGACCTTCGGCGGGCAGCAGTTCCCGCCGCCGCAGCCGCCACCGCAGGGCCAGACGTTCGGTGGTCAGCAGCAGTTCGACCAACCGCCTTTCGCCCAGCAGCAGTTCGGCACCCCGCCGCCCCCGCCCGGACCGCAGCCCCCGCCGCAGACCTTCGGTGGGCAGCAGACCTTCGGCGACCAGTCCGGCTTCGGCGGCCAGCAGTTCCCGCCCCAGGGCCAGTCCTTCGGCGGTCAGCAGCAGTTCGACCAACCGCCTTTCGCCCAGCAGCAGTTCGGCACCCCGCAGCCCTCGTACGGCGGGCAGCAGACCTTCGGCGGTCAGCCCGGCTTCGGTGGCCAGCCGCAGTTCGCGAACGGCGGGTACGGCGGCCAAGAGCCCGACTTCGACTACGAGGAGGACCCGCGGCGGCGGCGCACCCCGGTGCTGATCGGCGCGGCGGTGGCACTGCTGCTGGTGATCGGCGTCGGCGTGGTGTGGGCGGTGAAGAACAGCGACAGCGGCACCTCGTCCGAGTCGAAGGGCGGCAACTCGGCCCCGGCGCACGATCCGTCGCAGGGCGGCACGGGCGGCGCCTCGCCGTCGGCCTCCGTGCCGAACACCGCCGGCCCGTCCCCGTCGAGCTCGGCCTCGGCCTCGGCCGGTCCGGACGCGGCGACCGAGGCGAAAGCGCTGGACGCGCTGCTGACGAAGGGCGAGAACGCGAAGGCGCCGATCGGCAACGCGGTGGCGAAGGTGCGCAGCTGCCCGCCGAAGACGGAGATCGACAACGCCGCGAAGGTGTTCGACACCGGCGCCCAGCAGCGTGACCAACTGATCGCCGAGCTGGCCCAGTTGCACACCGACAATCTGCCCGGCGGGGCCGACGCGGCGGCGAAGCTGAAGGACGCCTGGCAGGCGTCCGGGGACATCGACCGGGCGTACGCGGCGTGGGCGCGCACCGTCTCCAGCCAGGGCTGCGCCAACAACACGGCGCCCAGCACGGCCGATCTGACCCGTGCCAACGATCTCAACCCGCAGGCCACCCAGTCCAAGAAGGACTTCGTGGCGAAGTGGAAGCCGATCGCCGACACCTACGGTCTGACGGCGCGTACCTGGGACAGGATCTGAGGAACCATTGACCGGCCGTACCACCCCACCCCCCGTCGAGCCCGATTCCTACCCCGACGACGGCGACCCCGAGCGGCGCACCGCACGCTGGCGCCCGGCCGTGAAGCTGGCGAGCGTGGTGCTGCCGGTGTGTCTGATCGGCTGGCTGGGCTGGCAGGCGGTCGCGAACAGCTCGCGGGACGTCACCTCGCACCCGGCTGCCTCACCGCGCTACGCGGAGGGCGACCGGGTGGACGGCGCCGACCCGACGGACTCCCCCGCCCCGGACGGCAGTGCGTCCACCGGCCCGGCCGCGCCGGCCTCGCCGTCGGCCCAGGCCTCGGACGCCGGGAACCGCCCGCTGGCGGGGAAGACGGTGCTGCTCGACCCGGGCCACAACACCGGCAACGGCAAGCACACCACCGAGATCAACCGCCAGGTGGACATCGGCAACGGCCGCAAGGAGTGCGACACCACCGGCACCTCCACCGACGCGGGCTACTCGGAGGCCGAGTTCACCCTGGACGTGGTGCACCGGGCCCGGCAGATCCTCCAGGACCGGGGCGCGGCCGTGGTGCTCACCCAGGACGGTGACCGTCCGTGGGGTCCGTGCATCGACGAGCGGGCCCGGATCGGCAACGAGGCCAAGGCGGACGCCGCGGTCTCGATCCACGCGGACGGCGCGCCGGCGTCGGGCAGCGGCTTCCACGTGATCATGCCCGGCAGGGTGGTGGCCGGCCCGGCCGACACCGCCGCGGTCGTCGACCCGTCGCACCGGCTCGGCGTGCTGCTGCGCGACACGTTCAAGACCGGTACCGGCGAGCCGACGGCCGGTTATATCGGCCAGCAGGGCCTGGACACCCGCAGCGACCTGGGCGGACTCAACCTGTCGAAGGTCCCGAAGGTGTTCATCGAGTGTGGCAACATGCGCAACACCGGCGACGCGAAGCGGATGTCCGACCCGGAGTGGCGCCAGCGCGCCGCCCAGGCCGTCGCCGACGCTTTGACCAGCTATCTCACGGGGTGAGCCGCCAACCAGACCGTCCGTTCCGTCCCTGTCCTGTCCCCGTGCGGGACGCCCGTCCGACCTGTCCGGTTCGTGCCGGATCCGGAGGGCGCTGTGCACACGGCGTCGCGTTGGCCCTAGGCTTTTGCCCCGTTGTACCGCTCCGGTACTCCGGGGGCTCGGTCACCGCCCGCCGACCACGACTACACCAATGAGGGGAACGTCAGTGAATCTGCGCGCTCTCACCAGGGGAGACGCCGCCGTCGCCGGTGCGGCGGTACTGCTCCTGATTTCGTCCTTCCTGCCCTTCCGGAAGTTCGACTGCTCCGGCCTGGGCTGTACGGCCAAGACGGCCGACCTGTCATCGAACGCCTGGGCCTCGGGCCTGTTCCCGCTGCTGCCGTCGGTGGTGCTGACCGGCCTGGTCGGCGCGGTGCTGATCCTGCTGTTCCGGTTGCAGAAGGAGAACTGGGGCACCAAGCAGGTCGCCGGTCTGCGGCTGGACCAGTGGGGTACGGCGCTGGCCGTGCTCTCGTTCTGGGGCTGCCTGTGGACGCTGATCGGCTGCCCGGACCTCTACACCAACGGTGCGGGCGCCTACCTGTCCCTGCTCTCCACCCTGGTGCTCGCGGGCGCGGTGGTCGCCGGTCCGCTCGTCCCGGCCCTGCAGGGCCCGCTGATGCCCGCCACCCCGTCGGCGCCGACCACCCCGCAGCCGTTCCCCCCGTACGGCGGCCAGCCCGGCGCCCCCGGCCAGGTCGGCCAGCCCGGTCAGCCCGGTCAGCCCGGCGCGTACGGCTACCCGGGCGCGCAGCAGCAGCCGCAGCCGTTCCCCGGCCAGCCGCAGCCGCAGGCCGACCAGCCCGTGCCCGCCCAGCAGTTCGGCGGCCAGCCGGCCGGCGGCTACGGCTACCCGGCGCCCGCGCAGGCGGCCGCTCCGGCCCCGCAGCCGGCCTCGCAGCAGCCCACCGCCGTCCAGCCGGCCATCCAGGACCAGGTTCCGCCGCAGGCTGCCGCCGCGCCGTTCGCCCCGTTCTGGTTCGCCGTCCCGGCGGTCCGTCAGCTGGGCAACAAGGACAACCCGGCGGCCCCGCCGGTCGGTGAGCTGGTCCCCGGTACCTGGTACCTGGCGGTCGACCAGCGCGGTGCGGCGCTCGTCGCCCAGCTGCCCGACGGCACCCACGGCGTCCTGAACGACACCACGGGCATCCAGCGCGGCTGACGCCCGCCCAACGGGGGCGCGCAGGACTTCCCGCGCAACCCCGAACACGCCAAAAGGTCCGCCCGAGGAGGGAACTCCCCTCCCCGGGCGGACCTTTCGCTGTACCGACGACTCAGCAGCAGTCGCCGACCGCCAGCCCGGCCGGCAGGTGCTCCCCGCCGAACACGCTGACCGTCGCGTGGTCGCCGCCGAGGGCCGCGACGGCGAGCAGCAGCGCGCCGGCGGTCCAGGTGGTGCGCTCCTCGGGCCAGATCGCGTCGTCCTCGAAGACGTAGCCGGTCCAGTAGGAGCCGTCCTGGTGACGCAGGTGCTGGATCCAGCGGAGGATCTCGACGGCGCGGTCGGACTGTCCGGCGGCCCACAGCGCGAGCGCGAGTTCGGCGCTCTCGCCGCCGGTGACCCAGGGGCGGTCGCTGACGCAGCGGACGCCGAGGCCGGGGACGACGAACCGGTCCCATTCGGCGGCCAGCCGGGCCGTCGCCTCCTCGCCGCGCAGCGCGGTGCCGAGGACGGGGTAGTACCAGTCCATCGAGTAGCGGTCCTTGTCGAGGAACCGCTCGGGGTGGCGGGCGATGGCGTGCTGGAGGCGGCCGGCGGCGAGTTCCCAGTCCGGCTGGGGCCGGTCGAGGTGGTCGGCGACGGCGAGTCCGCAGCGCAGCGCGTGCAGGATCGAGCAGGAGCCGGTGAGCAGCGCGTCCGTCGCGGCGGTGCCGTCCTCGTCCTGGCGCCAGGCGATCGCCCCGCCGGGGAGGCTGAGCCGGACGGTGTGGTCGAGGGCGCGGCTGAGGGCGGGCCAGATGCGTTCCAGGAAGCGGTCGTCGCCGGTGGACAGGTGGTGGTGCCAGGCGCCGACGGCGATGTACGCGCAGAAGTTGGTCTCGCGGGCGCGGTCGGTGGCGGTGCCGTCGGCGATGCCGTCCTGCCCGTAGGCGTAGGCGGCGTACCAGGATCCGTCGGGGTTCTGCCGGTCGGCGAGCCACTGGTAGGCGGCTTCGGCGGCGGCGTGTTCGCCGGCGGTGTCGAGGGCCATCGCGGCCTCGGTGTGGTCCCAGGGGTCGAGGTGTCCGCCGTGGAACCAGGGGATCGCGCCGTCGGGCTGCTGGTGGGCGAGGATCGAGCGCACCGTGTCGGCGGCCTGGGCGGCGTCGAGGACGCCGTCCAGCAGCAGGGCCGCGGGGACGGCGGCGGTCACGCGCCGGTCCGGGGCTGGTGCGGCTTGCTGGCGTAGACGACGAAGGACTTGCCGAGCACCGGGTTGAGGGCCTTCTCGGCGGCCTTGGTGAGGGTGGAGATGACGGGGGTGCCGACGATGTCCCAGACCAGCAGCTGGTGGTAGGCGCGCACCGGCAGGGCCTTGTCGTTGTTGACGCCCATCGCGCACTTGATCCACCAGTACGGGGAGTGCAGGGCGTGCGCGTGGTGGTTGCCGTAGGGCTCCAGGCCGGCCCCGCGGACCTTCTCGATCAGTTCGTCGCCCTTGTAGATGCGGATGTGCCCGCCCTCGACCTCGTGGTACTCGTCGGACAGCGCCCAGCAGATCTTCTCCGGCAGGTAGCGGGGCACGGTGACGGCGAGCAGTCCGCCGGGCTTGAGGACGCGGACCATCTCGGCGAGCACGCCCTTGTCGTCGGGGATGTGCTCCATCACCTCGGAGATGATGATCCGGTCGAAGGTGTCGTCGTCGAACGGCAGGTTCAGCGCGTCGCCCTCCATGGCGGTGGCGCTGGCCCCGGCGGGGGCCTCGCCGGCCTGTTCCATGGCGGCGAACCACTTGCGGACCTCGGCGATCTCCTCGCCGTTCTGGTCCAGGGCGACCACGTTGGCGCCGCGCCGGTAGCACTCGAACGCGTGCCGGCCTCCGCCGCAGCCCAGGTCGAGCACCCGGTCTCCTGGGGCGAGCGGGAAGCGGGAGAAGTCGACGGTCAGCACTGCGGGGCTCCCATTCACGAGGGGTGGTACGGGTGTTGACGGTCTGTTGTGCCGGGCGGCCCGGTCAGCCGACGTAGCGCCAGCCTGGGCCGGAGCGGGCGGCGGCGCCCGCTCCGGTGGCGATGGCGGCCCGGTAGCGGTCGGCGGTGAGTTCGGCGGCCCGGGCCCAGGTGAACCGCTCCAGCACGCGGGCCCGTCCGGCCTCGCCGAGCCGGGCGCGCAGCGCGGGGTCGTCGAGCAGCCGGCCGAGCGCGGCGGCGAGCGCCCCGGCGTCGCCGGGCGGGACGGCCAGGCAGGTCTCGCCGTCGGGTCCGGCGACCTCGGGGATGGCGCCGCCGGTGGTGGCGACCAGCGGGGTGGCGGTGGCCATCGCCTCGGCGGCGGGCAGCGAGAAGCCCTCGTACAGCGAGGGGACGCAGGCGGCCTCGGCGGAGCGGTACAGGTCGACGAGTTCGGCGTCGGTCAGGCCGGTGCGGAACTCGATGTGGTCCTCCAGGCCGAACCGGCGCACCGCGTCGGCGACCGGGCCGTCGTCCTTCTGCGGCTTGCCGACCACCACCAGGTGGGCGTCGCGTTCGGTGCGGACCTTGGCGAGCGCCTCGACCAGGTGCACCAGGCCCTTGAGCGGGACGTCGGCGCTGGAGGTGGTGACGATCCGCCCGGGCACCCGGGCTATCGCGTCGGACGGCGACCACAGGCGGGTGTCCGCGCCGATCGGGACGACGGAGATGGCGTGCGGGGCGGCGCCGAGGTGTTCGGCGATCTCGCCGCGGGAGCTCTCGGAGACGGTGATGACCTGCTCCAGCCGGCGCGCCACCCGCTGCTGCATCCGGGTGAAGGCGTACCAGCGGCGCTTGCCGAGCCGCTCCAGCCGGCCGGTGGCCGCGTCGATCTCCAACTGCCGGTCCACGGTGACCGGGTGATGGACCGTGGTGACCAGCGGGAAGCCGTGCCGGGCCAGGCCGAGCAGGCCGTAGCCGAGGGTCTGGTTGTCGTGCACCACGTCGTAGCGGCCCTTGTGCCGGGCCAGGTACTGGCGGGCGCGCAGCGAGAAGGTCAGCGGCTCGGGGAAGCCGCCGGTGCGCATCACCGCGAACTCCAGCAGGTCCACCGGGCCGCGGAACTCGTCGGCGGCGGGGGTGCGGAACGGGTCGTCGGCGCGGTACAGGTCGAGGCTGGGCAGTTCGACCAGCCGCACCGAGCCGGGGCCCTCGACCTCGTCGAGCACCGGGTACGGCTGGGCGCCGATCACGTCGACGTGGTGGCCGAGCCGGGCGAGCTCCCGGGACAGGTGGCGCACGTACACGCCCTGGCCGCCGCAGAACGGGTCGCCGCGGTACGACAGCAGGGCGATCCGCAGCGACGGCGGCGGCAACGCGGTCATCCGGGGCCCCTCTTCCCTACTCACCGGGACCGGCGACGGACGCGGCCGCCGACCGGTAAAGTAGATCACGTTTCACAGTGGTGCAGGCTCGCCGTCGGGGAAAGCGGACAACGAGAGACCTCGAAGATTACCGGGCCGTAGCTTGCCGTCAGGAGCCCCGGCAGGTGATTCACGCCACGCCGCGCGACCACCTGACGCCACCCCGTCCTTCGATCCCCCGCCCGGGAGTGAACGTGACCGCGAACGCCACCGCCGACGGGACGCTGACGCCGCGCCAGGCCGAACGCCGCCGGGGCATCCTGCGGGCCGCCACCGCGCTGGCCGCCCGCGGCGGCTTCGAGGCGGTGCAGATGCGCGAGGTCGCGGAGAGCGCGCAGGTCGCCCTGGGCACCCTGTACCGCTACTTCCCGTCCAAGGTGCACCTGCTGGTGGCGGTGATGCGCGAGCAGCTGGAACGGCTGCACGACCAGGTACGGAGGCGTCCGCCGACCGGCGCCGACCCGGCGGCCCGGGTCGCCGAGGCACTCACCCACGCCTTCCACGCCCTCCAGCGCGAACCCCGGCTGGCCGAGGCGATGGTGCGGGCGCTGTCCTTCGCGGACCGCTCGGTGGGCAACGAGGTGGACGAGGTCGCCCAGGTCACCTCGGCGATCGTGCTGGAGGCCGCCTGCCTCCCCGGCCCGCCGACCGCCGGCCAGCAGGCGGCGCTGCGGGTGGTCGCCCACACCTGGCACGCCACCCTGCTGGCCTGGCTGTCGGGCCGCGCCTCGCTGGCCGAGGTCCGGGCCGACCTGCACACCGCCGCCCGGCTGCTCACCCTCGCCACACCGTTCCCGGACGGGGACGAACTGCAACCGGTTCCACCACCTGCCAGGGGTGCCGCGCCGGTCGGCGGCTAGAGTCTTGGAGGCGCGGGACGGCCCCCACCGGACCGCCGGACAACTTCACATCCGCCTCCGAGGCCGGGGAAAGCCGGTGCGATTCCGGCACTGACCCGCAACCGTGAGCCGCGCCGTTCCCCGGCGCGACGCAGTCGGACTGCCCGGCCGGAGACGAGCGGCCCTCCTCCGTCGTGGGTCTACGGGCGGCCCCCACGGGTTCGCTGCGACCGCTCCCGAAAGGCTTTCTCCCCAAATGCTGACCGCTGCCCGCCTGGGCGCCGCCGCACTGGCCGGCGCCCTGCTCGCCGGCGCCGCCGCCGCGCCCGCGCTCGCCGACCCCACCGACCCCGCCTCGGGCGCTCCGTCCGCCTCCGCTTCTTCCGACGCGTCCGCCTCCGGCTCCCCGTCCGGCTCGGCCTCGGGCTCTGCGTCCGGCTCGGCGTCCGGTTCGCCCTCGGTGTCGTCCGGGGTGCCCGCCGGGCTGTACGGCAAGGGCGACCCGCAGTACGACGGCGTGTGGCGGCAGTCGCTGGCGCTGATCGCCCTGCACCAGGAGCGGGTCGTACCCGCCGACGCGGCCGTGAAGTGGCTGCTCGACCAGCAGTGCGAGGACGGCGGCTGGCCGTCCTACCGGGCCGAGGGCGCGGCCTGCGTCCCCGCCGCCGAGGACTCCAACGCCACCTCGATGGCCATCCAGGCGCTCACCGTGCTCGGCGACCACCAGCAGCAGGTCACCCGCGGCACCGACTGGCTGCGCGCCAAGCAGACCGTCGACGGCACCTGGGCGTACAACCCGGGCACCCCCGGCGACGCCAACTCCACCGCCCTGGCGGTGAACGCGCTGCTGGCCGCCGGCATCGACCCGGCCACGACGTCCCTCCCGGGCGGGCAGTCCGCCTACAACGGGCTGGCCTCCTTCCAGCTGGGCTGCTGGACCGCCGCCGAGCAGCGCGGCGCGTTCGTCTACCAGCCGGTCTCCGGCGCCCCGGCCGCCCCCAACACGATCGCCTCCGCGCAGGCCCTGCTGGCCTCCGCGGGCGGGCACCTGCCGGTCACCACCGCCGACCGCAAGGACGCCGCGCCGAAGACCCTGACCTGCCCGGACACCCCGGGCGACGGCCCGGTCGCGCACGCCGACTCCGCCGAGGCGGACGCCGCCTGGCTGACCGGCAAGCTCGCCGCCGGCGGGCAGCGCCTGCTGCTGGACACCCCCGGCGCGGCCGCCACCGCCGACTTCAACTCCACCGCCTGGTCGGTGCTCGGCCTGATCGCCTCCGGCCACTCCACCGAGGCCAGGAGCGCCGCCGACTGGCTGGCCGGCAACGGCTACGCCTGGGCCGCGCAGGGCAAGAGCGGCACCGACCCGGCGGCCACCGCCACCCTGGTGCTCACCGCCAGCGCCGCCAAGCTCGACCCGTACAACTTCGGCGGCGCCAACCTGGTGCAGCTGCTGGTCGACTCCGGCCCCAAGCCGAAGGTCGGCCCGAGCGCCGGCGACCCGCAGGCCACCCGCGCCCCCGGCTCGGCGATCACCGAGCCCGACGAGAACAGCGGCTTCTCGGCCGGCTGGCTGATCGGCGTCGGCCTGCTGGTCGGCATCGGCGCGGGCATCCTGCTCAGCCTCAACCGCCGCCGCAACGCCGCCGCCGCCGCAGGCTCCCCGGCCGGTGACACCCCGTCGGGCGAGAAGCCGTCGAACGAGAAGCCGTCGGACGAGAAGCCGTCGGGCGACGGGCCGGAGCAGGGCCGGTGACCGGCCGCACCCCCGCAACCGGCACCGCCGCCGGGCAGCGCCCTGGCCCCGCCCCGCGAACTGCCGCCGCTGGCGACCAGGCACCGAGCGCCTCGGCCTGCCGCGACGCCGCCCGCCGCACGCCTGCCGCCCCCGTAACCGGCGCCCCTGCCCCGCATCCCCTCTGCCGTGCACCACGAGCTGCCGCCGCCGTCGGCGCCGTGTTCGCTCTGCTGGGCGCCCTCAACGCCCTGCTCGGCCCGGGCGCCGGGTCCGCGCACGCGGCGGACTACCGGTACTGGTCGTTCTGGAAGGGCAGCGCGGACGGCTGGGCGTTCCAGCAGGTCGGGCCGACCGGGAACGTGCCCGCGGACGGCGCGGTGGACGGCTGGCGGTTCGTGCTCAGCCCGGACGGCGGTCAGGACGCGCCCCGGCCGTCGCCGCCCGCCGACTTCGCCGCGATCTGCGCGAACACCGCGCCCAGCGGCGGCCACAAGCGGGTCGCCGTGGTGCTCGACTTCGGCACCGCGAAGGACGCCCCGAACGGTGAACAGCCCGCCGAGGCACGTTCGGTGTGCGCCTCGGTGCCGAGCGCCGCGAACTCGGCGGAGGTGCTGGCCGCGGTGGCCGCGCCGCTGCGCTACGACTCCGCCGGGCTGCTGTGCGCGATCGCCGGCTACCCGCGCGCGGGCTGCGGCGAGCAGGTCGCGGCGGGCTCCGGCTCCGGTGCCGGTCCGGGCGGTTCGGCCTCGTCCGACAAGGGCGACGGCGGCCCGGCCGTGGGTGTGATCGCCGGGGTCGGCGCGGTGGTCCTGCTGGGCGCCGGCGCGGTCTGGCAGGCCCGTCGCCGCCGCACCCGCTGACGATGTCCGTCGACCGTCTGCGCCGCACCGCTCCGACCGCCCCCGGGTCCGCGAACCCGGGGGCGGTGCACAGCCGTTCGCTGCCCCGGCAGCTGCACCCGGGCGCCTGGTGGCTGTGGTCGCTGGGCCTCGCGGCGGCGGCCAGCCGGACCACCAATCCGCTGCTCCTGCTGCTGATCCTGGCGGTGGCGGGCTTCGTCGTGGCGGCCCGGCGCGGCGACGCGCCGTGGGCCCGCTCGTACGCGGCGTTCCTGCGCCTCGGCCTGCTGGTGCTGGCCGCCCGGGTGGTGTTCGCGGTTCTGCTGGGCTCCCCCGTCGGCGGCACCCATGTCCTGTTCACGCTTCCCCAACTTCCGCTCCCCGCCTGGGCGCAGGGTGTCCGGCTGGGCGGTTCGGTGAGCCTGGAGGGCGTGCTGTTCGCGCTGTACGAGGGTCTGCGGCTGGCGGTGCTGCTGGCCTGTGTGGGCGCGGCGAACGCGCTGGCCTCCCCGTCGCGGCTGCTGCGTTCGCTGCCGGGCGCGCTGTACGAGGCGGGCGTGGCGGCCGTGGTGGCGATGACGTTCGCGCCGAACCTGGTGGCGGACGTCCGGCGGCTGCGGGCAGCGCGCCGGCTGCGCGGCCGGACCGACCGGGGCGTGCGGGCGGTGCTGTCGGTCGGACTGCCGGTGCTGGAGGGCGCGTTGGAGCGTTCGGTCGCGCTGGCGGCGGCGATGGACACCCGCGGCTTCGGCCGCACCGCCCGGGTGCCGCGCCAACTGGTGCGCACCGGTGGGGTGTTGACGCTTGCCGGGCTGCTCGGCGTGTGCAGCGCCACCTACGGGCTGCTCACCGCGGGCAGCCACGCCTGGGCGCTGCCCGTGCTGCTGGCCGGCGTCGCCGCGTCCGCCGCCGGGCTGGCCCTGGGCAGTCGGCGTTCCGTCAGAACCCGTTACCGGCCCGATCCGTGGGCGCTCCCGGAGTGGCTGACCACTCTGTCGGGCGCGCTGGTCGCGGCCGCCCTGATCTGGTACGCGGGCCGCTGGCCGGAGGCCCTGACGCCGTCGGTGGTCCCGCCGACCGCGCCGCGGCTGCCGCTGCTGCCCGCCGCGGCCGTGCTGATCGGCCTGCTGCCCGCCTTCGTCACCCCCGAGCCGCCCCGGAGCACCCGGTGATCACTTTCGAGCAGGTCGGCGTGCGGTATGCCGACGCCGCCGAACCCGCCCTTCGCGGCGTCGACCTGACCATTCCCGAGGGCGAACTGTGCCTGCTGGTCGGCCCGTCCGGCGCCGGCAAGTCCACCCTGCTGGGCACCGTCTCCGGGCTGGTGCCGCACTTCACCGGCGGCGTCCTGGAGGGCCGGGTCACCGTCGCCGGCCGCGACACCCGCACCCACCGGCCGCGCGACCTCGCCGACGTGGTCGGCACCGTCGGCCAGGACCCGGCCGGGCACTTCGTCACCGACACCGTCGAGGAGGAACTCGCCTACGGCATGGAGTCGTTGGGCCTTCCCCCGGCCGTGATGCGCCGCCGGGTCGAGGAGACGCTCGACCTGCTCGGCCTCGCCGACCTGCGCGGCCGCGCGCTCTCCGCGCTCTCCGGCGGCCAGCGCCAGCGGGTGGCGATCGGCTCGGTGCTGACCGTCCACCCCGAGGTGCTGGTCCTGGACGAGCCCACCTCGGCGCTCGACCCGGGCGCCGCCGAGGAGGTGCTGGCCGTCCTGCAGCGGCTGGTGCACGACCTCGGCACCACCGTCCTGCTCTCCGAACACCGCCTGGAACGCGTCGTCCAGTACGCCGACCAGGTCCTGCTGCTCCCCGGCCCCGGCGAGCCGCCCGTACTCGGCGATCCCGCCACCCTGATGGCCCGCTCCCCCGTCCGGCCCCCGGTGGTCGACCTCGGCCGGCTGGCCGGCTGGAGCCCGCTGCCGCTCACCGTCCGCGACGCCCGGCGGCGCGCGGCGACCCTGCGCGAACGCCTGCCCGCGCCCGCCGCTGCTCCTTCGGCGACTCCGTCGGCCCCCGCGATCGCCACGGTCTCCCGGCTGGTGGTCTCCCGCGGCCCCGTCCCCGCCCTGCGCGGCGTCGAACTCGCCCTGTTCCCGGGCCAGATCACCGCGCTGATGGGACGCAACGGCGCCGGCAAGTCCACCCTGCTGGGCAGCCTGGTCGGCCTGCACACCCCCGACTCCGGCACCGTCCGGGTCAACGGCCTCACCCCGCACAAAGCCCGCCCGAAGGACCTGATCCGCTCCGTCGGCCTCGTCCCGCAGGACCCGCGCGACCTGCTGTACGCCGAGACCGTCGCGGCCGAGTGCGCCTCCGCCGACCAGGACGCCGGCGCCGAACCCGGCACCTGCCGGGCCATTCTGGCCGCCCTGCTCCCCGGCATCGACGACCACTGCCACCCCCGCGACCTCTCCGAGGGCCAGCGCCTCGCCCTCGCCCTCGCCGTCGTGCTCGCCGCCCGCCCCCCGGTGCTCCTGCTCGACGAACCCACCCGCGGCCTCGACTACGCCGCCAAGGCCCGCCTCGTCGACATCCTGCGCACGCTCGCCACCGAGGGCCACACCGTCCTGCTCGCCACCCACGACGTCGAGCTCGCCGCCGAACTCGCCCACCGCACCGCGGTCCTCGCCGAGGGCGAGATCGTCGCCGACGGCCCCACCCCCGAAGTCGTCCTCGCCTCCCCGACCTTCGCCCCGCAGACCGCGAAGATCCTCCCCCCGTACCTCACCGTCCCCGAAGTCGCCGCCGCGCTCAGGGAGTTGCCGTGACCTCCCGGGAACTCGCCCGCCCCGTCCCGCTCGGGCGGCGCTCGATCGTCGCGCTCGCCCTGGTCTCCGCCGTCGGCGTCGCCGCGTTCGGCTGGCCGCTGCTCGCCGCCCGCGACTCCGACCTGGTCGGCCACTCCACCGACGCGCCGTGGCTGTTCGCCCTGCTGCTGCCGCTGCTGCTCGCCGTGCTGGTCGCCCAGCTCTCCGAGGGCCGCAACGCCACCGGCGCACCCGGCCTGGACGCCAAGGCCGTCGCCATGCTCGGCGTCCTCGCCGCCGCCGGCGCGGCCCTGCGCCCGCTCGGGGCCGGCACCGCCGGACTGGAGCCGATGTTCTTCCTGATGGTGCTCTCCGGACGCGCCCTCGGCCCCGGCTTCGGCTTCGTCCTCGGCGCGCTCTCCATGTTCGCCTCCGGCCTGCTCACCGGCGGCGTCGGACCCTGGCTGCCGTTCCAGATGCTCGCCATGGGCTGGGTCTGCCTCGGCGCCGGACTCCTCCCCGGCGCCGCCCGCCTGCGCGGCCGGCCCGAACTCCTGCTCCTCGCCCTCTACGGCGTCCTCTCCGCCATCGGCTACGGCGTGGTGATGAACCTCCAGGGCTGGCCCTACATCGGCGGCCTGGCCACCTCGATCTCCTTCGTCCCCGGCGACCCCCTCCCCGCCAACCTCACCCGCTTCGCCCTCTACTGCCTCACCACTTCCCTCGGCTGGGACCTCCCCCGCGCCGCCCTCACCGCCGTCCTCTGCCTCACCGTCGGCGGCCCCCTCCTGCGCACCCTCCGCCGCGCCACCCGTCGCGCGGCCTTTCACTGATTCGTGCACGTCACGTCCTTGGCGGGCAGCCGGCCCGTGGTCAGGTAGCGGGTGAAGGCGCCGTCCGCGCAGGACGGGCCGGCCACCACCACGCCGTGGCCCTCGCCACCGGCGACCGTGACCATCCGGGAGCCGTGCAGGGCCCGCCGCATGCCCTGGGCCATGGCGAGCGTCGCCTGCGGGTCCCACTGGTTCTGCACGATCAGCGCGTCGACCTCGTTGTTGACCACGGTCGCCGGCTCGACGGCCGCCGACTTCCAGAACGCGCACGGCTGGACGTTCGCCCCGAAATCACCCGCCAGCGGGTACCTGGCCCGGTCGGCGATCGCGTCGCGGCGGTACTGCTCGGGGTCGCGCGGCCAACTCCGGGTGTCGCCGCAGAACACCGCCCAGGTGACGGCCGTCATGTTGTCGTCCACGACGACCGGCGGGACGCCCGGCACGGCCGGCCCGCCCGCGGCCGCGGCCTTCAGCGCGACGATCCACGGGGTGACGGCCTCGACCTGCACGAACGCGCGGTACCCCGAACGGATCGCGGCGCCGTCCAGCCCCTTCCCGTCGTCGGTCGGAACGGGCGTCCGGTCGGCACGCTCCACCAGCTCCCAGTACGTCTTCCGCACCTCCGCGGCCGAGGCCCCCAGCCCGTACGTGGCGTCACGCTCGGCGGCCCACTCCGTCCACCGGGTGAACGCGAGTTCGGCCGCCGCCGACCAGCCCCGGAACGAATCCCGCCAGGCGAGCTTCGGATCGAGCGCGCTGTCGAGCACGATCCGGTCCGACCGCTGCGGGAACATCTGCGTGTAGACGGCGCCCAGGTACGTGCCGTACGAGTACCCGAAGTAGGAGATCCGCCGCTCGCCCAGCACCGCCCGGACGATGTCCATGTCCCGCGCCGTGTTGCGGGTGGTGATGTGCGGCAGCACGTCCCCCGCCTTCGCCCAGCACTTGTCGGCCACCGACCGGGCCCGCTCCACATCCTTCCCGAACGCGGCCGCGCTGTACGGGTGTTGGATGCTCCGCTCGTCCTCCGTCAGATCGCAGCCGATCGGCGAACTCCGCCCGACCCCGCGCGGATCGAACCCGACCAGGTCGAACCGCGCCCGCACCTCCGCCGGCAGCATCGGCTCGAACTCCACCGGCATCGTCAGCCCCTGACTGCCCGGCCCCCCGGGGTTCATCAGCAGCACCCCGTGCCGCTCCTTCGCACTGGCCGCCTTGACCCGCGATATCGCGATCTCGATCGTCCGGCCCGCGGGCTTCCCGTAGTCCAGCGGCACCTTCACCTTCGCGCACTCGAACGACGGCAAGCCGCCCATCTCGCAATGCTCCCAGCGGAGTTCCTGCTGCGCGTACCGCTGCAGCGGATCCCCCGCCGCGAACGCCGTCGCCGGAGTGAGCGCCGCCAGCACGGCCGTCAGCAGCAGAATCGTTCGCCCGTTTCGCAGAACCATGCCAGCCCTCTGTGCGGAACCAGTACCTCGAATTGCCTCCAGTCTCCGATCCGCCACCCCCGCCCCACGTACGGCCGCAGGATGGACCCGGCCTCCAACCTGCGGCGTACAACCCGGCACTGACGTCACGCCACACTCCCACCCGCGATCATCCGCTTGCCTCTCCCCCAGGGGCAGAGTGCACAGTGGCCCCGTGCAAGAGGAACTGATCAGCATCGGGGAACTCGCGGCCAGAACCAGGCTCAGCCTCAAGGCCCTACGGCTCTACGGCGACCGCGGCCTGCTGCCACCCACCGAGACCGATCCGCGGACCGGCTTCCGCCGCTACGGCCCCGCCCAGGTCGAACGCGCCCGCCGCATCGCCCTGCTGCGCGCCACCGGCATGCCGCTCGCCCTCATCGCGACCGTCCTCGACTCCCGCAGCCCGGAGCCGGCCGCACTGCTCGCCGCGTACTGGCGCGAACAGGAATCCGCCCACCTGGCCCGCCGGGACGCGGTGGGCTACGCCCGAGACGTCCTCACCGGAAGGAACCCCACCATGGACGAGATCGCCGAACGCGAAGTGGCGGAGCAGAAAGTCCTGTTCACCCGGCGCCACGTCACCGCCGCAGACCTCCCCGACTTCCTCGCCTCATCGACCGAACTGCTCCTCACCCACCTCCGCGAGAGCGGAGCATGCCTGTCCGGACCGATCTTCGCGGTCTACGACGGCCTGGTCAGTGAGGACTCCGACGGCCCCGTCGAACTCTGCGCCCCCACCCAGAACGCCGTCGAACCCACCCCGCAGATCGGCATCCGCATCGAACCCGCCCACCGCGAGGCCTACCTCACCCGCACCAAGAACCAGGCAGGCTTCGCAGCCATGGCCGCCGCCCACGACGCCCTCGGCACCTGGCTCACCGAACACGGCCACACCCGCAGCGCCGCCAACCGCGAGATCTACTACCCGAACTGGCCCACCGCCGCCCCGGACGACCACGTGGCGGACATCGCCATCCCGTTCACGTAGGCCGGCCTCCCCCCGATGACCGGCCCCGCTTCCCTACCTACGCCTTCGGCCCTGCCGACTGCACCACCTCGAACGACCACACCGACGACCCCGTCGCCGCCGGCTTCGGCCGGTCGCCGCCGCCCTGGTGCGCCGCCTTCATCGGACCCTCCATCCACGCCTGGAACGACTCCTCGTCCCGCCACCGCGTGTACACCAGGTACTGGTCCGTCCCCTCCACCGGCCGCAGCAGCTCGAACCACTCGAACCCGTCCGCACCCTCCACGGCCCCGGCCCGCGACCCGAACCGCTGCTCCAACACCTCCCGCTGCTCAGCAGGAACAGTCAGCACATTGATCTTCACAACGCTGCCCACACGACACCCCTTGAGTTGCACGGTCAGCCGGAATGGCGACCTCACCTTGATCACGCGCGAGCAGCCCTCGTACGAACGACAGCGCAAGCGACGTGAGGACGACTCCAAGGCATCGCCCTAGGCCCAGCGTACGAATACTGAGGCGCCTACGTACTCCCGGGGCCTGATGGGCGGGTCACGGGCGGCTCTCGCGGTAGGTGGCCCACAACTCTCCGCTACCGTCGGACAGCCGGTCATGCCCGAAGCGCTCGGACTCACCCAGGACGCGAAGCACTTCAAGGTGCAAGTCACCATCCATGGGCGCTACTCGGAACCTGAGCTGTACGCCGCCGACCACCTGCGACACCCGCACCTGCTCGCCCGTCAGAGCTACGAGCTGAGCAGCCGCGTCCCAGGCACGATCGAGAGCACCCGTCACCGCGCCAGGGCCGTACGCTCCGGCGGGGCCAGATCCTCAAGTGAGGTAACACCCTCCCGCCCGTCCCACAGGTGGCGGACGAACACCCCGCACTCATGGACGGCCATCACGCGCACGTCTCCGCCCGAGCGCCGGTCGTGGGCCGATTGCCCTTCCCGGGGCTCCCACTGATCAGTGGTCACACGCTCAACTCCCCTGCGACGACGTACACCCCGTCGCTCGGCAGCGCCGGCCTCACCCCGTGGTCGGCAAGTACACGGGCCACGAATCGCTGGGATCGGCCGTCGATGAGTCGGCCCGTCAGCCTGGCGTACTCCGTCAACACGTCGGCGAGCGCGCGAGCTGTGGCGGCGCTGCACCCCCCAAGGGAGACGTGAGCGCCGACGCTCAGGCCACGCCCACTCGTCACCGGCATCACGTTGGGCTCTGTCGGCAGTCCCGCGAGTCGCCACGCCGTCTCTACGGCGTCCGCTGCTTCCTCCGCCTCCGCGCGATAGGCACATCTCCGCGCCGTGTCGCTCTCCACCGCTGCCATCGTTGCTCCAAGTCACCTCGTGCTCGACTTTCCGTGACCAGCGTCGGCATTGGTCGGTAACCTGGACAGAGTTGACGGCACAGCAACTGCGCTGCTGAAACAGGGATATGACGTATGGCCAGTCCGAAGGACCTCGATCCGTCCGCCTCCCCGAGCGCGTTCTACGGAGCGGAGGTTCGACGCCTCCGCGAGGCAAAGGGGCTGTCCCAGAGCGGGCTGGGGGAACTGGTCTACTGCTCCGGTGCGTACATCGGCCAGATCGAAAGTGCGGTCAGGAGGCCGCAGGAAGATCTCTCGGAACGGCTCGATGCGGCCCTGGGCACCGGAGGCCACTTCGCGCGCCTCTTCCCCATGGTGACCCGCACACGGCATGCCGCCCACTTCGCTCCGGTTGCCGAGCTTGAGTCGCAGGCCAAGACGATCTCCCATTACGCCCCAACGCTGGTGACAGGGCTGTTGCAGACGGCTGCCTATGCGCGCGCCGTTGTCCGAGCAGCCAAGCCGTTCGCCTCAGCCGTCGCGGTGGATGACGCGGTGGCGGCCAGGCTTGAACGGGCCCGTGTCCTGACCGATCCAACAGCACCTCTGTTGTGGGTGATCCTCCACGAATCAGTGATCCGAACGCCTGTCGGTGGTGAACATGTGATGGCCGAACAACTGCGCCATCTCTTGACGCTGGCCGGGATGGGCAAACTCCTGGTTCAGGTACTGCCGTTCAGCGCGGGGGCACACGCCATGGTGGCAAGCTCGGTCTTCCTCATGACGTTCGCCGAGGCTCCGCCCGTGGCGTACGTCGAGAGCCTGCACTCGGGGCAGTTGCTCGACGATCCGGCCGTGGTCGCCCTTTGCGAGAGGTCATACGATCTAGCCAGGGCCGTCGCGCTGTCGCCGGAGGCGTCCCTGGCCCTGATCAAATCGGCGGCGGAGGAGTACGCACATGAGTGAAGGGCCTGACCTCAGCGCCTCCAAGTGGCGCAAATCGTCCTACAGCGATGGCGACGGCGGGGAGTGCATCGAAGTGGACGATGCCAACCCGGGAATGGTCCGGGACTCCAAAGACCCTGACGGCCCCCGCCTGACATTCTCCGCTGAGGTGTGGCAAGCGTTCGTCGCCAAGGTCAAGGCCGGACAGTTCCCCACCCCCTGACAGCTGCACGGGCTCGACACAGCTCCGGACCGGGCAACCTCCGGAGCTGATTTCCTATATGGGTGGCTTGACACGCCGAAACAACTGCAACGAGAACGCCCCGCCGGCAACAGGGAAACCAGCGAGGCGAACCGCAGACGCGCCGACCTACAGAACGCCCTCGCCCGGCTTGTCGAGCCAGCCGGCCGTGGTCACGGTGCCGGTCAGACGCATCTCCCCGGCAGCCGCGAAAACGTCTCCACCGGCCGCCGACGCACGATGCTCCTCGTGGCCGATCCACACCTTCGCGGCGCCCGCGGCCCCGGCCTGGACGGCCCGGACGGCCTGGGACGGAACGCCGTCGGACGACTTCACGCCCGCGTCGGCGAGCGCCGCACTGGCGCCGAGACTGAACAGCGCAGCTGCCGCCGCGACAACTACTGCACGCTTGATCATGATGGTTCTCCAGGACCTCGAAGGAGTCAGTGCTCCGAGTGGACCGGCCCAAGATGGACGTTTGATCGACGCCCGACCCGCGGCCGGGAAGGTCGTCCTTGATCGAGGTTCCCGGGTTCGTCACCCCCTGCGGATGCGCTCGATCAGCCGACGACCAGCTCCCACCTGACCTCCCCGTCCTCCCACTTGTCGGTGGGCACGAGTCCGGCCGCGGTCGCGACGGCGGCGGACGCCGCGTGCTCGGGGTGGATGTGGGCCACGACCGTGCGCACCGGGAGCTCCCGGATCCGGGCGACGAGGCCCCGGGCCGCTTCGGCGGCAATGCCGCGCCGCTGCCAGGCCGTTCCCACCACCCAGGCGATCTCCGCCGCCGCCCCGCGCTCGTCGGTGGTGACCGTCGCCTGGACCGTCCCCACCAGGCAGTCGTCGTCACGGAGCCGGATCACCCAGTTGCACCAGGACTCCCCAGGGTCGGGCGAACCGGCCACCCACCGCTCGTAGCGCGCTCGCAGAGCCTCCGCGCTGTCCGGCGCACCACCGATGAACGCGTGCAGACCGGGATCGCCCAGCACGGCGGCCATCTCCTCGGCATGCTCGACCCGCAGGGGCAGCAGGTCCAGTCGGTCGGTGCGGATCTCTTCGGGCTTGAACTGACTCACGCTGCCTCCGGGTTGGGATGTCCGACGAGTATCCGACTGACCGCCCACCCCCGAACAATGGGGGCTCCAACAGCACGGCGACGTCATCGCCCTCCCCACGGACTCCGCACTCACCAGCCGCTGCGCAGGTTCGGCCCGTTCCTGCTCGTCGAACGCCCAGTGCGGCAGGGCCTCGTTCCCGTAGTGGGTGGTGCAGCCCACGACCCCGGCCGTTTCGTGCTCCAGCGATCGACACGCCGGTGCGGCCCCGACACCTTGTCTCGTGGTGCCGGGGCCTCCATCAAGGGCCGGGTCAGGCCTGGTCGGACGGGATCTGCTTGATCTCGTTGACGACGGCGCGCTTCGTGACGGCGGCGGTGACGAGGACCGTGCCGGGCTTGGTCACGACCTGGCCCGGGGCCGGTGTGCCGACCTGGACGGTGCGCTCGCCGAGGAAGGCGAACGTCGACTTGTCGAAGATCCACTCGGAGCGCTGGCCGTTGGACTCCTTGGTCCGGGCCACCGCGACCCCGTGGCGACCGATGGCGTCGACCGCGTCGTCCACCACGACCACGCCGGGGATCTTGGCGGCGGCCTTGTAGAGCGCGGACATGACCGGGGCCGGGAGGTAGGTGTCGCGGAGGAGCGTGCCGATGGCAATGAACGCCTCCGCGTCCGGGCCACCCTGGCCTTCGTACGCGATCTCCTCGCGGATCTTCTTCAGCAGCGCGTCGGGGTCGGTGGGGAGGGAGGCCAGGTACTCGTAGGTCGGCCATTCGAGACGTCCGATTCGCAGCAGCTCCAGCTCGGCGTCCACGTGCTGCTGGGGCTCGGACAGCCAACCCCGGTGGTTGTCCGACGTCCACATCCGACGGGTGTGAAGGGGGGTGTCGAAGGGGGTGGGCTTCCCGTCGACGTCCTTCACGTTGACGCCGGCGACCTGCGACTCGAGGTAGACGTACTGACCCGGACGCACCGTCGGGCTCGGGGCCTCCGCGGCGGCCAGCGAGATCCGGTTGAGCAGCTGGACGGCTCCCTTCTGGTCGCCGTTGCCGAGGTCGCCGGTCAGGGCCGGGCCGGCGGCGGGCCGGGCCGCGTGGTCCTGCGGGATCAGGACCGCTCCGGCCGCCACGGCGCCCGCGAGGGCGAACCCCGCCGCGGGCAGCAGGATCGCGCGGCGAAGGAACGGGTTCCGTCGTACGGGGGCGGGAACGGCGTTGTTGAGGTCTTCGTGGATCTGGGCCATCAGTTGCTCCTTGTGGAACTGGTGGCGGCCCGCCGGCAGATTCCGCTCCGCGGTCGGCCGGAGGCCGTCGGTCTCCGGCCGGTCAGCCGGGTGCGGCTGGGAGGGGCTGGCGTTCATCGGTGTCCTTCCGGTACGGGCCGGACCGCGATTGCGCGGTCCCTCTCTGTCTGTCGGGTGCGGCGGGCGAGTTCCCGTCTTTCTGTCGCCAGTTCCGCGTGGGCGAGCTTGCGCAGTTTGGTGCGGGCGCGGGAGAGGCGGGAGCGGACGGTCCCGACGGGCACGCCGAGCGCCTCGGCGGCCTCGGCGTACTCCAGGCCTTCCCACAGGCACAGGATCAGCACCTCCCGCTCGGCCCGCCGCAACGCCCCGATCGCGGTGACGGTGGCGGCGATCCGCCGCCGGTCGTCCACCTGCCCGACCACTTCCTCGGCGTGGTCGGGCATCTCCACCACCGAGGGCCCGGTCGCGGCGAGCGCGGCGGCGGCAGCCCGGTAACGCCGGTTGCTGCGACAGTGGTTGCGCGCGAGGTTCGTCGCGATGCCCAGCAGCCACGGCCGCAGCGACCCGCCCTCCTCGGCCACCCTGTCCCGTAACCGCCACGCCTCCATGAACGTCGCCGACATGACGTCCTCGGCGACCGACCAGTCCGCGGTCAGCCGGAACGCATGGTTGTAGACAGTCCGGGCATACCGGTCGAACAGCTCCCCGAAGACGTCCGGGTCCCCGGCCCGCACCCGGGTTCGCATATCTGTGATCACTCCTATGAGCTGTCCGGCACCCGCCCACGGGTTCCCGTGACGCCCGTCTCGCCCGCCCCTCCGGACGAATATTCGCGAATCCGCGTCCTGTCCCGCCGGATGCCCGGGCATTCTGAGGCCGACCGCCCACAGGAGGGAAGCACAGACATGACCCGTCGCCTGCGCTACATCGGGAGCAACTCGGGGCACAGCGGATGCCCGACGCTGTACGAGGACGAGGAGACCGGGCAGGTGATCGTGCAGGGCGACCTCGTCACGGACCCGGCGGAAGTGGCCCAGTTCCGCAACATCAAGCCCGGCGAGGGATTTGTGACCGTGCCCCGCGTCCTGCTCGCGGACTTCGCGCCGCGTGCCGCCGAGTGCGAGCCCGTGATGATCAGCTACGACGAGTTCGAGTCGATGTTCCAGACCTTCCAGCACACGGCATTCCGGCTGGAGACCCGCCGCCAGTACCGGTCCGACGAGCAGACCGAGACCTACCGCCGGTTCGTCGCCGGTGAGGACCCCGGCTGGGACATGGACAACGACTGGGCCCGCAACCGCAGTGCGCAGTCCGCGCAGGGCAAGCGGTTCGAACGGGTGCGGATCATGGACAACCCGCCGACCCTCGGCCAGCGTTACCTGCTCGACAACGCCGAACAGATCGGCACGGTGGGCGAGGACGTCCGCTACCTGTGGCGGGAGGATGCCGACCGGCTGGGCCTTCCTCTGGAGGACGCCTGGGTGTTCGACTCCCGGGTGATCGCGCTGCTGCACTTCGACGCCAACGACGTGCTGACCGAGATCGAGGTGATCACCGACCCGGTCCGGGTCAACCGCGCCTGCCAGGAGCGGGACGCCGCCTGGCACTTCGCCGTGCCGCACCGCGAGTTCCGGGCTGGGGTACCGTCCGGCGAGTGACCACCGATTTCCAACAGGCCCGTTACGCCCTCGGTCTGCGGCTCCGCGAGCTGCGGACCGAGGGCGGTCTCACAGGTCGCCAACTGGCCGAACAGCTCGGATGGACGCAGTCCAAGGTCAGCAAGCTGGAGACCGGCCGCCAGACGGCCACCCACGAGGACCTTCGGGCCTGGGCGGACGGCGTCGGGCAGCCCGAGGCAGCGGCCGAGCTGTCGGCCAGGCTTCGCACCTTCGAGACGCAATCCCGTTCCTGGCGACGGCAGTTGGCCGCCGGTCATCGGCCGGTGCAGGACCGGCTGACGGTCGAATACGAGCGTTCGTCCGCCACTAGAGCCTGGCAGAACGCGATGGTCGTCGGCTTGCTCCAAACCCCGGACTACGCACGGCACATCTTCGAGGCCTACACCGCCCTCCACCGCTCCCCCCGCGACATCGACGAGGCAGTGCAAGCCCGAATCCGCCGCCAGGAGTTGCTGTACCGGCGCGGCAAGCGCTTCCACATCGTCATGTGGGAGGCCGCGCTCCGGGCGCGGATCTGCCCGCCGGGCGTGATGGCTGCCCAACTCGACCGTCTCAGCGGCGTGATCGGCCTCGACAACGTCACTCTCGGCATCGTGCCGTTCGACGCCCCGGTCGAACTGCCGCCCGCCAACGGCTTCTGGATCCACGACGAACGCCTGGTCATCGCCGAGGACTGGCACGCCGAACTCTGGCTGGACGCCCCCGACAGCGTGGCCCTCTACCTGCGCGTGTGGGAGTCGCTGAACCGTGCGGCCGTCCACGGCGCGGACGCCCAGCGGGTGATCGCCCGGTGCCGTCAAGCGCTGAACAGCAACTGAGCCCAGACCTGCGCCAGTCCGCGAATCCCTCCCTCCCTCTCTCTCCCTCCCTCCCGCAGCCCGACGAACTCGGCGGCTGGGCGGCGATGTTCGCGATCGGCGTCCGGGTGCCGGGGGTGTTTCCGCTGACGGAGCGGTACCCGGACGGGACATACACGCTCTGGTTGCACGACACGGCCGTCACCTCGTGGGCGACGGCCGATTGGGAGCCGGGACGGGCGGAGTTCGAGGTGGTGCAGTCCGGCCCACGCCGGCTGTGGGACGAGGTGGAGGCCGGGTGGCGGTGGTGGGATGCCCGGGGCCGCCCGGGGGTCGAACGGTTCGCGCTGACCGTCGCCCCGGACGGCGCACACGCCGTCCGGTTGGCGTGACCGGGGAGTCAGGAGTTGCGGCCCGACAGTGCGAGCGCCCAGGTCAGGCAGGCGAAGGCGGCGGTGGAGGTGATGGCGCGGACGACGTTCCAGCGGACCCAGACGTCTTCGAAGGCGGCGCGGACGGCGGCCGGGTCGGTGAGCTTGTCGGGGGCGCCGGCGGCGGCCAGCTTGTCGTTGAGGGGGACGTTGACGGCGCTGGTGATGACGAACATGGCGAGGTAGAGGACGGCGGCGGCGCCGATCCACAGCAGGACGGTACGGTTGCCGCCGCGCCACTGGAGGATGCCCGCGGCGACGATGAGCACCAGCGCGCCGAGGAAGCTGATCATGAACCAGCCGTTCAGGATGGCGACGTTGATGCGCTGCATGGTGTCGACGAAGGCCCGGTCCTCGACCTTGGCCAGGCCGGGCATCACCGAGCAGGCGTAGGAGTAGAACAGGCCCGCGCTGAGCCCTGCGGTGATGGTCGCGCCGATCAGCGTCACCGTGCGAAGAACTGCCATGCCGTGGGCCCCCGTTCGTGTGGTCATGACGGACAGTCAACCCATCAGGCGCTCCAAGATCCATGGCCCAGAAGCTCGTTGACATACGTGAGCGTCCACCCGGCCGCGCACCTGGCGTCTACGCTGGCGGCCATGGACGCGCTCACCGCACTGCTGACCGGCCCCCGGGCCCAAGGGGCGTTCCTGCTGCGGTCGGTGTTCGACCCGCCGTGGGCGATCCGGATCGCGGACCGGGCGCCGCTGACGGTGCTGACCACGGTGCGCGGCGACGGCTGGATCGTCCCGGACGACGGCCCGCCGGTGCCGCTGCGGACCGGGGACCTGGCGATCGTCCGCGGGCCGGAGCCGTACACCGTCGCCGACCGGCCGGAGACCGCGCCGCAGGTGGTGATCCATCCGGGGCAGGTGTCGACCACCGTCGACGGCGAGCGGATGTGCGAGGAACTCGACCAGGGCGTCCGGACCTGGGGCACCGCCAGGGACGCGGCGACGGTACTGCTCAGCGGCACCTACCAGCTGCACGGCGAGGTCAGCGGACGGCTGCTGCGCGCACTGCCGCCGGTGCTGCGACTGGCCGCCGAGGAGTGGAGCTCACCGCTGGTGGCCCTGCTGGAGGCGGAGATCGGACGGGACGAGCCGGGCCAGGAGGTGGTGCTGGACCGACTGCTCGACCTGCTGCTGATCTCCGCCCTGCGCTGCTGGTTCTCCCGCGACGCCACCCACGCCCCGGCCTGGTACCGGGCCCACACCGACGCGGTGGTGGGCCGCGCGCTGGTCCTGCTGCACACCGACCCGGCGCGCGCCTGGACGGTGCACGAGCTGGCCGCCGAGACGGGCATCTCACGGGCCGCGCTGGCCCGGCGCTTCACCGACCTGGTGGGCGAGCCCCCGATGGCGTACCTCACCAACTGGCGGCTCGCCCAGGCCGCCGACCTGCTGGCCGAACCGGACGCCACCCTCACATCGGTCGCCCGCCGGGTCGGCTACGGCAGCGGCTTCGCGCTCAGCGCCGCGTTCAAGCGGGTCCGCGGGCTCAGCCCACAGCAGTTCCGCGAGCAGGCGGGCGCCGCCGCCGGCTGACCGGCACCGGCGCCCGTCGCCTCGACCGGGGCGCACCCCGGCCCGGCCGTCCCTGTTGCCCCGTGGGATGGTCCTGCATAATCACTGCGTTCGTTTCCGACCCGAGGAGGACCGGCCGATGCCGGCAGACCGCTGCCCCAGCTGCGGCACCGTAGGGCCGGCCGGCAGCTGCGCGTGTCACGCCTTCTCCCCGGCCGAGCAGACCGCGGTCCTCCCGCCGCTGGACGGCCCGCACCTGGTGCGCCCGTACGTCGCCGACACCCCGGTGCTGATGGAGCCCGGCCACCCGGCCGCCGACCCGTTCGGTACCCAGGTCGGCCCGCCGCCGGTGCAACCGATCACCACCCAGGCCGGCCCACCGCCCGTGCAGCCGATCACCACCCAGGCCGGCCCACCGCAGCCGTCCGCTCCCGGAGCCGTCCCGCCACCGCCGCCCGGCCGGGCGCCGCACGTTCCGCAGGCCGCCAGCCCGTTCGCGCCGCCGGCAGCTCAGTCGGACGCCGCCGCTACACAGCTGCTGCCGCCCGTCCAAACACAGGGCTCGCCCGCCCCGTTCCAGCTCGGCCGGGTGGTCCCGCCGCCACCCCAGCCCGAGCCGCCGACCGCGCTGATCCCGCCGATACCCACCGACCCGGGGACGGCGGCCACCGCGCTGATCCCCCCGATACCCGCCGGCCCCGACCCGGCCACCACGCTGCTCCCTCCGGTCCCGGACGACCCGAAGCCTCCGCCGGCCGCCGACCTGGGCCTGTTCGGCTTCCACGACGACGAGTCGGCCGCGCCGGTCAGCCGGACGGAACGCCGTTCGCAGCGGCGGCGCAGTGCCGACCGCAAGCGGCTGGTGATCGCGGGCGGCGCGGTGGGCGTGACGGCGCTGGCCGTGAGCATGGCGATGCTGCTGTCCTCCTCGCCGGACAGCGTCGACCACGCGCTGCCGGCGCCGACCGGCCCGGGGGTGGCCTCGTCCGCCGCGACCACCCCGAGCGCGCCGCCGAGTGGCGAGGCCTCCCCGGACGCGTCCGCGAGCGCGGACAGCCCGTCGCCGACCCGCAGCTCCGCCCGCCCGTCCCAGAGCGTCGCCACCAAGCCGGCGACCGCCCCGACCACCGCCCCGCCCGAGCCGACGTCCGCGCCCCCGACCAGCCCGTCGTCCTCGCCCTCGCCCAGCGCGAACCGGACGCTGCGGCGGAACGACACCGGGCCGGACGTGGTGCAGCTTCAGCACCTGCTGATGAAGGCCGCCTGCATGCCGGTCAACTGGCTCGACGGGGACATCACCGACAAATACCAGCCGGGGTTCGGCGCCCAGACGCAGAGCGCACTGATGAATTTCCAGTGGAAGTACCGCAGCAAGCTGAAGGGCATCGAGCCGGGCGTCTACGACCCACAGACCCAGGCCCTGTTGCAGGAGATGGCCCAGAACCCCAAATGCTGAGCCCGGCCGCTGTCCGACGACGCGTCAGCCGGTGATCGCCTTGAACAGGCTGAACCCGGCCAGTGCGATCATCGCCAGCGCGGCGATCCGCACGATGACCTTCATCGGCACGTGCCGCAGCAGCTTCTGCCCGCCGACGATGGCGATGCCGCCGACCGCGCACAGCGCCAGCCAGGAGCCCAGGCCGACGGCCAGCGGATCGGCGTACTTGGCGGCCAGGTTGGCGGTCATGATCTGGGTGAGGTCGCCGAACTCGGCGACGGCGACGATCACGAAGCTGGTACCGGCGACCTTCCAGAACGAGTTGTTCGCGGGTTCCTTGGCCTCGCCCTCCTCGTCCTCGTCCTCCTTGTGCCAGAGCAGCATGCCCGCGCCGACCAGGAACAGGACGCCGGACACGCCTTCCACCCAGCGCTGCGGCAGCAGGGCCAGCAGGCTGCCGGCGACCAGGGCGAGCGCGACCTGCAGGGCGAACGCGGCGGCGATGCCCGCGAACACGTAGCTCGCCCGGTACTTGGTGCCGAGGACCAGGCTGGCCAGGGCGGTCTTGTCCGGCAGTTCGGAGAGGAAGATGATGCCGAACGTGAGCGCGGCGATGGTCAGGCTGTTCATCGGATGCGGGGGTCTTTCGGTCTCGTTGCCGCCGGCCCCGGGCACCCGTGGAAGGGGACGCCTCGGCCCGGCAGCACTGGTTCATGGTCACAGCGCTGCGGCCGAAGGTCTCGCCGACACCCCGTGAGGTGCCCCGGGCGCCGGGCTCGTCCGCGGGGGGACGGGCCGGTATGTCGACGGTCCGGTGGAGGGCTACTCCCCTTCAACAACCCGGCGAGTTTACCGGCTGCCGCCCGGGCCGCCGACCAGTCCCCGGCCGACCAGTTCCAGCACGGCGGTGACTGCGACCGCCTCCACCGCCAGCAGCGCGACCAGCACGAACAGTTGCACCGCACCGGCCTGGACGGGCGTCGCGCCGCCGAGCAGCATGCCGACGAACGCGCCGGGCAGGGTGACCAGTCCGACGGTGCGGGTCTGGTCGAGGGCGGGCACCAGCGAGGTCGCGGCGGCGGTCCGGCAGATCTCCAGCCGGGCATCGCGCTCCTCGAAGCCGAGGGCCAGCGCGGCCTCCACCTCGCCGTGCCGGAGCCGCAGTTCGTCCAGCGCCCGCCGCCCGGCCAGCGACGTCGCGGTGAGCGCCCCGCCGATCAGGATGCCCGCCACCGGGATCACGCTCAGGCCCTTCGGCGGCAGCAGCCCGGTGACGGCCAGCAGGAGCAGCACCGGCAGCACCCCGGCGGCGATCGGCACCGCCGCCCACGCCCACTCCCACCGCCCGCCGCGCCCGTCCCGGCCCTCGCCCATCCGTCGGCCCGCGGTGCGCACGGCGACGGCGAACATCAGCAGCACGAACAGCGCGGACGCCCACAACGAGCGCACCACCCAGGCGATCACCAGCGCGACGGCCGCCAGCTGCACGGCCGCCCGCGCCCCGGCGCGCAGCACCGCCCGCCCGTGCCCGAGCCCGCCCCGTCCGGCGACCAGCGCGGCCACCGCGAGCAGCACCGCGCACGCCACACCGAGCGGCCAGGTGACCGGCAGCAACTGCGAACCCCCGCCTGCGGAAAGCAACTTCACCTCAGATCCAACTGGTGAACCACATCCGCGCACGCCACTCGGACATCGGGATCACCTCCGCCGTGTACAGCGGATAGAAGTACGCGAAACAGCCGACGATCGCCAGCACGATCAGCCCGGCCCCGGCCGCGCCCCACCGTCGCCGGCGCGGCGCACTGCCCTCCGGCCCGAGCATCGCTCCGAGCAACTGCGCCACGGCCAGGCAGAGGAACGGCACCAGCAGCACCATGTAGAAGGAGAAGGTCGTCCGCTGCTGGTACTGGAACCACGGCAGGTAGATCGCGGCGACGCCGGCCAGGATCGCGCCGGAGCGCCAGTCCCGCCGGAAGAACCACCGGTACAGCGCGTACGCCAGCGCGAAGCACGCCGTCCACCACAGGAACGGGGTGCCGAGCGCCAGGATCTGGCTCGCGCAGCCCTCGGCGGAGTGGCAGCCGTGCTGCCCGTCCGGCACCTGCTGCCAGTACATGGACACCGGTCGGCCCTGCACCAGCCAGCTCCACGGGTTCGACTGGTAGGTGTGCGGGGACGACAGGCCGGTATTGAAGTCGTACATCTGCGCGTGGTAGTGCCACAGGCTGCGCAGCGGCGCCGGCACCCAGCTCATCGACACCTGCGGCAACGGGATGTCCACCAGCGGCGTCCGCGCGGGGGACAGCCCGGCCCGGCCGTCCGCCCACTGCCGGCCGTAACCGCCCGTGGTCGCCAGCCAGCCGCTCCACGCCACGACGTACACCACCAGCGCGCTGCCCACCATGGACAACGCGGCCGGCCACAGATCGCGCCGCAGCATCGCCCGCCACGCCCGGTGCGCACCGGCCGCCCGCCGCCCCGCCTGGTCCCACAGCAGAGCGAGGACGGTGAACACCGCCAGGATCTGCAAGCCGTTCCACTTCACCGCGGACGCCGCCCCCAGCAGTACCCCGGCACCCACCCGCCACGGCCGCACCCCCAGCCGCACCTCGTCCCCGGCCCGCCCGCCCTCCGCCCACGCCGCCCGCAACAGCCCGCGGACGCGGTCACGGTCGATCAGCAGGCAACCGAACGCGGCGAGCACGAAGAACGCGGAGATGCCGTCCAGCAGACCGACCCGGCTCATCACGAACTGCAGCCCGTCCACACCCATCAACAGCGCCGCGACGCACCCCAACAGCGTCGAGCGGAACAACCGCCGCCCAATCCTGGCCAGCATCAGCACACTCACCGAGCCCAGCACGGCCACCATGATCCGCCAGCCGAACGGGTGCAGACCCCAGAAGTGCTCCCCCACCGCGATCACCCACTTGCCGAGCGGCGGATGCGCGACGAACGCCGGCGCCTGGCTCAGCGGGATCACCTGCGGCACCCCGAGAATCAGCTGATTCGCGTTGTCCGGCCAGACCGCCTCGTAGCCCTGCTGCAGCAGCGACCACGCGTCCTTCGGGTAGTACGTCTCGTCGAACACGAACGCATTCGGATACCGCAGCCCCCACAACCGCAGCACCCCCGCGAACACCGCCACCCCAACAGGCCCCCACCACCGGAACCGGTCCCGCCCCACCGCGACCCCCACGACCGCCCGCCGCGACTCGACCGCCAGCGCCATACCCGCCCCGTCCGCCCGCCAGTTGACGACATGTCCGCAATGTCCCGATCCTAGCGGCCGCGAAAGGCAGGCGAGCGCGAAGACAGGGGCGCGTGGGGGCACCTCCCAGCCCGCTAGGGCTGGGGGAGAACTGCGCGAAGGGGAACGCACCCACGGGAAAGATCGCGACTCCCGACGATGACATGCACGTGCGGGCGACCCAGCAGCACTTCCGCCACAAGCCTCCCGGCTACCGTTTGACCCTCGACCAGGTCGAGGCATGAGTGTCTACCGCGTGGAGAACAGAATGCGCAGCATCGGCGAACTGGCCCGCGCCAGCGGCCTGAGTGTCAGCGCCCTGCGGTTCTACGACGGCGCGGGCATCTTCGTCCCGGCCGCCGTGGACCCGCACTCGGGGTACCGCTGGTACGCGGACGAGCAGCTTCCGGACGCCCGGCTGCTCGCCCGCCTACGCCGTGTCGGAATGCCGCTGGCAGGTCTCACCCGGGTACTGACCGGCACCCCGGCCGAGGCCCGTGCCGAACTGGACGCGCACTTGCGCCGGCTGGAGGACGGCCTGTCCGATGCCCGCCGTGAGCTCTCCACTGTCCGTGCACTGCTCGACTCGAGGGAGTTCCCCATGCCGCAGACCCGACTGACCGTCCCCGCCGCCCGCCTCGCCGCCGCGCTGGACGCAGTCCGTTTCGCCGCCCCGTCCGACACCGCCCTGCCCGCCGTGGCGGGGATCTTCCTGGACGCGGAGGACGGCGTCCTGCACCTGGTCGCCACCGACCGCTACCGGCTGGCGGTCGCCGACTGCCCGGCCACGCTGGACGGCCCGGCCGCCTCCGCTCTCCTGCCGACGGCTCTCGCGGACGCCGCCCGGGCCCTGCTCGCCGACGCCGACGAAGCCGAACTCGTGCTGGACGGGGCACAGTTCACCGTCCGCGCGGCCGGCCGCGAGCTCTCCGGCGAGCGCGCCGACCACGACTTCCCGGACTACCGCCGCCTGCTGCGCCTGGAGCCCACCCACCGCCTGACCCTGACGGCCGACCAGCTGCACAGCATGCTCGCCACCGCCGAGCCGTCCACCGCGACCCGCACCCAGGACGGCATCGACTTCCCCGTCACCGCCGTCACCGCCACCGCCGCCGACGCCCTCCCGGGCACCTCCCCCGCCGAGCTCCTGGTCCACGTCAACCGCGACTTCCTGCTGGAGGCGGTCGGCGGCGCCGACCAGCTGGTCCTCGAACTGACCGGCCCCATCGCCCCGTTGGCCATCCGCTTCCCGTCCCGCGAGGACACCTTCTCGCTCCTGATGCCCACCCGCCGCTGACCGCGCCGAACGCGAAGAAGGCCGCCCACCCGGGGAGATTCCCGAGTGGGCGGCCGGCGGCACGTCAGGCCACCGCCTCCAGCTCCCGCAGCTCGCGCTGCGGCACGTTCAGCACCCGGACGTTGTCCTGCGCGGGCGTCAGGAAGCCGCGCAGGCGGAAGGCCAGGGCGACGATCAGCAGGGTGCAGAAGGCCATCGAGGCCAGGTAGAGCGGCCAGGTGCCGGAGCCGACCAGCAGGACGCCGACGGCGGGGCCGACCGCGACGGCGGTCTGCTTCACCAGGGCGTAGCCGGAGTTGTAGGTGCCGAGCAGCCGGGCCGGGGCGAGGTCCGCGACGATCGGGCCCATGGTGGGGGCGAGCAGGGACTCGCCCACGCCGAACAGGGCGTAGATCGCGACGATGGCGACGGTCGCGGCCATCTGGTCCTCGCGGATCAGGCCGGCCACCAGGGCCATGCCCCAGGCGGCGAGCCAGACCACGCCGGCGGCGGCCATCGCGGTGGTGCGGCGGCGGCGCTCGGTGATCCGGACGACGAACATCTGGAGCAGCACGATGGTCAGCGCGTTGGCGCCGATCGCCAGGCCCAGCGTGGAGGGCGCGAGGCCGACGGTGGAGGTGGCGAATGCGGCGACGCCGGACTCGAACTGGCCGTAGCAGGTGAAGAAGATCAGCCCGGCGAGCAGGCACAGCCGCAGCATCGCCTTGTCGGCGACCAGCGTCCGCAGCCCGCCGTTCCTGCCGGCAGCGGCCGCGGCGGCCGGCTCGACCTCCGCGTCGGGCATCTTCGCGGTGCCGGTGACGGCGGCGAGGCCGAGGAAGGTCAGCGCCTCGATGGTGAACAGCCTGGTCATGCTGGCCGGGTCGGCGGTGTGGGCGATCAGGCCGCCGACCAGCGCGCCGACGCCCATGCCGAGGTTGACCAGGGTGAACTGCAGCGCGAAGGCGCGGGAACGCTCGGCCTTGCGGGTGCAGCGGACGATCATCGTGGCGAGCGCGGGCTGGCAGGTGGTGACACCGGCGCCGAACAGGAAGGAGGAGATCAGCAGCGTGGGCGTGCTCGCGGCCTGGCCGAAGGCGAACGCACCGGACGCGGCCATCGCCGTGCCGGCGAGCAGCACCGGGCGCGGGCCGTACCGGTCGATGCCGCGGCCGGTGAGCGGCAGCACGGCGAACGCGGCGAGCGCGAACACGGTGAACACCGCGCCGGCCGCCACGGAGCCAAGGCCACGCACCTTGTCCACGTACACGAACATGTACGGCAGCGTGAAGCCGCTGCCGAACGCGCTGAGCGCGTTGCCGATCTGGACGCGACGCAGTCGGCCGCCCCACTCCTTCACTTGGCACCCCTCGAAGACTCCGAAAGCCGGCCCCTGTGGCCGTCACTTCAACCCGTAAGATTTCAGAGCTAAAGTCTAAGCATAGAAACCTTAACGCGTCAAAGGCTTAACAGCTGCACGATGCGTGGAACAATGACCCCATGAGCGCACGCAGAGCGGAGCCCGACTCCGCCACCGAACTCGGCATCGCCGAACAGGTGGCCCTCTACCAGCGGGAGTTCCCCACCGTGGACCCCCAGGTGGAGACCATCGTCTCCACCCTCTCCCGGCTCAACCGCCGGATGAACGTGGCCTACAGCCGCCAGCTGGCCACCCTCGGCATCACCAACGCCGAGTGGGAGGTGCTCAAGGCTCTGGTGTTCAGCGGCAGTCCGTACCGGCTCGGCCCGGGCGAGCTCGCCAAGCGGCTCGGCCTGACCCCGGCCGCGATGACCCACCGGATCGACCGGATGGTCAACGACGGCCTGGTCACCCGCGAGCGCGATGAGGCCAACCGGGTCCGGGTGATCATCGAGCTCACGCCGACCGGCCGCGACAAGTGGATCGAACTGATGCGGATGGCCGCGGTCTTCGAGGCCGACCTGCTCCAGGACGTCTCCACCGAGGACCGCCCCGAGCTGGCCGCCACGCTGACCCGGATGCTGCGCCGGATCGAGGAGTCCCAACCGGACGCCCTCGGCCGCACCGACGACCTGACCTGCTGACGGCCGGTCGACCGGGGCGGGGCAACGCAACGAGGGGCGCATGGAGAGTGATCTCCCTGCGCCCCTCGTTCGTCGAGCGGGCTACTTACCGGTCAGCGGTCGGTCAGCACGGGCCGTTGTCGGTCCAGGTGCCCCACTGGCCGCTCAGGCTCGGGTCCTCGTTGGTGGTCCACCACTTGTTGGTGTAGTAGTGGCCCTTCCAGGAGACCTTGGTGGCCGTGGCGTACACGGTGGCCGCGTTCCAGCTCGGGGCGGCGGAGCAGGCACCGGTGGTCGGCGACTGCGACGGCGAGGCCGAGGTCGACGGCGAGGCCGAGGCGGAGGTGGACGGCGACGGGCTGGCCGACTGCGAGGCCGACGGCGACGGGGCGGCCGGGCAGTTCGCGGCGGAGCCGTTGGTCGCGCTCACCATCTTGTCGAACAGCGCGGTCTGGGTGCCCAGGTCGTACATCGAGAAGGCGAACGAGCCGCCGAGGCCGTTGCAGTGCGCGTAGTCCAGCTTGGCCTGGATCGACTGGGCGTTCTCGCCCGACCAGAAGGTGGTGCCGTCGTAGAAGTACGCGGCCTTCGCGGCGTCGTCCCAGTAGGTGTAGGCCGGGTTGTCGACGAAGCCGTTGAGCTCCTTGTACATCTTGATGCCGTTGACGTTGCCCGAGTAGCTGCCGCCGGCCGCCGGGCCGGTCGCCGGCTGGAACAGGCCGTGGCTGTTGCCGGCGGTGACGCCGGTCCAGCCGCGGTAGTAGAACGGGACGCCGACGTTGATCTTCTTCGCCGGGAAGCCGCCGGGGATGCCGTACTGCGAGTCACCCACGGTGTACGCCTTGATGGCGTTGTCCAGCGAGTACTTCCCGTTGCCGCCCGGAACCGGGTTCATCGGGTCGTTCGGGTTGGTGTAGATCGGGGCCTGGTGGTTGGTCGGGCCCTGGGCCTCCCAACCGCCGTGCATGTCGTACGTCATGATGTCGAGGAAGGTCAGGTACTGACCGATCTTGTCGGTCTCGACGTACTTGATCTTGTCCTGACCGGCGCCGACCGCCGCCGCGAGGCTGTAGGTCTTGCCGTCCGTCTTGCCCTGGGCGTCCAGCTGGCTGCGGAACTCGGCGAGCAGCGAGGTGAAGTTCTGCTTGTCGGCCGGGGAGGAGTGGTTGCCGGTGTGGCCGTTGCCGCCCGGGTACTCCCAGTCGATGTCGATGCCGTCGAAGATGCCGGCGCCGGTGCCCGGACCGCCGTAGCCGCCCTGCACGGGCAGGTTGCCCTTGATGTACAGGTCCATGCAGGAGGACACGAACTTCTTGCGGGACGCGTCGGTGGCCGCGGCGTCGGAGAAGTACTTCGAGTAGGTCCAGCCGCCGATGGAGAGCAGGACCTTGAGGTTCGGGTTCTTCGCCTTCAGCTTCTTCAGCTGGTTGAAGTTGCCGACGATCGGCTGGTTCCAGGTGTCGGCCACACCGTCGACCGAGGTCGTGGTGTCGAAGGTCTTCTGGTAGTCGGCGAAGGAGTCGCCCGCACCGTCACCCGCGTTCGGGTTGTTCTCGTCCTGCGAGGCGGCCTTGTTGGCCTCGAAACAGGTGAGGTTGGTGGGGTCGATGTTCCCGAAGTCGTAGATCAGGTAGTCGAGCTTCCCGGCGGCGCCGGTGTCGTTCATGGTCTTCAGGTAGTAGCCGTTGGTGTAGATCGACCACTGGTCGAAGTAGGCCACCTTGATGCCACCGCTGGTGGCCGGCGCACCGGTCGAGTTGGTGGGAGCCGCCTGGGCGGTGCCGCCGGTCAGGGCCAGGGTGCCGCCGAGCAGCAGGAAGGCCGCCGTGCCGGCCGCGAGCGCGGCCCAGCTCTTGGGGCGCCGCCGCGTGGGCGACTGGGGGGAAACGGAACGAAGCATGGCTGCGAGACTCCTGGTTGTGGGGGTCCTGACAAACCCGGATACGAACCGTGCGAGGTGGGGCCGCACAGCCAGGGGCATGACAGGGGGAATCGAGCGTTGGCCTGCACAAACGCCAGGGCCGGGATAAGCCGAACCGGCGCCGGTGGTCTGAACCACCGGCGCCGGCCCAGGGGCTCCCTGCACCTGCCAAGTAAAATGGACTAGACCAACTCGACCGTCAAGAGCGAGATCTGACGCTTACGCCACGCTTAAGGTTCGGTGTCCGATCAGTACCTCAGCGCATTCGCCACCACAGGCGTCACGGGAGCGTTCAGCGAACGGTTGCTGTGTGCCGTGGCCTGCGCAGTCGCCCCGGGCGCGACCTCCGGGACGTTCACCACGGTCGCGTCGAGCAGGTTTCCCGACGCGTCGTCGAAGTTGACCTGAATCGTGTACTTGCCCGCCTGGGAACCGTGGTTGGTGACCGTCACCGGCACCGAAAGCTTCCCGTCCGACCCGGTGGTCGCCATCCCGAGCGCCACGTCGCCCTTCACGTTCAGCCCGCCCTTGACGCTCGCCAGCGCGGAGGACGCGACGGCCTGCGCGGAAGACGCGGCGGCCTGCGCGGAGGCGCCCAGCGAGGCCGCCGCCGAGCCGAGCGCGGCGCTGGCCGATCCCAGCACCGACTGCGCCGCCGAGGCCGCAGCCGAGGCTGCCGCCGAGGTCGCCGCCCCGGACGTCTTGCCGCTCGACGTGCAGCCCGCCAGCGCCGCCGAACCCAGCAGGACCGCCGCCAAGCCCGCGGCCACCCGGATCTGTCGCTTCATCAGTGATTCTCCCTGTCTCGTCACGGCGCTCAGGAGAGCCCGGTGCCGTTCTCGCGGGCCGCCTCGTCCGCGGCCCTGGCCTCCCGCCTGCGCACCACGTCCTGGCGGCGCTTCACCACCGCGACGGCGCCCAGCGCGCTCGCCCCGAACGCCAGCACGCCCAGCCACGGGCGGCCCAGCGCGTGCCCGGAGGCGGCGTCCAGCGAGTAGCAGCCCGGGCCGGTGATCGCCAGCGCCAGCCCGCAGGCACCCAGCAGCGCCGGGTACTCGTAGCCGCCGCCGTGCGCGAAGAACCCCGCCGGGGCGTGCACCGCGATCGCGCCCGCCATCGTCCCGGCGACCACCGGCCCCGCCACCGGGGTGGCCAGGCCCACCGCGAGCAGCGCACCGCCACCCGCCTCGCCCAGGCCCGCCGCCAGCGCGTTGCGCTCGCCCGGCTCGAAGCCCATCTGCTCCATGGCGGCGGCGGTGCCCTCCAGCCCGCCGCCGCCGAACCAGCCGAACAGCTTCTGCGCGCCGTGCGCGAACAGGACACCGCCGACGACCGCGCGAAGTGCCAACAGACCGAGATCCTTGCGGTGCAGACTGGTCATGGTGTTGCCCCTGGTGTGGAAGAGAAGTCCGTAGGGCCCATCCCAGCGTGCGCACCGCCCCCGCTCGACCCGGCGAACCCATCCGGGCGACCCGCCCCACCCCGCAGGGAGACTCCCGATGCCCACCGCACCGCAGCCACCCGAGTACGTCCTGCACGGCGACCGGGTCACCGACGAAAAGACCTTCTGGGCCGAACTCGGCCACGCCGTGCACGCCCACAACGGCTACTACGGCAGCAACCTCGACGCCCTCGCCGACGTCCTGCGCGGCGGCTTCACCCCCGAGCCGCCGTTCGTGCTGATCTGGCGCGACGCCCTGGTCTCCGCCCAGGCCCTCACCCGCCGGGTCACCGGCCCCGACGAGGAGGAACGCTCCTACTTCGACGCCATCCTCGACGTACTGCGCCAGGGTGGCGTCACCGTCCGCCTGCGCTGACCGCCCATCATGGGCGCATGTCGGCGATCAACCTGAGCACCGTCTTCGTCACCTTCTTCGCCGTGGTCGGCCCGCCCAAGGTCCTGCTGGCCTTCGCCCAGCTCAGCCAGACCCGCACCCCGGCCGAACTGCGCAAACTCACCCTGGTGTCCTCGGCGGTCGCCGCCGTGGTCGGCCTGGTGCTGGCGTACAGCGCGGACGTCATGGCGGCGCTGTTCCACATCTCCGACCAGTCGCTGCAGATCGCCGGCGGGGTGATCTTCTTCATCTACGCCGTCGCGCTCGTGCTCGGCATCCATCTCGGCGGCGGCAGCAACGAGGGCCATCTCGACAACCCCCTCGCCGACGGCATCCGCCAGCTGCTGCTGCCGTACGTGGCCAGCCCGCTGGCGATCACCGCGCTGCTGGTCGAGTCGCTCACCCGGGACACCATCGGCTGGCACTCCACCGTCGCCGCCATGTACGTCGCGGTGATCGCCGTGGACTGCGTGTCCGTCCTGCTGCTCGCCCCGCTGCTGCGCGCCAGCCGGCGCACCTCGCTGGAGGTGCTGTCCCGGCTGCTCGGGCTGCTGCTGGCGGCCGTCGGCGTGGAGATGTTCCTGTACGGGCTGGAGAGCCTCGGGGTGCACCTGGCTCCCGCGAAGAACGAGTACTGACAGGCCCTCTCAGGACGCCTGGATCGGCCGCCACGGCACGGGGCTGGACAGGATCATCGAGCTGGTCGGCTGCCCGTAGCTGCCCAGCCTGTCGGTCAGCCGCTCGAAGGCCGGCATGTCGGGGACGCCGACCAGCAGGACGCAGCACGCGCCGCCGGTCACCCGGTGCAGCTGGAACACCTCCGGCCAGTGCGCCACCTCCGGGTCGCGCAGCACGCAGCGCGGGCCGTAGCAGCGCACCGTCACCAGGGCCATCACCGCCGCACCGGCCTTCGCCGGGTCCAGGTGTGCGTGGTAGCCGGTGATCACCCCGTCCGCCTCGAGCCGGCGCACCCGCTCGGCGACGGCCGGCGGGGACAGGTTCACCCGGCGGGACAGCTCGTTGTACGAGAGCCGCGCGTCGGCCTGGAGTTCGGCCAGCAGCAGCCGGTCCACCGCGTCCATCGTCGGCTCCTTTGCGTTCGTCAGGCGATCGGGGCGCAGCACCTTGCGAACGGCAGGCCATTGCCGCCAACCGGGCTACGACGCCCATTCAAGAGCAGGCCGCCGCGCCGCACAATGGTGGCGCCCGCCGCACCCCGGAGCGGGCGGAACCAGGAGGTACCGGCCATGACCGGGCAGACCCACCGGCCCCACCTGCGGTTCGGCAGCGAGCAGGACAGCGGCACGTCCACCCCCTACGCCCGGTACGTGCACCTGACGGAGCTGCACTCGCTCCAGCAGCCCCGCAGCTCGGAGCCCTCGGAGTACACGTTCATCGTCACCACCCAGGTGATGGAGCTGCTGTTCGACCTGCTGCACCGCGAGTGGACCACCGCCCGCGCCGCGCTGCGCGAGGACGACCTGACCGCCGCCCGCGACGCGCTGCGCCGCGGGCACCACGTGCAGGACGTGCTGGTCTCCTCCTGGGACCTGCTGGCCACCATGACGCCCGCCGAGTTCAACGCGTTCCGGCCGGTGCTCGGCGAGGCGTCCGGGTTCCAGTCCTCGGCGTTCCTGCGGCTGGAGTTCCTGCTCGGCAACAAGAGCGAACGCCTGCTGACCATGTACCAGGACTCCCCCGCCGAGTACGACGAGCTGTTCACCGAGCTGCGCACCCCCAGCCTGTACGACGAGGCGCTGGCCGTGCTGGCCCGCCGCGGCCTGGAGATACCCGCGGCCCCGCCCGCCGCCCGCCACGCCCACGACGACACCGTCGAGGCCGCCTGGCGGACCGTCTACACCGACCCGGCGCTGGCCGACCTGGCCCGCCTCGGCGAGGCGCTGCTGGACACCGCCGAGCGGGTCACCCGCTGGCGCCAGCGTCACTACTCCAGCGTCAAGCGCACCATGGGCGGCAAGCCCGGCACCGGCGGCTCCAGCGGCCTGAGCTGGCTCAAGCACACCGCCGACCAGGACGTCTTCCCCGAACTGTGGTCCGTCAGGAACGAACTGTGACAACTCGCACGATGTCTCCCACCCGCGACGAGTGCGTCGTCCGCGACGCCGCCGACCCGCTGCACCCGATGCGCGAGCACTTCGAGCTGCCCGAGGGCGTGCTCTACCTGGACGGCAACTCGCTCGGAGCGCTGCCCCGCCGCACCCCCGGCCACCTGGCGAAGGTGGTCGCCGAGGAGTGGGGCACCGGCCTGATCCGGTCCTGGAACGACGCCGGGTGGTTCCACCAGCCCGGGCGCCTCGGCGACCGGCTCGGCGCGCACCTGCTGGGTGCGGCGGCCGGGCAGGTGGTGGTCTGCGACTCGACCTCCGTCAACCTGTTCAAGGTGCTCGGGGCGGCACTGCGGCTGCGCCCCGGGCGCGGCGCGCTGGTCGCCGAGCGGCACGCCTTCCCCACCGACCTGTACATCGCGGACGGGCTGACCGGGCTGTACCCGGGCACCCGGCCGGTGCTGGTCGACTCGGCGGCGCAGCTGGACGCGGTGCTCGACGCGGACACCGCGGTGGTACTGCTGTCGCACGTCGACTACCGCACCGGTGAGCTGCTGGACATGGCGGCCGTCACCGAGCGGATCCACGCGGCCGGGGCGCTCGCCGTCTGGGACCTGTGCCACACCGCCGGGGCGCTGCCGATCCGGCTGGACGCGGCCGGCGTGGACTTCGCGGTCGGCTGCGGCTACAAGTACCTGAACGGCGGTCCGGGCGCGCCCGCGTTCCTGTACGCGGCGGAGCGCCACCACGCGGCCGCCCGGCAGCCGCTGACCGGCTGGTTCGGCCACGCCCGGCAGTTCGACTTCGAGCCCGGCTTCCGGCCCGCCGAGGGGATCACCCAGTTCCTCACCGGGACGCCGCCGGTGCTGGGCCTGGCCGCGCTGGAGGCCTCGCTCGACGTGTGGGAGCTGGCCGATCCGGCGGCGGTGCGCGCCAAGAGCCTGGAGCTCTCCGACCTGTTCCTGGAGCTGACGGCGGACCTGGACGTCGAGTCGGTGACGCCGCGCCGGCACGAGCTGCGCGGCAGCCAGGTGGCGCTGCGGCACCCGGAGGGCTACCGGATCGTCCAGGCGCTGATCGCCCGCGGGGTGATCGGCGACTTCCGGGCGCCCGACCTGATGCGTTTCGGCTTCACCCCGCTGTACCTGTCCCGGGCGGACGTCTACGACGCGGCGGCGGCGCTGCGCGAGGTGCTGGCCTCCGGGGAGTGGCGCGAGGAGCGGTTCGCCCGGCGCGGCGACGTCACCTGACCCGGGCTCTGGCCTCGGACAGGCCGAACGGCCGGGCCCCGACGGGGGCTCCGGCCGTTCTTCGGGTCGGGCGCGGGGCGTCAGCGGCGACGGCCGCGGCTCCGGCGTACCAGCACCGTCACCGCCGTGCCGAGGCCCAGGAGCACGGCCGCCGCGCCGGCGATCGGGCCGGCCGGGCCGCTGCCGGTGTTCGCCAGCGGGCCTTCGGGCTTGCGGCTCGGCTCGGGCACCGGTCGCTCGCCGTGGGTGGGCTCGACGCTCTCCGAGGGCTTCTCGCTCCTGGACGGCGACGGGTGCGGGCTCTTGGACTCGCTCTCCGAGGGCGACGGCGAGGGGCTCTCGGACTCGCTCGGCGAGGGCGAGGGGCTGGGGCTCTGGCCGCAGGTCGGCAGGTCGCCGTTGAACGGGTAGGCGTGCAGCTCCGTCCCGGCGGTGCCGCCCTGCACGAGGTTTCCGGCCAGGTAGACGCGGCCGTTGGTGCCCGGGTTGGACAGCGTGACGGTGCCCGCCGGGTTGCCGGCCATCACCGAGCCCTGGAACTGGGCGCCGCCGGTGATGGTCGCGTCGGTGGAGACGGGGAAGTTCCACATCAGCAGCGGCTGCATGTCGGTGAGCTGGTCGCCGGGGATGCCGCTGCCGGTGTTGGTGCGGATCAGCACCGGGTCCGGGCCGACCATGTTGACGATCACCGTGGCACCGGCCGGGATGCCGGCGAACACCATGTCGGCGGCGGCCGTGGCACTGCCGATGTTCCGGTTCACGTTGAAGACCTGGCGCGTGCTGTGGCCGTCACCGGTGAAGGTGTACAGGTTGCCGTTGACGGTCAGTTCGCCGGTCGCGGTCTGCTCGGCCATGCACGCCGAGTGGTCCTCGACGACGGTGGTGAGGCCGCGGAACGGGTCGATCGCCGCCGGGTCCTGGCGGGCCGCGCCGGGGCCGGAGAACTCCAGGGTGCCGCTCTCGGTGGTGCCGTAGGCCAGGTTGCCCCAGCGGGCCGGGTCGCCGCCGCCGAGCTGCACCCGGTTGCCGGTGACGACGTCCACCGCGCCGCCGACCGTCACGTGGTCGGTGCCGGGCGGCGGCGCGACCTGCGAGCCGACGCCGACCACGCCCATGTTGAACAGGCCGCCGCCGTTCTTGTCGACCGTGAGGTCCTTGACCGTGACGATCTTCCCCTCGGCCTCGGCGGAGCGGCCCTCCACCCGGTAGTTGCCGCCGACGAAGATGTTGATCGTGTCGTCGGTGCCGGCGGCGGGACCGTTGTGGACCGGCGGGAACGGGTTCGGACAGTCGCCGACGCACGGGCCGAGCGGCGGGGCGAGTTGGTCCGCCTGGCCGACCGACGCCAGAGTGACCAGCGGGGCGGCGGCGAGCGCCGTCACCGCCGCATACCGGATCAGCCGGTTCTTGGGACGAGCGCCGTGTCGCACGGACACCCCTTTCGTTGACGGTGGGGTCGGCAGGCAGCAGACCGCCGCCAGCCAAGTGGTGGCGCCGAACGAAAATCGGCCACCCGACAACCGACACCCCGAAAGATCGCTCGAACGGACTAAGTTGCTGGTGCACCGATGACAGCGCCCGCCCGGACAAGGAGACCTGTGTCGAACCACCCGCTCGCCCTGCTCGCCACCACGGCCGACGTCCTCGCCCGGCCGGACGCCGACGAACGGCTGCTCAACGACGTCGAACGCGAACGCGCCGACCGCTTCCGCCGCCAGGCCGACCGCGACGACTTCCTCGCCGCCCACCTGCTGGTCCGGTTCTGCGCCGCCACGCACCTCGGCATCGACCCCGCCGACGTCGCCTTCGGCCAGCACTGCCCCGGCTGCGACCGCACCGGCCACGGCCGGCCACTGCTCACCGACCGCCCCGGCACCCACCTGAGCCTGTCCCACACCGGCGGGATCATCGCCGCCGCGGCCGGCCCCGTCCCGATCGGCGTGGACGTCGAACACCTCGGCCCGCGCACCAACGACCCGGCCTCCCTGAGCCACGTCCTCAGCCCCGCCGAGGCCGAACTCGTCGCCAAGCACCCCGACCCGACCCGGGCCTTCCTCCGCCAGTGGGTGCGCAAGGAGGCGCTGATCAAGCTCGGCCTGGCCACCCTCGACAGCCTGCCCGACCTCGACCTGTCCGCCCTCCCCCTCGACCCGCCCCTCCAGCACCGGCACGGCGACCTGCACTACCTCGAAGTCACCACCGAACAGGTGGTGTTCACCGCCGCCGCCACCCTCCAGCCGACCCTGGGCACGCTCTGACCCAGCGGTCACACCTGCCGCAGCACATCCAGGAGTTCGGCGTGCACGCCGGGCGCTGCGGCGACGAAGGACGGTGCGTCGGGCGTCCAGGGGCGGCCGGTGGCGTCGGTGACGGCGGCGCCGGCCTCGGCGGCCAGCAGGGCGCCCGGGAGGAGGTTGGCCGGGTCGGCACCGAACTGCCAGAACAGCGCCAGGTGACCGGAGGCGACCTGGGCGATCTGGAGTGCGGTCGGGCCGAGGTTGCGCACCGCGAGGACGTGCGGGAGGACGGCGGTCAGCGAGGCGCCGGCGGCGTGCAGCGCGTGCGGGTCGCGGGCGATCAGCGGCGGCTGGGAGGTGGCCGCGACCGCGGTGGCGAGGGTGCGGCGGCGGGGCGCGCAGGGGCGGCCGTTCAGACGGGTGCCGCCGCCGGCGGTCGCGGTGTGGGTGGTACCGGCGAGCGGCGCGTGCACCACGGCCAGCACGGGCGCGCCGTCGCGCAGCAGCGTCGCGGTGAGCACCCACTGCGGCAGGGCGCTCAGGTACTGCACGGCGCCGTCGGTGGCGTCGCTCAGCCACCACTCGCCGTCGCGGGGCACGTCCCGCGCCCACTCGTCGTCCAGCCAACCGGCGCCGGGGCGCAGCGGGGTGAGGCGTTCGCGCAGCATCTCGCCGGCGGGCCGGTCGATCGCGTCGAACGCGGCGCGGGCCTGTTCGGGGGTGGCGGCGTCGACGGGCTCGGTGGGCTGCCGGTGCGCGAGCCATTCGCCGACCTCGCGCAGGGCCGTCTCGGTGCCGGCCAGGATGTCCTTCACGGTGCGTCTCCTTCGGTGCGGTGGGGCACCACAGGAGTACCGTCAGGGCGACGCTTCAGGACGTCACAGGCGCAGCATTCGACGGGAATCGGACAGCATGGACACGGACACGGCGGATCCCGCCAAGGTGCTGGACCCGCTCGACCGGCAGCTGGTGCACGCGCTGCAGGTCGACGGGCGGGCCGAGACCGGGCGGATCGCGCAGGTGCTCGGGGTGTCGGCGCGCACCGTGACCAGGCGGCTGGGCCGGCTGCTGGGCACCGGCACCGTCCGGGTGGTGCGGATGCCGGACAGCCGGGCGGCGGCGCTCGGCGCGCTGCTGCTGCGGGTGCGGGTGCTGCGCGGCCGGGTGGACGCGATCGCGCTGGCGCTGGCCGCCCGGGAGGACGTCCCGTTCGTGGACGTCATGCTGGGCGGGCAGGAGGTGTCGGCGGTGGTGCTGGGGGGCCCGTCCGAACGCGACCGCCTGTTGTACGGGCAGCTCCCGGCCACCGACGCGGTCGTGGAGTCCACCGCGCACGCCGTCCTGCACCTGTTCGCGGACGCCTCGGCGTGGCGCTGCGGCGCGCTGACGGCCGAGCAGGAGGCGCTGCTGGCCCCGGCGCCGCCCAGCGGGCCGCCGCCGGAGCCGGACGAACTCGACCACCGGCTGCTGGACCTGCTCGCGATGGACGCCCGCCGCTCGCACGCCGCGCTGGCCGCCGCCTCGGGCGCGCCGGAGTCGACGGTCCGGCGGCGGCTGCACCGGCTCGCAGAGGGCGGGCTGCTGCGCACCCACGTGAGCGTGGACCCGCGGCTGCTGGGCGCCGCCGTGGACGCCAACCTGTGGCTGGAGCTGCCGCCGGGGCGGCTCGCCGCGGCGGGCGAGGCACTGGCCCGGCACCCGCAGGTGCACGGGGTGCTGGCCACCGGCGGGCCGACGAATCTGATGTGCGCGGTGTTCTGCCCGGACCACGCGGCGCTGTACCGCTTCCACACCGAGGTGCTGGGCCCGCTCGGGGTGCGCCGCGCCGAGACGGCGATCGTGGCGCGGGCCGTCAAACGGGCCGGGGTGCGGCTGCGGCAACTGCCCGGCTGAGTGTCGGTGGGGGGGGAGCAGACTGGAGGCATGTGCCGAAGCATCAAGACGCTCCGCCCGCCGATGACGCCCGACGCCACTCCCGAGGACGTGCACGCGGCGGCGCTCCAGTACGTCCGGAAGATCTCCGGGTTCCGTGCTCCCGCCGCGCACAACCGGGAGGTGTTCGACGCGGCGGTGGCCGCCGTCGCGGCCGCCACCGCCGAACTGCTGGCCGGTCTCGAGGTGCGCGGCGTCACGCCCCGTTCGTCGACCCCGGCCGGATGACCATCAGCACCAGGACGACCATCCACAGCAGGTTGAACAGGCCCGCGGTCATCGGGAGCATCTTCAGCATGCCGGTGGCCCGGGTGGTCTCCGCCTCCTGGTTCTCGGTGGCGTCCAGTGCGTCCACGGTGGCCTGCTGACCGGGCAGCACGAACAGCAGCAGCACACCCGCGGCAACGGCCGTCAGCACGATCGAGGCGATCAGCCAGGCGTTGCCCAGCACGCCCATGGCCTGCGCCGTGCCGACGCCCAGCAGGGGCACCGCGATTCCGATCAGCGCGTACACGTTGCTGATCCGGTGCAGCAGCCGCACCGAGGCCTGCGCGTTCACCTGCTCCGGGCCCGCCACCAGCGCCGCCTTCGCCTTCCGCGGGAACATGCTCACCGCCACCGCGACCGGACCGACGGCCAGCACGGCGACTATCAGATGCAGACTCAGCAGGAACTTGGCCATCGCCGGCGCAACCCTTCAACCCACGGAACGAGATCGTCCGCCACGCTAGCAGCGCTTATCCGGGGCCCTTCCGGGCCCCGGACCGGAATCACGCGCCGGTGGGGAGCGACGGGATCCGGGCGAGGATCGCCGCCGTGTCGACGCCGGTGGGCAGGGTGCCGTAGGCCAGGCCGGAGTGGCCGGCGAGGCGGGTGGTGGTGAAGGCCTCGGCCACCGCGGGGTCGCCGTGGCGGAGCAGCGCGGAGGCCTGGAGGGTGAGGGCGAGGCGTTCGACCAGGTGGCGGGTGCGGTACTCGAGGTGCTCGGGGTCGGCGAGGTCCTTGCGGAGGTCGGCGACGGCGGTGTCGAAGTGCGGGTCGAGTCCGCTCGCGGCGTCGAGCTCGTCGAACACGGCGGCCACCGATTCGGGCTGGCGGGCCATCGCGCGCAGCGCGTCGAGGGCGGCGACGTTGCCGGAGCCCTCCCAGATCGACACCAGCGGGGCCTCGCGGTAGAGCCGGGGCATGCCGGACTCCTCGACGTAGCCGTTGCCGCCCAGGCATTCCAGGGCCTCGGCGGCGTGCCCGGGGCCGCGCTTGCACACCCAGTACTTGGCGACGGCCAGGCCGAGGCGGCGGAACCGGACCTCCTGCTGGTCGCCGGCCAGGGCGCGGTCGGTGGCCTCGGCGAGGCGCATGGCGATCGCGGTGGCGGCCTCCGACTCGACGACCAGGTCGGCGAGGACGTTGCGCATCAGCGGCTGCTCGACCAGCGGCTTGCCGAACGCGTGCCGGTGGCTCGCGTGGTGCAGGGCGCGCAGCGCGCCGTAGCGCATCGCGGAGGCGGCGCCGATGGTGCAGTCCAGCCGGGTCATGTTGACCATCTCGATGATGGTCCGCACGCCGCGGCCCTCCTCGCCGACCAGCCAGCCCACCGCGTCCTCGTACTCGATCTCGGAGGAGGCGTTGGACTTGTTGCCGAGCTTGTCCTTGAGTCGCTGCAGGCGCAGCGCGTTGCGGCTGCCGTCGGGCAGGACGCGCGGCAGCACAAAGCAGGAGAGTCCGCCGGGGGCCTGGGCGAGCGTCAGGAACAGGTCGGACATCGGGGCGGAGGTGAACCACTTGTGGCCGACCAGCCGGTACGTGCCGTCGCCAACGGGGACGGCACGGGTGGTGTTGGTGCGGACGTCGGAGCCGCCCTGCTTCTCGGTCATCGACATGCCGGCGATCAGCCCGCGCTTGCCGTGCGGCTCGCGCAGCCCGAAGTCGTACTCGCGGGCGGCCAGCAACGGCTCGTAGGCGGCGGCGAGTTCGGGGCTGGTGCGCAGGGCGGGGACGGAGGCGTACGTCATCGAGATCGGGCAGGTGTGTCCGGCCTCGACCTGGCCCCAGACGTAGAACTTGGCGGCGCGGGCGGTGTGCGCGCCGGGCCGCTCGTCCTGCCAGGGCGCGGCGTGCAGGCCGTGCTCGACCGCGGTGCGCATCAACTCGTGCCAGTACGGGTGGAATTCGACCTCGTCGATGCGGTGGCCGTAGCGGTCGTGGGTGCGCAGCACCGGCGGGTTGTCGTTGGCGAGCCGGGCCCAGTCGGCGGCCTGCTCGGTGCCGGCCAGGCGGCCGAGGGCATGCAGTTCGTCGGTGGCCCAGCCGGCGCCGGCCCGGTGCAGGGCGGCCAGCAGGGTGGGGTCCTCGGCGACGTCGTGGCCGAACGGGTCGGGGACCTGGTTGGTGACCTCGTGAGTGCTTGCCATCAGTGCCCTCCCAGGGCGCGCAGGGTGAAGGTGACGAGCTCGGGCAGTACGGTCTCCGGCGGCTGTCCGTCGGTGAGCGGGCCGACCAGTGCCTCGCCGACCGCGCCGACGATCGCGGCGGCGGTCAGTTCGGCGCGCTGGCCGGGGAGTTGACCGTTCGCCACGGCCTGATCAATGCGTCCGGCGATCAGGTCCCGGAACGCCCGCCGGAACACCAGGCGTTCGGCTTCGACCACCCGGTCCGCGGGTTCGGCGAGCAGCGCGTACGCCAGCCGGGGCGACTTCAGAGCACGGGCGGCGAAGGTGGCGACCACCGCGGCGACACCGTCCAGCGGGTCGTCGGCCCGTTCGGCGGCCTCGGTGACGGCGGCGATCTCCCGGCCGCAGACGGTGCGGAACAGGGTGACGGCGAGGTCGGCCTTGCCATCGAAGTGCTGGTACATGCTGCCGGTCGCGATGCCGGCCCGATCGGCGACGGCCGCCATCGAACACCCGGCGTACCCGCGCTCGGCGAGCAGGGCGACGGCGGCCCGCAGGACGGCCTCGCGCTGACCGTCGAGCCGGGCCTGGACGGCGGCGGTGCGTCGGTAGGCCACACCAAGAATTGAAGCACCGATTCAGTGCTTCAGGAAGAACTCGGGCGGGCCCCGGCATTTTGAACGCGTTCACTTTTCGCTACGCTCGCCCCCACCAGCAGCAATAGGATGATCAACGGGGCGCTGGGCGTTCCGCCGTTTCCGGTCCCCGCTTTTCACCGACCCCCGACCGCACGTAGCGCGAACGGCAGCAACCGATCCGCCGTGGCCTGCGCAGTCGCAGCATCCACCTGATCGGGCCGCGGCATCAGCAGAAAGCGGCTCATCAACGGACCGACCACCACCGCCCCGAGCAGGTCCACTTCCGCGACAGCCGCGATCTCACCCCGCTCCACAGCCCGCCGAACCGCCTCGACAACCCGCCGGTGCACCGGCTCCAGGAACGCGGTGGTGAGCGCGTCCGCCAACGCGACGTTCTGCGCCGCCTCGCCCACCAGCGCCTGCATCAGGCGCCCGGCCTCACCGGTGAGCGCGGCGGCCTTGTCGCGCAGCAGGACCCGCAGGTCACCCTCCAGCGTGCCGGTGTCGGGCTGGACGTGGATGTCCTCGACGTGGGTCGCGGCGGCGGCGATCACCAACTCGTCCTTGGAGGACCAGCGCCGGTAGAGCGTGGCGGTGGAGACCCCCGCGCGGGCGGCCACCGCGGCGGTGGTCAGCGCGCCGTAGCCGTTCTCGGAGAGGACGGCCAGGGTGGCGTCCAGGATGGCCCGGTCGCGTGCGGCGTCGCGGGGGCGGCCCCGGCGCGGGCCGTCCTGGGTGGCGGGGGGTGCGATGCGGGTCATGCGCCCCAGCCTACGGGTGAACCCAAAACGAAACGAAAACACTTCGTTTCGTTTATGCTCGGCAACATGAACGCTCCCACCGGCGTTTCCACGCCCACCGACACCGCCCAGCAGGCCGACGCGGCAGCGACCGTCTCCCGCCTGAACGCCACTTTCGCCACCGGCCGGACCAGGCCGCTCGCCTGGCGCAAGGCCCAACTCCGGGCGCTGCGCGACCTGTTGGTCGAGCAGGAGGAGACGTTCGCGGCCGCTCTCAAGGCCGATCTCGGCAAGAGCCCGACCGAGGCGTACGTCACCGAGATCGGGTTCACCGTCAAGGAGATCGACCACACGCTGCGCCATCTCGGCCGCTGGCTGCGCCCGCGCCGGGTCGCGGTGCCGCTCGCGCTGGCGCCCGCCCGGGCCCGGACGGTGCGCGAGCCGCTGGGTACGGTGCTGGTGATCAGCCCGTGGAACTACCCGCTGCAGCTGGCGCTGGCCCCGCTGGTCGGCGCGATCGCGGCGGGCAACTGCGTGGTGGTCAAGCCCTCCGAGCTCGCCCCGGCGACCTCCGCGGCGCTCGCGCACTGGCTGCCGCAGGTCCTCGACCCGCAGGCCGTGGCCGTGGTCGAGGGCGGCGTCCCGGAGACGACCGCTCTGCTGGAGCAGCGCTTCGACCACATCTTCTACACCGGCAACGGAGCGGTCGGCCGGATCGTGATGACCGCCGCCGCCCGCCATCTCACCCCGGTCACGCTGGAGTTGGGCGGCAAGAGCCCGGCGGTCGTCGAGCCCGGCGCCGATCTGGCCGCGGCGGCCCGCCGGATCGCCTGGGGCAAGTTCATGAACGCCGGCCAGACCTGCGTCGCCCCCGACTACGTCCTCGCGATCGGCGACGCCGCGCCCGCGCTGGAGACCGAACTGGCCGCCGCCGTGACGGAGATGTACGGCGAGGACCCGGCCGGCAGCGCGGACTACGGACGGATCGTCAACGAGCGCCACTTCGAGCGGCTGACGGCGCTGCTGGCCGACGGCCGGACCGTCACCGGCGGCGGGCACGACCGCGCCACCCGCTACCTCGCCCCGACCGTGCTGGCCGACGTCGACCCGGACGCGCCGGTGATGCGCGAGGAGATCTTCGGCCCCGTCCTGCCGATCGTCCGGGTGCCCGACCTGGACGCCGCGATCGCGTTCATCACCGCCCGGGACAAGCCGCTGGCGCTGTACGCCTTCACCGCCTCCGCCCACACCCGGCGCCGGCTGACCGCCGAAACGTCCTCGGGGGCGCTGGCCTTCGGCGTCCCGAACGCCCATCTGTCCGTCCCCGGGCTGCCGTTCGGCGGCGTCGGCGAGAGCGGCCAGGGCGGGTACCACGGCCGGTACTCGATGGAGACGTTCAGCCACACCAAGGCGGTGCTGTCCAAGCCGCTGGCGCTGGACACCCTGCGGCTCGCCTACCCGCCGTTCACCGCCGCGAAGTCCCGGCTGCTGCGCCGCTTCCTGTAGAACGCGGCGGAACGCGCGCAGCCACCCGCGGAGGGGACCCGGGTGGCTGCGCGCGTTCGGGCCCGGCTACGGGCGGGGCAGCACGCAGCCTGCCCGGGTCAGGTCGAGCACGTTGCCCGGGGCGAAGCAGTTCGGGATGGTGTAGGTCTCCTGGGCGTAGCCGATGCCGGGGTGTATGGTCACCGCGCCGTTCTGGTCCACCTCGCACGGGTTGTTGAGCGTGCAGGTCTGGCCGTCCTCGTTGCTGGTGTTGTTCACTCCGACGACCTGGCCGGTGTTGACGTCGACCACCGGGGAACCGGAGGTGCCGCCGATGATGTTGCAGCCGGAGGTGTAGCGCAGCGAGTCCTGGAAGGTCCAGCTGCTCTCCTTGAGGCGGTAGGCGAAGCCGTCCACGTTGCAGGAGTAGATGGTCTTCCAGTAGCCGGAGGGCACCTTGATCGCGCTGCCTGCCACCGGATGGGTGTTGGACATGGTCAGCGGCGAGATCCCGTAGGTGTTCTTGATGCTCGCGTAACTGGTGGTCAGCCGGTAGATGGTGACGTCGGTGTCGGTCATCGTCGAGTAGACGACCCGGTTGGCGCGCACCGTGCCGAGGCTGCTGCCGCTGCCGCTGAGCAAGGTGAAGCTGCGGGTGGACGCCTTGTTGGTGATCACCTGGCCGGGGGCCGGCATGCCGGATTCCAGGCAGTGGCCGTTGGTCAGGATCAGTCCGGGGTCGGTGTCCACGGAGTTGGGCATCCGGATCAGCGAGCCGGAACAGTTGCTGAGCGCGACCGTCCCGGCCAGGTTGACGGTGACGGCGGACGCGGGGGTGGCGGTGACCAGGGCGGTCCCGGCGAGCAGAACGGTGCCGAGCGCGCCGATGAGCGGCTTCTTCATGGGGGTTGCCTCTCAGGGATGCGGGGTCCCACTGGGGTTCCCTAAAATTGGCGCGCCCATGACACTATGTCAAGAGTGACCGCACCCCCGGATTTCCCTCAAGACGGTGCCAACCCGCCGTCAACTCACCTTCAACTCGCCTTCCAATGACGGCTTCCCAGCGTGATCAGCCGCAGCTGGGTGCGAACCGTGTCCGCGATCGCGACCCGCTCGGCGGGATCGGCCTCGACCAGCGCTAGCGCCGTGCTGACCATCCGGTCCACGTACAGCTCGGCCAGCATCCGGCGCTCACTCGGCGACCAGTCCGCGAGCTCCGGCCGCGGCGCCAGCAGCTCGGCCAACTCCTCCGCGAAGTGCCGCAATTCGGCACCGACCGCGTCCCGCACCGGCTTCACCCCGCCGTGCCGCTCGCGGGCCAGGAAGCGGATGTACGCGGCATGCTCGGCCACGTGCGCGTCGATCACCTCGACCGAACGGTCGATCAACTGCTCCGGAGCGCCACTGCCCACGAACACCGCGCGGACCATCTCGTGCAGGTTGGCCAGCGACTCCCGCACCAGCACCACGCCCAGTTCGGCCAGGTCGGCGAAGTGCCGGTAGAAGCCCGCCGGGGAGAGCCCGGCCGCCCGCGTCACCTCGCGCACGCCGAGGCCGCTCAGGTTCTGCCCCTCCAGCAGGGCGAGGGCCGCATCCAGCAGGGCGCGGCGGCTGGCCTGCTTCTGGGCCTGGCGGACGCCGGGGGCGGGGGTCGTGGTCACGGCGCTCAGTAAACAACTGTTTGCCGAAAATCTCCAGCCCCGCTACAGTGCTGACGGGGTTTCAGCGAACAGTTGTTAGCCGAAACGCCGCCCCGTCCCGTCGTCGCGTCGTCGCATCGTCGCAGTGTCGATGCACCGAAGCACCCGAACCGGAGAGGCCGCCATGCTGCTCCTCGCCCTGCTCGCCCTCGGCCTGCTCGCCGGGGCCGCCGCCCACCTGCCCGGGCCGGTCGCCCTCGCCGCGGCCGGCGCCGTCGCCACCTGGCTGCTGCTGTTCGGCGCCCGCGAGCAGCTCACCCGCACCCGCCGCCACTGACCCCGGAGCGCCCGCCATGTCCGCCCAGCACACCGCCCGCCCCGCCGCCCCGGAAGCCGACCAGCTGGCCGTCGCCTCGTTCGTGCTCGGCCTGCTCGGACTGCTGCTGTTCAACCTGGTCCTCGGCCCGATCGCCGTCACCCTCGCCGCCCTCGCCCTCCACCGCGGCACCGCCCGCCCCCACCGGGCCCGCCTCGGCCTGGTCCTCGGCCTCGCCGACCTGGCCGTCCTCGCCGCCACCCTGGCCACCGGCCACGGCACCCTGTTCCGCCTGGGCTGAGCAGCGCAGCCAGCGGGGGTGTCCGTTTTTCACCACGGCCTGTCGGCCCGGTACCTCGCCGACCGGCAACGGCCCGCCGTACGGTCGAGCAGCAGACCGAAAACGGCAACGAGGAGACACCCCCATGAGCACCATCACCCTGTACGGCGCCACCGGCACCATCGGCTCCCGCGTACTGGCCGAGGCGCTGCGCCGCGGCCACACCGTCACCGCCGTGGTCCGCGACCCGGCAAAGCTGACGGTCACCCACCCGGCGCTGACGGTGGCGGCCGGAGACGTGCTGGACCCGGCCTCGGTCGCCGAGCACGCCAAGGGGTCGGCCGTGGTGGTCAGCGCGGTCGGCGGCGGCGACGGGCCGGGCCACCAGGCCCTGATCGCCCCGTCCGCCGAATCCCTGGTGGCGGGCCTGCGCACGCTGGGCACCGACACCCCGCGACTGATCGCGGTGGGCGGCGCCGGCTCGCTCCGCACCCCCGACGGCAAGCAGGTCTGGGACACCGAGGGCCTGCCCGAGTTCCTGCTCCAGATCATGCACGCCCACGGCGACGCGCTGGACTTCCTCCGCACCGTCACCGACCTGCGCTGGACCAGCCTCTCCCCCGCCGCCACCATCGCCCCCGGCGAGCGCACCGGCACCTACCGCGAGGGCCTGGAGGACCTGCTGATCGGCACCGACGGCGAGAGCCGCATCTCCACCGAGGACTACGCGGTGGCCCTGGTGGACGAGATCGAGCGGCCGAAGCACATCGGCGAGCGCTTCACCGTCGCGTACTGAGGGTGGCAAACCAGCGGCGCTGGGGGTACCCCCAGCGAAGCGAGGGGGCGGAACTGCGCGAAACGGAAGGACCCGACCGCAAGATCGCGACGCAGGACAGTGACCTGCACTTGATCGCGACCTTGCGGACGGGCCGGCGCTTGTCGCGCAGCTCTCCCTCAGCTCACTCCGGGATCACCAGGGCCGGAGTGTCACGCGTAAGCACCTCGCCGCGGAAGAACGCGGGGCTGCGCCGCGTCATCACGGCCATCACGACCAGGCCGAGCGCCAGCAGGCCCGCGCCGACCACGAAGACGCTGCCGATGCCGAACACCGAGCTGCCGCTGCCGTAGGACGGGTTGATCATGTCGACCAGCGACTTGCTGAAGATCGCGGCCAGCGTGAGGCCACCGATCAGCGGGAAGACCACCTTGAGCACCGCGTCGCGGACCGAGTTGCGGAAGTCGCCGCGGAAGTACCAGGCGCAGGCGAACGCGGTCAGCGAGTAGTAGAAGCAGATCATCAGCGTCAGCGCAGCGATGGTGTCGGCCAGCACGTGCGAGCTGACCATGGTCATCACGGTGTAGAACGCGCCGGTGCCGACACCGGCGGTGATGATCGCCCGGCCCGGCGTCTTGTAGCGCTCGTTGACCTCGGTGAAGGAGGACGGCAGCGCCTCGTACACGCTCATCGCCAGCACGGTGCGGCTGACCGGGATGAAGGTGGTCTGAAGGCTGGCGGAGGCGGAGGCCAGCACGGCGACGAACAGCATCACGCCGAGGGCCGGGCCCATCACCGGGCCGGCCAGCACGGCGAGCACGTTGGAGGAGGTCTCCGGGTTGCCGAGGCCGGTGCCGGTGGTGCCGACGCCCGCGTACATCTGCACCGCGACGGCGGTGAACAGGTAGGAGCCGACCAGGACCACCATGGCGAGCATCGCGGCCCGGCCGGGGGTCTTCTCGCTGCCGCCGGTCTCCTCGTTGGCGCTCAGCGAGGCGTCCCAGCCCCAGTACATGAACAGCGAGAGCGACAGACCGGCCACGAACGCGGTGAAGGAGCTGGCCTCGAACGGATTGAACCAGCTCCAGGAGAAGTGCAGCGACCCGGCATCGCCGTTGCCGGTGGCCTTGACGATCGCCATCACGCCGAACACGGCGAGGACGACCAGTTGAAGACCCACCAGGGCGTATTGGACGCCCTTGGTGGCGGTCATGCCGCGGTAGCTGATCATGGTCGCGATCGCGATCAGCCCCAGGCAGGTGACCACGTGCACCAGCTTGTTGTCGTTGAGCGCGGCGACCGAGTCACTGCGGGTGATCTCACCGAGCAGCAGGTACAGGTACTCGGTGGCGACGCCCGCGAGGTTGGACAGCACGATGATCGTGGCGATCACCAGGCCCCAGCCGCACATCCAGCCGATCTTCGGGCCGAACGCCTTCACCGTCCAGGTGAAGGAGGTGCCACTGTCGGGGATCGCCTTGTTCAGCTCCCGGTAGGCGAAGGCCACCAGCAGCATCGGCAGGAAGCCGGCCAGGAAGAGCGCCGGCATCTGCAGGCCGACGGCGGCCACGGTGGTGCCCAGCGTCGTCGTCAGGCAGTACACCGGGGCGACCGTGGAGACGCCGATCACGGCGTTGCCGAGCAGACCTATCGAGTTGCTGTTGAGGCCCTTGGAGCGGACGCCGCCAGGGGCGTCCGAGCCGGTGGCGACGTCGGCGCCGGCTCCCGGGCGATTGTCGAGCTGAACCATGCGGGAACCGTAACCCCCACTGTTTCCGCAGCAGACCACGGCAGAAGCCCGCCGTTCACCTGCGTTTCGTCAGCTGATAGGCTCAATTTTCGTCGATTGCATGATCCTTTAGCGGCTAACGCCTTCGTTTCACCCCTGTAAACGGCGTATTAACCCGGGACGAAAACCGCAGCTCACCACCTTTCGACCCTTTCGGGCATCGGTATGAGAAACGACACATACCTGCCCGGGATCGGAACCGGCCGCCCGGACGACGCGTCAGCGACCGTTCGGGCACCTCTGGTTTCCCCCACCCGCAGGCCCCTATGGTTCCTCCGTCACTCCAGGGAGGGGACCGGTATGACCGGCACGCCGACGTCCGACGCCGAAATCCGCACCGTCCGGGCCGGCCGCCCCGGACCCGGGCCCGTCCGCTGCTCCGTCGGCGACCTGCTGCTCGCCGACCTCCCCGTCTCCGTGGTCCTCTTCCACGACCGTCCGCTCGACGCCGACGCCCTCGCCGACGGCCTCGCCCGCGCCCTCGCCCGGCTCCCCGAATTCGCCGGCCGCCTGCGCACCACCGCCGACGGCGACCTCTGCATCGACACCGACGACACCGGCGTCCCCTTCACCGTCGCCGACTCCCCCCACACCCTCACCGAGGCCTTCGACCGGATGGCGCTGCCCGCGAACGGCCTGGTCGACCACGTCCGCGCCACCGAAGCCCGCCGGACCCGCCTGCCGCTGCTCACCGTCCGACTCACCCGCCTCGCCGACGGCACCGGCGCCCTCGGCATCTCCTGGCACCACGCCGTCGGCGACATGCACACCTTCGCCCTGCTGCTGCGCACCTGGTCCGCCTGCACCGAAGGCACCGAGCCGCCCGCACTCTCCCCCACCGCCGACCGCGAACTCCAGCTCGACGCCCACCTCCCCGCCGAGGACAGCGGAGTCCCCTCCCTCCGGCTGCCCGACCCCGCCGAGGCCGCCGAACTGCAACGCACCATCGCCGCCGCCGGCCTCGCCAACCGCACCGTGCAGATCTGGTTCGCCCCCGCCGAGCTCCAGCGCCTGCGCGCCGCACTCACCGCCGAGGCCGGCCGCCCGCTCTCCGCCAACGACGCGCTCTGCGCCCATCTGCTGCACGTCCTGCGCGAACTCGACGGCCACCAGGACGCCGAACAGACCCTCACCCTCCCCGTCAACCTGCGCCGCCCCCTCGGCCTCCCCGACGGCGCCCTCGGCAACCTGCTCGGCGAGATCCGGCTGCCCTGGCGTCCCGGCACCACCCCCGCCCGCTACGCCACCGAGCTGCGCACCGCCGTCGAGGACTTCACCACCCGGCACCTCTCCCTGCGGAGCAACCAGCGCTTCCTCCAACACATCGGCCGCGACCGGATCACCGACTGCGTCCCCGCCGGCTTCGACCCCGCCCGCCGCACCCTCACCATCTCCAGCTGGTGCCGCCTCGGCCTGCACGACCTCCCCCTGGCCGGCCACCGCCCGATCGCCTTCAGCCCCGCCGCCACCCTCCAGCTCCCCTGGAGTTCCTGGCTGGTCGAGGGCCCCGGCGGCGAGGGCCTGCTCTGGACACTCGTGCTGCCGGCCCGCCTCGCGGCGAAGCTGCGCGGCGCGTCCGCCCTGCTGCACCCCTACCGCGACGCCTACGACTCCCCTCCTACTGTCGGCCCGCGCAAACTGCTCTGACTCGCGTCACTCCCTCACCGCGCCGTGCGGGACGGGCAGACCGCCCGGGTCAAGAAAGCGCAAGCTGCTCCGACTCGCGTCATTCCCTCGCCCTGGCCACCGCGTCCGTGTACAGCTCGATGGTCAGGTCCGCGTCCGCGACCCCGAGCCGGCGCAGCGCACGGCGGACGGCCGCCAGCGCGGACGGCAGCTCCGCCGCATCCGCCGCCGGGGTCTCCACCTCCAGGAACACCCCGGCCAGCTCCGGCACCTCCACCACCGTGGCCAGCAGCGGGCGGCCGTCCTGGGTCAGCTCCCAGTTCCGGCACCGCTTCTCGAAGGCGATCGTCTCCACCAGCCCGCTGCCGCGCAGGATCGCCCGCAACGCCACCGGATCGGCCACCAGCGTCTCGGTCTCCGGCTTCGAGCCCGACCCCGCGTCCACCGCCGCACCCTTGTACGTCAGCACCGTCCGCATCCCGGCCGGGCCCGTCACCGTTCGCACCCGCAGCTCGGCACCGACCGCCCCCAACTCCCCATCGGGCCGATCGAAGTACACGTCCCGGTACACCTCCACCCGCCCGGCCACCCCGGCCGCCGCTGTCAGCCGCGCCACCAACTCCGCCGGCTCCCGCACCCGGGCCTTCAGCTCCGCCTCGATCGTCATCGGCCCATCAACTCCAGCAGACACGCCAGCGCCTCGGCCGGATCGGTCGTCTCCAGCACCGTCTCCGCCCCCTGCCGCGCCGGCGCGGCCAGGACCCGGTAGCCGCCCTGCCAGGCGGCGACGGCCGGGAACGAGTCCTTCCCGAAGTCGCGGAAGTCCTGGCTGGTCGACAGGTGCAGCTCGTTCATCCCCGTCCACGGCCAGAACTCCGCCAGCCTCGGCTCGGCGAGAGCCAGCCGCAGCAGATCTCCCATCGAGGTCCCGATCCAGCCGTGATCCCTCGCCGGGCCCCAGCACTCCGCCAGGGCCGTCCACGCCGCACAGCGTTCCTCCTTCTCCTCCATCAGTCGCTGCTTTCCTGCCCGCCCAGCACCCGCTCCACCGCCCGCAGCGCGGCGTCCCACGGGAACGGGAGGGCGTCGCCGGTGCCCGGCTCGTTCGGGACGAAACCGTCCTCGCCGAGCAGGACGTGCACGCCCGCCTCGCGCAGCGTCGCCACGCTGCGGGCGAACTGGGGGTGCGCGGCGAGCGCGGTGTTCACGCACGGCATGACCAGCACCGGGATGCCCTTGCCGAGCGCCTCCGCCGCGTAACCGACCACCCAGGACGTGGTGAGACCGAGCGCCAGGCTGTTGAAGGAGTTGAACGTCGCCGGGGCGAACAGCACCACGTCCGGCACCGGCAGCACATCCGGCTGGCCCGGCCACCGGTACGCCGACTTCACCGGGTACCCCGTCAACTCCTCCAGCCCCGGCACCCGCGCCTCCAGCCACCCCCGCGCCGTCGGCGTCAACCCGACCGCCACCTCCCAACCCCGCCCCCGCGCCTCCCGAACCACCTCCGGCAGCCCGAAAACCGCCCCCGCCGCCGCCCCGAACAGATACACCACCGGCCGCCCGGCCCCACCAGTCTCCATCCCCCAATGCAACCGGCCCACCACCCATCGGCGCCAGGGCCCGTCTTCAAACTCGCGCCGTCCGGCCGGGACCTACCGCGGAGGCCGAGCTGACCGACGTTGACCAGCTCGGCGCGCGGTGCTGGACGGCGGCGGTCCGCCCGCCGAGCTGCCCCTTGGTCCACGTGGCTGCCGATCCGGCAGGCGGACCGAAATGGACCGGCAGCCAGGGACGGGCCGTACTTCCGGGGTGTACGGAGTCGTCGTTGAAGATTGAACGTGACGTCTGAATACCGCCGGACCCGCAAGGCGTTCCGATCTTGGATTGAGCGTGTCCAAGACCGGAACAAGGAGCTTTGCGGAGATGACGATGAACGGTGTGACGGCGCTCGACGGCAAGGTGGCGCTGGTGACGGGCGGCAGCCGGGGGATCGGGGCGGCGGTCGCGCTGCGGCTGGCCGAGGACGGCGCAGACGTGGCGTTGACCTACCAGGGCTCGGCCGAGTTGGCCGAGGAGGTGGTCGCCAAGATCACCGCGATGGGGCGGAGCGGCTGGGCCGTCCGCGCGGACAGCGCAGACCCGGAGGCGGTGTGCGGCGCGGTGGCGGCGGTCGCCGAGCGGTTCACGCGGCTGGACATCCTGGTGAACAACGCGGGTGTCGGCGCCGTCGGACCAATCGAGGCGGTGACGTGCAACCAGATCGACCGGGTGCTGGCAGTGAACGTTCGCGCGCCCTACCTCTATGCCCAGGCGGCGCTGCAGTACCTGGTGGAGGGCGGACGGATCGTGAGCATCGGCAGCTGCATCGCCCAGCGGGTGGCCTTCCCCGGAAGCGCGCTCTACGCGACCAGCAAGGCCGCTCTGATCGGCTTCACCAAGGGCATGGCCCGGGAGCTCGGCCCGCGCGGGATCACCGTCAATCTGGTCCACCCGGGCCCGATCGACACCGACATGAACCCGGGCGACGGCGACTCCGCCGACTTCCAGCGTGGCTTCACCGCGCTCGGCCGCTACGGCACGGCGGCGGAGGTCGCGGACGCCGTCTCATACCTGGCCGGCGAGAGCGCCCGATACGTCACAGGCGCGGAGCTGGCAGTGGACGGTGGCTTCGCAGTCTGAGCCCGCACGGTCCGACGCAGGCCAGGTAGTCCTTGGCGCTCAGTCCGCCACGGCGTCGACCCGTGATCTCGGGCAGTGGATCACGCCTCGCCGAACCCGGACCGGACGGTCGACTCACTGGCCGAACTCGCCGACCTGATCATCCGTCAGCGCGACTGACCCGTGACGGTTCGTCATATCCGGAATCAGCGAACGACCGGGAACCGCCCCGACCGCCAGTCCGACAGGCGCTTGCGGATGCTGGGCACCATCGGCAGGCTGTCGGTCTGCTCGGACGTGAACCAGGCCACCTCGAACGACTCGGCGGAGACTCGGAGTTGACCGCCGGTCGGCCGTCCGAGCAGGCAGATACTGAACTCCTGGCGGACCTCGCCGTCGTCGTAGGCGAAGACGTGCCCGGGGTTGGTGTAGGTGCCGACGATCCCGGTGATCTCGATGTCGAGGCCGGTCTCCTCCCGGGTCTCCCGGATGCCGCACCCGGCCAGGGACTCTCCGACGTCCATCCGGCCGCCGGGGAGGGCCCACATGCCGTTGTCGGTGCGGCGCTGGAGCAGCACCCGGCCGTCCTCGCCGACGACCACGACGCTTGCCGCCGGGACGAGGCTGTTGGCCTTCGGTGCGTTCGGGTCGTCCTCGTAGTCACGCCTCGGCACGGGCCACCTCCGTCGTCGGGGTCGTCCACACGTTACGGCCGCGCGCCCGGAGTTCGTCGGGGTGTGCGGCGAATCGGCCGAAAACACCATGCCCCGGGGCCGCCGCCCGGCGAGAGCCTGTGCGGTCACGGCTCCCGGGGCAGGGTCCAGGCCGGGGAGTCGGCGGGCGGCGGCGGTGTGATCAGCCAGGTGCTGCGGTCGGGGTTTTCTTCCCAGTACGGCACCGTCCCGCCCTGGTCCAAGCCGTCGCGGTAGTACATGCCGTAAGCCCAGTAGTCGGCGTCCTCGTGGCACATCAGGTCGGGATAGGGATCGAACGTCCGGTGACCCCAGGCACGGTTCACCCGGGCCACGGCCTCGGCCCGGGAGATGCCGAAGGTCTGGAGCACGTCGGCGATCTGGGAGAAGAATTCCAGCATCTCCTCGTCCGCCCTCATGAGGAACTCACTCACCGTCCGCGCCCTCCTGGTAGGTCCACCGAATGCAAAGGCCCCTCCACCGGCCGGCCGTCCAGTCTACGGTTCGGCCTGGCGGGAACCGCCCGAGCGGCGTCAGGCGTCAGGCGTCGATCGGACGCAAGACCGCGTAGTACGCGAACGGCGGACCGTACAGCCGGGCGACCCGCAGCCCGGCACCCTCCGCCAGGCTGATCAGCGAGGACGGCCGGATCTGATGCCTGTCGAAGAACTCGCCGACCACCAGCCGCCCGAACGGCTTCAGCACCCGGCGCAGCTCAGCCAGCGTACGCGCCGGATCCGAGATCTCGCCCAGCGCCGTCACCACGTAAGCCGCGTCGAACGAGCCATCCGCAAAAGGAAGTTCATGTGCGTCGGCGCAGTTCGGCACGATGTTGTCGACGCCCTGCTCCTTGGCCCGGCGGCCCACGTGGTCGAGCATCTCCTGCTGGATGTCCACGATGTCCAGCTGGCCGTTCGGGCCCAGCTGCGGTGCGACGTGCAGCGACTGCAGGCCGGTTCCGGGGCCTATCTCCAGGATCCTCTCGCCCTCCCGGGCCTGCAGCACGTGGTCCAAACGCTTCAGAGTCAGGAACGGCAGCGGCAGGTCGAGCAGCCAGCGCTGAGAGTACGGGTACGGCGCGGAGTCGGTGAACCACCAGGTGGCGACGGCGGCGGCAGCACCCGCGCCGATCAATGCCCGCGAATTCCTCATAATTCCTCCCCGAATATCCGACTGGACCATCGGAGCATCCCCGATGGTCAATCAGTTGTGTTTGTGTGCAATCCGTTTGGGCCGGCGCCGACTCTGTCGGCAGTCGACCCGAGCGGGCCGGACGAACCGCCCGTGGACCGCCGTTGCGGCAGGCCGGGGCCTTCCCGAAACGGACCGGACCGCAAGCGCCGTTCACGTCACGAGCTCTTCCGCTCAGCGGCCCGACCGAGGGAAGGTCCGGGTCGCGAGAACCGCGCAGGCCACCGCCAGCGGCAACTCGACGAAGACCGCCATCAGCACCGCCGGCTTGAAGCAGCAGGGGGAACGTCGAAGCGGCCGCGGCCTTCGGAAGGATCCGCGGGACACCGGAGCCCGGACCGGCGTCCACGCGGGCCAGAGGGAGCGAATGAACGCTGGTCAGCTGAGTGCTCGCCATGACACCTGGCTCCCTCCCGTGCCCGCCCCTCGGGCACGACATCAGCATGTCGTTCGCGCGCGCCCGAGGCAGTAGCGCTCCTATCCGACTTGCTGGTGGTGCTGGGTACACCTCCCGCATCCGGCGAAACTGAGCCAGGCCGCGTGGTTGCGGTGCGGCGAGGGCGGTGAAGAGACGTTGGATCTCGCCGCGGGCTGAAGGTCTCCTCCACCGTCCAACGGCGCCCGGCAATCCTGACCAGGGCGCCCAAAGGAACGCGTCCAGCCGAGTAGCAACGGTGGAAGGCGAGTTCGCCGGTGCGCCGGTTGCGTCGAATGAGCAACGACCGGTGACCCTCGCTGCTCGCCGGGCTGTCGATCTCTACTTGGGCTCAGTCGTCGTCCGGGTCGGCATCAGTCTCGGGAACATCGTCGTCAAGGACTTCCGCAAAGCCGAGATGCTGTCCGCCGACAGGCCAGGATCAAGATCTACAGGTGGTACTAGGTTCACCACGAGATCGGGTACAGGCTTCATGGCGCCGTCCTCCTGCGGTGCCCTAGCGTCGTGCCATGACGATTCCAGCTGGACTGAGACGCGCGGTCCTCCGGGCGCAGCGGGACACCGGTTTTCTTGCCGCCGGCGTGCTGCCGCACCTGGCGCTGGTGCCCGTGTGGGCCTGGGCGGCGACGACTACCGCCAGGACGGGGAACTGGCTCTTCACGGTTTCCGTGTCGACCGCCCTGGTCCTGCTCGGCACCCCGGTGCTGACGGCCGTTCAGCGGGTTCGCTACCGGGTGCTCATCGGTGTGAACGTCCCCCGGCTCACCCCCACCGCGCCGGAACAATGGACGTGGGCCTCGACCGCCCGGTGGCTCGCGGCGACGCGGCCTTGGCGCAAGATCGGCTACCACCTCGTGCTGGGCCCGCTGCTCGCGCTGCTGGAGCTGCTGGTGCTTGCGGTGGCAGCGGCATGCCTGGCGGGCGCCACCGCCTGCGCCTGGTCGTGGGCGCTGCCGACCGGAATCCGCCAGCACTGGTTCGGCTACCTGACCCAGCTGCCGGCTTACACGGCGGCCGGCCTCCTCCTGTGCGCCCTGCCCTGGACCGTGCGGGCAGTAGCCCGGGCCGAGGCGCGGCTGGCGTTTGGCCTGCTCGGGCCCAGCCAGGCGCAGCGGCTCCAGGAGCGGGTCGATCAGCTGGCCGTGAGCCGGACCGACTTGATCGAGGCCGTCGACGCGGAGCGCCGCCGGATCGAGCGCGACCTGCACGACGGCACCCAGCAGCGGTTGGTGTCTCTCGCGGTCAATCTGGGTCTGGCCATTGCCACCCGCCCGGACCTGCCGAGTGATGCCCGCGAGGTGATCGCCGGAGCGCACCTGGAGGCGAAGGAGGCGATCGCCGAACTCAATGACCTGGTGCGGGGGCTGCACCCGGCCGTGCTCGAAGACCGAGGTCTGGACGCGGCGTTGTCCGGGCTGGCTGCCCGGACGCCCCTGCCGGTGCGGCTGCGGGTCGATCTGGAGGAGCGGGTGGCGCCCAACGTGGAGTCGGTCGCGTACTTCGTGATCTCTGAGGCGCTGACCAATGCGACGAAGCACGCCAACGCGATGCAGGCGGAGGTGATAGTCCGCCAGGTCGGCGAGGTGCTGCGAGTGCGCGTCACCGACGACGGGCTGGGCGGTGCCGACGCCGCCTCCGGCACGGGGCTGACCGGGCTGGCCAAGCGGGTCGGCTCCCTCGACGGGGCCTTCCACGTCAGCAGCCCCGCCGGCGGGCCCACCACCATCACCGCGGAGCTGCCGTGCGCGCGGTGATCGCCGAGGACTCGGTGCTGTTGCGGGTCGGCCTGATCAAGGTGCTGGAGATCGGCGGGTTCCAGGTGACCGCCGAAACCGGCGATGCGGAAGGGCTGTTGGCGGCGGTGGCGGAGCACCGGCCCGAACTCGCCCTGATCGACGTCCGGATGCCGCCGGACTTCACCGACGAGGGGGTGCGAGCGGCGATGGAGATCCGCCGGCGCTGGCCGGGGACGGCGGTGGTGCTGCTTTCGCAGTACGTGGAGGAGCGGTACGCGGCTGACCTGCTGTCTGCGAACACCAGCGGTGTGGGCTACCTGCTCAAGCAGCGGGTAGCCGATGTCGCCGACTTCGTGGCGGCGGTCCGGCGAGTGGCGGACGGGGGCACGGCCCTGGACCCGCAGGTCGTCGCCCAGTTGCTGCTGCGGCGCGACAGCAACCCGCTCGCACGGCTGACCCCCCGCGAACGGGAGGTGCTCGGTCTGATGGCCGAGGGGCGCTCCAATGCCGGCATCGCGCAGGCGCTGGTGGTCAGCGAGAGCGCCGTGGCGAAGCACATCAACAACATCCTCGCCAAGCTCGACCTGCCCGTGGTCGACGCGGACCACCGCCGCGTCCTGGCCGTGCTGCGGTTCCTCGGAGCGTCCCGGGCCTGACCTTCCCGTCCGTGATCACGATCTACGGCTGGAGCACTGGGGGATCTTCGGGTCAACGATGTGTGCCGAATGTGTGCGGCAACGTCGGAGGCCCTCCCGCCGGGTGGGCGGAAGGGCCTCTGACCTGCAACTTCTGAGTGGGCGCAGACGGTTTCGAACCGCCGACATCCGCCTTGTAAGGGCGGCGCTCTACCGCTGAGCTATGCGCCCGCGCCGAAGTGGACCGGTGGGCCGGTCGCACGACGAATGGACAGACTACCTGGTCCCGGGAGTGGTCCGCCGCCCCCCCCTGGGGAGAGGGGGTGTCGTCGGGGGGTGCCGTGCGGGGTGGGTGATCGGGAAGAATGGCGAGTGGAGTGGTGGGACGGGACGGAGCAGGGAGCACGTGGTGAGGGTGGCCGGCGGCGGTGGCGGGGGGCGGGGCGGCTGGTGGGGCGGCGGCCGGCGGGACGGCGCGCGCGCGGATGCCAGGGCGGCCCGGGAGGCGGCGCAGGAGTCGTTCTACGAGCTGGATTCGGCGCAGCGGGACGCGCTGCTCGCGGTGGAGACGGTGAAGTCGGCGGGTGAGCCGTCGACCGCGCGCCGGGTGGAGCGGGAGTACGCGGAGCTGGTGGCCCGGATCGACCAGGTGACGGTGGCGTATCTGGGGGCGCTGGACGCGGTCGATCTGGAGGCGGCCGAGCTGGACCCGTCGGCGGCGTTCCGGGCCAAGCAGCAGTTGGAGCAGGCCAAGCGCGAGCTGGACTCCAAGCGTGCGGAACTGGGTACTTTCGTCAGCCGGTTGCAGCCGCTGGTGGAGCATGCCGAGGCGCAGCTGATCCGGGTGACGCCGGCGGTGGAGCGGGCCAGGCAGGCGTTGCTGGCGGCGAGTGTCGCGTTGGATCAGGCGCGGGGCGCGGGGTTGCGGGCGGACGACCTGGCGGCGCGGCTGGCCGAGCTCGCGCCGGAGCTGACCAGGCTGAACCAGGGCGTCTCGCAGCACGGTGTGCCGGCCACGCTGCAGCGCGCGGAGGACGTGGTGCGGCGGGCGGAGGAGGTCCGGGCGGAGGCGGCGAAGCTGCCTGAGCGGGCCGTCGAGATCGACCGCCGGGTGGGCACCCTGCGGACCAGGATCGACGCGCTGGAGAACCGGGCCGGCACGGTGGAACCCGCGCTGAGCGAGTTGCGGCGGCGGTTCTCGGCGGCCTGCTGGCAGGACCTGCAGCACGTGTCGGCGCAGACCGCGGACGCGGTGCGGACGGCCAGGTCGCGGCTGACGGACGCGGTGCGGGCCCGGGGCGAGCAGCGGTGGGCGGACGCCACGACGGCGATCGGCACCGTGCGGGCGCTGCTGGACACCGCCGAGGGGTCGGTGACGGCCGTCAACGAGCGGCTGCGGCAGCTGAACGAGGTGCAGCACGATCCGCAGCGCGAGATCGAGCGGGCCCGGTTCGCGCTGCGCGACGCCCAGCGGTTGGCGATGGCCGGCCGGCAGGCGCCGGACCCGCGGCACGCCGGCCCGCTGGACGCGGCGGTGGGCCGCCTGGACCGTGCGGTCGCCTCGCTGGAGCAGGCCGGCCGGCACCCCGACTACTGGCAGTTCCTGACCGAACTGGCGGCGGTGCGGGAGACGGCGGCCGAGGTGGTCTCGATGATCCGCGGCCACTGAACGGCCGACACCGGCTGGGCGCCCCGCCGTCCCCGACCGGCCACTGAGCGGACCGACCGGGCACCGGCCCGATCACCCCTCGGTACCCTGCTGACCATGCCTCGCTACGACTTCCGCTGCCGCTCCTGCGGCGCCACGTTCGAACTCAGCCGCCCGATGGCCCAGGCCAACGACCCGGCAGTCTGCCCGGAGGGCCACCCCGACACCGTGAAGCTGCTGTCGACCGTCGCCGTGACCGGCGGCGCGTCCGGCGCTGCCGCCCCGGCCCCAAGCGGCGGGGGCGGCGGCTGCTGCGGGGGCGGCTGCTGCGGCTGACCGGCGCCCACCGGCCACGGGTCACGGGCCACGGGCCACGGGTCACGCGTCACAGCCCACCGGCCACGGGTCAGCTCACGACCGCAACCTCCCCCGCGCGGACCCGGGCCAGCATCTGCCGGATGATCTCCTCGCCCGCCGCGACGCCGATCTCGGTGAGCGCGGTGACGCCCTCGGCGTTCCACCCGGTCTCGGCGAGTTCGCCGTGGCCGGGTCGCCAGCCGTGGTCGGCGGTGAGCAGCAGGTCCGCGTCGAGCAGTGAGTCTCCGGCGGCGAGGACGGTCCGCGCGCCGGTGCGGCGGCGGACCTCGGCCAGTGCGGCGCTCTTGGAGAGCGGTGCGGGCACCGCGTAGACCTTGCGGCCCTGGAGGGAGACCGTCCAGCCGCGGTCGGCACACCAGGCGGTGAGTTCGTCGATCCAGCCGGCGGGGAGTTCGGCGCGTTCGACCACCAGGTAGGCGAACAGGTCGTCGGCGACCCGCCGCTTGTGCGTCCACTCGGGGTCGGCGGCGATGGCGAGGTGTTCGACGACCTCGGGCAGCGGGGCGCTGGCGGCGTCCAGCCGGGTGCGGATCTCGTGCTGCCAGTCGGGGTCGGGCACGCCGTCGACCAGTAGGTGGCCGCCGTTGGCACAGACCGCGTACGGGGGTATCCAGCCGGGGGTGGGGCCGGGGAGGTTGATCCGCTCGTACTGGGTGCGGGTGCGGGTGGTGATCGGGACGACGGGGGTCTGCTCGGCGAGTTCGGCGAGCAGTTCGGCGGCCGTCTCGGTCATGAAGGAGAGCGCCTTGCCGTCGTGCACCTCCACCGAGAGCAGTCGCGGGGCGAGCCGGTCGGGCACGTCCAGAGCGAGCGCGCGGTTGGAGTAGACGAGGGTGCGGTCGAGGTCGCTGGCGACCAGGAACTGCGGCACGGGCGGGGTCTCCTTCGGTCGGGGGCAGGGTCAGGTGTGGACGGCGGTGCCGTCCGCGCCGGTGGCGCCACGGGTGTAGCGCGGGTGGATGAGACCGACGCAGCTGTACGGCAGGTGGTCGATCTCCTCGACGGGGACGCCGCGTTGGGCGGCGAGCAGCCGGACGTGGTCGAGGTCGGCGCCGGTGCCGCGGCGGGCGAGGATCCGCCAGGGGACGCGGCGCAGCAGCACCCGGGTGGTCTCGCCGACGCCGGGCTTGACCAGATTGACGCTGTCGATGCCGTACTCGGCGCTTATTCGTTCGACGGCGGCCCAGCCCTCCCAGGTGGGGGTGCGGTCGGCGGTGGCGAGCAGGGCGGTTTCGGCGGCGACGGCGGCGGCGACGGCCGGGAACTCGGCGGCGACGGTGTCGACGAACCGGGCGGAGACGTCGGCCTCGGCCAGGTGCCGGTAGTACTTGGCGCCGTGGAACTCGCCGGGACCGGTCAGGTCGGCGCGCAGCACGGTGCGGGAGACCAGGCCGGAGACGGTGGAGTTGAGGCAGGCGGAGGGGATCAGGAAGTCGTCGCGGGTGCCGTAGGTACGCACGCAGCTGCCGGGGTCGGCGAGGACGGCGAGGCCGGGGTCGAAGCCGGTGCCGGCCAGTGCCTGCTCGAGTTCGCGGGTGATGGCGCCCTTGCCCGTCCAGCCGTCGACGAAGACCACGTCGGCGGCGCGGTGGTGGGCGGCGAGGTGCTTCAGCGCGACCTGGTCGATGCCGCGGCCGCGGACGATGGAGACGGTGTAGTGCGGCACGTCGAGGCCGTGGGCGTGGGCGAGCCAGCGGCGGATCAGGATGCCGACGGGGGTGCCGGCCCGGGCCAGCGAGGCGAGCACCAGGTGCGGTCCGCGTTCGCGCAGCAGGGTTTCGGCGACGGCGCCGACGGCGGTGGCCAGCCGGGTCGCGGAGGCGGCCAGCGCGGTGTGGAACAGCTGCTGGTACTCGGGGCTGGGCTGGTACTCGACCGGCAGCGACTCGGCGTAGTGGGCGCCGCCGGACTGCACGGCCTCCTCGCGTTCCTCGACGGGTGCTTCGAGGTGGACGTCGGAGAGGTCCTTGAGCAGCCAGGTGACGTCGGTGGCCGGGTAGCTGGAGAAGGCCGGTCCGTGCAGTGGGCGGGCGGCGGGCGGGGAGGGGGCGGTGTGTGCGGTCATGCCGGGCCTTCGGTGGGGTGCGCAGGGGTGATGCTCTGGCAGCGGGTGGTCGGCGGGGCGTCAGGCGGGTGGCGCTGGGCGGTACGACGGGAGAACGGCGAGCACCACGTGGTCGGTGGCGGTGCGCAGGCGGGGCAGCAGGGCGTCGGGGCCGTGGTGCAGGGCGGGGGTGTCGGCGGGGTCGTCGACGACCAGGACGACGGTGTCGAAGCGACGGGCCGGGTCGCTGCCCGGGGCGACGTTGTAGGCGTAGCGCTCGGTGGCGTCGTCGCCGGCCGGGTCGTCGTGGGCGGTGAAGGCGAGCCGGGTGCGGATCGCGTAGCCGGGGTGGTCGTGGGCGAACACCGGGGAGCGGGTGGTGGTGGAGAACCGCACCTCGGCGTCCGGGAGTTGGCGTTGCAGGGCGTCGGCGAGCCGCAGCGGGGCGTACATCAGCTCTTCGCAGCCGAGCACCAGGATGCGGCGGGGCCGGGGGCCGACGGCGGCGGCGAGGGCGGCGCCGAGCGCGGGGAGCGCATCTTCCAGCCGGCGGCGGTGGGCGGGGGTGAAGCCGTGCCGGCCGCCGTCCGGCAGGCCGTCCGGCCATGGCAGCCAGAGATGCGCCAACTCGCCTGCGGGCTCGACGGGTTGTGGCTGCTCGGGGGTGGCGTCGATGAGTTCCCGGGCGCGGTCCAGGACGCCCTCCGGCAGCTGGACGCCGCCGCCGGCGGTGGCCACCAGGTCGAGCCGGGCGCCGAGTTCGGCGGCGGCGACCTCCAGGCGGGCGCGGTCGGCGGGGGTGCGCAGGTCGACCAGGGCGACCACCACGTACCGCTCGCGGGGGTGCGCGGCGTGCAGGGCGCGGATGGTGTTGAGCACCGTGGTGCCGGTGGAGAACTCGTCGTCGACCAGCACCAGCGGCCCGTCCCCGGCGAGCAGCCCCGGATCCTCGGGCAGCAGCAGGTGGCTGGTGGCGTGCGAGTGCTCCTCCTCGAAGCCGCCGAGCGGGACGAGGCCGGGCACCGGGCGGCGGGTGGAGTGCAGGTAGGGCGCGTCGAGGCCGTCGGCAACGCTGTGGCCGAGGGCGGTGGCGGTCTCCGCGTAGCCGAGCACCACGGCCCGCGCCGCCTCCGCGGGGCCGAGCAACGCGGCCACCCGGCGGCCGAGTTCGAGCCCGGCGCCGTGCACCACCTCGGGCCGCTGCGGGACGTGCTTGCCCAGCACCTGGGAGACCAGCAGGTGCGCGCGCTTGGGGTTGCGGCGCAGCGCGAGGCCGATCAGCGCGGTGAGTTCCGGCCCGCCGGTCAGGCGCAGGCCCAGCCGGTCGGTGACCCACTGGCCGGTCCAGGGGTCGGCCCCGACCGGCCCGGGGGCGGTGGTGTCTACGGTCATCGGGGGCTCCTCTCATCACGACGACGGGTGGTGCTGCTGGTGCCAGGAAGGACGCACGGCTGCACGTCCGGGTTCGAGCGTACGGGGAGCGCAACCGCCCGCGGATCGGCCGACCGGCCAACCTCCGCGCACCGATCGGCGCGAATCGGATGACCGTCCGGTGGACACCGGCATCGTCCGATCGGCTGACACCGGATCAGAAACCGGTCCAGAAACGGGCGCAGGAAGCAGGACGAAGGAGGCAGGGCGCAGGAAGCAGGGCCCGGGACGCGCAGGACTCAGGACACACAGGACTCAGGACACACAGGCCGAGAGCAGTTCGGCGAACGACACGTCGGCCCGCGCGACGCCGAACACCCCGGCGCGCAGCAGCACCCGCTCGGCCCAGGCCCGGTGCGGCTTGGCCTCGTTCATCTTGTTGGTGTACGCGGAGCGGCTCACCCCGCCGCCGCCCCGGTGCTGCTGCAGGATGTCGCTGGCGTCGCACAGTTCCTCGTGGGTGACCACGGACAGCGCGTGCACGGCGGCGACATGGCTGGGGTGGATGCAGGTCTTGCCCAACAGGCCGTTGGCCCGGTCGAGTTCGATCTCCCGGATCAGCCCGTCCAGGTCGTGCTCGATCAGCCGCTGCCGGACCTGGTCGGCGGGCGGGGTGACCTCGGCGAACGGGGTGCGGCGCAGCTGCGGCTTGAACATCCGTTCCTGGAGCGGGAAGTACTCCCAGACCGGACCGGTGACGGTGAACCCGGTGCCGTCGGCGCGGCCGAGCACGTTGACCACGTCGCCGATCACCTGGGCGACCAGCGCCACGTCGTAGGCGGTCAGGTCGGGCGAGCGGCGCAGCCCGTACGCGGAGCACAGGTCGGTGACGCCGAGCCGGACCGCGAGGACCCGGTCGCGGTGCTTGTCGAGCAGCCGGGCGATGCCGAACAGCTGCTCGCGGCGGCTCTCCAGGTGGGCGAGTTCGGGCGACTCCAGCACCGGCATCACGAACAGCCGCTGTCCGCCGGTCTCTTCGGCGCGGGCCAGCGCCTCCAGGAAGGGCCGCCCGCTGTCCTCGGTGAACTTGGGCACCACGAAGCCGCTGAGCAGCCGCAGCGCGGGCCCGAGCCGCCGGGCCAGGTCGGTGATCTGCTCGGGAGCGCGGACCCGGACGAACAGCAGCGGCAGCTGCGAGGCGGCGTCATCAAGGGCGAGCTCGGTGAGTTGGGCGACCAGGTTGTGCTCGGCATCGTCCACCTCGTGGTCGGCTATCGCGTCCTCCAGGCACAGCACCATGGAGATCACGCCGCGGGCGGCCTGCCGCCGGATGTCGCGGGCCAGGGTGGGACGGGTGGCGGGGCTGTAGAGCGTGGCGCCGAGCGCGGTGGCCAGGACGTCCGCCCCGCTGTCCCGGTCGAAGGCGACGGGCTGCTCGTGAAAGAGCCGGTTGCGGACGTCGTCCGCGAGATGCCCGAAGTGGCGCAAAGTGCTCTCCCGCTCTGATCTGTGGGGCCCGCTCGGGGCCGCGTACGGCTGACGCCTCGACACATGGACGGTTGGCGTGGCCGGATAGTTCACCGCGGCGGCGGTCGCCGCGGTGGGGTCGGGAGCACCGGGCCGCCGGCCGCCCATCGTACGACCGGGCAACACCGGGGAAGCAGTTCGGAACCCCGAGTCCCACCGGCCGGCCGCCACCGCCCGGACTCGCCGATGCCGCGGCCGCGTTGTCCCGGGCCCCGGGCAGGCGGCAGGATGGTGCGTTATGACGCACGTGATGGCGAAGGGCGCCAACATCCCGCTGACGGCCAACGCCGTCCGTGCCGTCCTGCGTTGGACGGACACCCCGGGCATCCCGGACGTGGACGCCTCGGCCCTGCTGCTGGCCGAGGACGGCAGGGTCCGCGACGACCTGGACTTCGTGTTCTACAACCAGCCCCGGCACCCGTCCGGTCTGGTCCGCCACCTGCCCAAGCAGGCCGCGGACGGCTGGATCTGGGACGCGGTGGAGATCGACCTCGCGAAGCTGCCCGCCGGGGTGGACCGGGTGGTGCTGGCCGGTTCCGCCGAGGGCGGGGCGTTCCCCGCCGTGCCGGGCCTGCGGGTGCTGCTGTTCGACGCCGGCCTGCCCGAAGGGACGCCCGCGCTGGCCGAGTTCGCCGTCGACGAGTACGAGCAGGTGACGGCGCTGGTCGCCGCCGAGCTGTACCGCCGCTCCGGCAGCTGGAAGTTCCGCGCCGTCGGCCAGGGGTACGTGAACGGGCTGATCGCGCTGGCCACCGACTTCGGCATCACCGTCGAGGACTCCACGGGCGACGGCGGCACCCCGCTGTCCGCCGACCCCCGCCTGCCCGACCCGGCCACCGCACCCGCGGCCGCCACCGAGCCGCCGGTGTCCGCGCCCGCCCCGCTCCCGGTGGACGAGGACGACTGGACGATCGCCCCGGCCCTGCCCACCCAGGCCCAGGCCCCCGCCCCGGCGCCGGTCGCCGCGCAGCCCGCCCCGATCGTCGCCCCGCCGCCGCCGGCGCTGCCGCCGACCGTCCACCACGCCGCGCAGCCCCCCGTCCCGCAGGCCGCCGGGTACGGCTACCCACAGCCGCAGCAGCAGGGCTACGGCTACCCGCCGGCTCAGCCCCAGCCCCAGCCGCAGGCGGGCGGCTACGGCTACCCCCACCCGGCCGCCCCCGGCTACGGCCACCCGCAACCGCAGGCGGGCGGCTACGGCTACCCGCAGCAGCCGCCCGCGCCGCCCACCCACCAGCAGCCGGTGCAGCAGCAGCCCGCACCCGTACCGCAGCAGCCCGCCCAGCAGCCCCCGGCACCCCCGCAGCCGGGCGCGCCGTTCGCACTGCCGCCGCAGGGCCCGCAGTTCCAGCCGCGCTGACCGCACCGGCGCACCAAAGCGCCAGAGCACCGCGACGCCAAGCACCAAGGCGCCAAAGCACCGCAACGCCAAGCGCCAAAGCGCCAAAGCGCCAAAGCGCCAAAGCACCGCAACGCCGCAACGTCACGGCGCCGAAGCGTCAACTCCCGGGCCGGTCGGGGGTCTTGTACCCCCGCTCCCACTGCATGCCGAAGCCGTACAGCCGGTCCAGGTCCGACTGGAAGCCGTGCACGTACTTCACCTCGCGGCGGATCGTCAGCTTGCCATCGCCGTCGTTCTCGATCAGCACCACCGCGCACGAGCGGGCCGCCGCGGCCCGCTCGTCCAGCTTGATCTCGATCCGCGGGCCGCTCTGCGGAACGATGGTGACCACCGCCTGGGTGCGGTCGAACGCGGGGGTGTCGTCGTAGATGTAGACGAACACCAGCAGCCGCTTGAACTGGTCCTTCTTCTCCAGGTTGATGTGCATGGTCTCGCCGGACGAGGCGCCTGACACGTCGTCACCGGAGAGTTTGATGTACGGCGGCCGGTTCAGGTCGCCGAAGAGCCGGCCGAGCGGCTGCACCACGCCCCGGGTGCCGTCGGCGAGTTCGTACAGGCAGGCCAGGTCGAGGTCGACGTTCAGCGGGGCGGTCCCGCCGGCGGTGGGCGCCAGCGGGCGCAGGATCCGCGGGTCGAAGAACCGGCGCAACGCGTTGCCCGCGGTGGGCCGGTCAGCGCTGCGGGTCGACCAGTGCAGGTTGATGTACAGGTAACCGGTGGTGGCCGCCGAGCCCGTGATCGCGTGTTGTGGCTGCGACTTGGTCAGTGTGACCTTGAACTGCCCTCCGGTGTCGAAGCTGTTGCGGTCCCCTTTCAGGAACTCCCACACCGAGACCATCGTGTCCTCCCCCAGCGCCGGTTCTGTCCTAGCTCTCCAATACCCACCCACGGGGTCCTGAGTCAACGTCAACCCGCTGGTACGGACCGCTGGCAGAGGGTTCGTCACTCCCGTACGATGCCCGCCCCCAGGACGCGATATCGTCTGTCCGCACAGGTGTCCCGTGCGTTGTCCCGTGCGCCACGTCACCTCCAACTTCCCCTGCCCTGCGGAAAGCCGAGGCCCTCCCCGCGATGAACCTCTCCTCCATACAGCTGGTCTGGGCCGTGGTCGGCGGCGCAGCTCTGCTGTTCACCGCCATCCTGGTGGCCTTCCTGCGTTTCAAGAACAACAAGGCCGAGGAGTCCGGCGACTCCTGGGAGCGCAGCGAGGAGCGCCGCCGCCGCAAGGAGGCCATCTACGGCGGTGCGTCGTACGTCCTGCTGTTCTGCTGCGCTGGCGTCGCGGCCGCGCTGTCGTTCCACGGCCTGGTCGGTTTCGGCCAGCAGAACCTGAACCTGTCCGGCGGCTGGGAGTACCTGGTCCCGTTCGGCCTGGACGGCGCGGCCATGTTCTGCTCGGTGCTCGCGGTGCGCGAGGCCAGCCACGGTGACGCGGCGCTCGGCTCCCGCATGCTGGTGTGGCTGTTCGCCATCGCCTCGGCCTGGTTCAACTGGGTGCACGCCCCGCGCGGCGGTTCGCACGACGGCGCCCCGCAGTTCTTCGCCGGCATGTCGATCTCGGCGGCCGTGCTGTTCGACCGGGCGCTGAAGCAGACCCGCGTGGCGGCGCTGCGCGAGCAGGGCCTGGTCCCGCGTCCGCTGCCGCAGATCCGCGTGGTCCGCTGGCTGCGCGCCCCGCGCGAGACCTACGCCGCCTGGTCGCTGATGCTGCTAGAGAACGTCCGCAGCCTGGACGAGGCCGTCGAGGAGGTCCGCGAGGAGCGCCAGGCCAAGATGGACGCGAAGATCCGCGCCCGCAGCGCCGACCGCCGCGAGCGGGCCGAGCTGAAGGCGATCTCCCGCCAGAACGGCGTGCTGGGCCGGAGCCGGGGCGGCCGTCAGGTGCCCGCCCTGGCCGCCGCGGGCGACTCCCCGTCGTCCGCTACGGAGCCTGCCCTAGCCGCCGAGGAATCCGCTCTCGACCGGGTCGGCGCCTCCGCCCTGGAGCCCGCCGCCCTGAACGCCGGCCGTCGCCCCCGCGCCGCCGTCGAGTCGCCCACCACCGGCAGCGGCTCGTACTCGTCCAGCAGCTCGTACTCGTCGAGCATCGACCTGACGATGGACGAGGACACCCTGTCGATGCCGAAGCTGGACTCGCTGGAGCGCAAGCTCCGGGCGATCGAGCAGCAGCTCGGCTGAGGCCCGGCAGCTCGGTCTGAACCCCGCAGCGCGACCGGAACCCGCCACAAACGAGAGCCGCCCACCGGGAAGTTTCCCGGTGGGCGGCTCTCTGCGTGCGGTGCGCCGGCTAGCTCTCGGCCGGCGAGGCGCCCTCCAGCGCCTGTTCCCGCTTGTTGCGGACCATCGAGCTGGCCAGTGCCGCGCCGATGAAGGCGACGCCGACCAGGCCGGTGACGAGCTCCGGGATGTGGTACTTGATCGAGGCGAGCAGGATCAGCGCCAGCGCGCCGATCGCGTAGTGCGCGCCGTGCTCCAGGTACACGTAGTCGTCCAGGGTGCCCTTGCGGACCAGGTAGACGGTCAGCGAACGGATGTACATCGCGCCGATGCCGAGGCCCAGGGTGATCTGGAAGATGTCCTGCGAGATGGCGAACGCGCCGACCACGCCGTCGAAGGAGAAGGACGCGTCCAGCACCTCCAGGTAGAGGAAGAGGAAGAACGCGGCCTTGCCGCCGACCTGGACGATCGACTTGCCCTTGCGCTCGGCCTCGTGCTCGGCCTCCTCCTGCTCCTCCAGGCCGGCCTCGAAGACCCCGGAGAGGCCGTTGACGGCGAGGTAGGTGGCCAGACCGCAGACACCGGCCAGCAGGACCGTTTCGGCGCGGTCACCGGCGAACAGCCGGGCCGACACGGCGAGCAGCACCAGCGCGATGACCGAGGAGAGGGCTTCCAGCTTGCCGATCTTCTCCAGCGGCTTCTCGATCCAGCGCAGCCAGTTGAACTCCTTCTCCTCCAGGATGAAGTCGAGGAAGATCATCAGCAGGAAGATGCCACCGAACGCGGCGATCGCCGGGTTGGCCATCTCCAGGTACTGCGCGTAGGTGTGCCCGTCGTGGGTCTTGCTGGAGTCGAGCGCCAGCTGCACCACGGTCGCCGGGTTGAGGTGCGCGGTCAGGGCCACCACCAGCAGCGGGAAGACCAGCCGCATGCCGAAGACCGCGATCAGCACACCGACCGTCAGGAAGATCTTCTGCCAGAAGGCGTTCATCCGCTTGAGAACGGTGGCGTTGACGACGGCGTTGTCGAAGGACAGGGAGATCTCGAGGATCGAGAGGATCAGGACGACGCCGAATCCTTCGGCCCCCCAGATCAGGCCGGCGGCAATCAGGCCGGCGATCGTGATGGCGAAGGACCATCCGAACGTACGGAGGAACACGGGGTCAGTTACCTTTCTGGCTACCGGAATTGACCGATTCCGGGCTGCTTACTGAACGTTGACGCCAAAATCGAGCGCGATGCCGCGCAGGCCGGAGGCGTAGCCCTGGCCGACGGCACGGAACTTCCACTCGCCCTGGTAGCGGTACAGCTCGCCGAAGATCATCGCGGTCTCGCCGGACGCGTCCTCGGTGAGGTCGTAGCGGGCGATCTCGTTGCCGTCGCTCACGTTGGCCACACGGATGTAGGCGTTGGAGACCTGGCCGAAGCTCTGCAGCCGGGCGTCGGCGTCGTAGATGGACACCGCGAAGACGACCTTGTCGATCTGCACCGGCACCAGGTCGAGGTGGACGTCGACCACCTCGTCGTCGCCGTCACCGTCGCCGGTGAGGTTGTCGCCCTGGTGCTCGACCGAGCCCTCGGGGCTGCGCAGGTTGTTGTAGAAGACGAAGTACTCGTCGCCGAGGACCCGGCCGCCGGAGCACAGCAGTGCACTGGCGTCCAGGTCGAACGGCGCGCCGGTGGTGGACCGGGCGTCCCAGCCGAGGCCGATCCGAACCTGCGTCAGGTTCGGCGCGGCCTTGGTCAGCGAGACGTTTCCGCCCTTGGCAAGGGTGACGGTCATCGGACTTTCCTCCCAGCTCCCGTCTCCGGGGCTCCCGGGGTGTACAGCGGCGGTCTGCCGTCGAAGCCGCCCGGGAGGGCCGGTCCGACGGGGCGCGCCCGAAGGACGCACCCCAAGAGATCTACGCCCCTCGACGGCCGTACAGTGCTGCACACCCGACTGAACTTCCTGAACTCCGCTCTCTCCGCCCGGCCCGGCCGCCGCGCCCCGCGGGCCCGAAATCGCCCCGCGCGCACCCCGGCCGGGGGCGGATCGCGGCCGAATCTATCAAGCCCCCGCCCCGGTTCCGCTCCGACCGGGACCGGCCGGAACCCGCCCAGTACGCTGCCGGGACCGCCGGACGAACCGTCGCGCGGGCACGGACGCACCAGGACGGACAGCGGGAGCATCGCAACGATGCCGTTCGAACCGCTCGACCGCACCGACCCCGAATCCGTAGGCCCCTACCGGCTGTTGGCGCGCCTCGGCGTCGGCGATGGGTCCCTCCTGCCCGGCGGCGGGCAAGGAGGGAGGGGCGGGTCTACCCGGCCCGTCCGGCCGGCAAGCACGTCGTCTACTCGATACTCGGCGGCCTGACCATGACCTGCCAGGGCACCACCGACACCCCTGCCGCCCCGAGCCGGGTGGTGGGCCTTCAACGCGGCAGACGGCACCGAACTGTGGCACCTGGAGCTGCCGTCCGAGGTGCTGATGGACAAGGTGCTGACGGACAAGGTGCTGACGGACAGCAGCCCGGTGCTGGTCCGGAACACCCTGTTCGTGCCCACCGCGGACCGCGGCATCTACGCGGTGGACGTGGTCAACCACAAGCTCCGCTGGACCTTCCAGACCTGCGCCTCGATCGACCTGCCCTGGCACCTGGCCGGCAACGACGACCTGCTGATCGCCGTCCAGGGCGACCGCGTGATGGCGCTCCCCGCGGAGTAGCGACGGCGACGGGCCGGGCCCGCGAACGGACCCGGCCCGCACTGCGCCCGGCGCAGCCTCAGACGTTGACGCCGAAGTCCTGCGCGATGCCGCGCAGGCCGGAGGCGTAGCCCTGGCCGATGGCGCGGAACTTCCACTCGGCGCCGTTGCGGTACAGCTCGCCGAAGACCATCGCGGTCTCGGTCGAGGCGTCCTCCGACAGGTCGTAGCGGGCGATCTCGGCGCCGCCGGCCTGGTTCAGCACCCGGATGAAGGCATTGCGGACCTGGCCGAAGCTCTGCTGCCGGTTCTCCGCGTCGTAGATCGACACCGGAAAGACGATCTTGGCCACGTCGGCCGGGACGCCGGCCAGGTCGACCTTGATCTGCTCGTCGTCGCCCTCGCCCTCGCCGGTGAGGTTGTCGCCGGTGTGCTCGACCGAGCCGTCGGCGCTCTTCAGGTTGTTGAAGAAGATGAAGTCGGCGTCGGAGCGGACCCGGCCCTGCTCGGTGCAGAGCAGCGCGCTGGCGTCCAGGTCGAAGTCCGTGCCGGTGGTGGTGCGTACGTCCCACCCGAGGCCGACAACCACGGCGGTCAGGCCGGGCGCCTCCTTGGTGAGCGAGACATTGCCGCCCTTGCTCAGGCTGACACCCACGTGGTCCTCCAAGAAGTCGGGTTCCCGATCCGTCAACGGCCCGATCGTAGTGCGGGGTTCCCGGCCGGGGGTGGCGACTCGGCCCGGCGCCGCGCCGAAAATCGGCCCGGCGCCCGGCCGAGGGTGGTGTCAGAGCGCGCCGAGGGCGGCCAGGTACTCCTGGGTGTCACGGGCGTCCGGGAGGCCGTTGACGACGCTCCAGCGGACCACGCCCTCCTTGTCGATGACGAAGGTGCCGCGGACGGCGCAGCCCTTCTCCTCGTTGAAGACGCCGTAGGCGCGGGAGGCCTCGCCGTGCGGCCAGAAGTCCGACAGCAGCGGGTACTCAAGGCCCTGCTGGTCGGCGAAGACCCGCAGCGAGAACGGCGAGTCGACGGAGACGGCGAGCACCTGCACCTCGTCGTTCTGCAGGCGCGGCAGCTCCTTCTGGATCTCGCAGACCTCGCCGGTGCAGACACCGGTGAAGGCGAACGGGTAGAAGACCAGGACGACGTTCTGCTCGCCGCGGAAGTCGGACAGCTTCACCGACTCGCCGTGCTGGTTCTTCAGCTCGAAGTCGGGGGCCTGGGCGCCGATCTCGATGGCCATGAGGGGACCTTCCTGCCGGATCTTGGTGGTGCGGGCAGGGAAATCTTCCCACTCGCACATCCCCAGTTCGGCCGTTCGGGTGAGGCGGTGGGGCCGCTCGAGGCGTCGTTCAGCCCTGAGCGAACAAGGTGGCGGTGGCAACGGACCGCGGGCCCCGGCGGAGTCTTCTCCGCCGGGGCCCGCGTTTCGGTCGCGGTCCGAAGCTCAGCGCTTGCCGGTCTTCGAGGCCTTCGGGGTGGCCAGGCGGGTACCCGCCCAGTCCTTGGCGATCGCCACCGAGCTGGTCTGCGACAGGCCGGCAGTCTTGGCGGCATCGGCGATCTCGTGCGCCTCGACGTGCCCGTCACGGCCGGTCTTCGGCGTCAGCAGCCAGATCAGGCCGCCCTCCGCCAGGTACTCCAGGGCGTCGACCAGGGCGTCGGTGAGATCCCCGTCCTCGTCGCGGTGCCACAGCAGGACGCCGTCTGCGACGTCGTCGTAGTCCTCGTCGACGAGTTCGGAGCCAGTGATGTCCTCGATCCCCTCGCGGAGGTCCTGGTCACTGTCTTCGTCGTACCCGATCTCCTGAATGATCTGGCCCTGTTCGAAGCCGAGACGAAGAGCCGGGTTGGACTTGTCCGCGGGGTCCGCGGTCGCGCTCACGGGAATAACCTCCAGTATTCGGCTCGGCATCCATGCCGAGGCTGTGGCCGTAGTCCACACGGGAGCGGCGGTTCGCGCAAGTACCCGACCCCCGATCCCACCCAAAGGTTGACGCGTCGGGGGCCGACACGCCGCCCTCCGTGTGGCCAATTGCTCCGAAATGTCCGTATCCGTACCGGACCGGGACGCTTCGTCGCCCACCCACACGCAGACCGTACGCCTGCCCGAGATACGAACGGCATTCGGGCCAGCCGTGTGTGCGGGCGTAAAGTCTTCTGTTGGCCCTCATCCCGGCCGGCCGCCATCGTCCGGCCGGGGTCCCAGGTCGGACCACCTCCTGACCGTACCGCCCAACCGGCGGAACGGTTACCGATCGGTAGAGATGACGGATCTCCGAACGCGGTAGCACGATGGAGGCGGCGCGACAACTCAGTTTCGACCGACAGTGAAGGAACAGCGTGGCTTCCGGATCCGATCGCAACCCGATCATCATTGGCGGCCTCCCGAGCCAGGTCCCGGACTTCGATCCCGAGGAGACCGCGGAATGGCTGGAGTCGCTTGACGCTGCCATCGACGAGCGCGGGCGCGAGCGTGCCCGCTACCTGATGCTGCGGCTGATCGAGCGCGCCCGTGAAAAGCGTGTCGCCGTGCCCGAGATGCGCAGCACGGACTACGTCAACACCATCGCCACCAAGGACGAGCCGTTCTTCCCCGGCAACGAGGAGATCGAGCGCAAGATCCTCAACGCGACGCGGTGGAACGCGGCCGTCATGGTCTCCCGCGCCCAGCGTCCCGGCATCGGCGTCGGCGGCCACATCGCCACCTTCGCCTCGTCCGCGTCGCTGTACGACGTGGGCTTCAACTACTTCTTCCGCGGCAAGGACGCCGACGGCGAGTCCGGCGACCAGGTGTTCTTCCAGGGCCACGCGTCGCCGGGCATCTACGCCCGCGCCTTCCTGCTGGACCGCCTGACCGAGCAGCAGCTCGACGCGTTCCGCCAGGAGAAGTCCAAGGCGCCGTACGGCCTGTCCAGCTACCCGCACCCGCGGCTGATGCCGGACTTCTGGGAGTTCCCGACCGTCTCGATGGGCCTCGGCCCGCTCGGCGCGATCTACCAGGCCCGGATGAACCGCTACCTGGAGCACCGCGGCATCAAGGACACCTCCGACTCGCAGGTGTACGCCTTCCTCGGCGACGGCGAGATGGACGAGCCCGAGTCGCTCGGCCAGCTGTCCCTGGCCGCCCGCGAGGGCCTGGACAACCTGACCTTCGTGGTCAACTGCAACCTGCAGCGCCTGGACGGCCCGGTCCGCGGCAACGGCAAGATCATCCAGGAGCTGGAGTCGCAGTTCCGCGGCGCCGGCTGGAACGTCATCAAGCTGGTCTGGGACCGCACCTGGGACCCGCTGCTGGCCCAGGACCGCGACGGCGTCCTGGTCAACAAGCTGAACACCACCCCGGACGGCCAGTTCCAGACCTACGCCACCGAGACCGGCTCGTACATCCGCGAGCACTTCTTCGGCGGCGACCTGCGCCTGCGCGCCATGGTCGAGAACATGACCGACCAGCAGATCCAGCACCTGGGCCGCGGCGGTCACGACCACCGCAAGGTGTACGCCGCGTTCAAGGCCGCCCGCGAGCACAAGGGCCAGCCGACCGTCATCCTGGCGCAGACCGTCAAGGGCTGGACGCTGGGCCCCAACTTCGAGGGCCGCAACGCCACCCACCAGATGAAGAAGCTGACGGTCGAGGACCTTAAGCGCTTCCGCGACCGGCTGCGCCTGCCGATCACCGACAAGCAGCTCGACGAGGGCTACCCGCCCTACTACCACCCGGGCCGCAACTCGGAAGAGATCCAGTACATGCACGACCGCCGCAAGGAGCTCGGCGGCTACGTGCCCACCCGCAAGGTCCGCCCGCGCAAGCTCGAACTCCCGGGCGACGACGCGTACAAGGCGGTCAAGAAGGGCTCCGGCAACCAGACCATCGCCACCACCATGGCGTTCGTCCGGGTGCTCAAGGACCTGATGCGGGACAAGGGCATCGGCAACCGCTTCGTGCCGATCGCGCCCGACGAGTACCGCACCTTCGGCATGGACTCGCTCTTCCCGTCCGCCAAGATCTACAACCCGCTCGGCCAGACCTACGAGTCGGTCGACCGCGAGCTGCTGCTGGCGTACAAGGAGTCCCCGTCCGGCCAGATGCTGCACGACGGCATCTCCGAGGCCGGCTGCACCGCCTCGCTGATCGCCGCCGGCTCGTCCTACGCGACGCACGGCGAGCCGCTGATCCCGGTCTACGTCTTCTACTCGATGTTCGGGTTCCAGCGCACCGGCGACCAGTTCTGGCAGATGGCCGACCAGCTGGCCCGCGGCTTCGTGATCGGCGCCACCGCCGGCCGCACCACGCTGACCGGCGAGGGCCTGCAGCACGCCGACGGCCACTCCCAGCTGCTGGCCTCCACCAACCCCGGTGTGGTCGCCTACGACCCGGCCTACGGGTACGAGATCGCCCACATCGTCCAGGACGGCCTGCGCCGCATGTACGGCTCCTCCGCCGAGCACCCGCACGGCGAGGACGTCTTCTACTACATGACCGTCTACAACGAGCCCATCAAGATGCCGGCCGAGCCGGAGGGCGTGGACGTCGACGGCATCCTCAAGGGCCTCTACAAGCTCGCCGAGGGCGGCGCCGGCCAGATCCCCGCGCAGCTGCTCGCCTCCGGCGTGGCGGTGCCGTGGGCCCTCGAGGCGCAGCGCATCCTCGCCGAGGAGTGGAACGTCAAGGCGGACGTCTGGTCGGCCACCTCCTGGAACGAGCTCCGCCGCGACGCCGTCGAGGCCGAGGAGTTCAACCTGCTGCACCCGGAGGAGCCGCAGCGCGTCCCGTACGTGACGTCGAAGCTCTCCGGGGCCGAGGGTCCGTTCGTGGCCGTCTCCGACTGGATGCGGGCCGTCCCGGACCAGATCTCCCGCTGGGTGCCCGGCCAGTACCAGTCCCTGGGCGCCGACGGCTTCGGCTTCGCCGACACCCGCGGCGCGGCCCGGCGCTTCTTCCACATCGACGCCCAGTCGATCGTCCTGGCCACCCTCACGGAGCTGGCCAAGCAGGGCAAGATTGACCGCTCGGCGCTGAAGTCCGCGATCGACCGCTACCAGCTGCTCGACGTGGCCGCGGCCGAGCCGGGTGCCGCGGGCGGCGACGCCTGATCGCTCTGGCATAGAGATCCGCCCGAGGAGGGAACTTCCCTTCTCGGGCGGATCTCTGCGTTGCGGCCTTCCGCTTCGCGCGGTTCCCCGCGCCCCGGCGGGCGCGGTGGACGTCGCGTCAGACGTGGGCCAGCGGCCTGCTCTCGCTCGCGTCGCGCTCCGCGGGCTTCGTCGCCGGGGCGGCGAGCAGCGCTGCCGGGGCCAGGACGAAGGCCAGGCCGGTGGCGAAGATGCCGTAGATCAGGTGCTTGGTGTTCTCGATCGCCTCGCCGTACATCGCGGTGACGAACTGCGTCAGGGTCACCCCGCCGAGGCAGATCATCAGCGCCAGGAACGCCCGGCGTCGCGGGTTGCCCGCGCTGCGGCGCAGCCACCACGCACCGGCCGCGGCGAGGGCGAGCTGGAGGCCGAGGACGAAGCCGCCGCCGAAGGTCCGCAGGAAGCCGGTGTAGAGGGAGAGGCGGTGTTCCTGCGCGCCGGCCGGCTTTCCGGCGCCGACCGGGTAGGTGCCGAGGTTCTCGGGGCGGGAGGTGGCGAAGTCGTCCAGTCCGCCGTCGGCGATCCGGAGTGCGACGCCGGGGTGGCGCAGCAGGTAGCCGCCGATGTTGCCGTAGGTGATCCTGTCCTTGACCTCCGGCCAGCGCGGGTCCTTCTGCGGGGCCTTCTCGCCCCACCAGTTGAGTCCGGCGTACTGGCCGAAGTCGGCCGGGAGGCCGAGTGCGACGGCGTCCTTCTCGGGGTGGGGGCTCTTGCCCATGATCCCGACGAAGATCATCTCGGTCCGGTTGATCTCCTTGAACGAGTCCATCTGGAACATCAGCGTGTGCAGCCCGGCCGCGCCGACGACCGCCGCCGCGGCCAGCGGCAGGGCCCGGGAGCCGAGGCGGCCGGTCCACCGGCCGATCGGGACGCGGGACGTCAGCAGCAGTATCAGGAACGGGACGGCCATCGTCAGCGCCTGCATCTTGGACGCGCACACCGTCACCGAGCCGACGGTGAACACCGCGAGGCCCAGTACCCGGGCCCGGCGCGAGCCGCCGAGGTGCATCGCTCCGGCGGTGGCGAACAGCAGGCCGGTCAGCCCGGCCAGCTCGCTGAACGGCGAGGCGGCGTAGTCCGCGACCACCGAGTCGCCGACGACCACGAACAGCGCCGCGCAGACCAGCAGGCGCAGCGTCAGGCGGCCGCGCAGGGCGACCGCGAAGACCGCGAACGCCAGGCCCACCAGGGCGCACCAGAGCAGTGCCTGTGCCCGCAGGTCCAGGTAGCCGTGGTAGCCGAGCAGTCGGCTGATCGGCCGGGCCAGTTCCGGCATCCACTGGCCGCTGCCGGGGTAGCGGTTGCCGGGGGGGCATTCGCCGGGCAGCGCGTGGTCGTAACGGAAGTTGGCCCATTTGAACCACCACCAGGAGCCCTCGTCGAGGTGCACCTTGGCGTCGAGGGCGCACATCCGGCTCGGGCCGTCGCCGTTGTCGGCGAGGCCGATCGGGCCGTTGTGGAAGATCCGGACGACCATCGCCGCGGCGGCCGCCAGCCCCACCAGCGGGCCGAACACCCACCAGCGCCCGAGGAACGCCGCCACCCGTTCCGTTCGGCGACGCGGCACTGCCTGGCGCCCCTGCGTTCTCTGCTCACTCACGGACCGCACCTTAGTGCAGTAATCGAATATCGAATCGAGTGCCAGGAGGGGGGCAAAAAGATCGCAAAACCCGCGCGGGCAACCCCCGGAAAACGGAGCGGCCCGTCCGCGGGAAGAACCTCCTTCCCCCGGACGGGCCTTGGCGGTGCGTCAGATGTGCACGGCCGGACCGGCGTCGTTCGCGCCGCGCTTGGTGAGCAGGCCGAGGGCCGCCGCGACGGCGGCGACGATCGCGGCGACGGTGAAGGCCAGGCCCATGCCGCTGACGAAGGACGAGTGGACGGCGTCGGCGATGCCCTGGGTGACCTCGGCGGGGACGCCGGGCTGGGCCGGCGGGGCGATGCCCAGCTGGGCGAGCTGCTTGAGACCCTCGCCCTGCTCACCGCCGGGCAGCGGCTGGCCGGTGGCGGCGGTCCACTTGCCGGGGAGCACGCTGGTGACCTTGGAGGCCATCACCGCGCCGAGCACGGCGGTGCCGAGGCTGCCGCCGACCTGCATCGCGGCCTGCTGGAGGCCGCCGGCCACACCGGACAGCTCCAGCGGGGCGTTGCCGACGATGACCTCGGTGGCGCCGACCATGACGGGGCTGAGGCCGAGGCCCATCAGCAGGAACCAGAGCGACATCACGCCGTTGCCGGAGTGGATGTCCAGGGTGGACATGCCGAGCATCGCGCCGGTGGTGAGCAGCATGCCCACCATGATCGGGATGCGCGGGCCGATCCTGCCGATCAGGAAACCGGCCACCGGAGCGCCGACGATCATCATGCCGGTCATCGGCAGCAGGTGGACGCCCGCGTCGACCGGCGCCATGCCGTGCACGTTCTGCAGGTAGAAGGTGACGAAGAAGATGCCGCCGAAGAACGCGAAGGCCATCAGCACCATCAGCAGGGTGCCGGCCGACAGCGGCACCGAGCGGAACAGCGACAGCGGGATCAGCGGCTCCTTGGCGAAGTTCTGCCAGACCGCGAACACCACCAGCGCGAGCACCGCGCCGCCGAGGAAGAGCAGCGTGGCGGGGTCGCCCCAGCCCCAGGTCGGGGCCTTGATGATGCCCCAGACCAGCATGAACATCGCACCGGAGAGCAGCACGATGCCGGGGATGTCGAAGGACTTGGCGGCGTTCTCGGCGCGGACGTCCTTGAGGATCAGCAGGCCCAGGACCAGGGCGACGATGCCGACCGGGATGTTGATGAAGAACACCGACTCCCAGTTGACGTGCTCGACCAGCAGACCGCCGACGATCGGACCGGCCGCGGTGGAGGCACCGATGACGCCGCCCCAGATGCCGATCGCCATGTTGAGCTTCTCGGCGGGGAACGCCCCGCGCAGCAGGCCGAGCGCGGCGGGCTGGAGCAGCGCGCCGAACAGGCCCTGCAGCACCCGGAAGAAGATCACCTGCTGGATCGAGCCGGCGAAGCCGATCGCGGCGGAGGTGGCGGCGAAGCCGACCGCGCCGACCAGGAAGGTCGACTTGTGGCCGAACCGGTCGCCGATCTTGCCGGCGGTGATCAGGAAGACCGCCAGGGCCAGCAGGTACCCGGAGGTGACCCACTGGATGTCGGCGGGGCTGGCCTTCAGGTCGGTCTGGATCGCCGGGTTGGCGATGGCGACGACGGTGCCGTCGAGGGCCACCATCATGACGCCGACGGCGACGGTGAGGAGGGTCAGCCAGGGGTGCCCCCGCAGCTTCCCTCCGGCGGCCGGGGCCGCCTCCTTGTCGAGTACGACGGACTGGCTCATGGCTCGGGACTTCCCCGTTCGTGTGGTGTGGCGAGAGAGCGGCTCCGCCATTATGTCAGTCGCTGACAATCGACATGCCGTGACTTGTGCCACTTGATGACAAATGGCAGGACGCTATCGTAGAAGCATGGCCACCCCGCTCCCCGCCGCCGTCCAGCCCCCCGCTGGCCTGCGCGAACGCAAGAAGCAGCGCACCCGCGACGCGTTGATCGGCGCCGCGCACCGACTGTTTCTCGGCCAGGGGTTCGCACGGACCACGGTGGACGAGATCGCGGCCGAGGTGGAGGTCTCCCAGCGCACCTTCTTCCGGTACTTCGCCAACAAGGAGGAGGTCGCCCTCGCGGTGCTCGCCGACGTCGAGGAAGAGTTCCTCGAGCGGCTGCGCACCCGGCCCGCCGAGGAGAACCCGCTCCAGGCGATGCGCGGCGCGGTGCACGAGGTCTGGCAGGCCATCGACCAGGACCGCGGGGCCCGCTACGGCACCGTCACCGCCGTCCTGGAGCTGTTCGAACTGATCGAGTCCACCCCCACCCTGCTCGCCGCCCACCTGCGGCACTCCTTCCAGCAGGAGGGCGAAGTGGCCCGGATCCTCGCCGAACGCGAGGCACTCGACCCGGACACCGACCTGCGCCCCCGGCTGCTCGCCGCCGTATTCGGCACCGTGGTGCGGATCTCGCACCTGTCGTACGCCGCCAGTGCCGACCAGCACAGCCACTGCACGGACGGCATGCTGGCCCTGCTGGAGCGCCACTTCGACGAACTCGGACCGGCGCTGGCCGGCTCCTGGCGCTGAGGGCCCGAGTAGTACTCCGGTATCACCCGCGTCGCCCGACCGGAGTATGAGGACACCGGCCCCGCCCCGTTCTACCCTCGGCCCGGTGACCACCTGGAAGACCTTCCTCAGCGCCCTCGTCGAACCCGTCCCGAACCACCGGCCGCCGCTGGCCAACGCCCGCAAAGCATGGATGCGGGCGCTGCCCTTCGTGGTGGTGCTGGCCATGATCGGTGCGCTGCTGCCCACCGGCATCGTCGCGCTGACGCAGTTCTACGGGGTGAACGGGGGCCTCGCCGCCGCACTGGCCACGGTCCAGGCCGGGGCGCTGGCACTGGCCCTGGTCCGGCCGCTGACCGCCTGGCAGCTGGTGGCACCGTCGGTGCTGGTCGGCGCGGTCGTCACCCACGGCGAGGCCGCCACCCAGGCCTGGCCGTGGCCGGTCCCCACCCTGCTGAGTTACCTGTTCCTGATGGTGTTCCTGGCGATCCGGGAAAGCGGACGCACCCTGCTCGCCGTCTGGGCGGTCACCTTCGTCGGCAACAGCCTCAGCTGGTCCGTCTTCAACGAGCACTTCGACGGCACCTCGGTGGTGGTCACCGTGCTCTCCGGGGTGATCCTGCTGCTCGGCTGGAGCCTGCGCAGCCGCGACGAGGCGCAGCGGCTGCTCGCCGCCCAGGAACAGATCTCCGAGACCGAACGCGCCCGGCGCACCTTGCTGGAGGAACGCGCCCGGATCGCCCGCGAGTTGCACGACGTGGTCGCCCACCACATGTCGGTGATCGCCGTCCAGGCCGACAGCGCCCCGTACCGGATCGAGGGCCTGCCCGAGCCCGCCGTCGCCGAATTCGGGCAGATCGCCTCCGCTGCCCGCGGCTCGCTCGCCGAGATGCGGCGCCTGCTCGGCGTGCTGCGGGCCGCCGACACCGAGGCCGACAAGGCCCCGCAACCGGGCCTCGACGACCTGCCGGGCCTGCTCGCCACCGTGGCCCAGGCCGGCGTCCGGGCCGAACTCGACCTCGCCGACGACGTCCGGGCCCTCGGCCCCGTCCCCGAGGCGGTCGGCCTGTCCGCGTACCGGATCGTCCAGGAAGCCCTGGCCAACGTCGTCCGGCACGCCCCCGGCGCCACCGCCCGGGTCCGGGTCGCGGCGGCCGACGGCGCCCTCACCGTGGACGTCCACAACGACCCGGCCCCCGGCAAGGCCACCGCCGTCGAAGTCTCCGCCTCCACCGGACACGGCCTGACCGGAATGCGGGAACGCGTACGTCTGCTGGATGGCACCCTGGACACCGGCCCGACCGCCGACGGCGGCTACCGGGTCGCCGCCGTCCTGCCGATCGACCGCCCCGCAACGGCGGTCGGCACCGCCCCAGGGGAGAACACCGCATGACCATCCGCGTCCTCATCGTCGACGACCAGGCGATGGTCCGCGCCGGCTTCGCCGCCCTGCTCGGCGCCCAGAGCGACATCGACGTGGTCGGCGACGCCGCGAACGGCCTCCAGGCCCTGGAAGTCAGCCGGCACACCCACCCCGACGTGGTCCTGATGGACGTCCGCATGCCCGAGATGGATGGCCTCGAAGCCGCCCGCCACCTCCTCGACCCCCCGCCCGGCGTGATCCACCGCCCCCGCGTCCTGATGCTCACCACCTTCGACGTCGACGACTACGTGTACGAGGCCCTCCGCGCCGGCGCCTCCGGCTTCCTCCTCAAGGACGCCCCACCCGCCGACCTGATCAACGCCGTCCGCGTGGTCGCCGCCGGCGACGCCCTGCTCGCCCCCTCCGTCACCCGCCGCCTGATCGCCGACTTCGCCCAGAACCGCCCCACCCCCCGCCGCGACCCCCGCCTCCGCCTCAACGGGCTCACCCCCCGCGAGACCGAAGTCCTCGAACTCATCGCCCGCGGCCTCTCCAACCAGGAAATCGCCGCCCACCTGATCCTCGCCGAACAGACCGTCAAGACCCACATAGGCCGCATCCTCGCCAAGCTCAACCTGCGCGACCGCGCGCAGGCCGTCGTCCTCGCCTACGAGAGCGGCTTGGTGCAGCCCGGCAGTTGAGCAACCTCCCCGCGCCCCTGGCTGCCCGCACTCCCACCCAGGTATGACGTGCGTCTTGGCTCCGCAGGGTGACGCCCCGCCACGCACCTCGTTCCTACCTTCCTCCTCGTCACCGAACGGGAGGAGGAAGCGATGCTGGGGCGTCTGCGTCGAGGGACGGCCGTCGCGGGGTTGGTGCTGGCGGCGGTGCTGGGGGTGGGGTCGTGGACGTCGGCGGATGCGCAGACGCCGCTGACGGGGCCGCCGCCGGGGTCCGCGGAGTGGGTGGCGGACACCGCGCTGGGGGTGCGGCTGCCCGATCCGACGAACGCCTCCCCGGCCGAAGTTGCGGCGTTCTTCGACGCGTTGGCCCCGGACCAGCAGCGGCAGCTCGCGTTCCGGCACCCGCAGGTCCTCGGCAATCTGGACGGCGCGCCGGTCCCCCTCCGCTACTTGGCGAACTCCCTGGCCCTCGCCCAGGAACGCGCCCGTGAGCAGGCCCGCGCCACCGACGCCTCGCTCCTGCCGGAAGAGCGCGAGCAGGCCGCCCGGAAGGCCGCCCGCTACGCCGAACTGACCGGCCGCCAACTTCTCGTCTTCGATCCTCGCGGCCGCGGCCAACTCGCCGAGGTGTTCGGCGATCTGGCCCACGCCGCCCGCACCGCCGTCCTCGTGCCCGGTTCGGACGTCGATCTGGCCTCGTCCGACCGCCTCGCCGCCATGGCGAAGGAACTGCGCGCCGCTGCCAAGGACCAGGTCGCCGTGGTGGCGTGGGTCGGCTACACCACGCCCGTCGGCGTGGGGCTGGACGCCGCCCGGGAGGAGCTCGCCCGGGCGGGGGCCCCGCGGCTGGAGCGTCTGGTCGCCGGCCTGGCCCCGCTGACCGGGCCCGTCACTCTCTTCTGCCACAGCTACGGCTCGGTGGTGTGCGGGCAGTCCGCGCCGGATCCGGCGCGGGTCTCGGGGCTGGTGGTGTTCGCCTCGCCGGGGCTGGGCCTGGAGCGGGCGGACGAGTTGAAGGTGCCGGTGTGGGCGGTGGCCCGCAATCCGGAGGACTGGATCTCGAACGTGCCGCACGTCTCGGTGTTCGGGCTCGGGCACGGCGCCGACCCGACGTCCCCGGGGTTCCACGCCCGCCTGCTGCCATCGACGGGTTCGCACGGCCACAGCGACTACTTCGCCCCCGGTTCGGCCTCGCTCGCGGCCTTCGCCGCGCTCGCCGCGACCGGCTCCCCCACCACCGCCTGACGACCTGTCGAGGAGACGTCCGATGCTGCCTGTTTCCGTTCGCCGCGCCGCGGCGACCGTCGATGCCAAGACCCCCACCACCCGTGACCGAGCGCTGGACGGCCTGCGCGCCGTCGCACTGCTCTCGGTGCCGCTCGGGCACTGGCTGCTCGGCGGGTTCACCCTCTCCGACGGCGTGCTGCACAACGCGAGTCCGCTGACGGCGCTGTCGTTCATGGCGCCGCTGAGCTGGGTGCTGCAGATGCTGGGGGTGTTCTTCCTGGTCGGCGGCCGGGCGTCGGCGCTGTCGCTGCGCCGGGCGGCCGACCGCGGGGTGGGTACCGGGGAGTGGTTGCGCGGCCGGGTGCTGCGGCTGGCCCGGCCGGTGCTGGGGGTGGCCGCGGTGTGGGCGGCGCTGATCCCGGTGCTGCGCGGGCTGGGGGTGCCGGCCGACACGGTGCGCACGGGGGCGGTGCTGATGGTGCAGCCGCTCTGGTACATCGCGATGTACCTGGTGCTGACGGCGCTCACCCCGCTGTGCGTCAAGTTCGGTGCGCGGATGAAGGGTTGGGCCTCGGCGGCGCTGCTGGCGGCCGTCGCGGTGGTGGACCTGCTGCGGTACGGGCCGTGGGGCGCGTCGATGCCGGGGTGGCTGAGCCTGCTGAACCTGCTGCCGGGCTGGCTGTTCGCCTACCAGCTGGGTGTGGACTGGGCGCACGGCCGGATCTCCCGGGCCGGGGCGCGGCTGACGGCCTTCGGCGGGGCGGCGCTGTTCACGGTGCTGCTGCTGGTGTTCCACTACCCGGCGAGCATGGTCGGCGTACCGGGCGCGGCCCGCACCAACTCGCACCCGCCGTCCCTGCTGGTGCTGGCGCTGGCCTCGGTGCAGGGCGGTGCGGCGATGCTGCTGAAAGACCGGCTGGGCCGGGCGCTGCGCCGGCCGCTGCTGTGGCTGCCGGTGGTGGTGGTCAACCTGGGCGCGATGACGATCTTCTGCTGGCACCAGACCGCGATGTTCCTGACCGCGCTGGCCGGTTCGCGACTGGGCACGCTGCCGGGCCTGACCGCCGCCCCCGACTCCGGCCTGTGGGCGCTGGCCCGACTGGCCTGGCTGCCGTTGTTCGCGGTGGTGCTGGCGCTGATCGGCCGCTGGGCGCGGCGTTTCGACGCCCCGTGGCCGTCCCGCGCCTGGCGGGCGGTGGCGACGGCGGGCGCGGCACTGTTCGCGGTGTACGCGCTCGGCGCGGTCTGACGTTGCGTCAATTCCCTTCGGTTGTCGGAGCCTGGCCGTACCCTGGCGGCCATGGCGACCTTCGACGAACTGATCGCGCTGGCACTGGAGCTGCCGCAGGCGCACCAGGAAACCACCTGGGAGCAGGAGACGTTCCGGGTCGGCCGGAAGATCTTCGCGATGGGGCACCCGGAGTCGGGGGCGGTTTCGGTGAAGGCCACGGTGTCCGATCAGGCCGAACTGATCGCCGCCGCGCCCGAGGTGTACTCGATGGCGCCGTACACCGGCCGGTTCGGCTGGGTGCGGGTGCAACTGGCCCTGGTCGAGCCGGAGGAGCTGCGTGAACTGCTCACCGAGGCCTGGCGTTCGATCGCTCCGAAGCGCGTCCGGGACGGATACGACAGGTAGCGTCCGGGCGAATGTGACACGGAACACTGTTTGCTCCCTGCCCGGCGCGTCTGCCGCCCTCTAGTCTGGCTGACTAGTAGTTGGCAGTCGTAGCACCATCGGGCCCGGCCCGCTGCGATGTACCGGCCCGAGGGAGTGGACGCCATGCAGCGCAGGCGGGTCAAGCGGATCCTGATCGGCGTGTTCGCGGGCTGTGCCGCCCTGGTGGACGCTGGGGCGGCGGTCGCCCAGGCCACCGCGTCCAGCGAGCAGCTGGCCATCACCACGCCGCCGGCCGGCAGCGCCGCCTGGGTCGCCGACAACACCTTCGGCCGCGCCCTGCCGGACCCGGCCACCGCCGACCCGGCCGCCGTCGCCGCCTTCTTCGCCTCGCTGACGAACGCCGAACTCGACCGGCTGATCCTCGAATACCCGCTGGTGGTCGGCAACTTGGACGGTGCGCCGCCGGCCGTCCGGTACCGGGCCAACCGGGAGGCGATCGCCGCCGAACGCGACCGGGCCCGGCAGCGTTCCGAGGACCGCGCCCTGGACCCGACCGCCCGCGCGCTGGCCGCCTCCCGCGCCAACGACTCCGAGGCGCTGCTGGCCGGCGGCCGGCAGATCCTCGCCTTCGACCCGCGCGGCCGCGGCCTGGTCACCGAGGTGTACGGCGACCTGGCCGCCGCCCAGCGGGTCGCCGTCCTGGTGCCCGGCTCGGACGCCGACCTCGCCCACTTCGACCAGGCCGTCGAGCCGTTGCGCTCCCCCGCCGGCATGGCCCGCGCCCTGTTCACCGAGGAGCACGCCCAGTCCCCGAACACCCGCACCGCGGTGATCGCCTGGACCGGCTACGTCACCCCGCAGGGCCTCGGCCCGGACGCGGCCACCTCCCGGCTCGCCGAGGCCGCCGCGCCCCGCCTGGAACGGCTGCTCGCCGGGCTGAAGCAGACCAGCCACCCGGAGGCGCCGCCGACGCTGCTGTGCCACTCGTACGGCTCGGTGGTGTGCGGCACCGCCGCGCCGACCGTGCACGGCACGCAGCCCACCGACCTGGTGGCGTTCGGCAGCCCCGGGATGGGCGTCGACTCGGCCGCCGAGCTCGGCACCGGCGTCCAGGTGTGGGCGGCCCGCAACCCCGCCGACTGGATCGGCAACGTCCCCTACCTGGAGGTCGGCGGCCTCGGGCACGGCGCCGACCCGACCACCCAGGCGTTCGGCGCGATGACCGTCTCCTCGGCCGGCGCCAGCGGCCACAACGGCTACCTGGCCGAGGGCACCGCCAGCCGGCACAACTTCGCCGCGATCGCCCTCGGCCACTACGGCGACGTCAGCCACCCGAACAACTCCGGCAATTGACCGGACGTCACACCTCGCGGGCGTCCGAGGTGGCGCTCATGTCCGCGTAGCGGGGGCCCTGCACCCGGCCGCCGATCGGCTCCAGCTCGGCCAGCTCCGCCGCCGTCAGCTTCAGCGCGGTCGCGGCGGCGTTCTCCTCCAGCCGGCTGCGCTTGCGGGTGCCCGGGATCGGCACCACCGTCAGGCCGTGCACCTCGGCCCGCTGCTGCAGCCAGGCCAGCGCGACCTGGGCGGCCGTCACACCGCGCTCCGCGGCGACCTTCCGGATCGGCTCGACCAGCTCCGCGTTGTCCACCGCGTTCGCGCCGGTGAACTGCGGCAGGTGACGGCGGAAGTCGTCCGCGCCCAGCTGCTCGGCGTTGGCGAACGCCCCGGTCAGGAAGCCCCGGCCGAGCGGCGAGTACGGCACCAGCGCGACGCCCAGCTCGGCCGCCACGGGCACCGCGGTGCGCTCCGGGCCGCGGGCGAACAGCGACCACTCGGACTGCAGCGCCGCGATCGGGTGCACCGCGTACGCCTCCCGCAGCTCCGGACCGGTCACCTCGGACAGACCCAGATGCTTCACCTTGCCGGCCGCGACCAGCTCCGCCATCGCCCCGACCGACTCGGCCAGCGGCACCTCCGGGTTGCGGCGGTGCATGTAGTACAGGTCGATCTCGTCCACCCCGAGCCGCCGCAGCGAGGCGTCCACCGCCTGCCGGATGTACGCCGGCTCGTTGTTGACGCCCCGGTAGCTCGGGTCGTCGGCGCGCCGCTCGATCCCGAACTTGGTGGCCAGCACCACCTGTTCGCGGTGCGCCCGGACGAACGGACCGATCAGCTCCTCGTTGGCGCCCGAACCGTAGATGTCGGCAGTGTCGAACAGGGTCACCCCGAGCTCCAGCGCCCGGCCGAGGGTGGCCAGCGCCTCCTCGGTGTCGGTCGGCCCGTAGAACTCGCTCATCCCCATGCAGCCCAGGCCCTGCACACCCACGACGGGGCCGTTGCTGCCGAGCCGGGTGGTCTCGATGCTGCTCATGCGCTCTTCCTGTCCTCGATCGAATAATCGGCCGTCGTCTCAGTCGCGTCGTCGCCCGGAACGGGTGCGGCCGGCTCGCCGTAGAGATCGATCTTCCGGTCGATCACGGCGAGCGTGGCGTGCAGGTCCGCGAGCCGCTGCCGGACCTCCGCCCGGTGGTCCACCAGCAGCTGCCGGCGCTCGGCCCGGGTGGCGTCCCCGTCCCGCACCAGCTCGACGTACCGGACCATGTCGGCCACCGGCATCCCGGTCAGCCGGAGCTTCGTCAGGAACGCCAGCCGCGCCAGGTCCGCGTCGCTGTACCGGCGCTGGCCGGCGTGCGAACGGTCCACCCGGTCCAGCAGGCCGATCCGCTCGTACCAGCGCAGCGTGTGCGCAGTGAGCCCGCTGATCGCGGACACCTCGCTGATCGGATGCCGCGGCGTCCGGTCCGGCACCGCACTCGGCGCACCGAACGCCCGCTCGCACCCCGCCAGTTGAGCACTCCGCTGGACGAACTCCGCCATCCTGCCCGACCCCCGCTCTCGACGACGGCTCCGACGCTACTCAGTTGGAGCGCACTCCAAGCAAGCCTGGCACACCGGACCCCCCGGACCGTCGTTTAGAGTTCGGCCCATGCAGAGCTTGCGGATGATCGAGGACTGGCCCGTACCGAACGCCGCTGCGGCGGTCGTACGCGGAAGCGACGGCGCCCTGCTCGGCGCACACGGCCCGCAGGACCACCTGTTCCCGCTCGCCTCCGTCACCAAGCTGCTCAGCGCGTACGCCGCACTGATCGCCGTCGAGGAAGGCGTCTTCGAACTCGACGACCCGGCCGGCCCCGACGGCTCCACCGTCCGCCACCTGCTGGCCCACACCTCCGGCCTGGCCTTCGACGAACACCGCGTGATGGCCGCCCCCGGCAACCGCCGCCTCTACTCCAACGCCGGCTTCGACGTCCTCGCCGCCACCCTGGAGCACGCCTCCGGCATCCCGTTCGCCCAGTACGCGGCCGAAGCCGTCTTCCAGCCGCTCGGCATGCACGCCACCCTGATCAACACCGCCCACCGCGCGCCCGCCGGCGCGGGCGGCCTCTCCACCGCCGCCGACCTCGCCCGCTTCGCGGCCGAACTCCAGTCCCCCAAGCTGCTCGACCCCGCCACCCTGCACACCGCCACCCGCGAGGTCGCCTTCCCCGGCACCAGCGGCGTCCTGCCCGGCTTCGGCCACCGCCGCCCCAACGACTGGGGCCTCGGCTTCGAAATCCGCGACCACAAGACCCCGCACTGGACCGGCACCACCAACTCCCCCGCCACCTTCGGCCACTTCGGCCAGTCCGGCACCTTCCTCTGGGTCGACCCCACCGCCGACCTCGCCTGCCTCGCCCTCACCGACCGCGACTTCGGCCCATGGGCAGCGGAGGTCTGGCCCCAGCTCAGCGACGCGGTTCTCTCCGAACAGGAGTGAGCGTCCGGGGGCGCGGGGAACTGCGCGAAGCGGAAGGCACCTCACCGCAAGATCGCGACGCAGGACAATGACTTGCACTTGATCGCGACCTTACGGACGTGGTGTGCGCTTGTCGCGCAGTTCCCCGCGCCCCCGGTTGTTCACCCGAATTGCAGCGGGCTGTGCATCTCCCAGAGCAGCAGCTCCACGCCGTTCTCCCCCGCCGTCGGATCCGCGAACGCGTCCCCCGTGATCCGGATCGCGTCCCCGGCGCTCGCCGACCGCCCGCCACCCTGCGGGCCGGGGACGGTCCGGTAGCCGACCGAGCCGGCCACCACGTGCACGTATCGGAAAGGGGCGGCGGGGAGTTCCGGCAGTGCCGCCCACGCCCCGGCCCGGACCAGCCAGAGCGCTGCGTCCGCCCGCCGCAGGCGCAGCACCTCACCCGAGGCCCGACCGGAAGCGAGCAACGTCAGCCCGTCCCCGTTCGCGACCGACCGCAGCCCGAACCCCGGCTCCGAACCGAACTGATCGGGCTGGAGCCACATCTGAAGAAACGTCACGGACGACTCCGCCCCGCCGAGGTTCCGCTCAGTGTGGTTGATGCCCGCCCCCGCGGACTGCACCTGGAGCATGCCGGGCCGGACCACGCTCGCGTGGCCCGCGTCGTCGCGGTGGGCGAGCGCGCCGTCGATCACCCAGGTGACGATCTCGGTGTCGGTGTGCCGGTGCGTGTCGTAGCCGGCGCCGGGGGCGAGCGTCTCCTCATTGCAGGCGAGCAGCGCCCCGAAAGATGTGTTCTTCGGGTCGTAGTGCCCGGCGAAGGAGAACGCGTGAAGGGTGGTGATGCCTTCGGCGGGTTCCGACAGGTAACGCTCGCCGGCCCGGCGCAGGTCGGCGCGGCCGCGTTCCTTCCGTCCGGCCCCGGACGCGGGTGCGGCGGTTTCGAGGGGGTGCCCGTCCTGGGGCGAGGAATCCACGCTCACGGGCACCACGGTAGCCGGTGTGACGGGTGCCACCGGTCTTCTCGGCGCGGGGTGTGCACGAGCACCCGCCCGCGTGAGGCAGGCTAGTGCCGTGCCATCCGCTTCAGCGAAACCCGACAAAGCATCCGACCGGACGTCCGGCGAGCCGCCCGCCCAGGAGCGGCCCGCCGACCGGGGCCCGGAGAAGAAGTCCGCGAAACGTCCGGCGCGGCCGAACGGTACCGCGGCGGTCCCCGGCCGTGGCCGGATGACCGCCGAGGAGCGCCGACTCGCGTCGGAGCGCGCCGAGTTGCGGGCGGCGACGCTGAAGCGGCTGGAGAAGTCGGCGGGCAAGCTGGCGTCCGCGGCGATTGCCCGGATGGATGATCAGCTGGCCTGGTACCGGCGGATGCCGCCGGAGCACCGTTCGTGGATCGGTCTGGTCGCGCAGGCGGGTATCGCGGCGTTCACCGAGTGGTACCGGCACCCGGAGGCGCCGCAGGCGATCTCCACCGACGTGTTCGGCACCGCCCCGCGGGAGTTGACCCGGGCGATCACGCTGCGGCAGACGGTGGAGCTGATCCGCACCACGATCGAGGTGATGGAGGAGGCCATCGAGGAGGTGGCCGCGCCCGGCGACGAGGCGGGCATGCGCGAGTCGGTGCTGGTCTACGCCCGGGAGATCGCCTTCGCCACCGCCCAGGTGTACGCGCAGGCCGCGGAGGCGCGCGGCGCGTGGGACGCCCGGCTGGAGGCGCTGGTCGTCAACTCGCTGCTGTCCGGGGACGCCGACGAGGGCGTGCTGTCCCGGGCGGCGGCACTGGGCTGGGGTCAGCCGAGCCAGGTGCGGGTCGTGATGGGCAGTGCCCCGGACGGCGACAGCGAGCTGGTGGTGGAGGCCATCCGGCGGGCCGCCCGGTACGCCAAGCTGCACGTGCTGACGGGGGTGCTGGGCCGCCGCCTGGTGGTGGTGGTCGGCGGCGACAAGGAGCCGGTGCACGCCGCGCGGGCGCTGATCGGCCAGTTCGCCCCGGGCCCGGTGGTGGTCGGTCCGACGGTCGGTGACCTGCTGTCGGCGACCCGCTCGGCGCACGCCGCCGCGCAGGGCCTGAAGGCGTGTTCGGCGTGGCCGGACGCGCCACGCCCGGTGCTGGCCGACGATCTGCTGCCCGAACGCTCGCTGGCGGGCGACGAGGTGGCTCGCCGTCAGCTGGTGGAGGAGATCTACACACCATTGGAGGAGGCTGGTTCGGCACTCCTGGAGACGCTGAGTGTCTATCTGGAGCAGGCGTCCTCGCTGGAGGGCGCCGCCCGGATGCTCTTCGTCCACCCGAACACCGTGCGCTACCGGCTGCGTCGTGTGACAGATGTCACCGGCTATGCTCCATCGGACGTGCGTTCGGCGTTCACCCTGCGCATCGCCCTTGCCCTGGGGCGTCTCGGCTCCGGGCCTGACCAGGGCTGATCGCACTGTAGGGAATCCACAATCCGACGTGCTTTTCTTCGTCATCGTCGCCTACCCGCCCCACGGCGTCCGGCGAGAGAGGGTTGAACCGTGCTCGTTATCGTCGCCCCTGGACAGGGTGCCCAGACTCCCGGCTTCCTCAACCCCTGGCTCGAACTGGACGGCGTCGCCGACCGGCTGCGCCAGTGGTCGGAGGTGGCCGGCCTCGACCTGGTGCACGCCGGAACCGAGGCCTCCGAGGAGGAGATCAAGGACACCGCCGTCGCCCAGCCGCTGCTGGTGGCCGCCGGCCTGGTGACCGCTCAGGCGCTGCTGCCGCAGGGCGTTTCCGCGTCGGTCGGCGCGCTGGCCGGCCACAGCGTCGGTGAGATCACCGCCGCGGCGCTGGCCGGCGTGCTGTCCGAGCAGGACGCGCTGGCCTTCGTCCGCGAGCGCAGCCTCGGCATGGCGGAGGCCGCCGCGGCCACCGCGACCGGTATGGCGGCGGTGCTCGGCGGCGACCCGGAGGCGGTCGCCGAGAAGCTCGCCGCGCACGGGGTCACCGCGGCGAACAACAACGGCGGCGGCCAGATCGTCGCGGCCGGCACGCTGGAGCAGCTGGCCGCGCTGAAGGCGGACCCGCCGGCCGGCGCGCGGCTGATCGCGCTGAAGGTCGCGGGCGCGTTCCACACCGCGCACATGGCCCCGGGCGTGGCCCGGCTGGAGAAGCTGGCGCCGACGCTGACGGCGGCCGACCCGGCGGTGGCGTACGTGTCCAACAAGGACGGCGAGGTGGTCGGCGACGGTGCCGAGGTGCTGTCCCGTCTGGTCTCGCAGGTGTCCAACCCGGTCCGCTGGGACCTGTGCATGGAGACCCTGCAGCAGTTGGGCGCGACCGCCGTGATCGAGCTGTCCCCGGCCGGAACCCTCACCAACCTGGTCAAGCGCAACGTCAAGGGTGTCGCCACGCTGGCCCTGAAGTCCCCCGCCGATCTCGACCGGGCCCGTGAGCTCGTGGCCGAGCACGGCAAGCAGGAGAAGTCCGCATGACTGCCACCATCAAGCCGGCCACCGGCGCCCAGTTCTCGCGCATCCTCGGGGTCGGCGGCTACCGCCCGACCCGGGTGATCCCGAACTCCGAGGTGCTGAACTGGATCGACTCCTCGGACGAGTGGATCCGCTCGCGTTCCGGTATCGCGGAGCGCCGCTGGGCCGGCCCGGAGGAGACCGTCGCCGAGATGTCGGTGCAGGCGGCCGAGCGGGCCATCGCGATGTCCGGGATCGCTCCGGAGCAGATCGGCGGCGTCATCGTCGCCACCGTCTCGCACCTGAAGCAGACCCCGGCGATCGCCACCGAGATCGCCCAGCGGCTCGGCTGCGGCACCGCCCCCGCGTTCGACATCTCCGCCGCCTGCGCGGGCTTCGGCTACGGCCTGAGCCTGGCCGACGGCATGGTGCGCGGCGGCAGCGCCGAGTACGTGCTGGTGATCGGCGTGGAGCGGCTGTCCGACCTGACCGACAAGTCGGACCGCTCGACCGCGTTCATCTTCGGCGACGGCGCGGGCGCCGCGATCGTCGGCCCGTCCGACACGCCCGGCATCGGCAAGGTGGTCTGGGGTTCGGACGGCTCGCAGTCCGAGGTGATTTCGCAGACCAAGGCCTGGGACACCGCCTTCGCCAAGCCCGACGCCGTCAACGGCGCGGGCGAGGAGATCAAGTGGCCCGCGCTCCGGATGGAGGGCCAGACGGTCTTCCGCTGGGCCGTGTACGACATGGCGAAGGTCGCGCAGCAGGCGCTGGACGCCGCCGGGATCACCGCCGACCAGCTCGGCGCGTTCATCCCGCACCAGGCCAACATGCGCATCATCGACGCCATGATCAAGACGCTGAAGCTGCCCGCCGAGATCCCGGTGGCCCGCGACATCGTCGAGACCGGCAACACCTCCGCCGCCTCCATTCCGCTCGCCATGGAGCGGATGCTGGAGCGCGGCGAGGCCAAGAGCGGCGACCTGGCGCTGATCATCGGCTTCGGGGCCGGCCTGGTCTACGCCGCAGCAGTCGTTACTCTCCCCTAGGCGTTTTTCTCCGCACCACATGAAACCCGCGGCGGTCCGTCGGACCGTCCGCCGTCACCACCGAAGAGGAGCAGCCGATATGGCTACCCAGACCGAGGTTCTCGAAGGTCTCGCCGAGATCGTGAACGAGATCGCCGGCATTCCGGTCGAGGACGTCGAGCTCGACAAGTCCTTCACCGACGACCTGGACGTCGACTCGCTGTCCATGGTCGAGGTCGTCGTCGCCGCCGAGGAGCGCTTCGGCGCGAAGATCCCGGACGACGAGGTCAAGAACCTGAAGACCGTCGGCGACGCGGTGAACTTCATCGTCGCCAACGTCTGACCAGTCGTCAGGCTGCCGGTCGGGGCGCGCCAGCCGCGCCCCGACCGTCCCCCTTTCCGTCCGGCTCGTCCGGCCCCCCGCTCTACGTGAGAGAAGAAGAAACCAGTGACTGCTGAAAACCGCACCGTGGTCGTCACGGGTATCGGCGCCTTCACGCCGCTGGGCGGCGACGCCGCCACATTCTGGGAGGGCCTGCTGGCCGGCCGGTCCGGGGTCCGCGCGCTCACCGAGGAGTGGGCCGCCGACCTGCCGGTCCGGATCGCCGCCCGGGTCGCCGTCGAGCCGTCCGAAATCCTGCCCCGCCCGGTGGCCCGCAAGCTGGACCGCTCGGCCCAGTTCGCGCTGATCGCCGCCCGCGAGGCCTGGAAGGACGCCGGCTTCGAGGGCCCGGCCACCGCCGACTCCAACGAGCTGACCCCCGAGCGTCTGGGCGCGGTCATCGCCTCCGGCATCGGTGGCGTCACCACCCTGCTCGACCAGTACGACGTGCTCAAGGAGCAGGGCGTCCGCAAGGTCTCCCCGCACACCGTCCCGATGCTGATGCCCAACTCCCCGGCCGCCAACGTCGGCCTGGAGGTCGGCGCCCGGGCCGGCGTGCACACCCCCGTCTCCGCCTGCGCCTCCGGTGCCGAGGCGATCGGCTACGCGATCGAGATGATCCGCAGTGGCCGCGCCGACATCGTGGTGGCCGGCGGCACCGAGGCGGCGATCCACCCGCTGCCCATCGTCGCCTTCTCCAACATGATGGCGATGTCCAAGAACAACGACGACCCCGAGCACGCCTCCCGGCCGTACGACAAGGCCCGTGACGGCTTCGTCCTCGGCGAGGGCGCCGGCGTCGTGGTGCTGGAGTCCGCCGAGCACGCCGCCGCCCGCGGTGCCCGCGTGTACTGCGAGGCGATCGGCCAGGGCCTGTCCTCGGACGCCCACCACATCGCCCAGCCGGAGCCGACCGGCGCCGGCGTGGCCCGCGCCATCGCCGACCTGTTCGACCGCAACGAGCTGGACAAGGCCGAGGTCGTGCACGTCAACGCGCACGCCACCTCCACCCCGCAGGGTGACACCGCGGAGGTCAAGGCGCTCAGCCGCGAACTCGGCGAGCACCTCGGGCACGTGGCGATCTCCGCCACCAAGTCGATGACCGGCCACCTGCTCGGCGGCGCCGGCGGCATCGAGACGGTCGCCACCGTCCTCGCCCTGCACCACCGGATCGCCCCGCCGACCATCAACGTGGTCGACCTGGACGACGACATCGAGGCCGACATCGTCCGCGACGAGCCCCGCAAGCTCCCGGTCGAGGGCCGCATCGCCGCCCTCAACAACTCCTTCGGCTTCGGCGGCCACAACGTGGTCCTGGCCTTCCGCAGCGTCTGAGACACCACCGTCTGAGACACCCGCGCGAACAACTGCGCGACCGGCCCGGCACTCCGATCGAGTGCCGGGCCGGTCCCGTCTCCGCGCCGCTACGGGTCACACCACCTGGTGCAGCCACCTCACCGGCGCACCCTCACCCGCGTACCGGAACGGCTCCAGCTCGTCGTCCCACGGCTTTCCGAGCAGCCGGCCGATCTCCGTCTCCAGGTCGCTGCCCTCGCTGCGGGAGCGCAGCAGCACGGCCCGCAGCCGGTCCTCGGGGATCAGGATGTCGCCGTGGATGCCGGTGACGGCGTGGAAGATGCCGAGGCTGGGCGTGGAGGAGTACCGCTCGCCCTCGGCCGTGGCGCAGGGCTCGCCGGTCACCTCGTAGCGCATCATCTGCCAGCCGCGCAGCGCGGAGGCGAGCCTGGAGGCGGTGCCGGGCTCTCCCTGCCAGGAGAGTTCGGACCGCCAGTGGCCGGGCGCGGCGGGCTGCCGGATCCAGTCGAGGTTGACCCGCACCCCGAGGGCGCCCGCCACCGCCCACTCGACGTGCGGGCACAGCGCGCGTGGCGCGGAGTGGATGTAGAGCACACCACGTGTCGTCACCGGGACCTCCTGGCTGTGGACGAGGGTCGCCTTCCCCAGCTGCCTCGCGCCGTCGCCGGTCGGTACGGACCAGTGGCTACCCCGTGACGCTCAACTTATTCGACATTAGGTCATCAAATCGAGCAAAACGGACAAGCTTTCCCTCCATGCTAGTCGGTTCCCCCGGGAGGTCTACCCCCACAGCGCCCACCTCCCCCGAACGGACCTAAACGCGCGCCCCCACCGGATCGCGCATCCGGCGGGGGCGGGTTGACGCAGCAAAAGCTGTCACATCATCAGCTATTGCGCCGTTCAGACCTGTACGACCATCTTCCCGATGTTGGCGCCGTGCAGCATGCCGAGGAAGGCCTCCACGGCGTTCTCCACGCCCTCGACCACGGTCTCGTCGTAGCGCAGCGAGCCGTCCCGCAGCCAGCCGCCGACCTCCTCGAGGAACTGGCCGCGCAGCGCACTGTGGTCGCTGACCAGCATGCCCTGCAGGCGAAGGCGCTTTCCGACGGCCAGCGCCAGGTTGCGCGGCCCCGCCGGGGCGGAGGTGTCGTTGTACTGGGCGATCGCCCCGCACAGGGTGGCCCGGCCGTGCACCCGCAGGGCGCCGATCGCGGCCTCCAGGTGCTCGCCGCCGACGTTGTCGAAGTAGACGTCGATGCCGTCGGGGGCAGCCCGGCCGAGCAGCTCGGCGACCGGGCCGTCCTTGTAGTTGAAGGCGGCGTCGAAGCCGTAGTCGTCGACCAGGGTGGCGACCTTCTCGGCGGAGCCGGCCGAGCCGATGACCCGCTTCGCGCCCTTGAGCCGGGCGATCTGGCCGACCAGCGAACCGACCGCGCCGGCCGCGCCGGAGACGAACACGGTGTCGCCGGAGCGGAACGAGGCGACCTCCAGCAGCCCCGCGTACGCGGTGAGGCCGGGCATCCCGAGCACGCCCAGATAGGCGGAGAGCGGGGCGAGTTCGGGGTCGACCTTGACGGTGCGCGCCGCGTCCACGGTGGCGTACTCGCGCCAGCCGAGCCCGTGCAGCACGGCGTCGCCGACCTGGAAGCCCTCGGCGTTGCTGGCGACCACGTGGCCCACCGCACCGCCGTCCATCGGCGCGCCCAGCGCGTACGGCGGGACGTAGGACTTCACGTCGTTCATCCGCCCGCGCATGTACGGGTCGACGGACAGGTAGGCGTTGCGCACGGTGATCTCGCCCGGGCCGGGCTGCCGGACGGGGGCCTCGACCAGGGCGAAGTCGCCGGGAACCGGCCAGCCCTGCGGGCGGGCGGCCAGGTGCCATTCGCGGCCGGTGGCGGGAAGGTCCTGCTGTGCCATCACACGCTCCTTATCAACCTGAAACATTCAGCGGCTCAAGTAATCCTGTGGATGAAAGGTTCATGTTGTCAACTGTTCAGCTAGACTCGGCGCCATGGAGAAGGAGCAGGTCATGGAGCAGGCACCGATTCCGACCGCCGACCCGATCACCGTGGAGGTCGTCGACCTCATGGCGCGCCTGGTCGGACTCTTCCACCGCGAGTACGAGGAGGCCGCCGCCGCCCGCTCGCTGACCGGCGCGCAGGCCAAAGTGCTGGCGCTGCTGCGGCGCGGGCCGATGCCGATGCGGCACATCGCACAGACCCTCTCCTGCGAGCCGTCCAACGTCACCGGCATCGTCGACCGGCTGGAGGGCCGCGGCTTCGTCACCCGCGAGTCCGACCCGCAGGACCGCCGGGTCAAGCTGGTCGTCGCCACCGACTCGGGGCTCACCGCCTCCTCCGAACTGCGCGAATCGCTGAACTTCGCCCGCGAGCCGCTGGCCGCGCTGGACGCCCCCGAGCGGGCCCAACTGCGGGACCTGCTGCGGCGGATGCTCGACTCCTCGGCCCGCGACTGACCCTCCGCCGGACCGCCCCCCGGACTCCGCGTCGGACGGTTCGGGGGTACCCCGGTTCGAGGGTCGAAAAATCTCTCCGAAATGATGGTTCGCGTGTAACCATTCCCGTCACCGCGCCGTCTAAGTGGTGACGAACGCCCCGCCGTCCGCAGTGTCGCGGAGGCGGCAAGTGCCTGCCCTCGGGCACCAGTTCCCGTTGCGCGCAGAGAGATCCCGGATCGATGACCGACGCCACCCAGAGCACTGCCGCGGCCTCGCCACGACGCCGCAGAGGCCGCCGAATAGCCCAGGGTCTCGGGGCGACCGCCGCCGTCATGGTGGTCGTCGCCGCGGGACTCGGCGCCTGGTACTACCAGCGGCTCGACCACAACATCACGACCTTCGCCCCGGAAGGCATCGCCTCCACCCGCCCGCCGGCCGGGCCTCCCGCGCCCACCGGTGGACACCCCGTCAACATCCTGCTGCTCGGCTCCGACACCCGGAGCGACGGCAACGGCGACCTCGGCGGCGGTGACGTGGGAGTCGGGCACTCCGACACCGCGATCCTGCTGCACGTCTACGCCGATCACAAACACGCCGTCGGCGTGTCGATCCCCCGGGACACCCTGGTCACTATCCCGCCGTGCCGGCTCGCGGACGGCCGGTGGACCACCGCCCGGGCCAGCCAGATGTTCAACTCGGCTTTCACCATCGGCGAGTTCAAGGACGGCAACCCCGCCTGCACGCAGAACACCGTGGAGGAGCTGACCGGCCTGCGGGTGGACCACACCCTGGTCGTCGACTTCAAGGGCTTCGCCTCCATCACCGAGGCCGTCGGCGGCGTGGACGTGTGCGTGCCCAACGACGTCAACTCCTACGGCATCCAGCTGGCCAAGGGCCGGCAGACCGTCGCCGGGCAGCAGGCCGTCGACTACGTCCGCGCCCGGCACGGCCTCGGCGACAGCTCCGACATCGGCCGGATGCGCCGTCAGCAGGCGTTCATGTCCTCGCTGATCAAGAAGGTGCAGGGCGAGGGCTTCGACCTGACCACCCTGCTGCCGCTGGCCGACGCCGCCACCAAGTCGCTCACCGTCGACCCCGACCTCGGATCGCCGTACAAGCTCGCCGAGTTCGCCCAGTCGCTGCAGAACATCAAGCTCGCCGACATCCAGTTCGTCACCCTGCCCTGGCGCTTCCAGGGTGCCCGGGTCGCCATCGTGCAGCCGGACGCCAGCATCCTGTGGGACCTGCTCCGCCAGGACCGCACCCTGGACGGCCGCCTCACCGGCGACACCGCGAGCCCGTCCGCCGGCGCCTCGGCAGGCGCCTCCGCAGGCGCCTCCGCGTCGGCCGACCCCTCGGCCTCGGCCAGCCCGTCCGCCACCGGCAGCCCCGACAGCGCGAACCTGGACGTGCCGATCACGGTCCACAACGCCGCCAAGTCGCCCGGCCTGGCCGGACGCACCGCGACCGCGCTGCGCGGCAACGGGTACCGCAGCGTCACCATCGCCGAGAACACGCCCGCCCGGAACACCACGCTGATCGAGTACGCGCCCGACCAGCGCCCCGCCGCCGAACGCCTGGCCCGGCTCTACCCCGGTGCGGAACTCCGCGCCGCCTCCGGCAGCGATGGCATCACCCTGACCGTCGGCCAGGACCGGGCCGGCGCCGACGCCCCCGGCATCCCCGACGCCGGGGCCTCCGCCGGCACCATCCCGTCCACCATCCCGAACGGCATCACGGACAACACCCGGCCCGCCGACAGCGACCTCTGCGCCGACCTCAGCTTCGGCTGATCCCCGGCCGCCGGGCCCCCGGGCCCGGCGGCGCCTACGCCTCCTGGGGCGCGGCCGGGTCCGGGTCCGGAAGGCCGGTCACCACGAGGGTGACCCGCCGGCCCGCCAACTCGCCCGCCCGGGCCAGGCCGTAGACCGCGGACAGCGCCTTCGCCACGTACCGGCGCTCCACGGGCACCCCGTGCCGGTGCTCGAACCCGGCGGCGAAGCGTTCCAATTCCTGCGGCACCCGCCCGTACCCGCCGCCGTGCCAGCCGTGCTCCAGCCGCCAGTTGTCGAACTCCCGGCCGTACGCGGCCAGTTGCAGCGCCGCAACCTCGCGCTCCAGGTAGCCCTCGCCGCGCAGCACCGCCACGCCGAGCGCCTGCGCGTCCGGCGGCAGACCGGCGGCGATCCCGGCCAGCGTTCCACCCGTACCGACCGCGCAGCAGACCACGTCCCGCGCGCCCAAGTCCGGCAGTTGGTCGGCCAGTTCCGCGGCGACCACCGCGGCCCCGCGCACAGCCGCCGCGTTCGACCCGCCCTCGGGCAGGACGAAGTGCCCCGCCCGCCGCTCCTGCCGCCCGGAGGCGATCTCGCGGTAGACGGAACGCTCGACGAACTCCAGCACCATGCCGTCCCGTTCGGCCCGGGCCAGCGACCAGTTCCGCGGCATTCCCGCCAGCTCGGCCCCGCGGATCACCCCGACGCTCTCCAGCCCGAGCGCCCGCGCCGCCGCGGCCACCGCCCGCACATGCGTGGAGTACGCTCCGCCGTAGGTGAGCAGCGCCCCGCAGCCGTCCGCGACAGCCCGCTCCAGGTTCGGCGCGAGCTTGCGCCACTTGTTGCCGGGCACCGTCGGATGCGCCAGGTCGTCCCGCTTCAGCCGCAGCTCGACCCCCGCGGCGGCGAGCTCCGGGTCGTCGACCACCGTCAACGGCGTGGGCAGGTCAGCGGGCACGAGCATCCACTCACCCTAACCGGGGGCCGCGGGCCGGGCCTCGGGAGCTGGCGACCGTCCGTCGGCCCCCGCCCCGCCCTCTTGGGCGTCCCGTCAGAGCGTGCCGGGCGTCTTGCGGGTGGAGACGTTCATCCGGTTCCACGCGTTGGCCGTGAACACCAGGGCGATCAGCTGCGCCAGTTCGCGCTCCTCGAAGTGCTTCGCCGCCTCCTCGTACACCTCGTCCGACACACCGGAGGGCAGCAGCGTGACCGCCTCCGCGAGGGCCAGCGCCGCGCGCTCCTTCTCGGTGAACAGGCTGGACTCCTCCCACGCCGTCAGCTGGTAGATCCGTTCCTCGCTCTCCCCGGCCTTCCGGGCGTCCACAGCGTGGTAACCGATGCAGTACGCGCACTTGTTGACCTGCGCGACCCGGATCTGCACCAGCTCCAGCAGCTCGGGGTCCAGCCCCTCGCGGGCGGCCGCGTCGAGCGCCAGGACGGCCTTGAAGACCTTGGGGGCGACGGCGGAGAAGTTCATGCGCTGCGGCACCTGAAACGTTGTCATGACTCAACCGTAGGGCGCCGATCGACCCTGGATAGGGTGCATTTCCGTGGCAGAAACATGGGTCAATTCCCCGGCCGCCTCCTCGGCCGGCGCGCCTTTCGATCCCCCGTCCGCCGTGCCGGCCGGACCGCTCGGCACCGACCTGTTCCTGGAGCTCTCCGGCCGCGGCAGCCGACGCGCCCAGCTGATGCAGGCGCTGCGCGAGGCCGTCGACTCCGGACGGCTCGCCCCCGGCACCCGGCTGCCCCCGTACCGCAGCCTCGCCCACGATCTGGGCATCGCTCGCAACACGGTGGCGGACGCGTACGCCGAACTCGTCGCTGAGGGGCGACTGTCGGCCCGCCAGGGCTCCGGCACCCGGGTCGCCCACCGGGCCGCACCGCTGCCCACCGGCCGGGACGCCCCCGCCCGCCGGACGGCTCCCCGCCCGGTGGTCCACGACCTGATGCCGTCCTCGCCCGACGCCTCCGCGTTTCCGCGCGCCGACTGGCTGGCCTCCGCCCGGCGGGCCGTCTCCGCCGCGCCCAACGACGCCTTCGGCGTCGGCGACCCGGGCGGTCGCCCCGAGTTGCGGACCGCGCTGGCCGAGTACCTGGCCCGCTCCCGGGGCGTCCGCACCGAGCCGGACCGGATCGTGGTCTGCGCCGGCTTCGCCCACGCCCTGCGCCTGCTGGGCGGAATCCTGGACGGGCCCGTCGCGGTCGAGGCGTACGGTCTGGCCTTCCACCGCGGGCTGCTGGCGGAGGCGGGCCGCCGGACCGTCCCGATCGGCGTCGATGGGGCCGGGGCCCGCACCGCCGAACTGGCCACCACCGGCGCGCGGGCCGCCCTGCTCACGCCCGCCCACCAGTTCCCCACCGGCGGCCCACTGCACGCCGAACGCCGGGCCCTGGCGGTCGACTGGGCCCGCGCGCACGGCGGACTGCTCCTGGAGGACGACTACGACGGCGAGTTCCGCTACGACCGCCAGCCGATCGGCGCCGTCCAGGGGCTCGACCCCGACCGCGTGGTCTACCTCGGCTCCACCAGCAAGAGCCTCTCCCCCGCGCTGCGGCTCGGCTGGATGGTGCTGCCCGGCGACCTGGTCGAGCCGGTGCTCGCCGCCAAGGGCACCCGCGAACTGACCACCGGGGTGATCGACCAGCTCACCCTGGCCGACTTCCTCGCCCGCGGCGCCTACGACCGCCACCTGCGCCGGATGCGCCGCCGCTACCGCCGCCGACGCGACCTGCTGGTCCGCACCCTGGCCGACCGCGCCCCGGACATCCGGGTCAGCGGCATCGCCGCCGGGCTGCACGCCGTGCTCGAACTCCCCGAGCACACCGAGCCGTTGGCCCTCGGCACCGCCCGCCGACTGGGCCTGGCCCTGGAGGGGCTGCGCCCCTACCGCCACCCCGACAGCACCATGCCACCCCGCGACGGCCTGGTGATCGGCTACGGCACCCCGCCCGACCACGCCTTCCCCGCTGCCCTGGATGCCCTCTGCCAGGCCTTCGCCGCTCTCCCCCGCGGGTGACCGGCGGACCAAAAACGGCGCGGTGTGCCATCGACGGACGGTCATGAGGTGTCTCCCTTCGACGAATCGGATGCGGCTGCGCGCAGCAGGGCGGCCATGCCGTTGAAACCGCGGCGCTCGGCGTGCTGGAGCGCCGTTGTGCCGTCGGCGTCGGCGAGCTGTGGGTCAGCGCCGGCGGCGAGCAGCAGGCGGACGATCTCGGTGTGCGGGCCACCCCCGTCGCCGAGGATCACGGCCTCCAGCAGGGCCGTCCAGCCCAGTCGGTTGACGTGGTCGACATCGAGGTCGGTCTCCTCCAACACCGCCTGTACGTACGCGACATGGCCACGCTCGGCCGCGGGTATCAGGCTCACCCCGCCGAACCGGTTGGTCAGCCCGAAATCCGGCCCGGCGACCAGCAGCGCCCGCATCATGGCGACGCTGCCGGTGACGCCGGTGACCAGCCATGGACTGTCCTCCCGGTGGTCCTGCGCATCCGGATCCGCTCCCGCCGCGACCAGGAACTCGGCGACGGCCACCTGGTCGGCGAGCGCGGCCGCCAGCAGCGCCGTCCGCCCCTGCGGATCGCGCGCCTCCAAGTTCGCGCCTGCGGCCAGCGCGGCCCTGACAGCGGCGAGGTCGCCGGTGTGCGCGGCACCGAGCAGACGCTGGTCGATTGCGGTCGTCATCACGGTCCTCCTCCTGAAGGGACGACAGGTACGGCACGGGCGAGGTCGGGCCGGGCCGGGCCGAACGGTGGGCCCGTCGGCTGCCTCCGACGAACCTCTCACCTCCATATTTGCCCCACCCCCGGGCTCGATTCGTCGTCGAACCGGCCAGTCCCCGCGAGCCTTCCGGCTGATACCGACGTCATCCGATCAGTCGATGCACGACGTCCGCAGGGGCCGGCTCCGGCACCCGATGCAGAGTCGGCGATGCTGACGATCCGCTACAAGAGGCTGGCACGGGCCGGGCGTTGAGAAGTCGACACAGGCGGGGCGGCCGAGGAAACCTGGCAGGGCCGCGAACGTGGAGATTCGATCACCATGGCGATCTCCCTCTTCCGCCCGTCGGAATTCTGTGCCATTTTACATGTCACACGTCAGATGGTTGGTGCCCCCCTCGGCCCGGCCACTACCGCTCGGAGTCCCCCACCGTGCGTCATATCCGGATATCTGCCGCCCAGTTGGGCCGGCTGTTCGCACTCGCTTTCGCGCTGGTCCTCACCGTCGGGCTGTTCGCCCCACAGGGCCGCGCCTTCGCCGCCCCCACCCAGCCCGCCACCGGCGCCACCCCCGCCGACACGGCCACCACCCCCGCCTCACACCCCGTCCCGAAGTCGGCCGACGAGCCGAAGGACGCCCGCCCCACCCCGGGTCAGGTCGGGACCGGCGCCAAGTCCGCACCGCGACAGGCCACCCGGGCCCCCGCCGTCGAGTCGGTCAAGAAGCTCGGCGCGCTCGCCGCCGACGCCACCGGCTGCGACACCTCGTTGTTCGGCTCCACCGGCGGCACCACCCTGGTCAACACGGTCAAGTCGGCCGGCCTGGACTGCCTGGGCAAGCTCTATTCGATCACCGGCACCGACGCGAAGAACACCTTCCGCGAGCCGCAGATGGTCGCCGTCGCCGACGCCCTGCGCACCGCCTCGGCGAGCTACGACGGCACCGACTCGGCGTCCGCCGCCCAGCTGATCGCCTTCCTGCGGGCCGGCTACTACGTCCAGTGGAACCACGCCGACGCGGTCGGCCCGTACGGCACCGCACTGCAGACCTCGATCCGCGGCGCGCTGGACGCGTTCTACGCCGCCCCGCACGCCAAGGACGTCACCGAGGCCAACGGCCAGATCCTCTCCGAGGCGGTCATCCTGATCGACTCCGCTCAGGAGAACGCCCGCTACACCGGCGTGGTCAAGGACCTGCTGGACCGCTACACCAGCTCCTGGACCGGCGGCATGTGGACCGCCGTCTCCAACACCAAGCTGGTGCTGGAGAACGGCCTCGGCACCGACTCCTTCAACGCCGCGCTGGCCGCCGACCCGTCCGTAGCCGCCTCGATCTCCGCCTTCGTCAAGCGCAACAGCTCGATGCTCAACGGCAGCGACCTGGCCACCGGCCTGGGCATCGACCTCGGCTCCTTTCTGGAGCAGCCGGTGCTGCAGGCCCAGGCCCGCCCGCTGGTCAAGGATCTGGTCAACGCCTTCCCGCTGATCGGCGCCACCGGCCCGCTCACGATGAACCTCGCCTGGTTCACCGAAAAGAAGGACGAAGGCCACTGCTCCTACTACGGGCTGTGCGACCTGCCGACCCGGCTCGCCCCGCTGGTCCTGACCGTCGACCGAATCTGCAGCCCGACCCTGCACATCCGCGCCCAGGCGCTGACCGCCGCCGAACTGGACAGCACCTGCTCCAGCCTGGCCAACGAGGACGCCCTGTTCCACAGCGTGGTCAAGGACAACGGCCCCGTCCCCGGTGACCTCAACACCCAGCTGGAGGTCGTGGTCTACGACTCCTCCTACGACTACCGCCTGTACGCCTGGTCGATGTTCGACATCGACGTGGACAACGGCGGCATGTACCTGGAGGGCAAGCCCAACGAGCCCGGTAACCAGGCCCGCTTCATCGCCCACGAGGCGGAGTGGCTGCGCCCGGCGTTCTCGATCTGGAACCTCAACCACGAGTACGCGCACTACCTCGACGGCCGCTTCGACTTCTACGGCGACTACGACGCCGGACAGACCGTCCCCAACATCTGGTGGATCGAGGGCTTCGCCGAGTACATGTCCTACACCTACCGGGACGTGCGCTACGACGACGCGATCGCGCAGGCCGCCAAGGGCACCTACAAGCTGAGCACGCTGTTCGACACCACCTACCAGAACACCGACTCCACCCGAACCTACAACTGGGGCTACCTGGCCGTCCGCTACATGCTGCAGTCGCACCCGCAGGACGTCGCCGCCTACCTGGCCAAGACCCGTAGCGGCGACTTCACCGGCGCCCGCGCCGTCATCACCGGCATCGGCACCTCGTACGACGCCGACTTCGCCACCTACCTGGCCGCCTGCGGCGCCGGCAACTGCGGCACCCGGCCGCCCGCCGCCCCGCTCTGCGCCAGCCAGGACACCCGCTCGTACGGGCAGAACTGCCGCCGCGACAACGTCGCGGCCACCACTGGCAACTACAGCTACAGCTTCCTCAACCTGCCGGCCGGCGTGAAGCAGCTCACCATCACCACCACCGGCGGCACCGGCAACGCGGACCTCTACTGGAACCCCGCCGGCTGGGCCACCACCGGCTCCTACGCCGCCAAGTCCACCAACAGCGGCAACGGTGAGACCCTGACCATCACGAACCCGCCCGCAGGCTGGGTGTACTTCAGCCTCTACGCCCAGAACTCCTTCTCCGGAGTCACCGTCACCACGCAGTACTGACCCGCCCGGTGACACCCGAGGCCCGCGGATCCCAGGACCGCGGGCCTCGCGCCGCATCCGGCTCGGCCGCCGGACTCCCCGGCCCTCCGCGCCCGGCGATCGTGGTCCCTGCCCCCGGAGTACCCGCACCGAATCATGCGTACCCAAACGGTCACCGCGCAGCAATTCCCGATGGGGTGAATCTCCCGGCCGCGGCCAACCACCGGACCGTTTCGACGTCCAGGGGGAACCACGGGCCCCGGCAAGGGCGGACAGCGATGCGGCCCAGGTCGCCGGGGCCACCCGGAAGCACCGCCCGGGGTTCGGATCCTGCCCGAGTTCCCCGGAATTCCTCGGCGCGCGCTCGCGGCGCTGCGCGCAGGAGCTGCCGGGGACGCTAATCTACGCTCAGAGCTCGACAAGTCCGGCATTTCGCCTGGCCAGGGAGCTCCATCGGCTGACGGTCGGTCAGCGGCCGAGGTAGGGCGGGTGGGACTCGAACCCACGACCAAGGGATTATGAGTCCCCTGCTCTAACCGGCTGAGCTACCGCCCCCCGACTCGACCCGCCGGGGCCGACGCGCGGCCCTGGCAGCAGTGGACGGCCCCTCAGGGACGCCCCCGGCAGCATAGCCGGTCGGTCACCCCTGGTGCGCGCCGGGGGCGCATCCGGGTCCGCCCGTTCCCGTCCCGTCCGCGCCGCCCATTCGTGGCCCCGGCCACGGCCGTCCGGCGGACACCCAGACGGGCGAACCGCTCTGGAGCGACGGTGGCACCGCGCCGCACCGCGGGTGACGCTTGATCATCGGATCGGCGGCGAGTGGCGAGCGGGAGCGGGTGGCCGGGATGAAGCGGTCGGCGGGCGCGACGGCCTTGCTGGCAACGGCGGTCCTGGCGGCGGCCTGCGGCCCGTCCGGCCCCACCGGAGGGGAGAGCGCCACACAGCCGCCGGCGTCGCTGCCGTCGGGCGCCCTCGCCTCGCAGATCGGCGAGCACGGCTGGAACCGGGACCGGCTGCGGGCGGCGCTCGGCAGGCGTGCCGGGACGACTCACACCGCCCTGCCGACGCCGTTGAACAGCCGGGTGGGCGCGGTGTTCACGCACGCCGCGGACGGCGACCACTTCTGCACCGCCAGCGTGGTCGGCAGCCCGGCCCGGAACCTGATCGTGACGGCGGCGCACTGCCTGGTCGATCCCGGAATCGGCACCTCCCGCACGGACCTGGTATTCGTACCGGGCTACCGCTCCGGTGACGCGCCGTCGGGTGTCTGGCCGCTCGGCACCGTCACCGTCGACCCGAGCTGGCGCACCCGCGGCAATCAGGACCTGGACGTGGCGTTCGCCACCGTGCAGCCGCAGAACGGGCGGCAGGTGCAGCAGGTGCTGGGCGCCAACCGGCTCGGCACCAACCGCGGCTACACCCTGCCGGTGAAGGTGACCGGCTACCCCAGCAGTTCCGACGAGCCGATCACCTGCAGCAACACCACCGTCCAGCAGAGCCCGACCCAGCTGCGGATCGACTGCCCGGACTACACCGGCGGAACCAGCGGCAGCCCCTGGGTGACCGAGCTGGATCCGAGCACGCACACCGGCACCGTGGTCGGCGTGATCGGCGGTTACCAGCGGGGCGGCGACACCGCCGACATCTCGTACAGCAGTTACTTCGGCGACCGGGTGCAGATGCTCTACATGCAAGCGTCCCAGGCTTCCTGACACCCAGTCGGGCGGGCCCCACGCCGAGGCGTTTGCCGCTGCCGTGCGGGCCCTGGTAGATCTTGCTGCATCCTCCGCCCGGCACCCCCGGGCGGGCCCGTCGAGCGGAAGCGAGTGACGGTGCCGCGCACCTCTCCCCGAATCGGCAGCGGCCCGGCCGCCGCGGCCTGCGCGCTGCTGCTCCTGCTGGGGGCGGCCGCGACCGGTTGCGATTCCGCCGAGCCGACCAACAGCGGCCCCACCGCCCGGCCCGCCCCCGCGGGTCCGCTGGGCAACCGGATCGGGCCGCTGTTCGTGGACGACACCGACGGCATGCGGGCCTGCACGGCCGCCGTGGTGCACAGTCGGGGCCACAACCTGCTGATCACCGCCGCCCACTGCGCGGCCCCGCGCGGCGTCCCGCTGGACGGTCTGGTGTTCGCCCCCGGCTACCGCGACCAGCGCGCCCCGTACGGGAGTTGGCCGGTCAACGCGGTGCTGGTGGATCCGCGCTGGGGGCCGGACGAGAACGAGGGGTACGACGTGGCGTTCCTCACTGTCGGCACGGTGCGCGGCCGGCAGATCGAGGACGCGATGGGCGCCTTCACGCTCGCCACCGGGCTCGGCTTCGGGCTGGACGTCACCGTCACCGGCTATCCCAACAACGCCGTGTCCCCGATCACCTGCGAGGGCCTCACCACCTCGCGCAGCAATACCCAGCAGCGCTTCGACTGCGCCGGATTCACCGACGGCACCAGCGGCAGCCCCTGGGTGACCGAGCAGGGTCAGGTGGTCGGCGTAATAGGGGGTTACCAGCAGGGCGGGAACAGCCCGGAGGTCTCCTACAGCGTCGCTTTCGGCGACCGCCTCGCCGACCTCTACCGGCAGGCCGGCGGCTGAGCACCCCGCCGTAAGCCTCCGGGGCGCGGGCCCCGGGGGTACCGAGCGTGCGGAAAACACGAAGGCCCCTCGGCTTCACCGAAGGGCCTTCGCTCTGCACTGATCACCGTAATTTCCGGTGAAGCTCCCCCAATTGGACTCGAACCAATAACCTGCCGATTAACAGTCGGCTGCTCTGCCAATTGAGCTATGGGGGACCGCGCTCCTCCAATTGGACTCGAACCAATAACCTGCCGATTAACAGTCGGCTGCTCTGCCAATTGAGCTATGGAGGATAGTGCTTCGCTTCGACCACCCCGGTCTCCGGATCTCTCCGGGCCCACGGTGCTCGCTGCGGGACATACATTAGCGCACTCAGGGGGGTGTTCCGCCAATCGCTTTCGGCAGCGGCCTCCCCCACCTCGGCCGCGGGCCGGTCCGGCGTGCCCCGCGCGCGCCGTACGGTGCGGACGGGGATGCTGGTGCACGGTGGCTCCGGCTGGCCCGGACCCGCCACCGGCAGGGCGGTTCACGGCCCGGCCGGACGGGTAGACGCGGCAGACAATCGCGCGGCGACGAAGGGTGGAACCAGGGCATGTGGAAGGTGTCGTTGATCGTGGGCATCGGGATCGGGTACGTCCTCGGTACCCGGGCCGGGCGGGAACGGTACGACCAGCTGGCCGGTGCGGCCCGACAGCTGCGGGAGAACCCGCGGGTGCAGGACGCGGCCGGCAAGGCCAAGCAGCAGGCGGGCGCGGTGGCCGGGAAGGCCGCGGGGGCGGTGGCCGACAAGGTCGGCGAGAAGCTGCCGAACTCGCTGACCGAGCGCGTCCCGTACTTCGCGAAGCACCAGGGCGAGGACGACGGCTGGGGCACCGTCCGCCCCTGATCGCACCGAACGTCCCCGGTCCGCACGGACCGCCTCCGACCAGGCACGGAGGGTCGGAGGCGGGGCTGGTTCCGGTACCGACTGGGCAACACTTGCGGCAGTCGTGCCCGCCCCGGCCGCCGACTGCGGCATGATCTCGGCATGGCCATCGTCGCGGGCATCGACAGCTCCACCACTCGCACCCGGATCGTCGCGTGCGACGCCGACACCGGCGCCGTGCTGCGGCAGGGCCGGGCCCCCCATCCGCTGCCCGAGGGCGACGACGCCCGCTCCACCGAGGTCGACCCGCAGAACTGGCTGCACTCGCTCGGCGACGCCGCCGCCGGGGGCCTGCTGGAGGGCGTCCGGGCGATCGGGGTGTCCGCCCAGCAGCACGGGCTGATCGGCCTGGACGCCGGCGGCGTCCTGGTGCGGCCCGCGCTGCTGTGGAACGACCCCCGCTCGGCGGGCTCGGCGGCCGCGCTGCTGGACGCGCTCGGCGGTGCGCAGCCCTGGGTGGAGGCGATCGGCGCGGTGCCGGGCCCCACGTACACCATCGCCAAGCTGCGCTGGCTGGCCGAGTTCGAGCCGGTGTCGGCGCAGCGGATCGCCGAGGTGCTGCTGCCGCACGACTGGCTGGTCTCCCAACTGCTGGGCGGCGCCCGGCGGCGCACCACGGACCGCGGCGACGCCTCCGGCACCGGCTACTGGTCACCGATCACCGGCGAGTACCGGCAGGACCTGATCAAGCTGGCGTTCGGCCACGAGCTGAAGGTCCCGGACGTGCTCGGCCCGGCCGAGCCCGCCGGGCACACCCCCGAGGGGCTGCTGATCTCGGCCGGCACCGGCGAGAACATGGCGGCCTCGCTGGGCCTGGGGCTGGTCCCGGGCGACGCGGTGGTGTCGCTGGGCGGCAACGGCACGATCTTCGCGGTGCACGAGCGGGCGGTGGTCGACCCGTCCGGCCTGGTGTCCTCGTTCGCGGACGCCACCGGCCGACACCTGCCGATGGTGGCGACGCTGAACGCCGCCCAGGTGCTGCGCTCCACCGCCGCGATGCTCGGCACCGACCTGGAGGGCCTGTCGGAGCTGGCCCTGCAGTCCTCGCCGGGCGCGTACGGGATGGTCTTCCTGCCCTACCTGGACGGCGAGCGCACCCCGAAGCTGCCGCAGGCGGCGGGCACCCTGACCGGGCTGCGGGCCGAGTCGATGGCGCCGCAGCACGTGGCGCGGGCCGCCGTCGAGGGCATGCTGTGCAACCTGGCGGAGGCGCTGGACGTGCTGCGCGGGCACGGCGTCGCGGTGAACCGGGTGTTCCTGCTGGGGACGGCGGGCCGGCTGCCCGCCGTCCAGCAGATAGCCCCCCTGGTGTTCGGGCTGCCCGTGGTGGTGCCGCCGCGCGGCGACCACGCGGCTCGCGGCGCGGCCCGCCAGGCCGCCTGGGCGCTCGCCGGAACGGCCGAGCCCCCGCACTGGGAACTGCCGGACGTCACCCTGCTCAACCCGGACCAGGAGCACGACCTGGCGGTCGGCAACGCGGTGCGCCAGCAGTACGCGGCGGTGCGCGAGCAGTTCCACCCGGAGACCGCCGCGACCTCCTGACGGGCCGTCCGCAACCTGTCCAGCGAGACGACGCTGAAGATGCGTCAGGCGGTCCGGGGTGGCAACGTTGGAGGCTCCACGACTGGAGGGACGGTTCGTCATGGCGTTGCACAAGGGGCAGGCCCACGGGGACAACCGCCGGCTGCCGTTCAGCCCGATGCACGTACTGACCGACCCGCTGGGCGCGATGCAGGTGGCCCCGCCGCTGCACCAGCTGCCCAAGATGGCGATCCCGCCCTCGGTCGCGTACGAGCTGATCCACAACGAGCTGATGCTGGACGGCAACGCCAAGCTCAACCTGGCGACCTTCGTCACCACGCAGATGGACGAGTACGCGGACCGGCTGATGAGCGAGTGCCGCGACAAGAACATGATCGACAAGGACGAGTACCCGCAGACCGCGGAACTCGAGCGGCGCTGCGTGGCGATCCTCGCCGACCTGTGGCACGCGCCCGATCCCGGGGCGGCGGTGGGCTGTTCCACCACCGGCTCCAGCGAGGCCTGCATGCTCGCCGGGATGGCGCTCAAGCGGCGCTGGATGCGGCGCAACGCCGACCGGTACGCGGCCGGGGCGCGGCCCAACCTGGTGATGGGCATCAACGTGCAGGTCTGCTGGGAGAAGTTCTGCAACTTCTGGGAGGTCGAGGCGCGGCTGGTCCCGATGGAGGGCGACCGCTTCCACCTGACCGCCGATCAGGCCGTCGCGCACTGCGACGAGAACACCATCGGCGTGGTCGGCATCCTCGGCTCCACCTTCGACGGCTCGTACGAACCGATCGCCGAGATCTGCGCCGCACTGGACGGCCTCCAGCAACGCTCCGGGCTCGACATTCCGGTGCACGTGGACGCCGCGTCCGGCGGCATGGTCGCGCCGTTCCTCGACCCGGACCTGAAGTGGGACTTCCGGCTGCCCCGGGTGGCCTCGATCAACACCTCGGGCCACAAGTACGGGCTGGTGTACCCCGGGGTCGGCTGGGCGCTGTGGCGGGACGAGGAGGCGTTGCCCGAGGAGCTGGTGTTCAAGGTCAACTACCTGGGCGGCGACATGCCGACCTTCGCGCTGAACTTCTCCCGGCCGGGCTCGGAGGTGGTCGCCCAGTACTACACGTTCCTGCGGCTCGGGCGGGCCGGGTTCCACGCGGTGCAGCAGGCCTGCCGGGACGTCGCCGAGTACCTGGCCGGGCAGATCGAGAAGCTCGGTCCGTTCCGGCTGATCACCCGGGGCGACCAGCTGCCGGTGTTCGCCTTCACCACGGCCGAGGGTGCCTCCTTCGACGTGTTCGACGTGTCCCGGCGGCTGCGCGAACGCGGCTGGCAGGTACCCGCGTACACCTTCCCGGAGGGGCGGACCGACCTGGCGGTGCTGCGCGTGGTGTGCCGCAACGGGTTCACCCGGGACTTGGCGGACCTGCTGCTCGGCGACCTGCGGCGGCTGCTGCCCGAGCTCGAGCGCCAGCCCGCGCCGCTCAGCGAGCTGGGCATGCCGCAGCGCAGCGGGTTCCACCACTGACGGGCCGCCGGGGGTGCGGTCAGTCCAGGTAGCCGCGGAGCTGGTCGGCGGAGGCGTGTTCGCGGAGCTTGCGGAGGGTCTTCGCCTCGATCTGCCGGATCCGTTCCCTGGTCACGCCGAACAGCTGGCCGATCTCCTCCAGGGTGCGGGGGCGGCCGTCGTCGAGGCCGTAGCGGAGCTGGACCACCTGGCGTTCGCGTTCGCCGAGGATGGCCAGCACCGCCTCCAGGTGCTCGCGCAGCAGCAGGAACGCGGCGCTCTCCGGCGGGGAGGCGGCGTCGGCGTCCTCGATCAGGTCGCCGAGGGCCACGTCGTCCTCCTCGCCGACCGGGGTGTGCAGCGAGACCGGCTCCTGGGCCAGTTTGAGGATCTCCCGGACCCGCTCCGGCGGCAGTTGGAGCACCAGTCCTACCTCGGCGGCGGTCGGTTCCACGCCGCGCTCCTGCAGCAGGGAGCGCTGCACCCGCAGCACCCGGTTGATCAGCTCGACCACGTGCACCGGCACCCGGATGGTGCGGGCCTGGTCGGCCAGGGCGCGGCTCATCGCCTGGCGTATCCACCAGGTCGCGTAGGTGGAGAACTTGTAGCCGCGCGCGTAGTCGAACTTCTCGACCGCCCGGATCAGCCCGAGGTTGCCCTCCTGGACCAGGTCGAGCAGGGTCAGGCCGCGGCCGACGTAGCGTTTGGCGACCGAGACCACCAGCCGCAGGTTGGCCTCGATCAGGCGGCGCTTGGCGATCCGGCCGAGCACGACCAGCCGGTCGAGGTCGTCGGTGAGCCGCTCGTCCCCGTCCGGGGCGCGGTCGAGCGCCTCCTCGGCGAACAGGCCCGCCTCGATCTGGCAGGCCAGCTCGACCTCCTCGGCGGCGGTCAGCAGCCGGATCCGGCCGATCTCGCGCAGGTACTGCCGCAGCAGGTCGGCGGCCGGGCCGGCGCCCTCGTCCAGGGCGGCTTCCGGGGGCTCGTCGGCGAGGTCCTCGGCGGTGGGCTCGGTCTCGGGCTCCTGGGCCCCCTCGGATCCGGGGACCGTCCCGGCTTCGGCTTCGGGGTCCGTCGGGCCGGACTGCGGCTCGCCGGTGGGGAGTTGCGGGCCGGCCGGGCCGGGCTGGCGTGGGATCGCGGCGTCCCGGGCGGGGGCGGTCCGGTGCGGGCGGGCGACTGAGAGCTCCACGGGCATCCCTCCAGGGGCCGCGCGCGGCCTGGGGGTGCCGCGCCACACCGGAGGGGATACCCAGCCCGGCGGGCCCGGGCACCTGTGGGAGGCCGCGATCCGGACAAACGGCACCCGGCGCACGCCCGGGTGCCGCCGGGCGGGCGGGGGCGGGCGAGGGAGCGGCGGGGCGGGCGGGCGCCGGTCAGAGGGCGGCGACGCCGCGCGAGCGCAGCTGCTGGCCGTACTGCTGCAGGGCCCACAACTCGCTCTGCACCGGGTGCAGTTCCTCGGCGGTGGCCCGGTCGCCCAGCCGGCGCAGGTGGGCCCGCACCTCGTCGACCCGCCGGTCCACGGCCTGCAGGCGGAGCTTGACCAGGAACTCCCCCGCATACACCTCGTCGGCCTTGCGGCGGGAGCGGATCGGCTCCACGGTCAGTTCGGTGACCAGGCCGCGGACCTGGTCGTCCGGGCTGGCCTCGCGGACGGCGGCGGTGAAGTCCGGCAGGCTCGCGCCGTACGCGGTGCCGCCGACCTGGCCGATGGCGCGGCGGACGGCTTGGTACGGCGGGGTGGGGAACTCGTCCTCGCCGTACTGGTCGAAGGCCGGGCTGACCAGATCGGGGTGCTGGAGCGCGAGCTTGAGCAGCTCGCGCTCGACGAACTGCGCCGGGTCGCGCGGGTTGAGCCGGAACGCCGGGCGCTCCGGACGGGCCGGCTGCTGCCCTGCGGGGTCGGGTCGGTGCAGCGGCCGGCGCTGGCCGTTCTGCTGGTTCTCCCTCTGCCAGCGCGCGAGTTGGGAGATCCGGCGGACCACGAACTGCTCGTCCAGGATGCCGACCATGCCGGCCAGCTGGACCGCGTACTCGTGCTGGATCGAGCGGTCCTTGATCTTGACGATGATGCCGGCGGCCTCTTCGAGCGCGGCGGCGCGGCCCTCTGCGGTGTCCACCCGGTGCCGGGCGACCGCCGAGCGGAGCGCGAACTCGAACAGCGGGACGGGGTTCTCGACCAGGGTGCGGACCGCATCGTCGCCCTGGGCGAGGCGCAGATCGCACGGGTCCATGCCGCCCGGGGTGATGGCGATGGAGGTACGGGCGGCGAACTTCTGGTCGTCCTCGAAGGCCCGCAGGGCGGCCTTCTGCCCGGCGGCGTCACCGTCGAAGGTGAAGACCGTCTCACCGCGGTAGGTGGAGGTGTCCATCAGCAGCCGACGGATGATCTTGATGTGGTCTTCGCCGAACGCGGTGCCGCAGGTGGCCACCGCCGTGGTGACGCCCGCCAGGTGACAGGCCATCACGTCGGTGTAGCCCTCGACCACCACTGCCCGGCCGGACTTGGCGATCTCCTTGCGGGCCAGGTCGATGCCGTACAGGACGTTCGACTTCTTGTAGATCGGCGTCTCGGGGGTGTTCAGGTACTTCGGGCCGTTGTCGTCCTCGCGCAGCCGTCGCGCACCGAAACCGACCACGTCGCCCGAGCTGTCCCGGATCGGCCAGACCAGGCGGCCCCGGAAGCGGTCGATCAGGCCGCCGCGCTGGCCCTGCGAGGCCAGACCCCCGACCGAGATCTCCTTGTCGGTGAAGCCGCGGCCGCGCAGGAAACGCACCAGGTGCTCCCAGCCGACCGGGGCGTAACCCACCCCGAAGTGCTTGGCAGCGGCCTCGTCGAAGCCGCGCTCGGCGAGGAAACGACGGCCGATCTCCGCCTCGGGAGTGGCCAGCTGCTCCTGGAACCAGGCGGCGGCGACCTTGTGCGCCTCGATCAGCCTGGTCCGCTCGCCCTGCTGGTGCCGGGGGCTGTAGCCGCCCTCCTCGTAGCGCAGGGTGACGCCCGCCTGGGCGGCCATCCGCTCGACCGCCTCCGCGAACGAGCAGTGCTCGATCTTCATCAGGAAGGTGATCGTGTCGCCGGACTCACCGCAGCCGAAGCAGTGGAAGACGCCCTTGCCCGGGTGCACGTAGAACGACGCGGACTTCTCGTCGTGGAACGGGCACACGCCCTTCAGCTGGGCGCCGCCACCATTGGCCAACTGCACGTAGTCGCCGACCACGGCGTCGATCGGCAGGGCGGCACGCACCGCCTGCACATCCTCGTCCCTGATCCTCCCGGCCACTGGGAAAGTCTACGGGAGCGGCGTTCGTTCCAGCGGTCGCACGAAGCGGTCGCACCGGCTCCGGGCTCAGCCGGTCAGCTTGGCGTGCAGGGCCAGGGCGGAGGCGTCGGTCAGGGTGGCGATCTGGTCGATCACGGTGCGCAGCGCGGCGCGGTCGTCCTCGGCCTCCGCGTACTGGGCGGCGAACACCGGGTCCAGCCCGTCCGGGGCGGTGCGCAGCAGGGCGTCGGCGAGTTCGGCGATCACCACGCGCTGGCGGGAGCGCAGCTGGGCCTGCTCGTCGCGCTGCATCACGTACCGGACGGCGACGGCCTTGAGCACCGCGCACTCCAGCCGGACGTCGCGCGGGACGACCAGCTCGGCGGCGTACCGGGTGAGCCGGCCCGGGCCGTAGCGGGCCCGGGTGGCCTGCTCGGCGGCCAGGCAGAACCGGCCGATCAGCTGGCTGGTGAGGTCCTTGAGGCCGGCCCGGGCACGGGCGGTGCCGTCGTAGGAAGTGGGCCACCACTCCTCGGACTGCAGGCGGTCGAGGGCCGTGCCGAACTCCTCCGGCCCGGTCTCGGCGGCGAACCGCTCGGCGATCTTGAACAGCTCGGCCCGCTCCTGCGGGGCACGCAGCGCCTCCGGGTCGATGTGGCCGGCCTGGAAGCCGTCCTCCACATCGTGGGTGGAGTACGCGACGTCGTCGGACCAGTCCATCACGGTGGCCTCGAAGCACCGGCGGCCGTCCGGCGCGCCGGTGCGCATCCAGCGGAAGACCGGAAGGTCGTCGCCGTACACGCCGTACTTGGTGGAGGCGGGGTCGGTGGGGTGGCCGCCGCGTGCCCACGGGTACTTGGTGGCGGCGTCCAGCGCGGCCCGGGTCAGGTTGAGGCCGACGCTGCGGCCGGGCCACGGGGAGAGCCGGACCTCGGGCTCGTCGAGCGGGGCGAAGCGTTTGGGTTCCAGCCTGGTCAGGATGCGCAGCGACTGGGCATTGCCCTCGAAGCCTCCGCAGGCCGCGGCGGCCTGGTCGAGCGCCTCCTCGCCGGTGTGGCCGAACGGCGGGTGGCCGATGTCGTGGGCCAGGCAGGCGGTCTCCACCAGATCCGGATCGCAGCCGAGCGCCGCGCCCAGCTCCCGGCCGACCTGCGCGCACTCCAGCGAGTGGGTGAGCCGGGTGCGCGGGAAATCACTGCGCATCGGCGCGACCACCTGGGTCGTCCCCGCCAGGCGGCGCAGCGCAGCCGAGTGCAGCACCCGGGCGCGGTCACGCTGGAAGGCGGTGCGGCCGGGCCGCTTGTCGGGCTCGGGCACCCAGCGGGCTTCGGACTGCGGGTCGTACGGAGTGGTGGTCTTCATATGTCAGTCACGGTACGCCGGATGACGGACATTCGGACCTGCGCCGCGCGAACACCCGGCGCCGCCGCGGCAAATTGCAGAGACTTCTCTGCAAAGAGATCTATGCAGAGAAGTCTCTGCACTCTAGTGTTGCCGTCATGAACGAGCACCGCCCCGAAGAACACCCCGTCACCCCCGCACCGAAGGGCGAGCCCCCGCGACGCCGACTCGACGCCAACAGCCTGCGCGGGCTGGCCCATCCGCTGCGGATGCAACTGCTGGACGAGCTCCGCCTGCACGGACCCTCGACCTCCGCGCGGCTCGCCGAGCGCACCGGCGAGTCCACCGGCACCATCAGCTGGCACCTGCGGCACCTCGCCGAGCACGGGTTCATCGAGGAGGAGGCCGGCCGCGGCACCAAGCGGGAACGCTGGTGGCGCGCCGTTCGCGGTGCGATCACGCTGGCCGCCGCCGACTTCGAGCAGGACCCCGGCGCCAAGGCGGCGGTCTCCGTCTACCAGGCGGAGAACCTGCGCCGTCAGTACCAGCGGGTCGCGGACTCGCTGGCCGCCGAGTGGGGGGACGACTGGCGCAACACGGGCCTCGTGAGCGACTGGAGCAACTTGGTCCTGACGCCCGCTCAACTCCGCGCCCTCGGCGACGAACTGGCCGCCGTCGTCGCCCGCCACACCCCCGACCCGGACGCCGCCCCCGACCCCGACGCGCGACCGGCCATCGTCCAGATCCAGGTACTGCCCCGAAAGGAACCCGACCGGCCATGACCTCGACCGCCTCCACCGAGTCCCACCCCGCCGAGCCGGTCGCCGGGCCAGTCGTCGGGCCGGCCGCCGGGCCAGTCGTCGGGCCAGCTGCGAAGGCGGTCACGGAACACGCCGCGAAGCCCGTCGCGGAGCCGGTCGCGGAGCCCGTCACCGCCGGGTCCCGTCGGCCGGGCTACGTGGTCGCCGACCCGACCGCCCGCCGCCGCGCCGGGCTGCTGCGGCGCCACCGCGACTTCCGGCTGCTGTGGGTCGGCGAGACCGCCAACAAGTACGGCTCCGCCGTCACCGGCCTGGCCCTGCCGCTGATCGCGGTCAGCACCCTGCACGCGAGCACCTTCCAGGTCGGCCTGCTCGGCGCGGCGGGCTGGCTGCCCTGGCTGCTGATCGGCCTGCCCGCCGGGGTGTGGGTGGACCGGCTGCGCGCCCGACCGATCATGCTCACCGCGACCGCGATCTCGCTGGTCCTGTACGCCACCGTCCCACTGGCCGCCCTCGCCGGGACCCTCACCCTGTGGCACCTGCTGGCCGTGGCCCTGCTCGCCGGGGCCGCCGGGGTGTTCTTCCAGACCGCGTACACCGCGTACCTGCCACAGCTGCTCGACCCCGCGGACCAGCCCGAAGGCAACGCCAAACTGCACGGCAGCGCCTCCGCCGCAGGCATCGTCGGACTCGGCAGCGGCGGCCTGATCGCCCAGCTCGCCGGACCGGTCAACGGCCTGCTCGCCAACACCGCGACGTTCCTGCTCTCGCTCTGGTGCACCGCCCGGATCGGCCACCGCGAGACCAGCCGCGCCGACCGGCCCCGCCGGGCGCTGCGCAAGGAGATCGGCGAAGGCCTGCGGCTGCTCGGCTCCGACGTCTGGTTCCGCACCTTCACCCTGTTCGGCGCCGCCTCCAACCTGGTGCTGACCGGCTACCAGTCCCTGCTGGTCGTCTTCCTGATCCGCGAGGTCGGGATCGCGGAGGGCACCGTCGGTCTACTGGTCGGCCTGGCCTCCACCGGCGGCATCGCCGGCGCGGCCTTCGCCCGCCGGATCGCCGCCCGGCTCGGCACCTCCCGCGCCATGCTGATGCTCGAACTCTTCCTGCCTGCCCTGACCGTCCTCATCCCGCTCACCGGCCGCGGCCTCGGGCTGGCCTGGTACCTGATCGGCGGCTTCGGCGCCTCCGCCGGCGTGGTCGCCGGTAACGTCATCAAGTCGACCTTCCAGCAGCGCTACTGCCCGCCGGAACTGCTCGGTCGGCTCTCCGCGAGCAGCGCGGTGCTCAACTTCGGCTCCATCCCGCTCGGCGCCGTGCTGGCCGGCTTCCTCGGCACCGAACTGGGCGTGCGCCCCGCGATGTGGCTGATGACCATCGGAGTACCGCTGGCTGCGCTGATCCTCTGGTGTTCCCCGATGCGCCGCGTCCGCGAGCTGCCCACCGAACGCCGGCCGCTGGACACCGCCGGCCAGCCCGCAACTCTCGTCTGCGCAGGCTGACTTCCCCTCACCGCCCCGCAACGACCTGACTGACCGGCCACCTCCGGCCGGTCAGTTCCTGGCCCGACCGGAGGCCGCCGACTGGCGGGGGATACGTGCCCGGCGGGTGGCCGGCGCGGGTACAGGGGGTACGACCGGCACGGCTTCGGGACGGGGGCTGCCGGTCTCCGCCGGAACCTGCACCCGCTGGACGGGCACCACCGTCGCTCCAGGCGTGCCAGGCAGGGCCTGCAGTTTTCGGCCGGTGCGGCGCCGGACGGCTTCCGCTTCGGCCCCGTCTGCCTGCTGACGCAGCAGCACCGCCTCGTCGTGCGCCAACGGCACACCCGCCTCCGCGGCCCGCCGGTACCAGTCCAGGGCGCGCTCGGTCTGTCGTCGATCGGCCAGCATGCGGGCGGCCGCCAGCAGGGCGTCCCGCTCGCCGACCTCGGCGGCCTTCGCGTACCAGTCGAGCGCCTCGTCGATCCGGCCCCGGTCCTCCAGCATCTCGGCCGCTTCCGACACCGCCTGCCGGTCTCCGGAGTCGGCGAACCGCTGCACCCACTCGATGGCCGCGTCCGTACTCACCGAGCCGGACAGCATCCGGGACGCCTCGCGCAGACTGGCCTGACCGGGCCGGTCCGCCGAGCTCAGCAGCAGGTTCGCTTCGAAGTACCGGCCGCCGGCCTTCAGCAGTTCCACCGCATCGAGCAAGAACGCGGCGGTGGCCTCGGCGTCTTCGGCGGGTGCGGCCGGTGCGGCTGCTACGGCCGGTCCGGGGAGCGGATGGGGACGGGAGCGGGGCCGGTCGGAGACCGTGGCCGACCGCCGGTCGAGCTGCTCCACCACGCGGACCGCCTCCGGCAGTACGCGACGCCCGCCGACCCTGGCGGCGGCGCGGTGCCAGGTGACGGACTCCCTCGACCGACCGAGTTCGCCCAGCAGCCGGCCGAGTTCACGTATCGCGTAGGTGTCGCCCCGGTTGGCGGCGAGCGTGTACCAGTGCACCGCCCGGTCGCGGTCGCCGTTCCGTTCCAGCATGTCGGCCGCCTGGAACAGCGCCGCCTCGCCACCGGCCTCGGCCGACCTGCGGTACCAGCTCAGCGCCCCGGCCAGGTCACCGTCCCGTTCGCACTGCTCGCCGCGCTCGCGCAGGGCGTGGTGGTCGCCGATGTGCGCGTACCAGGGCAGATTGCCGTACTGGCCGTCTCTGGCGAACAGCGCCGCGGCCTCGTACCAGGCCGTCTCGTCGCCGGTGGCCGCGGCCCGTTCGTACCAGGCGGCGGCCTCGTTGATCCGGCCCACCGTCTCCCACACGTCTGCTGCCTCATGCACCGTGGTGACCCCCTGTTCCCACGCGCGTTCCCACCAGACGATTGCCTGGTCCGTTCTCCCGGCCGCCGCGCAGATCCTGGCGCAGGCGGCGGGTGCCTCGGGATGTCCGTCGGCCGCCGCCCGCGCGAACCGGCCCAGGGCCTTGTCCGTGCGGTCGAGCCCGAGGAGTAGCCGCCCGGCCCGGTAGTGGGCGGCCGGATGGCCGGCTCCGGCGGCGGTGTCGAACCGCTCCAGTGCCGCGTCGATCTCGCCGGTGCGGCCGAGGAGCTCGGCACTCCGGCAGAGTGCTTCGGTGTCCCCGGCCCGGGCGGCCCGTTCGTACCAGCCGACGGCCCGTTCGTGCTGCCCGTCGCGTTCCAGCAGTTCGGCTGCTGTCACCAGTGCCCCCGGCACGCCGACTTCGGCTGCCGCGCCGCACCGGTCGACGGCCTCCGCCGTCCGGCCGGAATCGGCGAGCAGGGCGGCGGCCTCCAGCAGCGCGGTGTGGTGGCCCGCTGCTGCGGCCGAGGCGAAGAGGCCGAGTGCTGCCTGTGCGTGCCCGCGCAGCGCTGCGGCGCGGGCGAGGACGGGCTGGTCGGCGGGGTGGGCATGCCGCGTCAGGCACTCCCAGAGGCCGGGCGGCACGGCGCGGCTCTCCCGTTCCGGCCGCAACTCCCGCACCAGCGCCTCGACCAGGCGTACCTCGGCGTCTTCGTCGCTTTCTCCGGTCAACGCCGGACCGCCCGATATCCGGCCGGCCGTCACCAGCGCGCCGCCCGTCTCCAGGCCATCGACGCGCAGGTACGCCCATGCTTCGGCGGCCCAACCTGCTCCGAGGGCGCCCCGCTCGCACTCCGTCAGGTAGTGCGGGGCGGCGGCCGTCAGCAGGGCGGCAGGCAGGGTGGAACGGTGGCCGAGGCGCAGTGTGTCCAGTGCGGCATCGACCAGCGCCCTGGCGGCGGGCGGCCCCGATCGGTAACGGTGCACCAGCCGAGGGCCGGCCGGTTCGGCTCCGTCGCGGGTGCGACGACGTCCGGTGGGCTGGGCGTCGCCGTCGGTCGGGGTCTCGGCAGCCAACCGGGTGTCCGGTGCCGACTTCCGCCCGGATCGGCCCGGCCTCGTCGCGCCAGTGCCGTGGCGGGCCCGGTCGGCGTCTCTCAGGGCGGCCCAGTAGCGGGCCCGTCGCACCGGGCGGCCGGCGGCACGGGCCAACTCCCCTGCCACGATGGCCAGCCGGTCGATCTCGCGGGGCACGGAGCGCCCGGACAGCCACCCGTTGAGAGTGGACGGGCCGATCCCGCCCAGCCGGGCCAGGCTTTTCTGAGTGATCGTCCGGCCTCCGGACCGGCGGGCCGCCTCCCAGAGCAGGAGCAGTTCGCGCAGCACCGCGGAGTGGGCGGCACGTCCCCTCATCCGCACGTCAACTGCCATGCCAGCTCCCGGCCGGACTCGGGGCGGATCTTCGAATCCGTCCCTCTGCGTGCAGGGTACGCATTCCGGCACCCCGTCGTACCGAGTTCTCCGGGAATCACCTGCGGGATCGGCGATCCTGCCCTCATCCAGGCCCGTGACCTGCTATGGGGCCCGCGGACCGCCCCACGACTCGGTGAGTGTGGGCGCGCGCAAGAAACGCGCGCCCGGTCGGACCGCCGGGCGACCGGGTCAGTGCCGCTCCCGCAGAGCCGTCAGGACGGCGTCGGCCATGCCCTGCTGGCCCTGGGCGTTCGGATGGATCGGGGCCAGACCACCCGCCGCACCGAGGGGTTCGATCCAGCGAGTGCCTTCCGCCTCGCACATGTCATGGCCGGTGGACGAAGCATAGGTGTCGACGAAGGTCACCCCAGCTGCTTCGGCCCGTTGGCGGAGCATGGCATTCAGCTGCTGCTCCTGCTCGGTGACGAATCCGATGTCGGCTGCCGCGATGCCGTCCCCCAGGGTCTTGGAGCACCGGGCCGGGTCCTGCGGCAGCAGCGCCGGGTAGCCGATCAGCAGGACCTTGGCCTGCGGCGCCCGCCGCTTGACCTCGCCGAGGGCGGTCGTGAGCCGCTCGCCGGTGTCCTGCACCTTCCGCTGGACCTCACCGCGCCCACCACCGGTGGTGTAGTAACTGCGGCAGGGCGCGTCGCTGCCACCGCCGATCAGGCTGTGGCGGACGTTCTCCAGCGCGCAGCGGCCCAGGACGTCGAGGAATCCGGCGTCGTTCCCGCCCACGCCGAGTGTGACCAGGCGGGTCGCCTGGCCAATGGCGTCCAGCTGGGGCGGGTTGACCCCGTTGTCGGTCTTCTGCGCGGCCGTCAGGTCTCCGGTCCGTGCGCCGCTGCAGCTGACGTCGGTGAAGTCCTGCAGGCCGAGCTGCCGGGCCACCAGGGAGGGGTAGTTGACGCCGGACCTGCCACAGCCCAGCGGTGAGCCGCTCTGCGGCGGAATCCGCAGGCCGGAGGTATAGCTGTCCCCGAGTGCCACGTACGGCCCGGTGATGGGCGTCGCGGAGGGGCTGGGGGACGCTGCCCGGTCGGGGCCGGGCTTCGGGGAAGTCTCGGCGGCACTGCACGCTGCGGTGCTGATCAGCACCGCCGTGGTGGCGGCCAGCAGGCGGCGGCGCACCTACTCCGCGCCGCGCTCGTGCTCGGCGAGGAACTCCTCGAAGCGTCGGCCGAGCTCGTCGGCCGAGGGCAGGTCGGTGGTCTCGGCCAGCAGGCTCTCGCGATCGGCGGCGCCGGAGACCGCGTCGTACTGGCTCTCCATGCCCTGGATCGCGGAGCGCAGCTCGCCGTCGCCCTGGGAGAGTTGGTCCTCGATCTCGGCGTAGACCTCGTTGACCCGCGCGCGCAGTTCACTGCCAGGCATGACCAGGCCGGTCGCGGACTGCACGGCCTCCAGGATCACCACTGCGGCAGCCGGGTACGCGGAGCGGGCGATGTAGTGGGGGACGTGCGCGGCGAAGCCCAGCACGTCGTGGCCGGACTCGGCGAGCCGGTACTCGACCAGCGCCTGAGCGCTGCCGGGGACCTGCGCCTGGTCGAACCACTTGGGGTGCCCCGCCGCCAGGTCGACGCGGTTGCCGTGCGGGGTGAGGCTGACCGGCCGGGTGTGCGGCACACCCATCGGGATGCCGTGGAAGGAGACGGCCAGACGGATCTCGAACCGCTCCACCAAATCCCGTACGGCGGCGGCGAACAGCTCCCACTCGGTGTCCGGCTCGGGGCCGGTGAGCACCAGGAACGGCGCGCCAACGGAGTCACGCACCAATTGGAGGAGGATTTCCGGCGGGTCGTAGGCCGTCCAGCTCTCCTGGTCGAAGGTCATCGCGGGACGGCGGGCCCGGTAATCGACCAGCCGGTCGTGGTCGAACCTGGCGACCACCTGCGGGGAACCGTGCTCCAGCAGGTGCGCCACCACCTGGCCTCCGGCCTCGCCGGCGTCCATGAAGCCCTCGAAGTGGTACAGCAGCACCAGGCCGGCACCGGCCTCCGCGGCGGCGCGGGCCGCCGCCAGGGCGGTCACGCCCTGCGGTTCCAGCTCGTACAGCTCCTTGGGATCACGCACAGCGCACCCAACCCCGTTCCGTCTCGTCGTCTCGGAATGTTTTCGGATCTGATCTGTCCAGCGTGCGACGGCTCGCCGGAATTCCCGTCCGCGCGCGAGTCTTCACTCCGTCTCGGGAATCCTCTCACCTCCCGGCAAAGCCGCTGGTGGTGGACGTGGCGAGCGGGCCGAGCGCTAATATGACGGAGCGTCTCGGCGTGCCGAAAGGACCCGCGCGTCCTCGTTGGCGCGCCGCGAAGTGACGCACCGCCTTCTGGCGGGTATCGTCCTCTCGCTGCCTCGCATCGTCGCGTCGTCGCGCCACGCCGTCTGTCACGTCGTGGGCCACGCCCCGGTCCGTTGTGATGCCAGCCATCCATTGCGCACCTTGCCTTCACCTGGCCGCCTGCTTCGCTTCGTGATCTCGTTTCTCCCTCGGCCATCTCGCGGACGCACACTGTCCCGTCGCTCATCCCGCCGGATCGGTCCGTCGACCCGTGTCCGTACCGGCACCGCGCTGCCCGCCTCCGGGCTGCCGACCCGCCGCACGCCCGAGCCTCTGGCGTAGCGCACCCGGGCGGCCGCTTGTCCGGGGCCGGGGCGAACGACCACTGCCCACGCGCCGCGAACCCGGCACGCGGGACCCCGACGAGCCGAAGGACCGAAGGATCCGTGCCCGTACCCGTCACCCTCTACGGCCGCACCGTGCGGCTGGAGCCCCTCGCCGAGCACCACGCCGCGGCCCTTGCCGAGGCCGGCGCCGAGGACCGTACGACCTACGCCTTCACCCCTGTCCCGCACGGCCTTGAAGCCGCCCGGGAGTACATCGCGCGTGCCCTCGCCGACCAGGCGGCGGGCCGGTCAATGCCGTACGCCACCGTGAGTACGGCCGACAATCGCGTCGTGGGCTCGACCCGATTCCTGGAACTGGACTACTGGCAGGGGCCGCTGGTCTGGCCGCCCGTGCCCGGGATCCCGTACGGCGATCCGCTGGAAGCCGTGCCGGACGCCGCGGAGATCGGGAACACCTGGCTGTCCCCGCGGGCGCAGGGCACCGGCATCAACACGGAGGCGAAGCTGCTGATGCTGCGGCACGCCTTCGAGGTCTGGGGCGTGCAGCGGATCTCGCTGCGGGCCGACGCCCGCAACGCCCGTTCCCGGATTGCCATCGAGCGGCTGGGTGCCACCTCCGAGGGAGTCCGCCGGGCGCACTCGCGCGGCCTGGACGGCGTAGTCAGGTCGACCGCGTTCTACTCGATCCTGGACGAGGAGTGGCCGGCCGTCCGCGACATCATCGAGCTGCGGATCGCCGCCGCGACCTCGCCCAGCGCACCGGATCCGGCGCCGCTCAACCAGGAGTGCCTTAGACACGGCGGCTCCCTGGTCGGCGAGCCTGTGATCGGCAGTTCGCTGCTCCCGGCCGCCTGAGCCGGCCTTCCGGCTCCCGTTCCGGCGGGAGCCGGCCCGTCCGGGGCGGGCGTACGGCGGGGTCGGCCCCCGAACGCCCTCCCCGGACGGCTTTCTGCCGTAGTGGGGCTGCGACACTCTGTCGAGTTGTCAAGGAGCGTGGGCCTCACGTGCGTTGGCTCCACCTCCGCTCCTGGGTGTGATCCTTCTGATACTGCGCCAGGTCCGACCCGCCCCTCCGACTCAGCCCTCGCTCGAACCGCCCCCGGTGTCGGACTCCGAGCCGGCCGCCTCGGCGGCGGCGGCCAACTGCTGGAGTGCGGCAAGGTGGGCGGCCAGCGTGGCCCGGCCCTGCCGGGTCGCGGAGAGCCAGGTACGCGGCCGCTTGCCCACGTAGCCCTTGCGGGCCCGCAGGTAGCCGGTCGATTCCAGGCTCGCCGCGGTTTTGCTGAGCACCGAGTCCGAGACCTGGCAGTAGTCGCGGACCACGGAGAACTCCGCTTCCTGGCATCCACTGAGGAAGGCCAGGACGGTGAGCCTGGTCGGTTGATGGAGGGCTGGGTCAAGCCCGTTCACTGCGCGCTGCTCATGCTCTGCTCCTTTACGTGACGGTTGATCAGGGCGATGCCGGCCCACATCGCCAGTCCGCCACCGACACCGGCGGCCGCACTGGCCCAGCCCGGATCTCCGGTGGCCAGCCAGGCGACGAGGCCGGACAGCACCGCCGCCAGGACGACCGCGCCGAACGCCCGCAGGGCGTGCGGCGGGAGCCCGCGTTCGACGAGCCCGGCAACGCCGCGGGCGCGGACGGCTGCCCGCACTATCGCGGCCTGCACCAGTACCAGCCCGAGCGGGCACAGCAGTATCAGCCACTGCGCCTGCTGCCCGAAGGACTTCCCGATCGCCGCCCCGTAGGCAGCGAACGAGAGGCCCACACCTGGCCCGTACCACCAGGGCAGCGGCTGTGGCCGCCGCGCGGCGGCCTCGGCCCGCCCGGCGAGGGCGAGTGCCTCGGCGGGGGTCAGAGTGTCTCCGGGCGGCAACCCTTCGGCCTCTTCGTACGTGAACTGCTTCTCCTCGGCCATCGAACCCCCGGGCAACGCGACATCGATCCAGCCTTCTGCCGGATCAAGTACTGCCACCCTGGCACATACTTTCCACGATAGAAAGTAATTTACCGGCGTGTCGCCGGCAGTGTTGTCAGCAGCGCGAGTCGATCTCCTGGAAGGAGGCGTAGTGGTCGGCGGTCCAGTACTGCTCACCGGCGTTTCCGGTCACCACCCGCCGGGTTCCGCGGTCGTCCGAGCCCGGGGTGACCACGGTGAACTCGTGGTAGTAGCCGTTGTTCTGGCGCGGCAGGCGGCTCTCCCGGTTCTCGAAGACGATGCCGTCCGAGCGGTACGGGTAGGGGCCGCCCTTGGCGATCAGCCCGAGGGTGTCGAGGGCCTGCGAGGGCAGTTTGCTGCGGCAGACGTCGGCCAGCGCGGTGTTGGTGGGCACCCAGGTGAGCTGGTCGGCGGGCGACTTTGCCGGGGCGGACGGCTTGGGGGCGCTCGTGGTGCCGTTCCGGGCAGCCGTGGCGGCGGGCGCGGAAGGGGACTTGTCGGCGCTCGGGCTGCCGGTGTCGCCCCCGCCGTTCAGCAGGGCGGTCACTGCGGCGATAAGGCCCGCGACGATCAGGACGGCGAGGCTGATCAGGCGATTGCGGCTGGTCATGACGTCTAGCTTGCCGTACCGACTCACCCGGACGGCGCAACCAGCGCGTACCGGGCGAGGGTCGCGCCGACAGCGGTGGGCCGAGGGGCGCCGGAGCACCGCGAGGTCGGACCGGGTAAACGTCGCCGGGGCGGGAGCGGACGCCATTGTCCGTTCCCGCCCCGGCTGCTCCGTACGGCGGCTCTCCTGCGCCGAGCTCCGCCGTACGCCCCTCTTCTTACGGAGGGGTGCGGTCAGTGATCCGCGCTGCTTCGTGTCAGCGCGAGTCGCTTCCCGCCGTCTCGATGGCGGCGCGGCCTGCCTCCAGGCGCGCCACCGGAATCCGGAAGGGGGAGCAGGATACGTAGTCCAGCCCCACCTCGTGGAAGAAGTGGACCGAGTCGGGGTCGCCGCCGTGCTCGCCGCAGACGCCGAGCTTGAGGTCGGGGCGGGTGGCCCGGCCGGCCTGCGCGGCGCTCCGAACCAGCGAGCCGACGCCGTCGCGGTCGATGGTCTCGAACGGGCTGACGCCGAAGATGCCCTTCTCCAGGTAGGCGGTGAAGAACGAGGCCTCGACGTCGTCGCGGGAGAAGCCCCACACGGTCTGGGTCAGGTCGTTGGTGCCGAAGGAGAAGAAGTCGGCGGCCTCGGCGATCTGCCCGGCCGTCACGGCGGCGCGCGGCAACTCGATCATGGTGCCGAGCTTGATGTCGAGGTTGACACCGGTGGAGGCGGCGACCTCGGCGAGCACTCGCTCACACTCGTCGCGGACCAGCTCCAGCTCCTGGACGGTGCCGACCAGCGGGATCATCACCTCGGGACGCGGGTCGCCGCCGGCCAGCTTGCGCTCGGCCGCGGCCTCGGCGATCGCCCGGACCTGCATCCCGAACAGGCCGGGAATGACCAGGCCGAGGCGGACGCCGCGCAGGCCCAGCATCGGGTTGGCCTCGTGCAGGCGGTGGACGGCCTGGAGCAGGCGCAGGTCGTTCTCGTTCGGGTCCTTGCGGGCCTCGGCGAGGGCGACGCGCACCGACAGTTCGGTGAAGTCGGGCAGGAACTCGTGCAGCGGCGGGTCGAGCAGGCGGACCGTGACCGGAAGCCCGTCCATCGACTGGAAGAGCTCCAGGAAGTCGCCCTTCTGCAGCGGCAGCAGGCTGGACAGCGCGGCCTCGCGGTCCTTGTCGTTGTCCGCCAGGATCAGGTGCTCGACCTCCTTGCGGCGCTCCTCCCCGAGGAACATGTGCTCGGTGCGGCACAGGCCGATGCCCTGGGCGCCGTACCGGCGGGCGCGGTTCGCGTCCTCGGCGTTGTCGGCGTTGGCGCGGACCGCGAGGCGGCGGCGGCCGTCGGCGTGCGACATCAGCCGGTGCACGGCCTGGACCAGCCCGCCCTGGACGTCGGCGCCGGCGTGCAGGGTGCCCTCGAAGTACTCGACCACCGGGGACGGCAGCACCGGGACCTCGCCCAGGTACACCTTGCCGTTGGCACCGTCGATGGACACCAGGTCACCCTCCTGGACGACCTGGCCGTCGGCGGTGGTGAACTTGCGGTTCTTGGTGTCGACCTCCAGCTCCTCGGCGCCGCAGACACAGGTCTTGCCCATGCCGCGGGCGACCACGGCCGCGTGCGAGGTCTTGCCACCGCGCGAGGTGAGGATGCCCTCGGCGGCGATCATGCCTTCGAGGTCGTCCGGGTTGGTCTCACGGCGGACCAGGATGACCTTCTCGCCGGAGCGCGACCACTTCACAGCGGTGTAGGAGTCGAAGACCACCTTGCCGACCGCGGCGCCGGGCGAGGCCGCGATGCCGTAGGCGACCGGCCGGGTCTCGGAGGTGGGGGCGAAGCGCGGGAACATCAGCTGGGCGAGCTGGCCGCCGGTGACCCGGTGAAGCGCCTCGTCCAGGTCGATCAGGCCCTGGTCGACCAGCTGGACGGCGATTCGGAATGCGGCGGCGGCGGTGCGCTTGCCGACGCGGGTCTGCAGCATCCAGAGCTTGCCGCGCTCGATGGTGAACTCGATGTCGCACAGGTCCCGGTAGTGGTTCTCCAGGGTCTGCATGATGGACATCAGCTCGTCGTACGACTTCTTGTCGAGCTGTTCGAGGTCGGCCAGCTGGAGGGTGTTGCGGATGCCCGCCACCACGTCCTCGCCCTGGGCGTTCTGCAGGTAGTCGCCGTAGACACCCTGGGTACCGGTGGAGGGGTCGCGGGTGAAGGCGACACCGGTGCCCGAGTCCTCGCCGAGGTTGCCGAAGACCATGGTGCAGACATTGACGGCGGTGCCCAGGTCGTTCGGGATGCGCTCCTGGCGACGGTACAGGCGGGCCCGGTCGCCGTTCCAGGAGTGGAAGACCGCGTGGATCGCCAGGTCCAGCTGCTCGCGCGGCTCCTGCGGGAACTCGCGGCCGGTCTCCCGGAGCACGATCGCCTTGAAGGTCTCGACCAGGATCTTGAGGTCCTCGGCGGTGAGGTCAAGGTCGTTGACGGTGCCCTTGGCGTGCTTGGCCTCGTCCAGCGCCTCTTCGAACAGCTCGCCATCGACGCCCAGCACGGTCTTGCCGAACATCTGGACCAGGCGACGGTAGGAGTCCCAGGCGAAGCGCTCGTTGCCGGACTGGGCGACGAGCCCGGTCACCGAGGCGTCGGAGAGGCCGATGTTCAGGACGGTGTCCATCATGCCGGGCATGGAGAACTTGGCACCGGACCGCACCGAGACCAGCAGCGGGTTGTCCGCCTGGCCGAGCTGCTTGCCCATACGGGCCTCGAGGGCGACCAGGTGGCCGGTGATCTCCTCGTTCAGCGAGGCCGGCTCGGAGCCGGTCTCGAGGAACACCTTGCAGGCGTCGGTGGTGATGGTGAACCCCGGAGGGACGGGGAGGCCCAGGTTGGTCATCTCGGCGAGGTTCGCACCCTTCCCGCCGAGAAGATCCTTGAGGTCCTTGTTTCCTTCGGTGAAGGAGTAAACAAACTTCTGCTGCGCCGCCACGGGTCGTTCTCCTCGCACACGGTTGCCCTGACGCCGGAGAACATACCCATTTCGAAGGCTGTTTAGGGGAGCGAATAGGTCGTACGAGCTGCGAGGTGGGTCATTGACCAGCAGATCGAATGCCTGAATGGGCGTTTGCCTGCGTTGCTGAAATCGTCCGGGTGACGCTAGCGAGCCTTCAAGAAGTGAAGGCATCGCCACGCGAAGCTCATGCGAACCGGACACACAGTGACGGCATTGACCCCGCCGCGTTTCCCCGGCTTGATTTCCTGCAACCAGCCGCAGCCATCCGCCCCGGAGCCCGTTCGGGAAGCGATCCGGACTTGTACACCTTGGCGAAGTCCACTGACTGGCCGTCATCCGCCACGATATGTGGCCAGCGTCACGAGCGCATCTCAACTGTCGAGCCCGGGAACTCTACGTCGCGCGTCGCTTTCTGTTGAGTGGTCAGTTACTCCGAGTGGCGGAATTTCGCCTTTGAGGAGCCCTGCTGTCCATTTTGGATAACTAGCCTGGTCCAGTTCGGCCAGCTGCCAGTGGAGGTCATCTCTGCCGAATCGTACAGATCATCCGCCAGAGGTGTCCGATTCGGCATCTTCGCCGAGTCGGGCACACTCATACGGATCGTCCAACCAGCCTTCGGGCAGGACCACCCGGTTGTTGCCGCTGGTTCGGCCGCGCGGACCGTCGGCGCCGATCGGCCAGCTCTGTTCCTGGTCGACCAGCGCGAGGGTTTCGGCGAGTTCGGTGAGCGAGCTGGAATTGGCGAGCTTCACCCGCAGCTCGGAGCCGACCGAGAAACCCTTGGTGTACCAGGCGACGTGCTTGCGGAAGTCAATGACGCCGCGGGCCTCGTCCCCGAGCCACTCCCCCAGCAGTTGGGCGTGCCGGACCATGGCGCGGGCCACGTAGGCGAAGGTGGGGCGGGCGTAGTCGACGTCGCCCTCGAAGATCGACACCAGGTCCTTGAACAGCCACGGCCGGCCGAGGCAGCCACGGCCGACCACCACGCCGTCACAGCCGGTCTCGCGCATCATCCGGACCGCGTCGTCCGCGGACCAGATGTCGCCGTTGCCGAGCACCGGGATCTCGGTCGGGACGGACTCACGCAGCCGGGCGATGGCCGACCAGTCGGCGGTGCCGCCGTAGTGCTGGGCGGCGGTACGACCGTGCAGGGCGATCGCGGCCACGCCCTCCTCGGCACCGATCCGGCCGGCGTCGAGATAGGTGAGGTGGTCGTCGTTGATGCCCTTGCGCATCTTCATGGTGACCGGGAGGTCGCCCGCGTTCCCGACCGCCTGCCGCAGGATGTCTCGCAGCAAGTTGCGCTTGTACGGCAGCGCGGAGCCGCCGCCCTTGCGGGTCACCTTGGGGACGGGGCAGCCGAAGTTGAGGTCGATGTGATCGGCAAGGCCCTCCTCGGAGATCATCCGCGCCGCCTTGCCGACGGTCTCCGGGTCCACGCCGTACAGCTGGATCGAACGAGGCTTCTCACTTGCGTCGAACTTGATCAACTGCATGGTCTTGGCATTGCGCTCGACCAAGGCCCGGGTCGTGATCATCTCGGAGACGTACAGGCCGCGGCCGCCGCTCTGCTCCCGGCACAGGGTGCGGAACGGGGCATTGGTGATACCGGCCATCGGGGCCAGCACCACCGGCGGCCACACCTGCATCGGCCCGATGTTCAGCGGGGCGAACTCGGGCGCTTCGGGCGCTGCCGGGGTTGCCTGGGCGAAGTCGGGCGTGATGGTCATGCGCGGCAGATCCTCAAACGGGTAGGGCCCCAACGGCGGGAGTTCCGGATTCTCCATTCTCCCCCACCGACCGGGCAGGCCGCCCCGCGCTGCGGGACAGCCCCGGTCGGACGCTGGTCGGGCGCTGGTCGGGCGCCGGGCGGTCGCGCCAGCGGTCGCGCGCTGGCGGTCGGGAGCGACTGCGGCGCGGGCCGGCGGTCGGGAGCGACTGCCGCGCGGGCCGGCCGGATGCGCGGCGGCGCGGCGCTCGGTCAGTGGTGGCTGCCGGTCCGATTGATGTTGACGTCGCCGGAGGCAGTGAGGATGTCCAGCACCCGCGAGGAGGCTGAGTTCTGCAGGGACGGATCCATCACCAGGCCGGCAGCTGCGGCGCTGAGGTCGATCCGGTACTGACTGCCGTCGTCGGGGACTTTCAGCACGAAATTGCCGGAGGCCAATCGGGCCGTCACCAACGTCGGCGGCCGGTCGTACTGAAGGGTGATCTGGCCCGAGGAGGAGACCACTCTGGCCTCCGCGGACGTCAGCCCGGTGCCGACGATCTGACCGGAGCCGGCCTTGGCCCAGATGGCGCCGCTGACCCGGCTCAGCTCGATCTGCCCGGAACCGGTCTCCGCCGAGGTGGCCCCGGACATGTCGAGGATCTCCGTCCAGCCGGAACCGCTGCGGGACTTGATCGCGGTCGCTGGCGGGACCTGTATCTCCAGGGCGACGGCGCAGCCGAACAGCACGCTCGCTTCCGGGCAGTCGACGGATATCGACAGTGTGTCCGCTTCGACCTGCTTGCTCACAACGGGCATGCGCACGGCCCAGCCAACGCGCTCGGTGACGATCACCCGATCGGTGCCACCGGCCCGCACGGTGACCATGGCCGGACCGGAGTTGATGTCGAGCCGGTCGATCGCCTCGAAGAACGTCTTCTCACGGACGCTGTCGCGCTGGACCAGGGAAGCGCCGGTGGTTGCCGCTCCGCCCACCATTGCGCAGGCGAGTGCCAGCACTCCGATGACCCGCCAGATGCGGCGCTCTCCCGTGCGCAACTCGCCGGCCGGGACGTCCGGGCCGGGTTTCGGCAGCCATCGGGCGAACCGGCCCTTGCCGGCGGGCCGCAGCTCCGGCTCCGCCCCTTTGGTCGATCGTCGTGTCATTGGCTGACCTCCAGGAAGCGAAGTACCGCAAGTACGCGCCGGTGGGTGTCCTCGGCGGGTGGAAGGTCGAGCTTGGTGAGGATCGAGTTGATGTGCTTGGAGACCGCGCTGTCGCTGACCACCAGGGATTCGGCGATCGCGGTGTTGGAGCGTCCTTCGGCCATCAGCGCCAGCACGTCCCGCTCGCGGGGCGTCAACCGGTGCAGCGGATCCTTGTCACGGCGCAGCAGCAGTTGCGCGACCACTTCGGGGTCTAGGGCGGTGCCGCCCTCGGCGACTCGCTGGAGCGCCTCCACGAATTCGTCGACGTTGGCGACCCGCTGCTTGAGCAGATAGCCGACACCGCTGGTGTTCTTGGCCAGCAGATCGGCTGCGTAGCGCTCCTCGACGAACTGGGAGAGCAGCACGACCGCGGTGCCCGGCCACTGCTGGCGGATCATCAGGGCGGCGCGGACTCCCTCGTCGGTGAAGCCGGGTGGCATCCGGACGTCCGCGACGACGATCTGGGGACGGTGCTCCTCCACGGCGGCGAGCAGCGCCTCGGCGTCCTCCACAGCGGCGGCCACCTCGTAGCCTTCGCTCTCCAGGACCTTGACAATGCCGATCCGCAGCAGGACGGAGTCCTCGGCGATCACAGCTCGCATGGCAGCTCCATGGTGATAGTGGTGGGGCCCCCGCGGGGGCTGGTGATGGCAAGTGATCCGTCCACGGACGCGGCCCGTTTGCGCAGGCCGGTGAGCCCGCTTCCGCGGGTGGCGTCCGCTCCGCCGATGCCGTCGTCGGTGATGGTGATGAGTAGCCGGTCGGAGACCCGACGCAGGGCGAGATCGACCCGGGATGCCTTGGCGTGCTTGGCAGCGTTGGCCAGCGCCTCGGAGACCGTGAAGTACGCGACCGCCTCCACGGTGGGGGCTATCCGGCCCGGCAGGTCGACCGCGAGGTGCACGGGGACGGGACTGCGCGCGGCGATGCCGGAGAGCGCCGCGTCGAGCCCGCGGTCCTCCAGCACGGCGGGGTGCAGGCCTCGGACCAGGTCGTGGAGTTCCTTGATGGCGGCCTGGGCCTCCTCGTGCGCGGTGACGATGACCTCCATCGCCTCGGGCGGAATGTTCTTCAGGGTGCGCCGGGCGAGGCCGAGGTTCATCGCGAGCGAGACCAGGCGCTGCTGTGCGCCGTCGTGCAAGTCCCGTTCGATCCGGCGACGTTCGGCGTCGGCGGCGTCCACCACGTCCACCCGGCTCTGGGTGAGGTGCTCGACGCGGCGCTCCAGCACCTCCGCGCGATTGGGGCCGAGCAGGGCGCGGACCGTCCAGAGGTCGAGCGCGGCGAGCAGGGCGACCAGCCATGGGGTGAGGAACAGCAGGAGCAGGCCGCCGAGGGTGGCCACCGTGCCGTCTACCGTCCAACCGAAGCCGGAACGCAGGGGGTTGTCCATCGGAAGCAGCCAGACCCAGCCGAAGAAGGTGAACAACACCAGGGCGGTGCCCCAGAGACTGAGGACCAGGGCGGCGCAGAAGGTCTGGATCGGGGCGATGACGAGGTGGTACACGGCCTGACGCCACGTCAGCCCGGCTCGGAGACGGGGCAGCCAGGCTGCGTCCGACGCCAGTCGGCTCGGGATCTCCAGGCCGCGCAGGCTGCGGACCCGGCTGCGCTGGACAGTGGTCAGCAGGTCGAACAGGACCACCAGCAAGAGCAGCCAGACCATCAGCGACTTGCCCGGAATGCTGAGCACGATGATGCAGGGCAAGCCGAGCGGGAGGCCGGCTGCCAGGAACAGCGAATCCCGTCGAGTGCCCGCGGACCACGGCGCATGCGCCAGCGCAGCACGGAGCGCTGCGCGGCGGGCCGCTGCGGGGCCGGCCGCCCGGACGGGGCGCGACTGGATCTTCGACTGGAACATGCGGCACAGCGTAGGGCCGCGCCGATCTCGGCTTCCATGGCGTGGGCCTCCGTCTTTGGGGTGTAGCTGGCTACACCCCAAAGACGGAGCCGCGCGCTACCGACAAGATCCTTGCCACTGACGATTCTTGACGGCATGACGAATACGAACCTGATGCGTTGTGGCCGCAGCCCGCTCGTTGCCACCCCTGGCGCCGCCCTGGAGTTCCCGATGGCCGGGTCCGAACTCCTCGACGGCGTGGGCATGGTGGGCCTGCTCGCCTCGGTCGGCCCTTGGTCGGTGCGCCTGCGCGCCGGCCGCCGCCCGGCCATGGAGGTGTACGAGTACGGCGAGTTGCTCGATGTGGTGGTCGAGTCCTCGCTAGCTGATACCCGGTTGCGCGGTGCGCGGCGCGGCCGGGCCGGTGGGCCGGGAGAAGGGCCGGTCTCCTGCGCGTGGGGCCGGTGGCCACCAGGCACCGCACCTCGGCCGGTGCTGTTCCGCCCGGGCGGACTGCGCCGCCGCACAGTGCCGGCCGATGCGGTGCGGACGGCGGGCAGCTTCTGGTTCGCCTCGGTGGCCGGGGAGTTCCGCTGGGCGCAGGTGTGCTGGTCGTCGGGCTGCACGGAGCACCCGGAGTCGGGGAGGGCGGCATGAGTGTGCTCGCTTCGCCCCTCGTCCGGGTGGGCGGCGGGGTGCGTCCGGTCCGGTCCGGGCGGGTGGGCCTGCGGGTCGGGCCGGTGCCGGTGGAGTTGCAGTTCCTGGGCTGCGGGCTGGTCCTGCTGCCCTGGGCGGCGCTGCTAGCCACGCTGCCCGGCGGGACGACCTGGGCCGTGCTCGATGTGGTCGAGTCCGCTGCGCTGTCGGCAAGTGCCGTGCTGCTGCGGCAGGGCAGGAGTCCGCGCTGGACGGCCGGGCTGGCTGCCGTGCTGCTGGTCGTCGATGCCGGGTGCGACGTGGCGACGGCGGCGCGCGGGCCCGAGCTGGTGGTGGCCCTGCTGATGGCCCTCTGCGCGGAGCTTCCGCTCGCCGCCCTGTGCTGGTCGATAGTGCTCGGACGATCCGGCCCTGGTCCGGCCGGATCGCCGTCCGCGCGTCGGCGCCCGGTCAGCGGTCAGGCGGCGCCGGCCAGTTGGTGGAGCCGGTCCAGGGTCTCCCGGTCGTGGGGCACGTATCCGACCAGTCGGGTGCCGCTCCTGGGGCCCAGCCACATGTTCGTGTACTCGAAGCGCAGCAGGCCGACTTCGGGCAGCACGAACTGTTTGAACCCGTTGACCATCCCCGACACCTCGTGCCTTTCCCAAGCCTCCTCGAAGTCCGGAGAGGCCTTGCGCAGCCGGGCGACCAACGCCTTCCACCCGGGTTCCGCCGCATGGTCGGCCATCACGGTCCGGAAGCGCGCCACCACCCCTGCTCTGGCGGCCGCCAGGTCCGCCAGGTTCCTCGCGATTGGAGTGTCAGTGAAGATCATCCACATGACGTTGCGGTCCTCTTCGGGGATCGTGTCCAAGTCCCCGGCCAGCCAGGTGTATGCCCGGTTGTACGCAAGGATGTCGAACCGGCTGCTGATCACCACGGCCGGAAACGGGTCGAGTTGGTCCACCATGGCCGCGATCGCCGGGGAGACGGTGGGGCACTCCTTCACCGGCGCCGGGTCCTCGGAACCGGCCAGCGTGAACAGGTGCGACCGCTCGTTGCGATCGAGCAGCAGGGCCCGGGCCACCGCGTCCAGGACTTGGGCCGAGACCTGGATGCCCCGTCCCTGCTCCAGCCACGTGTACCAGGTGATTCCGACCGCGGCGAGGCCGGCGACCTCCTCGCGGCGCAGCCCCGGGGTACGGCGGCGTCCGACGGCAGGCAGGCCGACCTGTTCGGGCGAGATGCGCTCCCGGCGGCTGCGCAAGAACGTGGCCAGTTCGCGCCGCCGATCGTCGGCGGGGGTGTGAAGGTCCGTGGAGGTAGCCATAGCACCAGGGTGTACCACCGCAGATCCTGTTGCCAGGTACTCCTTATACCTGGATAAAGACCGCCTGGTACCAGGCTGAGAGGAGCCTCATCGTAGTACCCGTGACTCAGCAGACAGTGCTACCGCAGATCTCGTCGCCGGTCCGGCCCGCGGATCCCGAGCTGGGTGCCGCCGGCCTGATCACCGTCCTTCTGGGCGCCTTCCTTCCGATGCTTGACTTCTTCATAGTGAATGTCGCACTGCCGACCATCGACCACGATCTGGTCGCCGGGCCCGCCATCCTGGAACTCGTGGCGGCGGGCTACGGCATCGCCTTCGCCGTCCTGCTCGTCCTGGGTGGGCGGCTGGGCGATGCCTTCGGCCGACGGCGGCTGTTCATCGCCGGAGCCGTCGCCTTCACCCTCACCTCACTCGCCTGCGGTGCCGCCCCCACCGCCTGGACCCTGGTCGCCGCCCGGGTCGCCCAGGGAGCCTCCGCCGCTCTGCTGCTCCCCCAGGTCCTCGCCACCATCACCGCCAGCACCAGCGGTCAGCAGCGCGCCCGAGCCCTCGGCATCTACGGAGCCGTCGGCGGCATCTCGGTGGTGATCGGCCAGGTACTCGGTGGACTCCTGGTCTCGGCGGACCTCTTCGGCACCGGCTGGCGCGCCGTCTTCCTGCTGAACGTCCCCTTCGCGCTGCTTACCGCAGTCCTGGCAGCACGTCATGTCCCGGAGAGCCGGGCGGAGCGGGCCGCGGGCGTGGACCTGCCCGGCACCCTGCTGCTCACGGCGACACTGCTGGCCCTGTTCGTTCCCCTGATGGAGGGCCGGGCGGTCGACTGGCCGCTCTGGACCTGGGTGTCCCTGGCAGCATTTCCCGCCCTCGCGGCGGCGTTCGTGGCGGTGGAACGACGGGCCGAGCGGGAAGGGCGAGTCCCCCTCGTCCCGCTCTCGCTCCTGCGGATTCCCGAGATGCGGCGCGGCCTCGGCGTGGCGGTGCCCTACTTCACCGGATTCGGCGGATTCATGTTCGTGATCGCCCTGCTGCTGCAGAACGGGCTGCACCAGGGGCCGGTCGCCGCAGGTTGGGCCCTGGTGCCTATGGCGGTCGGTTACTTCGGCGCCTCACTGGCCGGGCCGCGGCTGGTCGGCCTCTTCGGCAGCCGGGTCATCACGGCCGGCGCAGTGGTCCAGGGAGCCGGCCTGATCACTTTGATCGCCACCGCACTGGGCGACTGGTCGCACTTCTCCCTGCTCCGGATGCTTCCCGGCGTCGCGCTCGCCGGCATCGGACAGGGGCTGGTGGGCATGCCCCTGTTCCGGGTGGTGCTCTCCCGGGTTCCCGCCGAACGCGCGGGGGTCGGCAGCGGCGTGCTGGCGACCACCCAACAGTCCAGCCTGGCCCTGGGAGTGGCCACGCTCGGCACCCTCTTCATCGGGCTCGTCCCCACCCTGGGAATGGCGAACGCGCTGGCTCTGGTGCTCGGCATCCAGGCGCTCGGTTCCCTGATCATCTGCTGGTTGAGCATCCGGCTGCCGCGCTCGGTCGGATGACGGCCACACCCCGCCGACCAGGGCCGGAGCAAACACAGCTCCGCAACGAAGGAGGCCGCGGCCTGCGGAAAATGACGGGCCCGGCCTCCAGGGACACTGCCAGGATGGCGTCATGACGAATCCGACCATCCTTCCGAGCGACACCCGCTCCCGCGAGCAGCTGGTGGCCGCAATCGCGTCCGGGAGCAGCCCCAAGTACCTGCACTTCTGGGGCCACCGGCCCGAACGGGACGGGCGGATCGGGTCCGGCTCGCTCAGCCAGTGGTGGCCATCGCCGTTCACCGTCGACGGGGTCGAGTACGCCACCGCGGAGCACTGGATGATGGCCGGCAAGGCGCGACTGTTCGGCGACGAGGAGATCGTCCCGCGCATCCTCCGGGCCCGAACGCCCGCCGAGGCAAAGAAGTTGGGCCGCCTGGTCAAAGACTTCGACCAGGACACCTGGGTGGCGCACCGCTTCGAACTGGTAGTGGCGGGCAACGTCGCCAAGTTCGGGCAGGACGAACGGCTTCGCGACTATTTGCTCCGCACCGGGAAGCGCGTCCTGGTGGAGGCCAGCCCGCTCGACCGGGTCTGGGGCATCGGCCTGGCAGCCGACAACGAATTGGCGAACTCGCCGACGCGGTGGCGCGGGCTGAACCTGCTCGGCTTCGCGCTGATGGAAGCGCGGGCCCAACTGGCAGATTGACGCTCCATCAGCGCGCATCCACCGGGAACGAACACCCCGTACCCTCACAAGTAGGGCGAGTCGGACGGGAATTGGCCCGCGCTCGAAAAACCCGTCGATCTCCCGCCGCGTCGCCACTCGCATTTCCGTCTCGAAAACGTTATGACTTACTCCCGTAACGTGGCCGCCGTATGGCAGCACCAGGATGGCCACCAGTCGTAGTGTCGGGGGCCAATCGGGGGACCCCGTGGAGAAACCAGGGCGGGGCGCGATGACCGTACGCGATCGGGGGCCGGAGTCGGCCGATGTCCAAACACTCAGAGCGGAGTTGGACGAACTGCTCCGGGCCCGGCAGTTCGCCGCACAACGCGAGCGCCGACTCAGCGAAGAACTTCGGGCCGACCACGCCCCAGGATCCGGCCGCCCGACCCGACAGCCCAACCCCGAACTGCTCCGGCAACTCGCCCAGGCCCAGAACCTGCGCGAAGGCCTCGGCGCACGCTGCCTCGAACTGAGCGACCGACTGCTGGCCGCCGAAGACCGTCTGCTGCCCGGCCGCTCGGCCGCCGAGCCGCCCCGCCACCAGGGCCACGCCCCGGCGGGCTTCGCAGGGACAGCCCGCACGGAACCCCCGGTCGGCTGGGACGCCGCCCCGATCCCCCCGCAGCGGCCGCGTTCGCCCACGTCCGGCTTCGACGCGAGCCAGCACGGAACGCCCATCGGACACGGCACTCCCCCGGGCCGCAGCACGCCCGCAGGACGACCGGGCCAGGCGCCCACCGATTCGACCGCCGGCCCCTTGCCGATCCGCACCCGCTCCGGCGCCGGCCGTCCCGAAACCGCACCGGGACAGGCCTCCTGGGCCAGGACAGGCATACCGGGCCAGGCCGCCGACGGCCCCCGGCCCACCAGTGCAGGGCGCCCCGGCCCAGGGCTCCCCCACGCGGAACGCCCCAGCACAGAACGCCCTGGTCCGCACCAGGGCACAACCAGCGCCTGGAACACCCGGCCCGGCACTGCCGCACCGGGCACCGCCCCAGCCGACAGGGCATCAGCCCCGACCGCACAAGCCCAGCAGGCCCGGCAAGCCCCGCAAACCCCGCAGGTCGGCGGCCCCAACGGCGAGCGCTTCCGCTCGGCCGCTTCGGGGCGCGGCCCCGCCACGCCGCACCGGGGCGGGGCCCACGGTGTCGAGGACGCCACGCAGGCGCCCGGCCAGATACGGGCGCGGACGACGGTGGAGCTGGTGGCCCTGGTGCAGCGCATCAGCGGGCTGCACCAGCAGGGCGCGACACACGAGTCGGCGGCCATCGTGCGCCAGGTGGCCGTGATGATCACACCGGAGGACGTGGCCCGGCTGGCCGCGATGCTGCAGCAGAACGGTCCGGCGGGCTCCTCCACCTACCTGGCCCGCTCGGCCTCCACCGGGGCACCGGAGCACGCGGCGGCCACCCTCGCGGTGCTGCGCCGCGACGGGATGATCAACGAGGCGGCCGACCTCTTCCACACCCTGTGGTCGGCGAGTTCGGCGGCCCTGCCGGCGCTGCTGGCCGCCCTGGAGCAGTCCGGCCAGTCGGCCGACGGCCAGACCCTGCTGTGGGAACGCGCCTCCGCACCGGCCGAGGAACTCGCCGAGCTGGCGCAGCACTTGAAGGCCGCCGGACGGACCGCCGACGTACGCCACCTGCTGCGGCAGGCCGCCGGGCGGCCGATCAACGAAGTCGCTGCGATCGTGGGCGCGTTGAGCGAGGAGACCGCCGCGGAGCTGATCGGCGAACTGGCACGGATCCGATCCGCGAGCGACATCAGCCGGTTCGGTGCCGCGATCCAGGGGTCGAGCGAGCTGTACGACACCCTGCTGTTCGCCGCCGACGACCTGGAGGAGAGCCGGGCCCGCAGCGTGTTCACGGCGCTGCGCACCGGCGGACTGCCGACCGAGCTGACACCACGCCCCCGGTCCCGGTCCCGGCAGCGCCGCTGACTCCCCTGCGGGCCGGCCGCGCGCAGGCAAACACCGAACCCGAACACCGAACCCGAACGCCGCCAGCAGAACCACCGCCCGCCGCAAAACCGCGGCTCCCGGCCTGCGAACTCGAATTCGCGGGCCGGGAGCCGGGGTTGATGCTCAGCCGGTGAGACTCAGCCAGTGGGGCTTCACCGGGTGTTGCGGCGTCAGCAGCCGATCAGGCGGGCGCCCAGGTAGGACTTCACCTGGTCGAGCGACACTCGCTCCTGCGCCATGGTGTCACGCTCGCGGACGGTCACCGCGTTGTCCTCGAGGGTGTCGAAGTCGACGGTGACGCAGAACGGCGTGCCGATCTCGTCCTGGCGACGGTAGCGCTTGCCGATCGCACCGGCGTCGTCGAACTCGACGTTCCAGGCGGAGCGCAGGTCGGCGGCCAGGCCGCGGGCCTTCGGGGAGAGGTCGGCGTTGCGGGACAGCGGGAGCACCGCGACCTTGACCGGGGCCAGGCGCGGGTCGAGCCGCATGCCGACGCGCTTCTCCATGACGCCCTTGGCGTTCGGCGCCTCGTCCTCGAAGTAGGCGTCGATCAGGAAGGCCAGCATGGCGCGGTTGAGGCCGGCGGCGGGCTCGATGACGTACGGGTAGTACCGCTCGTTCGCGTCCTGGTCGAAGTACTTCAGGTCCTGGCCGGAGGCCTCGCTGTGCACCGTCAGGTCGTAGTCGGTGCGGTTGGCGACGCCCTCGAGCTCGGAGAACTCGCTGCCACCGAAGTTGAAGCGGTACTCGATGTCCACCGTGCGCTTGGCGTAGTGGGACAGCTTCTCCTTGGGGTGCTCGAAGAAGCGCATGTTCTCGGTGCGCAGGCCGAGGTCCACGTACCAGTTCCAGCGCTGCTCGAGCCAGTACTCGTGCCAGGTCTCGTCCTCGCCGGGCTTGACGAAGAACTCCATCTCCATCTGCTCGAACTCGCGGGTGCGGAAGATGAAGTTGCCGGGCGTGATCTCGTTGCGGAAGCTCTTGCCGACCTGGGCGATGCCGAACGGCGGCTTCTTGCGCGAAGTGGTCTGCACGGCGCGGAAGTTGGTGAAGATGCCCTGCGCGGTCTCCGGGCGGAGGTAGGCCAGGCCGGACGCGTCCTCGGTGACACCGAGGTGCGTCTTCAGCATGCCCGAGAACTCCTTGGGCTCCGTGAAGGCGCCCTTGTTGCCACAGTTCGGGCAGTTGATGTCGGCGAGGCCGTTAGCCGGGAGCTTCTTGTGCTTGGCCTCGTAAGCCTCTTCCAGGTGGTCGGCGCGGAAGCGCTTGTGGCAGGAGAGGCACTCGGTCAGCGGGTCGTTGAAGGTCGCGACGTGGCCGGAGGCCTCCCAGACCTCGCGGGCGAGGATCACCGAGGAGTCGATACCGACGACGTCCTCCCGAGCGGTGACCATCGCACGCCACCACTGGCGCTTGATGTTCTCCTTCAGCTCGACTCCCAGCGGACCGTAGTCCCAGGCGGCGCGAGTACCGCCGTAGATCTCGCTGCAGGGGTAGACGAAGCCACGGCGCTTGCTCAGGCTGACGATCGTGTCGATCTTGTCGGCGGCCACAGTGCTCTCTTCAGTACGACGGCGCGGTCAGGGCACGGCTGGTTGCGCGCGCCCGAAGAAACTCAGAGTACCGGGGATGCAGGGGCGGGATTCAACTCGATAGTGGCAAGGACGGGCGGCCGGGCGGCCCTGCCGGAGTGAACGGCCGTACACGTCCCGGCGTGTTGGCGCCCGGCCCGACGCCCGGCGCACGGCCGGCGGACAGCGGCGCGCGGGGCTGCCGACACCCGCTCGCGGGAGGTCGCCGGGGCCGCAGTGTGACCCCGATCCCCCCGAAAGCAAGTTGACAATCATTTCCACATAAGATGAGAATGGTTGTCATGAAGATTCGCCACCTGTCGACCTCGATAGCCTTCGCCGCCACGGCCACGGTCGGCGCGCTCCTGCTCTCCGCCTGCGGTGGCACCAGCAGCGCGGCCGGCAAGGACGGCGGAAAGCTGAACGTGGTGGCGTCCTTCTACCCGATGGAATTCCTGGCCCGGCAGATCGGCGGCGAGCACGTCAAGGTCACCGACCTGACCGCCGCCGGCGTCGAGCCGCACGACCTGGAGCTCACGGCCAAGCAGGTCGCGGCAGTGCAGCGGGCCGACACGATGATCTACCTCAAGGGCCTGCAGCCGACCGTGGACAAGGCGGTGGCGCAGACCCACCCCAAGCACGTGGTGGACGCCACCGCCGCCTCCCCCCTGGTGGACCACCACCTGGACGAGGGCACCACCGAGCCCGACGGCCACGGCGCCGAGCACGACCACGAGCACACCGATGCCGCCGGCGACCCGCACATCTGGCTGGACCCGACCCGGTACGCGGCGGTCGCGAAGAGCGTCGGCGCCGAACTCGCCGAGGTCGACCCGGCGAACGCCGCCGAGTACCAGCGCAACACCGACACTCTGGTCGCCCAACTGGCCACCCTGGACCAGGAGTTCCGGGACGGTCTGCAGAACGTCAAGACCAAGACCTTCATCACCAGCCACGCCGCGTTCGGCTACCTCGCCGACCACTACGGCCTGAACCAGGTGGCGATCAACGGCGTCGACCCGGAGGCCGAGCCCACCCCGTCCCGGCTGGCCGCGATCCAGCGTGCCGCAAAGGACAACGGCGCGACCACCGTGTTCTTCGAGGCCCTGGTCAGTCCCAAGCTGGCCAACACCGTGGCCTCCGACCTCGGGCTGAAGACCGCCGTGCTCGACCCCCTGGAGGGGGTCAAGGATCAGGCCACGAACGACTACTTCTCCGTCATGCGGCAGAACCTCGACAACCTGAAGGCCGCCCTCGGCGCGAGCTGATCAGCCCGCCCCGACCACCGGGCCCGACCACTCAGGCCGACCGGATCCACCCACCCGACCGGATCCACCCACCCAAACCACCCACCCGACCCGAACCAACCGGCGCGAGCCGAGCGAGGAACACCATGAGTACTGTCATCTCCACGGCAGACTCCGACCGGCTGCGGCCGTCCTCCGGTGAGGACTCCGGGCCGGCGGTCGTCAGCCTCCGGGGCGCGGTCGCCACTGTCGGTGGGCGGCCGGTGCTGCGCGGTGTCGATCTCACCGTCCGGCCGGGCGAGGTGGTGGCACTACTGGGCGCGAACGGGTCCGGCAAGTCCACCACCGTGAAGAGCGTCATCGGGTCGGTGCCGCTGGAGCAGGGCAGCCTGGAGCTGTTCGGGCGGCCGCTGCGCAAGTTCCGGGCCTGGCACCGGATCGGGTACGTGCCGCAGCGCACCACCGCGGCCGGCGGCGTTCCGGCCACGGTGCGCGAGGTGGTCTCCACCGGGCGGCTGCCGCAGCACGGGCTGCTGCCGTTCCGCCGCAAGGACCGCGCCGCAGTGGACCGGGCGCTGACCTCCGTCGGCATGCTGGACCGGGCCGGTGACGGGGTGACCAACCTGTCCGGCGGGCAGCACCAGCGGGTGCTGATCGCCCGCGCCCTGGTCGGCCTGCCCGACCTGCTGATCATGGACGAGCCGATGGCCGGCGTCGACGTGGACAGCCAGCAGGTGCTCGCCGACATCCTGCGCAGCGAGGTGGAACGCGGCTGCGCGGTGCTCCTGGTGCTGCACGAACTCGGGCCGCTGGAGCCGCTGATCGATCGGGCCGTGGTGCTGCGCGACGGCTGCGTCGCGCACGACGGGCCGCCGCCCCGCGGCGTCGGCCAGCACGCCCTGCCCGGCCACGACCACGTCCACCCGCACGCCGACGACCACCACCACCGCACCACCCAGGGGCTGCTGGCATGATCGAGATGTTCCAACCCGACTTCATGCAGCGGGCGTTCCTCGCCGCCGTGCTGGTCGGCATCACCGCCCCCTCGGTCGGCATCTACCTGGTGCAGCGGCGCCAGGCGCTGATGGGCGACGGCATCGGACACGTCGCGCTGACCGGTGTCGGTCTCGGCTTCCTGTTCCAGGCCAACCCGATCTGGATGGCCGTGCTGGTCTGCGTCCTCGGCGCGATCGTGATGGAACTGGTCCGCGCGCGCGGCAACCAGCGCGGCGACATCGCGCTGGCGATGCTGTTCTACGGCGGCATGGCCGGCGGCAAGCTGCTGGTCTCGATGAGCAGCCAGGCCGGTTCCGGCAGCCTGGAGAGCTACCTGTGGGGCTCGATCCTCACCGTCTCCCCCGGCGACCTGGCGGTGATCGGCGGGCTGGCGGCGGTCGTCGTCGCGGTCACCGCCGGTCTGCGCCGTCAGCTGTTCGCGGTCTGCCAGGACGAGGAGTTCGCCCGGGTCACCGGCCTGCCGGTGCGGGTGCTCAACCTGCTGCTGGCAGTGATGGCCGCGGTCACCGTGACGGTCGCCATGCGGGTGGTCGGCCTGCTGCTGGTCAGCGCGCTGATGGTGGTCCCGGTCGCGGCGGCCCAGCAGCTGACCCGCTCCTTCGCGGCCACCCAGGCCGCCGCGGTGAGCGTCGGCGTGGTGACGGCCCTGCTCGGCGTCGGTACCTCGTACCAGGCCGACCTGCCGTCCGGCCCCACCATCGTGATCCTGGCGATCCTGGCCTTCGCCCTGTTCAGCGCGATCGCCGCGCCGTTGGCCAAGCGCCGCCACCGGGCCGCCACCGAACACGGCCCGGCGGTCTGCGACGTCGTCCTGCCCGGCCAAAACCTGAACGGCCAGGACCCGAACGCCCAGGACCTGAACGGGCTGGACCCGAACGCCCAGGACCTGAACGGGCTGAGCCCGCAGGCCCAGGGCCCGAACGGGGACGACGCGGCGGAAGCCCCGCTGCCGAAGGCCCCGCTGTCGGGGGAGACGCTGTCAAGTCGGGGGCTGGCACAATGATGTGCGAAACCCAGCCGATCAGCAGGAGGACCCCGGTGACCACCGCAGGCCCGTCGCCGCGCGCGCGATCGACTCGGCAGCGCACCGCCGTCTCAGCGGTCCTGGACGAGGTCGAGGATTTCCGCAGCGCGCAGGAACTGCACGACATGCTCAAGCACCGGGGCGACTCGGTGGGTCTGACCACCGTCTACCGGACGCTCCAGTCCCTCGCCGAGGCCGGTGAGGTGGACGTGCTGCGCACCGCCGAGGGCGAGGCCGTCTACCGCCGGTGCAGCAGCGGGCACCACCACCACCTGGTGTGCCGGCACTGCGGGGCGACCGTCGAGGTCGAGGGTCCGGCGGTCGAGCGCTGGGCCAACTCGGTCGCCGCCGAGCACGGGTTCAGCGACATCGCGCACACCCTGGAGATCTTCGGCACCTGCGGCGAATGCGCCGCGAAGCAGCAACTCCCGTAACAGCAGCTCCCCCAGCAGCACTTCGGGCCACCAGGCCCGCCGCACGCACGAGGCCCGGATCGGAACCGTCCGATCCGGGCCTCGGCGTCAGCGTCAACCTCGCGTCACCGCTGCGGCGGCACCTCGGCCCCGCCGGCGGGGTCGTTGGGGATGGCCCCGCCGAAGCGGCGGTCGCGGCGGGCGTACTGCTCGCAGGCGCGCCACAGGTCGCGGCGGTCGAAGTCGGGCCAGAGCACGTCCTGGAACACCAGCTCGGCGTACGCGGACTGCCAGGCCAGGAAGTTGGAGGTGCGCTGCTCGCCGCTGGGGCGCAGGAACAGGTCCACGTCCGGCATGTCGGGGTAGTACAGGTACTTCGCGAACAGTTTCTCGTTGACCTTCTCCGGGTTGAGCTTCCCGGCGGCCACGTCGCGGGCGATGGCGAGGGCGGCGTCGGCGATCTCGGCCCGGCCGCCGTAGTTGACGCAGAAGTACAGCGTCATGGCGTCGTTGTTCTTGGTCTGCTCCTGGGCGACCTGGAGTTCCTGGACGACGCTCTTCCACATCTTCGGCATCCGGCCGACCCAGCGGATCCGGATGCCCATGGCGTCCATCTCGTCGCGGCGGCGGCGGATCACGTCCCGGTTGAAGTTCATCAGGAACTTCACCTCGTCCGGGGAGCGCTTCCAGTTCTCGGTGGAGAAGGCGTACAGCGAGAGGTTCTTGACGCCGATCTCCAGGCAGCCGCGCAGCACGTCGAGGACGACGCCCTCGCCGACCTTGTGGCCCTCGGTGCGGGGCAGGCCGCGCTCCTTGGCCCAGCGGCCGTTGCCGTCCATGACGCAGGCAACGTGGTTGGGGACCAGCTCGGCCGGGATCTTCGGCGGCTTGGCGCCGCTGGGGTGCGGGGCCGGGACTTCGTACGTCCGCTGCTTGCTGCCGAACAGGCGTCGCGCGACCATGTTCACTTCTCCACGTATCTCATCGAGCGGATGCCCCGCTCCAGGTGCCACTGCAGGTAGGCGGCCACCAGCCCGCTGCCCTCGCGCCAGTACCGCGGCTCGCAGGCGTCGGCGGTCTGCCAGTCCCCGGACAGCAGCGCGCCGAGCAGTACCAGTGTCTCAGGGGAGGGTACGGCACTTCCGGGTACCCGGCAGTCGCCGCACAGCACTCCGCCGGCCTGGAGGGAGAAGAACCGGTTGGGGCCGGGGAGTCCGCAGCGGGCGCAGTCGGTGAAGCTCGCCCCGTAGCCGTTGACGGCGAGCGAGCGCAGCAGGAAGGCGTCCAGCACCAGGTGCGACTGGTGGGTGCCGCCGGCCAGTGTGCGCAGGCCGCCGACCAGCAGCAGGTACTGCTGGACGGCGGGTTGGCCCTCGTTCTCGGCGAAGCGTTCGGCGGTCTCCAGCATCGCGGTGCCGGCGGTGTAGCGGGTGTAGTCGTCGACGATCCGGGCGCCGTAGGGGGCGAGCGTCTCCACCTGGGTGCACAGCGGCAGGGTGCGGCCGACCAGGTCGCTACCGCGGCTGAAGAACTGGATGTCGACGTGCGAGAACGGCTCGAGGCGCGCGCCGAACTTCGACTTGGTCCGGCGTACGCCGCGCGCCACCGCCCGGACCTTGCCGTGTTGGCGGGTCAGGAAGGTGATGATCCGATCGGCCTCGCCGAGCTTCTGGGTGCGCAGCACGATGCCGTCGTCGCGGAAGAGACTCATGGTGGTTCCCATTGTCCCGTACCCCACCGACAGCCCGGCGGCGGCGAACAGCGGCGAATAGCTGTGAACAGCCGTGAACAGCCGTGAACAGCGGCGGACGACGGCAGCGGGCGGCGCGCAGCCGTGAACCCGCACCGGGGCGGTGGGGCTTTCACCCGTGCGGTGCGGGACACGGCGGGCCCGGGAGGGGGGAGTTCGGGCCCGGCTCGGGAAGAACGGCGAAAAACGTCAGTGCGGGGCGCGGGTGGCGGCCTCCAGCAGCCGGTCGACCTGCGCGGCGGTGAGGTCGAGGCAGTGGCCCACCACACCGAGCGCGGCCCGCTCCTGCGGGAGGTAGCGGCCGTCGGCGAGGGCGACCATGGCGCCGAGGGTGACCAGGCGTTCGCGGCCCTGGACGAGCAGGTGCGGGGCGAGCGGTTCGAGTGCGGCGTGCAGTTCGACGGCCAGTCCGCCGCCTTCGACGTCCACGTCGAGGGGTTCGCCGCCGCTGTGTCCGGAGAGCGCGGCGAGCGCGGCCAGTACCTGGGCCTCGCCGCAGTCCTCGAAGCCGGCTTCCTTGATGACGGTGCAGGCGGCTTCGCGTCCGCTGCGGCTGCCGGTGCCGCCGGCGGCGAGCGCGGCCAGGGCGATGGTGTACTGGGCGTCGCGGAGCATCGCGCCGAGCCGGACCGAGGTCAACTCCTCCAGCGTGTCGGTGCTGTGGCGGCCGCGGCAGGAGGTGCACTGGACGCTGCGGACCACGCCGCCGAGCGGCAGGACCGGGGTGCCGAACAACCGCAGCCACCGCCGGCCGTGCTGCCGACGGTAGTTGCGGTCCCCACCACAGCCCGGGCAGAAGAATTCACCGAGAACGTCCGTCCGCCAACGAGGGCGGACACCCCACAACCCTGTCACGGCGCCACTCCCCAGACATGGCAGGCGGCCTGCACATCAATGGGCAGGTCACGCGACCGGACGCCACGGCCGTCCCACCGACCCCGGTTCCGGTCCGTCGATGTTGCCACGGTTACCGGCTCGTGTCAGCACCCTGAACGGGTGCCGAGGGGAAAATTTGTGACCGGGGACACACGCCAAAGGCATGGCCCCGCACGTTACTTGACGGTACGTCGGGCACCGGCCGAGCGCCACATCGAGCACCGCTCGATCGCCACGTCGGACACCGGCCAGGCGGGCCGCCGGAGAGCGGCCCGCCGTCCCGCGTCAGCCGCGCTGCGCGGCCCGGTTGACGGCGCTGACCAGAGCCTTCAGCGAGGCCAGCACGGTGTTGCCGTCGATGCCCACGCCCCACAGCACCTTGTCGCCCACGGCGCACTCGACGTACGCGGCGGCCTGCGCGTCGCCGCCCTCGCTCAGCGCGTGCTCGGCGTAGTCCAGCACGCGTACGTCGATGCCGATCGAGCCCAGCGCGTTGACGAAGGCGGAGACCGGGCCGTTGCCGGTGCCGGTCAGCGTGGCGGGGATGCCGTCGACGACCGCCTCGGTGGTCAGCGCGTCGCGGCCGTCCTCGGTGGTCAGGCTGCGCGAGCCGCTCAGCGAGATCCGGCCCCACGGGTTGGCGGGGGTGGGCAGGTATTCGTCCTGGAAGACCGCCCAGATGTCGCCGGGGGTGACCTCGCCGCCCTCGGCGTCGGTCTTGGCCTGGATGATCTTCGAGAACTCGATCTGCATCCGGCGCGGCAGGTCCAGCTTGTGGTCGTTCTTCAGCACGTAGGCGATGCCGCCCTTGCCGGACTGCGAGTTGACCCGGATGACCGCCTCGTAGCTGCGGCCGACGTCCTTGGGGTCGATCGGCAGGTAGGGCACACCCCAGGTGTAGTCACCGACCGGGACGCCGGCCGCGGCGGCGTCGGCCTCCAGAGCGTCGAAGCCCTTCTTGATGGCGTCCTGGTGCGAGCCGGAGAAGGAGGTGAAGACCAGGTCACCGGCGTAGGGGTGGCGCTCGGGCACCGGCATCTGGTTGCAGTACTCGGCGGTGCGGCGGATCTCGTCGATGTCGGAGAAGTCGATCATCGGGTCGACGCCCTGGGAGAACAGGTTCATCCCGACGTTGACCAGGTCCAGGTTGCCGGTGCGCTCGCCCTGGCCGAACAGGCAGCCCTCGACCCGGTCGGCGCCGGCCATGATGGCCAGTTCGGCGGAGGCGACGCCGGTGCCGCGGTCGTTGTGCGGGTGCGCGGACACGCAGACGAACTCGCGGCGCGACAGGTTGCGCGACATCCACTCGATCTTGTCGGCGTAGACGTTCGGGGTGGACCGCTCGACGGTGGTCGGCAGGTTCAGGATGATCTCGCGGCCCTCGCCGGGCTGCCAGACGTCCATCACCGCCTCGCAGACCTCCAGCGCGTAGTCCAGCTCGGTGTCGATGAAGATCTCCGGCGAGTACTCGTAGCCGAAGACGGTCTCGTCGCCCAGGATCTTCTCGGCGTACTCCATCACCAGCCGGGTGCCGTCCGTCGCGATGGCCTTGATCTCGTCCTTGCTCGCCTTGAACACCACCCGGCGGAACATCGGCGAGGTGGCGTTGTACAGGTGGACGGTGGCCCGCGGCGCGCCCTTCAGCGACTCGACGGTCCGCTCGATCAGGTCCTCGCGGGCCTGGGTCAGCACCGAGATGGTGACGTCCTCGGGGATCGCATTCTCTTCGATCAGCGAGCGGACGAAGTTGAAGTCGGTGGCGCCGGAGGACGGGAAGCCGACCTCGATCTCCTTGTAGCCCAGCTGCACCAGCAGGTCGAACATCTTGCGCTTGCGGGCCGGCGACATCGGGTCGATCAGCGCCTGGTTGCCGTCGCGCAGGTCGGTGGACAGCCAGCGCGGGGCCTGGGTGATCACCTTGCTCGGCCAGGTGCGGTCCGGCAGGTCCACGGTGCCGAAGGGTACGTACCGGTGGAAGGGCATCCCCGAGGTCTTCTGCTGAACGCTGGCGGCGGTGATCGGGGTGGGACGGTCGACGAACGCGCGGGCGACGGAGGACTGTTCGGTCATGGCTGGGGCTCTCGGCTTCCCTTGTCGAAGGCGGTCTGCGGTCGGGGGACACACACCCGACTCGGCCGACTGGATGCACCGCCGCGGATCACGCTGGGCGCAACACGACTCCCCGCGGCGAGGGGGCCGGCCTTCACTGGACTACAGGCCCTCGCCGCGGCAGCTAAGAAGAAGCAGCCGGATACGCATGATGCCGTCACTGTAACCCGGGCGGCGACCCGGCCGCAGTGAGCGCCGCCACGATCCCAACCAGTGAGACGGTCCGGCCGCCGGGCGGGTGCGGCAAGTTGGCAAAAGCCCCGGCAAACCCGTTCGCCGCCCTGCACACTGGCATCCATGCGTATCCAGGTCACCCGCACCGGCGGGTTCGCCGGCCTGCTCCGGTATGCCGAGATGGACACCGAGGAGCGCCCGGACGCCCCGCACGTGCACGCGCTGGCCCGCGAGGCGATGGCCGGCGGGCTGCGCGCGCCCGCGTACGGCGTGCCCGACGGCTTCCACTACGAGATCACCGTCGACGGCCGCACCGTGCACTGCGCCGACCCCAAACTGTCCGACTCCCAGCGCGAGTTGGTCAGTCTGGTGCTCCGCGAAGGCGCCTGACGGGCCACCGCCCGGGCCGCTCAGATCCAGCCGTCCAGCGAGGCCAGGAACCCGGCCGGGTCGTCCCGGTGGATGCAGTGCCCGGCGCCCGGGACGGTGCGCACCTCGAAGCCGCGGCGGCGCAGCTCGGCGGCCTCCTCGGGCGACACCAGGACGCTCGGGTCGGCGAGTTGGACCAGCGAGGGGACGGCCGGGGGCCCCGGCAGCACGGAGAGTTCGGGGTGCGCCCACAGGCCGATCGCGGTGTCGCTGTCCCAGGCGGCGAGGCCGGCCAGCTCGGCGTCCACGTCCTCGTCGGCCCAGTCGGGGTGCATGGTGGTGATGAACTTCCGGGTGCCGAAGCGCTTGAAGTCGACGAACGGCTCCGGGCCGATCCCGGGCCGGTCGTAGACGAACGCGGGGTCGCTGTAGACGGCCCGGTCGGGCTTGAGCCGGTCCAGGGCGCGCCACAGCGCGAGCGCGCCCATCGAGTGGCCGATGGCCAGCGCGGCCCCGGAGGGCAGCGTGTCGACGAGGTCCTCGGCGAACTGCTCGGGGCCGTACCGGTCGGCGGGGGTGGCGCCCTCACCGGCCGGTGAGGCACCGTGGCCGCGCAGGTCCACGCCGATCACCCGGTAGCCGCGCTCGGCGAGGGCGGGGCCGATCACCCGCCAGGTGTGGTGGTTGGACTGGAGGCCGTGGATCAGCAGGGCGGTCCGATCGCCCCCGCCCCACTCGTGGGTGTGCAGTTTCACGACCGGCCCGCCCCTGTCCGCCTGTTCGATGCTCCGTCAGAAGCCGAGCTTACGCAGCTGCTTGGGGTCGCGCTGCCAGTCCTTGGCGACCTTGACGTGCAGGTCGAGGTAGACCGGGGTGCCGAGCAGCGCCTCGATCTGCTTGCGGGCGGTGGTGCCGACGTGCTTGAGCCGGGAGCCCTTGGCACCGATCACGATGGCCTTCTGGCTCTGCCGCTCGATGTACACGTTGGCGTGGATGTCCAGCAGCGGACGGTCGGCGGGCCGGTCCTCGCGCGGGATCATCTCCTCGACCACCACGGCCAGCGAGTGCGGCAGTTCGTCGCGCACGCCTTCCAGCGCGGCCTCGCGGATCAGCTCGGCGACCATGATCTGCTCGGGCTCGTCGGTGAGGTCGCCGTCCGGGTAGAGCGGCATGCCCTCGGGCAGCAGCTTGGTCAGCAGGTCCGCGACCAGCTCCACCTGCTTGTCACCGACCGCCGAGACGGGAATGATCTCGGCCCACTCGATGCCGAGTTCGGCGCCCAGCTGGTGGACGGCGATCAGCTGCTCGGCGAGCCGCTTGGAGTCCACCAGGTCGGTCTTGGTGACCAGTGCCACCTTCGGGGTGGACTTCTTGATCTCGGCGAGTTCCTTGGCGATGAACTTGTCGCCGGGGCCGAGCTTCTGGTCGGCGGGCAGGCAGAAGCCGATCACGTCGACCTCCGCCCAGGTGGTGCGGACCAGGTCGTTGAGGCGCTCGCCGAGCAACGTGCGGGGCTTGTGCAGCCCGGGGGTGTCCACCAGCACGAGCTGGGCGTCGGGGCGGTGCACGATGCCGCGCACGGTGTGCCGGGTGGTCTGGGGACGGTCGGAGGTGATCGCGACCTTCGTCCCGACCAGGGCGTTGGTCAGGGTCGACTTGCCCGCGTTGGGACGGCCGACGAAGCACGCGAACCCGGAGCGGTACGGGGAGGAAGGGGCATTCATGGCACCCATTGTCCCCGATCGGCCGGGCCGACCCGGCCAGTGGGGGTTTCAGCCCGCCTTCTTCTTCCCGCCGCCCATGATGCCGCCGACCAGAACCAGTGCCAGCAGCACCAGGGTGCCGGCCAGCCACCACACGGAGCCGGTCTCGTGCCAGCGGCCGAAGCCCATGACGCACAGCAGCAGTCCGCAGAAGAACGCGGCGATCCCCATGTGACCCCTCCCCCGCCGGGAAATCCCTCGGCCGGGGCGATTATCGCACCGGCCAAGGGATTGTCGAGGGGCATACTCAGCGCCTCACCGCGCCTCGGCGGCCACCTTCAGCGTCCCGTCCGGCCCGGCCAGCAGCACCGGCGTGCCGGCCCCGCCCAGGTCCCGCACCGCTGCCAGGTCGTCCGCCGCCGGCTCGTCCGCCGCGGAGACCACGGCCGCCGCCTCCAGGCTCTTCGCCCCGCTGGCCACCGCCATCGCCACCGCCGTCTGCAGGGCGCTCAGCTTCAGCGACTCCAGCGCGACCGTCCCGGCCACGTAGGTGCGGCCGGTCTCGTCGCGGACCGCGGCGCCCTCGGCCACGCCGTTGCGGGCGCGGGCCGAGCGGGCCAGCGTGATGATCTTCTTGTCCTCGGGGTCCAGCTCGGAAATCTCGGTCATGGCCCGAGCATAGGTCGCCCACCGGCGCACCGGCCCGGGCGTCCGACCCTCGGCCATTCACCGGCTCAACCCTTGAACAGGACCCCTCCGAACAGCCGCCCCTCGCCGGAGACTCAGTCCTTGAGCAGCGCACCCTCCCCCGCCGGCACGAACTCCGCCAGCGCGGCGTCGATCCGGGCCAGCACGGCCTCGTCCAGCACCAGTTCGGCGGCGGCCTGGTTCTCCGCGATGTGCGCGGGGGTGCGGCTGCCCGGGATCGGCACCACGTGCTCGTCCTGCCGCAGCAGCCAGGCCAGCGCCAACTGGCCGGGGGTGACGCCCAGTTCGGCGGCGATCGCGCGCACCGGGGCGTACCGGTCGTTGTTCGCGGCCAGGTTCTCGGCGGAGAACCTGGCGATGTTCTGCCGGAAGTCACCCTCGGAGACCTGCTGCACGGTGCCGGTCAGGAAGCCGCCACCGAGCGGGCTCCAGGCCACCACGCCGACGCCCAGTTCACGGGTGACGGCCAGCAGCTCCGGGTCGATCGGCTGCCACATCGACCACTGCACCTGCACCGCCGCCACCGGGTGCACCGCGTGCGCGGCGCGCAGCTGCGCGGCCGTCACGTTGGACAGCCCGAGGTGCCGCACCTTGCCGTCGGCGATCAGTTCGGCGACCGCGCCGACGGTGTCCTCGAACGGCACCTGCGGGTCCGGGAAGTGCGGGTAGTACAGGTCGATCACATCGGTGCCGAGGTTGCGCAGCGACTGCTCCGCGTAGCCGCGCACGTACTTGGGCTCGCAGTTCACCGCCAGTTCCTCGAAGGCGAAGTGCACCGGGAAGCGATGTGCCTCGGCGCCCTCCGGGATCCGGAAGCCGAACTTGGTGGCCAGCACCACCTCGTCGCGCCGGCCGCGCAGGGCCCGGCCGATCAGTTCCTCGTTGTGTCCGCGGCCGTAGCCGTCCGCGGTGTCGATGAGCCGGGCGCCGGCGTCGATCGCGGCGTGCAGCGCACCCTGGCCGCGCGCCTCGTCGATCTCGCCGTACACGCCGGGTGAGAGCACCATCGCCCCGAACCCGATCGGCGAACTGGCCAGCGCCCCGAGCATGCGCTCCGTCATGTGCCTCTCCCCCTCCAAGCCGACTGCGGCCCAACGGATCTGACGATCCGTCGGGCCAAGTGCAGTTCACTCTACGACGGAACGATCAGTGCCCGGTCGGGTTCGGCGGCCCCGGACGCAGAACCTTCACCAGCACCGGCGGGCCGTCGGGCCGCTCGGCGTCGTGCTCGTGCCGCCGCTTCCAGTACGGGTTGTCCTGCGGCAGGTGGCTGCTGACCCGGCCGTACATGCCGAAGGTCAGGATCACGAAGCCGAAGACGAAGCTGAAGACGACGTTGCCGATGTGGAAGGCGAGCCGGTTGGCGCTGGAGTCCAGCACCATCAGGCCGACGAAGCCGGCCAGCACGAACAGCACGCCCATGATCATGTTGAGGTCGGAGGCGAAGTTTCCGCCGATGATCGCACCCAGGATCAGGATTCCGCCGGCCACCAGCGACAGCACGCTCAGCGCGCCGTTGCTGGACATGCCCAGCACCTGCTTGCCCGTGGTGTCGATGAAGCCGGGGGTGCCACCGGTGAGCCCGAGGATGCCGAACACCACCAGGAACACTCCGCCCAGCCCGGCGCCGTAGCGGTACACCTGGCCCAGCCGGTGGTCGACCGGGAGTTCGTCGTGGAGTCTCATCGGGTCCTCCCCGCATGGTCGGACCGGAGGAACGGCACTTCGTGCAGGTACAGCGACCCGCACTGCTGGCAGCAGTGCAGCCCGGTGCCCCAGGCCTCCTCCGGCTTGCTCTCGGCGTCCGAGGCGATCTCGGCGCCGCACATGCCGGACGAGAGGTCGGTGTCACGGACCACATGCCACCTGGCCACCCCGCCGGCCGGCCCGGTGGGGCCGTATTCCGCGCGCAGTAGATGTGCCATGTCTCCCATGGTCGGCACGCCAAGGGCGGTCAGGCAAACGGGCCCTGGGCCGAACCGTCCGACCCGGCAAGCCGGTTGGGACGGCCCGTCCAGGGCCCGCTGCGGGTGCGACGAACTACGGAGCGTGCTCCTCGGCCGGTTCCTCGGCGTGCTTCGCGTACTCCTCGGCGCGCACCGGCGCGGCCACCACGGTGCCGATCCGGTTGCGGCGGCCCGCGGAGCTCTCCGCGGTCAGGCTGATCGCGGCCAGCCCGCTGCCCTCCGGCACCGGCACCTCGCAGGACGATCCGGGGATCGGCACCCGGCCCAGGCACTTGGCCAGCAGGCCGCCGACGGTCTCCACGTCCTCGTCGTCCAGCTCGATGCCGAACAGTTCGCCGAGGTCCTCGACGGTGAGCCGGGCGGTGATCCGGAACGAGCCGTCGCCGAGGTCCTCGACCGGGGCGATCTCGCGGTCGTACTCGTCGGTGATCTCGCCGACGATCTCCTCCAGGATGTCCTCGATGGTGACCAGTCCGGCGGTACCGCCGTACTCGTCGATCACGATCGCCACGTGCGAGCGCATCTGCTGCATCTCGCGCAGCAGGTCCGCGGCCGGCTTGGAGTCCGGCACGAACACCGCCGGGCGCATCACCGAGTCCACCTGCTCCGACTCGGCGTCCCGGTTGATGTGGGTGCGCCGCACCAGGTCCTTGAGGTAGACGATGCCGACCACGTCGTCCTCGTTGTCGCCGACCACCGGGATCCGCGAGAAGCCCGAGCGCAGCGCCAGCGTCAGCGTCTGCCGGACGGTCTTGTGCCGCTCGATCATCACCAGGTCGGTGCGCGGCACCATCACCTCGCGGACGATGGTGTCGCCCAGCTCGAAGACCGAGTGCACCATCCGGCGCTCCTCGTCCTCGATCAGGTCGTCCTTCTCCGCGAGGTCCACCAGCGCCCGCAGCTCCGCCTCGGAGGCGAACGGGCCCTCCCGGTAGCCCTTGCCGGGCGTCAGCGCGTTGCCGAGCAGGATCAGCAGCCGCGGGATCGGACCGAGGATCCGGGCCAGCGGCAGCAGCACGTAGGACGCCGCGGTGACGGTGCTCAGCGGGTGCTGGCGGCCGATCGTGCGCGGGGAGACCCCGACCGCCACGAACGACACCAGCACCATCACGCCGACCGCCACCAGCACGGCCAGCCAGGTCTGCTGGAAGCTGCGCACGCACACCACGGTGACCAGCACCGCGGCGGCCATCTCGGCGGCCACCCGGATCAGCATCGCCAGGTTCAGGTAGCGGATGTTGTCCGAGGCCAGCGTCAGCAGCCGGTCCGAACCGCGGCGGCCCGAGCGGACCGCCTCCTCGGCGCGGAACCGGGACATCCGGGAGATCCCCGCCTCGGCGCACGCGGCCAGCCAGCCGAACACCACCAGCAGCAGCGCCCCGACCAGGAAGCTCGTACTCTCACCACTCACAGACGGCCGGCCCTCAGTGGACGGTCGGCGCGGGAGACAGCCCGGTCAGCCCGCGACCGGCCCGCCAGTCGTCCAGGATCCGCTTCTGCAGCGCGAACATCTCGCGCTCCTCGTCGGGCTCCTCGTGGTCGTAGCCGAGCACGTGCAGCACCCCGTGGACGGTGAGCAGCTGCAGCTCCTCGTCCATCGAGTGCTTGGTCGGGGCGGCCAGGCCCTGCTGCTTCGCCACCTCGGGGCAGAGCACGATGTCGCCGAGCAGGCCCTCCGGCAGGTCCTCGCCCTCCTTGCCGGGCCGCAGTTCGTCCATGGGGAAGGACATCACGTCGGTCGGACCGGGCAGGTCCATCCACTGGACGTGCAGCTCCGCCATCGACTCGCTGTCGTAGATGATCACGGAGAGCTCGGACTGCGGGTGAATCCGCATCTTTTCGAGGGCGTAGCGGGCGACGTCGAGGATGGAATCCTCGTCGACGTCCCACCCGGACTCGTTGGCGATGTCGATCGACATGGAGGGCTCAGTACTCAGCTTTCGGTGCGATGGGACTGCCGGGGCGCCCGGGCGCCCCGACGTTGAACGGGTTTGCGGTCGCCGGACTCCTCGGCCTCCTGCCGGGCGTCCCAGCGTTCGTACGCGTCAACGATGCGGCCGACCAGCTTGTGCCGCACCACGTCGGTGCTGGTCAGCACCGAGAAGTGGATGTCGGGCACGTCGACCAGGATCTCCTGGACCACCTTCAGACCGCTGCGGGTACCGCCCGGCAGGTCGATCTGGCTGGTGTCGCCGGTGACCACCACCCGGGAGTTGAAACCGAGGCGGGTCAGGAACATCTTCATCTGCTCGGGCGAGGTGTTCTGCGCCTCGTCGAGGATGATGAACGCGTCGTTCAGGGTGCGGCCTCGCATGTACGCCAGCGGAGCCACCTCGATCGTGCCGGCGGCCATCAGCCGCGGGATCGAGTCCGGGTCCATCATGTCGTGCAGCGCGTCGTACAGCGGCCGCAGGTAGGGGTCGATCTTCTCGTAGAGGGTGCCGGGCAGGAAGCCCAGCCGCTCCCCCGCCTCGACGGCCGGCCGGGTCAGGATGATCCGGTTGACCTCCTTGGCCTGCAGCGCCTGCACGGCCTTGGCCATCGCCAGGTAGGTCTTGCCGGTGCCGGCCGGGCCGAGGCCGAAGACGATGGTGTGCTTGTCGATCGCGTCGACGTAGCGCTGCTGGTTGAGCGTCTTGGGGCGGATGGTGCGGCCCCGGTTGGACAGGATGTTCGCCGTGAACACCTCGGACGGGGCCGGGTGGGCCGGGTCCTCCGCGGCGCTCCTGAGCATGGTGATGGAGCGCTCCACGGCGTCCTCCGTCAGTGGCTGGCCGGTGCGCAGCACCAGCATCATCTCGGTGAAGAGCTGCTTGACGAGCGCGACCTCGGCCGGAGAGCCGGTGGCCGTCACCTCGTTTCCTCGGACATGGATGTCGGCGTCCGGGAAGCCGCCCTCGATCACTCGCAGGAGCGAGTCGGCCGCACCCAGCAGGGTGACCATCGGGTGCTTCTCCGGAATGACTATCCGGGTGCTGGCGGCTGCCGCGTCGGCGGGCCGCTGTCCGTCGGTTCGGGTCTGCGGTGAGTCAGTCATGGGTCGGCGCTACGGCCTGCCTCATCCCAATCCGTCGTGTCGTGTGGCCAGGGCTCTCCAGGCCACCAGGGTACGCCGCGCAGATGTTCGCCGGAGCGGCACGGCGGCTTCGATGGTGGGGTCTGTCGCCCCGATGTGCGAGCGGTTTTTCGTCAACGTGCGCCCCGGGGGGCGCTCAACGGCGCGGTGGGACGGGGATCCTGGCCAGATCCTCGGCGATCACGACCTCGCCGTCGAAGTGCTTCTCGGCCTCCGCGCGGTGCGCCTGCAGGTCCGGGTAGCGCTGCGAGAAGTGGGTCAGCACCAGCCGGCGCACTCCCGCCTCGGCGGCCACCCGGGCGGCCTGCGCGGCGGTCAGGTGGCCGTGCTCCTCGGCGAGTGCGGCGTCCGCCTCCAGGAAGGTCGCCTCGATCACCAACAGGTCGGCGCCCTCGGCGAGTTCGGCGACCCCGTCGCACAGCCGGGTGTCCATCACGAAGGCGAACCGCTGCCCGGGCCGCTTCTCCGCGACCTCCGCCAGCAGCACCGTCCGCCCGTCCACCTCGACCCGGCCGTCGCGCTGCAGCTGCCCCACCGCCGGTCCGCGCAGACCGAGTTCGCGCAGCCGCTCGGGGCGCAGCCGGACGCCGTCCGGCTCGGTCAGCCGGTAGCCGAACGACTCCACCGGGTGCGACAGCCGCACCGCCGCCAGCTCGAACGGCGCGCCCGGCGCCTCCAGCGGGCCGGGCCCGGCGACCGGGCGCTCCCGCAGGTCGGCGGTGGCGTGGTAGACGCTGGCGTGCCGCAGCCGGTCGAAGAACACCTGGCCGGACGCCGGGTAGTAGGCGTCCACCGGGTGCGGCACCCGGTCCAGGTTGATCCGCTGCAGCACGCCCGGCAGGCCCAGGCAGTGGTCGCCGTGGAAGTGCGACACCGCGATCCGGGTGATCCCGGTGGCGGTCACGCCCGCCTGCAGCATCTGCCGCTGGGTGCCCTCCCCCGGGTCGAACAGCAGCCCCTCGCCGTCCCAGCGCAGCAGGTATCCGTTGTGGTTCCGGTGCCGGGTCGGCACCTGGCTGGCCGTGCCGAGGACGACGAGTTCACGCTGCGACAACGCTCAGACCAGCCCCTCGGCGAGCGTGCGCCCGCCCAGCACGTGCACGTGCGCGTGGAACACCGTCTGGCCGGAGTCCGCACCGGTGTTGAAGATCAGCCGGTACGACTCCAGGCCCTCGCCCTTGGCGGCCTCGCCGGCCTCGGCGAGCAGCTCGGCGGCGATCTCCGGCTCCGCGACGGCCAGTTCGGCCGCGTTGGCGTAGTGCACGTGCGGGATCACCAGCAGGTGGGTGGGAGCCTGCGGGTTTATGTCGCGGAACGCCAGCGTCCGGGCGCTCCTGCGCACCACCGTCGCCGGGATGTCCCCCGACACGATCTTGCAGAACACACAGTCCGTCTGCGGCTCGCCGGCCATCTCCCGCACTCCTTCTGAACATCCGTCACTGGTGACGACGACCCTACAGGGAGGGGGCGCGGACGCCCCCTCCCCGCTGTCAGTCGATCGGCGGCGCGGTCTTGGCCGGGGTGACGGCCAGCGCCTCCAGCGCGACCCGCACCGCGGTCTCCAGCTGCGGGTCCCGGCCGGCCGCCCAGTCGTGCGGGGCGACCGCGACCTCGATGTCGGGCGTGACGCCGCCGTTCTCCAGGCCCCAGCCGTAGCCCTCCAGCCAGCTGGAGTACTTGGGCTGGGTGACCGTCGTGCCGTCCACCAGGTCGTACTTGTTGTCGATGCCGATCACGCCGCCCCAGGTGCGGGTGCCCACCACCGGGCCGATGCCGAGCGCCTGGATCGCGGCGTTGACGATGTCGCCGTCCGAGCCGGAGAACTCGTTGGCCAGCGCCACCACCGGGCCGCGCGGGGCGTCCGCCGGGTAGGGCTCGGGGCGGTCCAGGTCGCGGCCGCGGTTCCAGCCGACGATCCGGCGGGCCAGCTTCTCCACGATCAGCTGCGAGGTGTGGCCGCCGCGGTTCTCCCGCAGGTCGACCACCACGCCCTCGCGGGCCATCTCGATCCGCAGGTCGCGGTGGAGCTGCGCCCAGCCCGCGCTCTGCATGTCGGGCACGTGCAGGTAGCCGAGCCGCCCGCCGGACAGCTCGTGGACGGCGGCCCGCCGCCCGGCCACCCAGTCGTGGTAGCGCAGCGCCTCCTCGTCGTCCAGCGGCACCACCACGGGGTGGCGCTCGCCGCCGTCCTTGCCGCTGACGGTCAGCTCGACCGGCTGGTCGGCGGTGCCGGCCAGCAGCGGGCCGGGGCCGGTCACCGGATCGACCGGGCGGCCGTTGACGGCCAGGATCGCGTCACCGGGGCGGATCGCCGCGCCGGGCGCGGCCAGCGGGGAACGGGCCCGCGGGTCGGAGGACTCGCCGGGCACCACCCGGGCCACCCGCCACACCTCGCCGTCGCGGACCAGGTCCGCGCCGAGCAGGCCCTGCCGGCGGGCCGCCTCGGTGCCCCGGCCGGGCGGGATCACGTAGGCGTGCGAGGTGCCGAGCTCGGCGACCGTCTCCCACAGCAGGTCGACCAGGTCGGAGTGGCAGCCGGCCCGGTCGACCAGCGGCCGGTAGCGCGCCAGCGCGCCCGCCCAGTCGACGCCGCCGAGGTCGGCGCGCCAGAAGTTGTCGCGCATCAGCCGGCCGTTCTCGTCGAACATCTGCCGCCACTCGGCGGCCGGGTCGACAGTGATACGGATCCGGTCGAGATCGACGTCGGCGTCCTCGCCGTCGTCGGCCTTCTGGTCGGCGGGGACGATCCGCACGCTGCCGTCCTCCAGCACCGCAACCCGCGCGCCGTCCGCGGAGATCGCGAACGTGTCGACGCCGGTGAGCAGTTCCTCCACCTTGCGCTTCTTCAGGTCGTAGCGCTCGAGCGCGGTGCCGGCCGGGGTGTCGTCCAACGAGGCGGCGCTGTCGCCGAGTTCACCGCTGAACGGGATCCGGCCCCACAGCACGCCGTCCTTCGCCGCGCGCAGCGCCCCGAACCGCCCGGCCGCCACCGGGAACGGCACGATCCGGTCGGCCAGGCCCTCCAGATCGACCTTCGTGGTGGGCGTCGCCGACTCGCTCTTGTCGCCGTCCTTGCTCTCCTCGTCCTCGCCGCCGACCGGCCGCCCGGCCCGCTGCGGTCCGAACGGCGACGGGGTGTCGGCGGCCAGCGTCAGCAGGTACGGGCGGGTGCCGCCGGGGAACGACAGGTCGAAGACGTGCTCGTCGTACACCGGGTCGAAGGTGCGCACCGACAGGAACGCCAGGTGCTTGCCGTCCGAGGTGAAGGCCGGCGAATAGTCGTGGAAGCGCTGCGGGGTGGCCTCGCTGACGGTCCGCGAGGTCAGGTCGGCCAGCATGATCTGGCGCAGCGACCACGGCCCGAGCACCGGCTGCGACCAGGCCAGCCAGCCCGAGTCCGGGCTGAACACCGGCCCGCTGACCTCGCCCTCACCGCTGCGCGCCAGCTCGTGCACGGCGCCGTCGCTGAGCGCCACCAGCAGCAGCCGGCCGTCGTGCGAAGCCACCGCGAGCTGCCGGCCGTCCGGCGAGACCGTCAGCGACAGCACCCGGCCCAGCTGCCCGGCCGCCAGCCTCCGGCGCTCCGCGCCGAGCACCGCGGGCGCGTACTCGATCGCGTCCTCGCCCTCGGCGTCCGTCACCCACACCACGCCCTGCGCGCCGTCCTCACCGGGGACGACCCGCACCAGGCGGTTGCGCACCCCCGGCGTCTCGTCCAGCACCCGCGACGGACCCTCCCGGTGGGTCACCCAGTGCACCGTGCCCCGCACCACCACGGCCGCGGCCCGGCCGGTGCGGTCGACAGCGACGGTCTCCACCTGCCCGTCGGCCCGGGTCGGATGCGGCCGGCGGCTGCTGCGCGGACCCGCCAGGTCGATCTCCAGCCGACGCGGCTCGGCACCCTCCAGGTTGTCCAGCAGCCACAGGTCACCCGCGCTCTGCCAGATCACCCGAGTGCCGTCGGTGGACGCCTGCCGGGCGTAGAACCCGGTGTCCGCCGGGCCGTGCGCCCGCAGGTCGGTACCGTCCGGAAGGCTCGAGTACAGCCGCCCGACACCCTCGTGGTCGGACAGGAACGCCACCCGGTCACCCACCCACAGCGGGCACTCCAACTGGCCGTCCAACTCGGCGTGCAGCCGCTCGAACTCGGCCGCCCCGATCCACAACTTCCCGGCCCGGCCACCCCGGTAGCGCTTCCAGTGCGCGGCTTCCCGGTTGTGCGTCCCCAGCAGCACCCGCCCACCCGTCGCCCCCGCCGGCACCGGCTCGAACGCCAGCGCCCCGATCGGCCCGTACGGCAGCCGCTGCGGCTCGCCCCCGTCCAGCGGCACCGCGAACGCCCACGTCCGACGGATCGTCTCCTGCCCCGCCGTGGTGATCGCGATCGGCCGACCGTCGCCGGTCCACCCCACCAACGCCGTGAACGGGCTCCCCCAGTACGTCAGCCGCCGCGCCTGCCCACCGGCCGCCGGCGCGACATGCACCTCCGGCGCCCCGTCCCGGTGCGACGTCCACGCCACCGTCCGCCCGTCCGGCGAGAACCGCACGGCCCCCACCGGCACCTGATCCGCGGTCAAGCGCCAAGCGCGCCCGCCCTCCACAGGGGCCAGCCAGACATCGTCCTCGGCGACGAAAGCGACTACGTCGCCGTGCAAGTGGGGGTGGCGCAGGTATCCGCGCGTCAAATCGGTCACCCGGCCACAGTAGAGGGAGCGCGACCAGGGGCGCGGGGAAGTGCGCGAAGCGGAAGGCACCCAACCGCGAGATCGCGGCGCAGAACAATGACTCGCACGTGATCGCGACCTCGCCGACGTGGTTTGCGCTTGTCGCGCAGTTCTCCCCCAGCCCTTGGGAGCTGGGAGGTACCCCCACGCGCCCCTGTTCGCTTACCCCCAGCGCCCTGTACGCCCGAGCAGCAGCGCCCCCGCCGCGACCCCCGCAGTGGAGGTGCGCAGGACGGACGGCCCGAGTCGATAAGGCTTCGCCCCGGCCTCGGCGAAAGCCGCGATCTCCTCCGGCGACACCCCGCCCTCCGGCCCGACGATCAGCACGATCTCGCCGGAGGCAGGAAGCTCCGCCGTGGCCAGCGGCAGCGAACCTTCCTCGTGCAGGACGGCGGCGAAGGAGGCCTTCGACAGCAGCGGAAGCAACTGCCGCGTGGTCATCAGGTCGTGCACCTCGGGAAAGCGCAGCCGTCGCGCCTGCTTGCCCGCCTCGCGCGCGGTCGCCCGCCACTTGGCGAGCGCCTTCGCGCCGCGCTCGCCCTTCCACTGGGTGATGCACCGGGAGGCCGCCCACGGCACCACCGCGTCGATGCCGGCCTCGGTCATCGTCTCGACGGCGAGTTCGCCGCGGTCGCCCTTGGGCAGCGCCTGGACGACGGTGATCCGGGGCGCGGGCGCAGCCTCCTCGCGTACGGCGGCGACCAGCACGTCCAGCGCGTCCTTGCCGTGCACCGCGGCGACGGTGCCGTCCGCGCCGCAGCCGTGTCCGTCGGCGAGGGTGACGGCCTCGCCGGGCTCCAGGCGCTTGACGGCGACGGCGTGCCGCCCCTCGGGGCCGTCGAGGCGGACGGTGGCGCCGGGGGTGGCGCCCGCCAGGTCGTCGACGACGAACACCGGTGCGGTCATCGGAACAGGAACCCTCTCGCGGAAAGAACAACAAAAAAACCCGGGCCGGAAGCGGTGGCGTGCACCACTCCCGGCCCGGAAGGAACGGGTCTCACCGGCCGTTGAAGGCGTCCTTCAGCCGGGAGAACAGGCCCTGCTGGCCGGGTGCGAACTGGCCGGACGGCCGCTCCTCGCCGCGGAGCATGGCGAGCCGCCGCAGCAGCTCCTCCTGCTCCGGGTCGAGCTTGGTGGGCGTCTGCACCTCGACGTGCACTATCAGGTCGCCCCGGCCGCCACCGCGCAGGTGGGTGATGCCGCGGCCGTGCAGCGGGATCGACTGGCCGGACTGGGTGCCGGGCCGGATGTCGACCTCTTCCAGGCCGTCCAGGGTCTGCAGCGGCACCTGGGTGCCGAGTGCGGCGGCCGTCATCGGGATGGTGACGGTGCAGTGCAGGTCGTCACCGCGGCGCTGGAAGACGGCGTGGCTGGTCTCGGCGATCTCCACGTACAGGTCGCCGGCGGGGCCGCCGCCGGGGCCGACCTCGCCCTCGCCGGCCAGCTGGATCCGGGTGCCGTTGTCGACACCGGCGGGGATCTTCACCGTGAGGGTGCGGCGGGCGCGGACCCGGCCGTCGCCCGCGCACTCGGGGCACGGGGTCGGAACGACGGTGCCGAAGCCCTGGCACTGCGGGCAGGGCCGGGAGGTCATGACCTGGCCCAGGAAGGACCGGGTGACCTGGGAGACCTCGCCCTTGCCGCGACACATGTCACAGGTCTGCGCGGAGGTACCCGGCGCGGCGCCCTCGCCGTTACAGGTGGTGCAGGTGACGGCGGTGTCGACCTGGAGTTCCTTGGTGGTGCCGAACGCGGCCTCCTCCAGGGTGATCTCCAGTCGGATCATCGCGTCCTGCCCGCGGCGGGTGCGCGAACGCGGGCCGCGCTGGCCGGTCGCGGCGCCGAAGAAGGCGTCCATGATGTCGGAGAAGCCGAAGCCGGCCGCTCCGGCCCCGAAACCGCCCGCACCACCGCCGTTCGGCGACAGCGGGTCGCCGCCGAGGTCGTACACCTGACGCTTCTGCGGATCGGAGAGCACCTCGTAGGCGGCGTTGATCTCCTTGAACCGCTCCTGCGTCTTCGGGTCCGGGTTGACGTCCGGGTGCAGTTCACGGGCGAGGCGCCGAAACGCCTTCTTGATCTCGTCCTGCCCCGCGTCGCGTCGGACGCCGAGTACCGCGTAGTAGTCCGTGGCCACCAAATGCTCCGGTTTGTTCCGCCTCTAGAAGTGCTTGCGAGAACTGCGTGACGGTCTCACGCAGCCTTGTTATGACTCGTCCAGGATCTGGCCGACGTATCGCGCCACCGCTCGCACCGCCCCCATTGTGCCCGGGTAATCCATCCGGGTCGGACCGATCACACCCAGCTTTGCCACGCTCTGGTCGCCCGAACCGTAACCGACGGAGACCACCGACGTGGAATTCAGGCCTTCATAGGCGTTCTCGTGGCCGATCCGGACCGTCATCGCCGAGTCCCCGGTCTCACCCAGCAGGCGCAGCAGCACCACCTGCTCCTCCAGTGCCTCGAGCACCGGACGGATGGAGAGCGGGAAGTCGTGGTTGAACCGGGTCAGGTTGGCGGTGCCCGCCAGCATGATCCGTTCCTCGTTCTGTTCGGCGAGCGTTTCGAACAGCACGGTCAGCACGGTGCTGACCGAGGGCCGGTCGGCCGGTTCGAAACTGGCCGGCAGGTCCTCCAGGAGAGTCGGCACCTCGGGCAGCCGACAGCCGCCCGCCATGCCGTTCAGCCTGGCCCGCAGGTCTCCCAGCACGGTCTCGCCGACCGGGCCGGGGCAGTCCACCATCCGCTGCTCGACCCGGCCGGTGTTGGTGATCAGCACCAGCATCAGCTTGGTCGGGGTGAGCGAGACGAGTTCGATGTGCCGCACGGTGGAGCGGGTCAGCGACGGGTACTGGACCACCGCGACCTGCCGGGTCAGCTGCGCCAGCAGCCGCACCGTACGGGCCACCACGTCGTCCAGGTCGACCGCGCCCTCCAGGAAGTGCCGGATCGCCCGGCGCTCCGGGGGCGTCATCGGCTTCACCTCGGCGAGGCGGTCGACGAACAGCCGGTAGCCCTTGTCGGTGGGGATCCGGCCCGCGCTGGTGTGCGGCTGGTGGATGAACCCGTCGTCCTCCAGCGCGGCCATGTCGTTGCGCACCGTGGCCGGTGAGACGCCAAGGTTGTGGCGCTCCACCAGGGCCTTGGAGCCGACCGGCTCCTCGGTGCCCACGTAGTCCTGCACGATCGCGCGGAGCACGGCCAGCCGTCGCTCGTCCAACGGGCGCACGGACGGGCGCGTGTCGATCAGGCGGCCGTCGGGCTTGCCGTCGTCCGGCATGTGCACGCACCTCCGTCGTCGTCCGTTGAACCGGTGGTCGATCCTCTCTGGCACTCAACTGGGCAGAGTGCCAGAACCGTATCTGCCAGTGTACGGCCCGGGCCTGATGGCAGGAACGGTCCGCCGACGTGATCCTCGACCGAAAACCGCGCCAATCGACTCCCGCGGGCCGACGCGACCGCATTCCCATCGGATTCCCATCGTTTCGGATGGTGCCTGCGGGCCCCGCCGGTGGCAGCATCGAAGGCGAAGACGGCGAAGGAGGAGCAGCGATGTCGGCCTCACGGCAGCACTCCCGGTTCACCCCCGACCGCGGCCTGACCGGCCGGATGGTCACCACCATGTTCTTGATCGGCCTGCTCTATGTCGGCTTCACCGGGTTGCTGATCGTGCTGCTGCGCGGTGCCTGGCCCCTGGTGGTGCTGATCTCCGGCGGCCTGTTCGTCGCCCAGTTCTGGTTCTCCGACAAGATCACCGAACGGGCGATGGGCGCCCACCCGGTCTCCCCCGAGGAGTTCCCGCAGCTGCACGGCGCGGTCGACCGGCTGTGCGCACTCGCCGACATGCCCAAGCCGCGCGTCGCGGTCGCCCACAACGACATGCCCAACGCCTTCGCCACCGGCCGCAACCCGGACAACGCGGTGATCTGCGTGACCACCGGCCTGCTGCGCCGGCTGGAACCGGAGGAACTGGAGGGCGTCCTCGCCCACGAGCTCTCGCACGTCGCGCACCGCGACGTCGCGGTGATGACGGTGGCCGGATTCCTCGGCGTGCTGGCCGGCGCGATGACCCGGATCGCGCTGTACGGCGGAATGATGGGCGGCGGCAACCGGAACAGCAACGACTCCAACGCCGCGATCGCGATGATCATCGTCCCGCTGGTCTCGATGGTGGTGTACGCGATCAGCTTCCTGCTCACCCGGCTGCTCTCCCGCTACCGCGAGCTCGCCGCCGACCGGGCCGCCGCCCAGCTGACCGGGCGCCCCAGCGCACTGGCCTCCGCGCTGACCAAGGTGACCGGGCAGATCGCCGCCATCCCGACCGAGGACCTGCGCAAGGCCCAGCCGTACAACGCCTTCTACTTCGCGCCCGCGCTGAGCGCCAAGGAGACCGCCGCGCAGCTGTTCTCCACCCACCCGTCGCTGGAGCAGCGGCTGGCACAGCTGTCGAAGATCTCCTCCCAGCTCGGGCAGTGACCGCCTTGCCCGGGCAGTGACCGCCTTCCACCCTTGATCAAGGAGCTCGCCCCGTGGGATTCCTGGACGCCCTGTTCGGCCGCAGCAAGCCCGTGAAGCCGGACCTCGACCAGCTGTTCGGCATCCCGTCGGCCGCGCTCACCCTGCAGGCCGCCACCGGCTTCCTCCCCACCGGCCTCGGCTCGGTGTGCTTCGCCGCCGTCGAGGGCGGCGCCTTCGCCGAGGTCCAGTCCCAGGTCCGGGCCCTGCTCGACGCGGACACCGAACGCGGCGGCACCCCCGTCGAAGCCTCCCGCGACGACTACGGCTACTCCTGGCTGCTCGCCCGCCACACCCCCGACGAACTCCCCGACCTGGTCAACGACCTGCACGCGGTCAACAGCGAGCTGGAGGCCAACGGCTTCGGCCCGCAACTGCTCTGCTCGATCGTCGCCTTCCGCGACCGCGAGGGCCGCTCGCTGGGCCTGGTCTACCTGTACAAGCGCGGCACCTTCTACCCGATGTGCAAGCTCCCCGGCCAGGAGAAGCGCAACAACCCCCTGGAGATCGAGATCTCCAACCTGCTCCGCAACGACCTGCGCATCGAGTCCGATCTCTCCCGCTGGTTCCCGGTCTGGGGCGCCCCGGGCCTGGACGACTGAGGCTCCGCCCCAGGGTGATCGTCCGTGACCGACTGGACCGCCCTGCCCGACCGTGATCCGTCCGAGGCCGAGCTGGCCGCCGTCCGCGAGGCGCTGCGCTCGCCCGACCCGGTGGAGCGCGACGAGCGCGCGTACTCCCGGCTGGCCGACTGGATACCCGGGCTGGCCGAGGAACGCCGGCTGGCGCTCGGCGACGCGATGGCGGACCGCTTCGGGGACCCCGAGATCCAGGCCCGGACGTTCGCGCCGCTGGTCCTGGGCCGCATCGTGCGAACCGGCAGCCTGCGCGCCGAGTGGCTCGCCGCGTTCGCCCGCTGGTACCCCGCCGAAACTGACCTGCGCGGGCACCACCCCGCGCTGGGCTGGCTGCACGCCGTCGCGCACGGCGCCGACCTGCTGGGCGCGTTCGGGCAGCACCCGGACGTCGACCCGGAGCCGCTGCTGGCGCTCGGCACGGCCCGGCTGCTCGCCCCGACCGGGCACGTCTTCGACGCGATGGAGGACGACCGGCTCGGCTGCGCGCTCGCGTTGACCCTGGCCCGGCCCGAGCTGACGGAGCGCCAGGCCGTCGGCTGGCTGGACGCGGTGGCCGAGGTGTTCGCCGGCGGAGAGCCCGGGCCGGTGCCGGCCGAAGTGTCCAACACCCTGCGCACGCTGCGGGTGGTGCACCTGCTGGCGGTCCGGGGCGTGCGCCCGCAGTGGGGCGGCGCGGAGGTGCGGGCGCTGCCGCACGGGGCGGCGGTCGGGGAGCGGATCGCCGAGGTACTGTCGACGGCCGCGCCGTACCTCGGCTGACGGACCGTCGGGGGCGGTTTCGTAGACTGCGGGGCATGCGCAGCAGGGAGTACGGGCCGGATCTGACCCCGCCGTGGAAGCGGCAGCAGCCCGCGCCGGAGGTGGCGGCGGAGCGGGATCTGGTGGTGGAGGAGGCGGCGACCGGGTTCTGCGGGGCGGTGGTGCGGTGCGAACGGACCGCGGAGGGATTCACCGTCACGCTGGAGGACCGGTTCGGCAAGCACCGGGTGTTTCCGCTGGTGCCGCGCGGATTCCTGCTGGAGGGACGGGTGGTGACGCTGGTCCGGCCGACCGGACCGGCCCCGCAGCGCGGGCCGGGGCGGACGGCGTCCGGGTCGATAGCGGTGCCCGGGGCGCGCGCCCGGGTGGCCCGCGAGTCGCGGATCTACGTCGAGGGCCGGCACGACGCCGAACTGGTCGAACGGGTCTGGGGCGACGACCTGCGGATCGAGGGCGTGGTGGTCGAGTACCTGGAGGGCGTCGACGACCTGCCCGCGATCGTCGCCGAGTTCGCCCCCGGCCCGGGCCGCCGGCTGGGCGTCCTGGTCGACCACCTGCTGCCCGGCACCAAGGAGCACCGGATCGCCGCACAGGTGACCGGCGACCACGTGCTGGTCGTCGGCCACCCGTACGTCGACATCTGGCAGGCCGTCAAACCGGCCGGCCTCGGCTTCGCGGCCTGGCCCGAGGTGCCGCGCGGCGAGGTGTGGAAGGAGGGCATCTGCCGCCGTCTCGGCTGGCCGGTGGACACCCCCGCCGCCTGGAAGCGGATCCTCGCCTCGGTGGACGGCTGGAAGGACCTGGAGCCGGAACTGCTCGGCCGGGTCGAGGAGTTGATCGACTTCGTCACTCAGTCCGGCACCGCCTGACAGCCACTCAGCTCGGCACCGCCGACGGCAGGACGGTCTGCGTCGGGCTCGGCAGGGCGGACGGGTCGACTGCCTGCCCCACCACGATTCGCGTCGCGGGCACGCAGTCGGGCACGGACTCCACCACCACGGCCCGGAAGGTGGTGAACGCCCCGCCGGGGAATCCGGCCCGGCCCGCGGTCAGCAGCACCGTCGAGCCGGGCGGGACGAGCTTGGGGTCGATCCGCACCATGCCGGGGCCGTCGCCGGGCTGCACCAGGTCGGGCTGGGCGCGGGTCCCGGCCGGCTCCGGCAGCGTGCACTCCTCGGGCGTCCTGGCCTCCTCGATCCCGGCCGCCGGCACGCCGTACCGCTGCAGGGTGGCGACCATGTCCGGCAGGCCCGCCGGGTCGCGCAGTTGCAGCGCGATGGTGCCGTCCGGCTCCCTGGTCACCGCGTACGCGGCGGTGCCGCCGTGCTTGCCGCCGAGCGCCACGGGCAGCACCAGGGCGGTGGCCACGGCGGCCGCGCCGACCGCGAGTGCGGCCAGTACCGGGCGGCGGCGGAGCAGTCCCGGGCGGCGGGCGGGCTCGCGTTCGGCGGCGAGGGCGGCCAGTTCCTCGCCGAGCCTGCGCTCGAAGTTGCTGGTGGACGGGGTTCGGTCGGAGCTGGTCACGAGGTCACCTCGATCATCGGGTCGGCGGGGGCGGCGGGGCGGGGCAGCAGCGGGCCCGGCCTCGGCAGGTCCTTGCGGGCGGGGCGGCGTTCGGCACCGAGCAGCCGCCGGGCGCGGTGCATGCGCACCCGGACGGTGGCCTGCGAGATGCCGAGCACCTGCGCGGTCTCGGCGGTGGTCAGGCCGTCCATGACGACCAGGTCGAGCACCTCCCGCAGCGGGGCGCTGAGCCCGGCGTGCCGCTGCGCGAGATCACGGACGGCCCGCTGGGCGTCGATCCGCTCCTCCAGGGCGAGGATGTCCTCCTCGTCGAGCAGCCGGCGGCCGGACAGCCGGCCGATCGCCCGGCGTTCGCGGTGGTCGCCGCGCCGGTACCCCGCGATGACGTACCGGGCGATGCCGTACAGCCAGCCGATCGCGGTGCCGCGCTCGGGCCGGTAACTGCCGGCGGCCTCCAGCGCGGCGACGAAGATGTCCGCGGTGAGGTCGGCCGCCAGGTGCGGATCGCTGACCCGGCGGGTGACGAAGTCGAGTATGGCGTTGACGTGCAGGCGGTAGAACGCGCCGAAGCCGTCCGGAGTGGTCAGCTCCGGTGGACGGCCCTCGGGCCGCGCTTCGTGGCGTGGATGCTCACGGATGCGCATGCGTCCCTCCTCGGTCGGGGGACCCGGTGGGTCCCTTCACCGAGTACTTGGCCGCAGCCCGCCGGAGCGTTTCACGCCCGCCCGACTCGCCGATCGTCAGGTTGACGCCCGGGACCGGGTGGCGCGGCTCAGTCGACCAGGTCGCGGACCACCGCGTCGGCCAGCAGCCGGCCGCGCAGCGTCAGCGCCGCCCGGCCGTCCGCGTACGGGCCCGGCTCCAGCAGGCCGTCGGCGAGGGCCCGGTCGGCGGCCTTGCGGCCGGTGTCGGTGAGCAGGTCGAGCGGGCAGCCCTCGACCAGGCGCAGCTCCAGCAGGATCCGCTCGACCCGGCGGTCCTCACCGGCCAGCACCTCGCGGCCGAGCGCGGGCGTGCGGCCCTCGGCGAGCGCCTGCGCGTACGCGGCCGGGTGCTTGGCGTTCCACCAGCGGACCCCGCCGACGTGGCTGTGCGCGCCCGGGCCGGCGCCCCACCAGTCGGCGCCCGTCCAGTACAGCTCGTTGTGGCGGCACCGGCCCTCGGGCGTGGTGGCCCAGTTGGAGACCTCGTACCAGGCGTACCCGGCGGCGGCGAGCGCCTGCTCGGCCATCAGGTAGCGGTCGGCGTGCACGTCGTCGTCGATCATCGGCAGTTCGCCGCGCCGGACCCGGGCGGCCAGCCGGGTGCCGTCCTCGACGATCAGCGAGTACGCGGAGACGTGGTCGGGGCGGGCGCCGATCGCGGCGTCCAGCGAGGCCTGCCAGTCCTGGTCGGTCTCGCCGGGGGTGCCGTAGATCAGGTCCAGGTTGACGTGCTCGAAGCCGGCCTCGCGGGCCTCGGCGACGCACGCCTCGGGGCGGCCCGGGGTGTGGTGGCGGTCCAGGATCCGCAGCACGTGCGGGCGGGCGCTCTGCATGCCGAAGGAGATCCGGTTGTAGCCGCCCTCGCGCAGCTCGGCCAGGTACGCCGGGTCCACCGACTCCGGGTTGGCCTCGGTGGTGACCTCCGCGCCCTCGGCGAGGCCGAACTCCTCGCGCAGCGCGGCCAGCATCCGCACCAGGTCGCGGGCGGGCAGCAGGGTGGGCGTGCCGCCGCCGAGGAACACCGTCTGCACCGGCAGCTCGGCGTCACCGAGGATGCGCCGGGCCAGCCGGATCTCGGCGATCACGTTGTCGGCGTAGGTGTCCTGCGAGGCAACGGTGCCCGAGGACCGCAGTTCGGTGGCGGTGTAGGTGTTGAAGTCGCAGTAGCCGCAGCGGCTGGCGCAGTACGGCACGTGCAGGTAGAAACCGAACGGCCGGGCGCCGAGTCCGTCCAGGGCGTGGGCGGGCAGCGAACCGTCGGACGGCACGGGTTCGCCGTCGGGAAGTGCGGAGGGCATGCGCCCATTGTCCGGTACGGCCCGCGAAAGTCCGAAGGCCGTACCGGAGCCGTGGGTGCTCAGGCCTCGTTGGCACCCGCGTACATCGCGGTCACCCGGTCGGCGTAGGTCTTCTCCACCACCGGGCGCTTGATCTTCAGGCTGGGGGTGAGCTCGCCGTGCTCGATGTCCAGGTCGCGCGGGAGCAGGGCGAACTTCTTGATCGTCTGCCAGCGCTGCAACTCGCCGTTGAGGCGCTTCACGAAGCCGTCGATCAGCTCCACGGTGGCCGGGGCCTCCACCACCTCGGCGTACGACTTCCCGGCCATGCCGTGCTCGGCCGCCCACGGCATGATCACCGTCTCGTCCAGGCCGATCAGCGCGGTGCAGTAGTTGCGGCCGTTGCCGATCACCAGGATGTTGCTGACGAACGGGCAGATCGCCTTGAACTTGCCCTCGACCTCGCTCGGCGCGACGTACTTGCCGCCGGAGGTCTTGAACATGTCCTTCTTGCGATCGGTGATCCGCAGGTAGCCGCCCGCGCCGAGCTCGCCGATGTCGCCGGTGTGGAACCAGCCGTCCGACTCCAGCACCTCGGCGGTCTGCTCGGGCAACTCGTGGTAGCCGCGCATGACGCCCGGGCCGCGCAGCAAGATCTCGCCGTCCTCGGCGATCCGCACCTCGGTGCCGGGCAGCGGGAGGCCGACCGTGCCGACCCGGAAGTCCTCCGCCCGGTTCACGGTGGAACCCGCCGAGGTCTCGGTCAGGCCGTAGCCCTCCAGCACCGGGACGCCCGCGCCCTTGAAGAAGTAGCCGATCTCCGGGGCGAGCGCCGCGCTGCCGGACACCGCGCCGCGCAGCCGGCCGCCGAACGCCGCCTTGATCTTGGTGTACACCAGCTTGTCGGCCAGCGCGTGCTGCAGCCGCAGGCCCAGCGGGGCGCTCTCGTGGCCGTGCGCGACCTTGTTGGCCTGGATGGTCTGCGCGTAGTCGCGGGCCACCTTCGCCGCCCACAGGAAGATCTTGTACTTGGCGCCACCCTCGGCCCGGGCCTTGCCGGCGATGCCGTTGTAGACCTTCTCGAAGATCCGCGGCGCGGACGCCATCAGGGTCGGACGGATCACCGGCAGGTTGTGGATGATCCGGTCCACCCGGCCGTCCACCGCCATCACGTGGCCGGTGGCGATCTGGCCGGAGATCAGCGTCTTGCCGAACACGTGCGACAGCGGCAGCCACATGAACTGCACGTCGTCCGAGCGCAGCAGCCCGCTCTCCTCCTGCGCCACGCCCTCGTACGACCAGCAGTCGTGCACCAGGCGCACGCCCTTGGGGCGGCCGGTGGTGCCGGAGGTGTAGATCAGGGTGGCGAGCTGTTCCTTGTCCAGTGAATCGATCGCCTTGTCGACGGCGTCCGGGTTCTCCTTCAGGTACGCGGCGCCGCGCTGCTCCAGCTCGGCCAGCGTCAGCACGGTAAGGCCCTCGGCCTGCGGCGCGTCCTCACCCGCCGGGTCGAACAGGATCACGTACTCCAGCGCGGGCAGCTCGGGCTTCTGCGCGACGGCCTTGCGCAGCTGGCCGGCGTTCTCGGCGAACAGCGCGCGGCTGCCGGAGTTGGCCAGGATGAACGCGGTCTCGTCGGAGTTGGTGCTCGGGTAGACCGTGGTGGTGGCCGCGCCGGCGCACATGTTGCCCAGGTCGGCGAGGATCCACTCGATCCGGGTGGCGGAGGCGATCGCCACCCGGTCCTCGGCCCGGATGCCCAGCGCCATCAGGCCGGCCGCGACCGCGCGGATCCGCTCGTTCGCCTGCGCCCAGGTCAGCGACCGCCACTGCTCCGCACCCGGCGCGCTGTCCGCGGCCTGCTCGTCCACCGGGACCGGGTACCGGTAGGCCTCACCGTTCGGAGTGGCCTTTACCCTGCTGAGCAGAAGGTGCGCCACGGAGGGCGGGCGCCGCTCGATCATGGACTGCGCGGAACTCAACGAGGACCTCCGGGGACGGGTGGACCGAGAGTGGGTAAGCGACGGCCGTGGGGGCGGCCGGCAACCGACTTAACCGGTGAGTAACAAGAGGGCATTCAGCAGCCTAGGGGGTGAAAAGCCGTTCCGTAAGGGGGTGACGTGAGCTGGCACACTCACGGGGCGGAAGTGCAGGCACAGCGCAGGCTCAGAGTGCAGGCCCGGTCAACGGGTGAAGCTTTTTCACAAGTACCCGAATTTGGGATGCGCGCGTCCCACTCGACGACGAGAGTGTCACGGTGCTTTTCAGACTTCTACGGGCCCACCTCGGCCCCTACTCCCGCGACATCACAGTGCTGGTACTGCTCCAGCTGATCTCCACCATCGGCATGCTGTACCTGCCGACGCTGAACGCCGACATCATCGACAGCGGCGTCCTCAAGGGCGACACCGGGTACATCCTGCGGGTCGGCGGCGTGATGGTCGGCGTCTCGCTCGCCCAGGCCGTCTGCTCGATCGGCGCGGTCTACTACGGCGCCCGCACCGCGATGGCCGTCGGCCGCGACCTGCGCGCCGGGGTGTTCTCCCAGGTGCAGGAGTTCTCCGCCCGCGAGCTCAACCAGTTCGGCGCGCCCTCGCTGATCACCCGCACCACCAACGACGTCCAGCAGGTCCAGATGCTGGCGATGATGTCCTTCACGTTGATGGTCGCCGCGCCGATCATGTGCGTCGGCGGCATCATCATGGCGCTCAACCAGGACGTGCCGCTGTCCGGCCTGCTGCTGGCCGTGGTGCCGGCGCTGGGCATCGTCGTCACCGTGCTGGTCAGCAAGATGCGGCCGCAGTTCCGCGGCATGCAGGAGCGCATCGACACGGTCAACCGGATCATGCGCGAGCAGATCACCGGCATCCGGGTCATCCGCGCCTTCGTCAAGGACAACCACGAGAAGCAGCGCTTCACCGGCGCCAACGGCGAACTCGCCGACTACTCGCTGCGGGTCGGCCGGCTGATGTCGCTGATGTTCCCGATCGTCATGGGCGTGGTGAACATCTCCAGCGTCGCCGTGTTCTGGTTCGGCGCGCAGCGCATCGACAGCAACAGCATGCAGATCGGCGCGCTCACCGCTTTCCTCTCCTACCTGATGCAGATTCTGATGAGCGTCATGATGGCCACCTTCATGTTCATGATGGTGCCGCGCGCCGAGGTCTGCGCCGAACGCATCCAGGAAGTGCTGAGCACTCCCTCCAGCGTCGTCCCGCCGCTCGCCCCCGTCACCGAACTGCGCGCCCACGGCACGCTGGAACTGCGCGGCGTCGACTTCCGCTACCCCGGCGCCGAGGTGCCCGTGCTGCGCGGCATCGACCTGACCGCCCGGCCCGGCGAGACCACCGCCGTGATCGGCTCCACCGGCGCCGGCAAGACCACCCTGCTCGGACTCGTCCCCCGGCTCTTCGACGCCACCGGCGGCGAGGTGCTGATCAACGGCGTGGACGTCCGCGACATCGACCCGCAGAAGCTGTCCGAGGTCATCGGCTTCGTCCCGCAGAAGCCGTACCTGTTCTCCGGCACCGTCGCCTCGAACCTGCGCTACGGCAAGCCCGAGGCCACCGACGAGGAACTCTGGCACGCCCTGGAGATCGCCCAGGCCAAGGACTTCGTGGAGAAGCTCCCCGAGGGCCTGGACGCCCCGGTCGCGCAGGGCGGCACCAACCTCTCCGGCGGCCAGCGTCAGCGCCTGGCGATCGCCCGGGCCCTGGTCCGCAAGCCCGAGATCTACCTGTTCGACGACTCCTTCTCGGCCCTCGACTACGCCACCGACGCCCGGCTGCGCGCCGCACTCACCGGGGAGACCGCGGACGCCACGGTGGTGATCGTCGCCCAGCGCGTCTCCACCATCCGCGACGCCGACCGGATCATCGTCCTCGACGAGGGCGCCGTCGTCGGCACCGGCACCCACCAGGAGCTGATGGCCGACAGCCCGACGTACCGGGAGATCGTGCTCTCCCAGCTCACCGAGCAGGAGGCCGCGGCGTGACCACCCCCGAAAGCCCCGACGTGACCGAGCCCGACGTGGCCGTGCCCGACGTAACCGAGCCTGCGGCGAACACGCCCGACCTGGCCAAGGCCGGTGCCGGAACGACCGGATCGAAGCCCGCCAAGGCCGCCAAGGCCGCCGAGCCCGCCAAGCCCGACCTGGCCAAGGCCGGAGCCGGAGCCGGAGCCGGAGCCGGAGCGAACGAGGCGGAGCAGGAGCCGGTCTCCACCTCGCAGGAGGCGGCCGCCCGCCGCGGCGGGCCCGGACCCGCGCGCTTCGCGGGCGCCCAGGGCACCGAGAAGGCCAAGGACCTCGGCGGCTCCGCCAAGCGCCTGCTCGGCATGCTCAAGCCCGAGCGCAACCTGATCCTCAGCGTGCTCGGATTCGGCGCGCTCTCCGTCGCCTGTGCGGTGGCCGGCCCCTGGGTGCTCGGCAAGGCGACCGACCTGATCGTCGCCGGAGCCACCGGACCACGCTTCACCGGCGCCCCGAGCAAGCAGGCCGTGCTCGATGGCCTGCGCGCCAGGGGCGAGGGCAACATCGCCGACCTGCTCGCCTCGATCGACTTCACCCCCGGCCAGGGCATGGACTTCGGCGCCATCGGCACCATCCTGCTCTGGGTGCTGGGTATCTACCTGGCCGCCGTGGTGTTCGGTGTGGTCCAGGGCCGGCTGACCGCGCTGGCGATCAACCGCACGGTGTTCCGGCTGCGCGAGGAGGTCGAGGCGAAGCTGGCCCGGCTGCCGCTCAGCTACTTCGACCGCCAGCCGCGCGGCGAGGTGCTGAGCCGGGTCACCAACGACATCGACAACATCCAGCAGTCGATGCAGCAGACCATGGGACAGGTCGTCAACTCCCTGCTGACCATCGTCGGCGTGCTGATGATGATGTTCTGGATCTCCCCTCTGCTGGCTCTGATCGCACTGATCTCCGTTCCCGTTTCGGTGGTGGTCGCCGCCAAGGTCGGCAAGCGGGCCCAGCCTCAGTTCATCAAGCAGTGGGGCTCCACCGGCAAGCTGAACGCCCACATCGAGGAGATGTTCACCGGGCACAGCGTGGTGAAGGTCTTCGGCCGCCAGCAGGAGGCCAAGGACCTCTTCCAGCAGGAGAACCAGGCACTCTACGAAGCCTCCTTCCGTGCGCAGTTCATCTCGGGCATCATCCAGCCCGCGATGATGCTGGTCGGCAACATCAACTACGTGCTGGTCGCGGTGGTCGGCGGTCTGCGAGTGGCCAGCGGTGCGCTGTCCATCGGTGACGTCCAGGCGTTCATCCAGTACTCCCGTCAGTTCAGCCAGCCGCTCAGCCAGGTCGCCTCGATGGCCAACCTGGTGCAGTCCGGTGTGGCCTCCGCCGAGCGGGTCTTCGAACTGCTCGACGCCAACGAGCAGTCCCCCGAGCCGCAGCGCCCGGAGCGCCCCGCCGAGGTGCACGGCCGCGTCGCCTTCGAGGACGTCTCCTTCCGCTACGACCCGGAGAAGCCGCTCATCGAGGGCCTCTCCCTGAAGGTCGAACCCGGCCAAACCGTGGCTATCGTCGGCCCAACCGGCGCCGGCAAGACCACCATGGTCAACCTCCTGATGCGTTTCTACGAGGTCAGCAGCGGCCGGATCACCCTCGACGGCGTGGACATCGCCGCGATGTCCCGCGAGGAGCTGCGCTCCGGCATCGGCATGGTGCTCCAGGACACCTGGCTGTTCGGCGGCACCATCGCCGAGAACATCGCCTACGGTGCCGAGTCCGCCACCCGCGAGCAGGTGATCGCGGCGGCGAAGGCCGCGCACGTGGACCGCTTCGTGCGCACCCTCCCCGACGGCTACGACACCGTCCTGGACGACGAGGGCACCGGAGTCAGCGCGGGCGAGAAGCAGCTGATCACCATCGCCCGGGCCTTCCTCGCCCAGCCCTCGATCCTGGTGCTCGACGAGGCGACCAGCTCCGTCGACACCCGTACCGAGGTGCTGATCCAGCGTGCGATGGCGGAGCTGCGCACCGGCCGCACCAGCTTCGTGATCGCCCACCGCCTCTCCACCATCCGGGACGCCGACGTGATCCTGGTGATGGAGAACGGTTCGATCGTCGAGCAGGGCAACCACGACCAGCTGATCGCTGCCGACGGCGCCTACGCCCGGCTGTACCAGGCGCAGTTCGCCCAGGCGGTGGCCGAGGTCGACTGACACGACGTCAGCGCGCTGCCCGGCCGACCGGCCCGACCGGTCCGCCGCCCTGGGGGAGGTCCGCACCGCGGGCCTCCCCCTCGCGTATCGCGGCGAGGGCGAGAGCCGGGGCGGTGGTGACTGGCGCCAGGATGGTCGCGGTGATTGCGGTGGCCCGGTGGGTGGTGGTCGGGTCGGTGATGGTCGGGTCAGTGGCGGCCGGGGTGGTCGGGTCGGTGGTGGAGGCGGCGACCACGGTGGTGGCGGGCCGGCCGGCCGGGCGCTGACCGAGCAGGGTGGAGCTCAGGGCGAGCGCCATGCCCAGCAGCTGCACCGCGTTGAGGGACTGGCCGAGAGCGGCCCAGCCGATCACTGCCGCCGACACCGGGCTGAGCAGGCCCAGGAAGGCGACCGAGGTGGCGGGCAGACGACCGATACCGCGGAACCAGACCCAGTACGCCAGCGCGGTGTTGGCCACCGCGAGGTAGCCGTACCCGAGCAGGTTGGTGCCGCTGAGCGCGGGCGGGGCACCCTCGACCAGAGCGGCCACCGGGAGCAGCAGCAGACCGCCGGCGGTGAGCTGCCAGCCCGTCAGAGCGAGTGGGCCGACGCCCTCGGGGCGCCCCCAGCGCTTGGTGAGGACCGTACCGGCGGCCATCGCCCCGGCCCCGGCGAGGCCGGCCAGCACGCCTATGGCGTCCAGCCGGGCGGTGGCGCGCAGCACCACCAGGGCTACGCCGAACACTCCGACGGTGCCGGCCAGCAGGGCCCGCCGCCCGAACCGCTCCCCCAGCAGGGGTACGGCCAGCCCCGCGGCCAGCAGCGGCTGTATCGCGCCGAGGACGGCGGCCACGCCGCCGGGCAGGCGGTAGGCGGCGACGAAGAGCAGGGCGAAGAAGACGCCGATGTTGAGCGTGCCCAGCACCGCCGAGCGCCACCACCAGGAACCGCTGGGCAGTCGTCGGGTGACGGCCAGCAGCACCAGTCCGGCGGGCAGGGCGCGCAGAGTCGCAGTGAGCAACGGCCGGTCTGCGGGAAGCAGTTCGGTCGTCACGGCATAGGTGGAGCCCCACGCGAGCGGGGCGAGCGCGGTGAGAGCTACGGTTCGCATGAGAGATAGCTTAGCAGCAAGTTACTTGCTGTCGAGCCAATTAGCGAAAGCAAACTCGCCGCTCACCCACTCACTCCCGAGCGGCCCTGTGCCACACTGGCGAAATGGACCGAGTTGACCCACGCAGCACTGCACACGACCCCGTGGACGCGATCGCCGACCAGTGGCGGCACGAGCGCCCGGACCTCGCCCACCGCACGGAGGCGATGGCCGCGTTCGGCCGGGTGCACCGGGTCTCCCGCGCGGTCAGCGACCTGATGGAGCAGGTCTACGCGCAGTTCGGCATCGGCCTCGGCGAGTTCGACGTCCTGGCCACCCTGCGCCGCGCCGGGGAGCCGTTCTCGCTGTCGCCGCGCGAGCTGACCGCGACCTTGATGCTCACCACCGGCGGCATGACCGGCCGGCTGGACAAGCTGGAGCGGGCCGGCCTGGTCACCCGCTCCCCCGACCCGAACGACCGTCGCGGCCTGCGAATCACCCTCACCGACTTCGGCCGGGAGACGGTCGACCAGGCCGTGGCCGCGGGTACGGCCGTCCAGCAGCGGATCATCGACCGGCTCGGCGAACAGCGGCTGTCCGAGCTGAACACGCTGCTCCGGGATCTGCTGCACAGCGTGGAGTCCCGCTAGCACCCCGCAACGACCCGCTTCCGCCACCCACGGCGGCCGTCACACCGAGCGGCCGTTCCGCTGAACGCCCACGCCCGTCCCACCCAGAGTTCGCACGACCGCCCCGCCTGACGCCGGATCAATACCGGCCTGCCGCCCCGGCCGTTCGGCGCGCTACCGTTGGCGGGTGCCCGATCCGACCGCCCTCGACACCGCGCCCTCCGGCCCCGTCGACGCCTTCCAGGCCGAGCGCCGCTACCTGGGCGCGGTGGCCTACCGCCTGCTGGGCTCGGTCGCCGATGCCGAGGACGTGTTGCAGGAGGCCTGGCTGCGCTGGCAGTCGGCCGACCGGTCGGGCATCGCCGAGCCGCGCGCCTACCTGACCACGGTGGTGACCAGGCTCTGCTACGACCAGCTGGGTTCGGCCCGGGCCCGCCGGGAGGCGTACTTCGGCGAGTGGCTGCCGGAGCCGTTGCTGAGCACCGCGGAGTCACCCGCCGAACTGGCCGAGGTCGGTGAGGCGGTGTCGGTGGCGATGCTGGCGGTGATGGAGCAGCTGACTCCGGCCGAGCGGGCGGCGTTCGTGCTGCACGACGTGTTCGCGGTGGGTTTCGAGGAGATCGCCTCGGCGTTGGACCGCTCCCCCGAGGCCACCCGGCAGCTCGCCTCGCGGGCCCGCCGCCGGGTTCGGGACGGCGGCCGCCGCAGCACTGTCGACCCGGCCGAACACCGCCAGGTGGTGACGGCGTTCATCGCCGCGGCAACCGGCGGCGATCTGATGACGCTGATGGAGGTGCTCGACCCCGAGGTGGTCTGGCACGCCGACGGTGGTGGCATCGTCAGCGCGGGCCGCCGTCCGCTTCTCGGCGCGCTCCGTGTGGGCCGGCTGGTGCGCAAGATCGCCGAGCGTTCGGTGGATGTGGAGCGCCCGCTGGTGCCGATGCTGGTCAACGGCGAGTTGGGTGCGGTCTGGTACTCGAGCCCGGGCGTGATCGGCGGCGTGCTCGCGTTCACCGTCGCGGACGGCCGGGTCACCTCCGCGTACGCGATGGTGAACCCCGAGAAGCTCACCCACCTCGCGGGGGCGTGACACAGGTCACGGTCACACTCCCGCAGTGTGCCCCGTCCCCCTTCCGTATCCGCCACCCGGCGGGGTCCGTGAAGGAGGACGAGATGACTGGCAAGCACATCGTGGTGATCGGCGCGGGCTACGCGGGACTGTCCGCGGCCGCCGGGATCGGCCGTGGGCCGGACCGGGTCACCCTGATCGCCCCGGAGCGGCGCTTCGCCCACCGGGTCCGCCAGCACGAGATCGCCGTCGGCCGCCGGCCCTCCCGGCCCGACATCGCCCACGTGCTGCGCGGCCGCAAGGTCGACCACCTCGCTACCCGGGTCGTCGAGCTCGACCTGCCCGGGCGGAAGGTGGTCACCGAGGACGGCAAGCGGATCGCGTACGACACCTTGGTGTACGCGCTCGGCAGCCGGGTCGCCTGGAGCGACGTGCCCGGCGCCGCCGAGCACGCGTACTCGGCCGAGCAGGCCGAGGAACTGCACCGCCGGATCACCGACGCGCCGGCACCTGGGACGATCGCGGTGGTCGGCGGCGGCGCGACCGGCATCGAGCTGGCCACCGAACTCGCCGAGGCCCACCCGTCCTGGCAGGTCCGGCTGGTGGCGTCCGGCCCGGTCGGCGGCTGGCTGTCGGCGCGCGGGCGGGCGCACGTCCTGGCGGTGCTCCACCGACTCCGGGTCCAGGTGGACGAGGCACACCAGGTCACGGCGGTCACCGCCGCCGGGTTGGAGACGCCGGCCGGCCCGATCCCCGCCGACGTGGTGGTGTGGGCCGGCTCGCTGGAACCGCACCCGCTCGCCGCCGACTCCGGCCTGGCCGTCACCGAACGCGGACAGGCCGTGGTGGACGACCACCTGCGCTCGGTGTCGCACCCCGACGTGTACGTGGCCGGGGACGCCGCCGCCACCAAGGTGCCCGGCATCGGACAGCTGCGGATGGCCTGCGCCACCGCCCAGCCGCAGGGCCGCTACCTGGGCAAACTGCTCACCGGGCGCACCGACAAGCCGTTCTCGTTCCGCTACCTCACCCAGTGCCTGAGCCTGGGCCGCGGCGAGGCGCTGGTGCAGATGATCCACGGCGACGACTCGATGAAGCCGCGGGTGGTGACCGGGGCAGCTGGTCGGCTGGTCAAGTCGGTGATCGTCAACGTGCTGCCGCTGACGCTGCGCTGACCGGCAGCCGGCCCCGGGAGCGGAGTCGATTCGCCATCAGGAAACGGCAACGGGCCGGGGCCCCCGCGTGGGGACCCCGGCCCGTTGGGCCGACCGTGGGAACTACTTCTTTTCCTTCGGTGGCTCCGCGTCCGTCGACAGCGCGGCGATGAAGGCCTCCTGCGGGACCTCCACGCGACCGACCATCTTCATCCGCTTCTTGCCTTCCTTCTGCTTCTCCAGCAGCTTGCGCTTACGCGAGATGTCACCGCCGTAGCACTTGGCGAGAACGTCCTTGCGGATCGCGCGGACCGTCTCACGGGCGATCACCCGGGAGCCGATCGCGGCCTGGATCGGCACCTCGAACTGCTGGCGCGGGATCAGCTTCTGCAGCTTGCCGGCCATCATCACGCCGTAGTTGTAGGCCTTGTCCTTGTGCACGATCGCGGAGAACGCGTCCACCGCGTCGCCGTGCAGCAGGATGTCGACCTTGACCAGGTTGGCGGACTGCTCGCCGATGGGCTCGTAGTCCAGCGAGGCGTAGCCGCGGGTCTTGGACTTCAGCTGGTCGAAGAAGTCGAAGACGATCTCGGCCAGCGGCAGGGTGTAGCGCAGCTCCACCCGGTCCTCGGAGAGGTAGTCCATGCCCTGCAGGTTGCCGCGGCGGGACTGGCAGAGCTCCATGATCGCGCCGACGAACTCGTTGGGGGCCAGGATGGTGCCGCGCACGACCGGCTCGTACACCTCGGCGATCTTGCCGGTCGGGAACTCGCTCGGGTTGGTGACGGTGTGCTCGGTGCCGTCCTCCATGATCACCCGGTAGATCACGTTCGGGGCGGTGGAGATCAGGTCGAGGTTGAACTCGCGCTCCAGGCGCTCCCGGATGATCTCCAGGTGCAGCAGGCCGAGGAAGCCACAGCGGTAGCCGAAGCCGAGGGCGACCGAGGTCTCCGGCTCGTAGGCCAGTGCGGCGTCGTTCAGGCGCAGCTTGTCGAGGGCGTCGCGGAGCAACGGGTAGTCCGAGCCGTCCAGCGGGTAGAGGCCGGAGAACACCATCGGGCGCGGGTCCTTGTAGCCGCCGAGCGGCTCGGTGGCACCCTTGTGCTGCGAGGTGATGGTGTCACCGACCTTGGACTGCCGGACGTCCTTCACACCGGTGATGATGTAGCCCACCTCGCCGACACCGAGGCCGTCTGCGACCTTCGGCTCCGGCGAGATGACGCCGATCTCCAGCAGCTCGTGGGTCGCGCCGGTGGACATCATGGCGATCCGCTCACGCTTGGTGAGCTGGCCGTCGACCACTCGCACGTAGGTGACCACGCCGCGGTAGGCGTCGTACACCGAGTCGAAGATCATCGCGCGGGCCGGGGCGTCCTTGACTCCGACCGGGGCGGGGATCTTCTCGACCACGTGGTCGAGCAGGTCCTCGACGCCGAGGCCGGTCTTCGCGGAGACCTTCAGCACGTCGGCCGGGTCACAGCCGATGATGTGCGCGATCTCGGCTGCGTACTTCTCGGGCTGGGCGGCCGGCAGGTCGATCTTGTTGAGCACCGGAATGATGGTGAGGTCGTTCTCCAGCGCCAGGTACAGGTTGGCGAGGGTCTGTGCCTCGATGCCCTGGGCCGCGTCGACCACAAGGATGGTTCCCTCGCAGGCCGCGAGGGAGCGGGACACCTCGTACGTGAAGTCCACGTGGCCGGGGGTGTCGATCATGTTGAGGATGTGCGTCTTGCCCGCGTTCTCACCGGTCCGCGGCGCCCACGGAAGGCGGACGGCCTGCGACTTGATGGTGATGCCGCGCTCGCGCTCGATGTCCATCCGGTCGAGGTACTGGGCGCGCATCTGCCGGGGGTCCACCACGCCGGTGATCTGCAGCATCCGGTCGGCGAGCGTCGACTTGCCGTGGTCGATGTGGGCGATGATGCAGAAGTTGCGAATCACCGCCGGGTCAGTACGGCTGGGCTCTGGCACGTTGCTGGGGGTCGCGGGCACCTTGGTCCGATTTCTGATCCGATCAATATGGTTCCGCCCATCCTCCCATGCCCGAGGCCCGACCGGTCTTTCCACCCGGGCGGGCATGCGGCACGATCTCCGCATGATCTTGGAAAGCGCCCTGCTCGACGTCCGCCCCGGCCAGGAGAACGACTTCCTCGCCGCCTTCGTCCAGGCCCGGCCGCTGATCGCCGCCCAGCGGGGTTTCCGCTCCCTCGAACTGCGCCGCTGCCTGGACGGCGGCCGCACCTCGCGCTTTCTGCTGCAGGTCGAATGGGAGACCCTGGAGGACCACACCGAGGGCTTCCGCCGCTCCCCCGAGTACGAACGCTGGCGCGAGCTGCTGCACCACTACTACGACCCGTTCCCGACGGTCGAGCACTATGGCGAGCCGCTGATCAGCGACTGACGGGACACCGGTCGCGTTCGCGCCGCCGGTCCGGTTTGGGCGGCACGGGGCGGCCCTGGTAGCGTGGGCCGCTGCACTCCGCCCTCGGCATGCCCTCTCGGCTGGTACCGGCGGCGGGCGGTGCAACCCGTTGAACTGCCGATTCACACAGACTGAGGCTCTTTCGTGGCGAACATCAAGTCCCAGATCAAGCGCAACAAGACCAACGAGAAGGCGCGCCTGCGCAACAAGGCCGTCAAGTCCTCGCTGAAGACCGCTCTGCGCAAGGCCCGCGAGGCCGCTGCCGCCGGCGAGAACGAGAAGGCCGTCGAGCTGGCTCGCGCCGCCTCCAAGGCCCTCGACAAGGCCGTCAGCAAGGGCATCATCCACAAGAACCAGGCCGCCAACAAGAAGTCGGCGATCACCAAGCGCGTCAACGTCGCTGCCTGATCCTGGTCCTTCCCGTACGGCCCGGCCGTACGACCCGGTGCTCCGGCACCACCTAGGACGGCGTGAATCCGCGGCCCTCTACCCGCCACCGCCGACCGTCCGCTCCCGGGAATCCGGCCCTCTACCCGGATTTCCGACGAGCTGCACCACCCGTACCGCACGCGGCCTGCGTTCGCCACGCGGGTGTGGTACCCAGATGAACCACGGAAAGTACCCGCTCAGGGCACTTCCCCCAACTGCCCGCCCGGTCCCCACCGGGCGGGCAGTTCGCGTTTCCGGGCCCGGTCGACTGCCGCCCGCCCGGCAGCCGCGGTGTCCAACCACCGCGCAGAGAAAGGGGATCGGCGCGAACGATGCAGCGAGGTAGGGTGCGTGGGTGCCTGACACTGCCCGTGCGTGACCAACTACTCGGGGGAACGATGTCGACTCCGCCGCCGCATCAGCTCCAGGGCCACCGCTCCACCAGCAGCTTCTCGCGCAACCCCCGCACCTCACCGGCCACAGGCGTCAGAACGGGCACGGTCACCACCATCGGCCCCGACGGGCCCTCCAACGCCAGCGACAACCCGAACGGAACGGGCACAGACGGCCCTGGCCCGGGCCGTCCCCGGCACCGACTGTGGTGGGGCATCGGCGGCGCCCTGGTGGCCTCGGCAGTGTGGGCGGCGACCATCCTGACAGTCCCCGCACTGATCAACGGCGACTCGACAACGAGCGCCCGAAGCGTGGCCGGCTACCGGACGGTCGACGACCTGTGCACCACCGCCCGCCTCACCACCTTCAGCCAGCTGTACCCAGTCCCGACGGGCACCCCCTACCACTACACGACGCGCCACCGGGCGCTGGACGAGATGTACTGCGGCCAGTACCGCAAGAAGGTCGGCGGCGACCAGGACTACTACACCCTCTACCTGCAGGTGCAGCTCCACCACGAGGTGGACCCGCGCCCGGAGTTCGACGCACAGCGCGAGGGACTGGCCCAACGCCACTACCAGATCAGTCCGGTACCCGGCCTCGGCGACGCGGCCTACATCGGCTACCTCGACGACCCCGACCGCGGCGCCCCGGGCTCGCACTACCTCACCCAGGTCCTGTACGTCCGCCAGGGCGGTATGACCTGCTACACCAGCTGGTCCGCGTCCTACCAGGACGGCAGAGGAACCGCCCCCGACCGGGAGCAGGTCCGCACCGCACTTCTGTCCGACACCCGTGAACTGCTGCGCACCCTCGGCGGATCCACCTGACCCACTCCGGGGCTCCGCCCGACCGGTACGGGAGATCGCCCGACCCGATTCGGCGGGGCCGCCTCGGAAACGTTGCCGGGCGCGACTGGTACGAACGTGGCTTAGTAGGGGCAGGCTCAGTACGGGCGAGAGCCGGCCCGGGAGGCCCGGGCCACGGCGACCACTGCGCGCTCCAGGGCGTACGCCGGGTCGTCGGAGCCGCCCTTCACGGCCGCGTCTGCCTCCGCGACGGCAGTGAGGGCCGCGGCCACGCCGTCGCCCGTCCAGCCACGCATCTGCTGGCGGACCCGGTCCACCTTCCACGGCGGCATGCCCAGTTCGCGGGCCAGGTCGCCAGGGCGCATGTTCCGGCCGGCGGTGGCGAGTCGGCCGATGCTGCGAACCCCAGAGGCGAGCGCGTACGTGATACCCGTGGGCGGCTGGCCGACAGCCAGCGCCCAACGCAGCCGCTCCAGCGCTTCGGCGGCCCGACCGGTGACGGCGAGGTCGGCCACCTCGAAGCCCGTCGCCTCCGCCCGGCCGCTGTAGTACTTCGCGACCGCAGTCTCGTCGATCGGGCCCTCGATGTCGGCCGTCAACTGGCTGCACGCGGCCGACAGTTCGCGCAGGTCGCTGCCCAGCGAGTCGAGCAGCGCCTGGCACGCCTCCGGGCTGGCGGCCCTCCCCAAGGTACGGAACTCGTTGCGGATGAACGCCAGCTTCTCGCTCGCCTTGGTGAGCTTGGCGCACAGCACTTCCCGCGCACCCGCCTTCTTCGCCGCGTCCAGCAGCCCCTTGCCCTTGGCGCCGCCCGCGTGCACCAGCACCATGATCACTTCTTCGGCCGGCGTCTCCAGGTACGCCTTGACCTCCTTGACCGCGTCGGCCGCAAGGTCCTGCGCAGCCCGGACCACGATCACCTTCCGCTCCGCGAAGAGCGAGGGGGTGGTGAGTTCGGCCAACTGCCCGGCCTGCAGCGCTCCCGGCGCGAGATCGCGCACATCCGTCTCCGGATCCGCCGCCTTCGCCGCCGCCACCACCGCGGCGACCGCGCGGTCCAGCAGCAGCTCTTCCTGGCCGACCGCAACGGTCAGCGGGGCAAGCAGGTCCTCGGGTGCACTCTTCCTGGCCATCGCCTACCAGGATCGCACGCCGTACCGACAGGCCTGCCCCGGCACGTCCCATCAGGGCAGACCCCCGGAGCGGAATCTGGGGTGGGGCCGCCGCCGTTCCGCCCACGGGGCTGGGGAGAATGTTGGCGTGATCAAGAACAATGACCGTCAATTGCTCGTCCTTTCCGACCGCGACGCGGCGGATGAGATTGCCGAGGAGTTGAGTGCGCGCTGGCCCGACCTGGGCGACGTGGAGGTGGTCCGGGACGCCCTCGCCGGGGAGGACGACGCCGAGGACGCCCAGTGGATCGTGGTCGTCGAGGCCCCCGAGGACGAGGGCTGGACACCGCAGCTGCTGACCGAACTCGACCGGCTCGTCGCCGAGCAGGACGGGTGGCGCGAGCAGGACTGACCCACCCGCCCCGGCCCGCAGGTCCCCTCTGGTTCCCGTCCGAGCGAGGTGACCCCACCCGCTCGGACGGGCGCTCTGTCCGCACCTGCCAGGCCCATCGATTCGAGCTGCCATCGCCGTCGGCGGGCCCGGGCGCGCCTCGGGGTCAGCCGTGGCCGGAGCGCTGGTGGGACGCCACAGCCAGGGAGGGCGCATCCCCCAGCACCGCGATGTCCCCCACCCGGTCGGTGCGGACCACCGCCGCCCCCAGCGCCCTGAGTCCGGCCACTGTCTGCGGAGCCGGATGCCCGTATGGGTTGCCGGTACCGCAGGAGATCAGGGCCAGCCTCGGCCGGAGCCCTGCCATCAACGCCCAGTCCTGGTGCGCCGATCCGTGGTGCGCCACCTTCAGGACGTCCACCCGGCCCAGCCCGGGAGAACCAGGGCCGCCGTAGCGGTCGCCTGAGCCGCCGTAGCTCACCGACTCCGTCTGGCCCTCGGACACCTGCCCCGTGTCGCGCGCTGCTGTTGACGCCGTCCCCGCAGGTGACGGTGGAGCCCGCTCGGCCGGCCGGACCGCCGGCGGCAGGCCGAGGGCGAGCAGGGCCGCCTGCGCCGGGGGTTCCAGGTCGCCCAGCAGGGCTACCCGGATCGGGGCGCGGGGAGGACCGAGGGTGGCGAGGATCGCGATGCTGGAGTTGTTGGGGCCGGTCGCGTCCGGGGCCATTGGAGAGGCCGGCCACACCACTTGCCAGGCGAGCTCGGCACCGGCCGTTCGGCGTTCGCCTCGCTGGGCACGCAACACCGGCACCCCGCCGCCGGCTGCCCAGCGCAGCACCCTGCTCCGCTCGCCGTCCGGCTCGTCCGAGGTGGTCACCTCGATCGCACCGACCGACCGGCCACGTAGAACCCCGGGGATTCCCTCGACGTGATCCGCATGGAAGTGAGTGAGGATCAGGACCGGCACCCTGGTCACCCCGAGATCCCGAAGGCAGGCATCCGCCGACTTGGGATCAGGCCCGGCATCCACCACCACCGCGCTGCCGGGCTCGACCGGCAGCACAGTCATGTCGCCCTGCCCGATGTCGCACATCGCCAACCGCCAGCCCTCGGCTGGCCAGCCAGTCGCCAGCCGAGTCACGGCGGGCGGCCTCAGCAGAACCACCGGCAGCACAACGGCAATCGCGACCACGAGCCACATCCTGGGTTGCCGATGCCTAGGCCGTCGTCCGCCCAGCAGCGGCGGCAGTGCCCAGGCCAACGCGACGATGACCACCACCAGCAGCGCCGAGCCGAACAGTCCGCCGGGCCAGGCGAGTTCAGCACCGGGAAGCTCCGCACCCCTCCGCGCCACGGTGGCCAGCCACCCGACTGGCAACGCGGCAAGGTCCACCAGAAACTCCGCCGCCCCTTTCGACAAGGGCGCCACCGCGAGCGCACCGAACCCGAGCAAGGTGGCGGGTGCGACCGCGATCTCCGCCAGCAGGTTGCACGGAATCCCGACCAGACTGATCCGCGGCGCCAACAGGACGGTGACGGGGGAACAGAAGGCCTGCGCCGCCGCAGTGGCTCCGACCGCCGATGCAAGGTGGTGCGGCCAGCGACGCGCACGCAGCGCGGCCGTCCATCGCGGGCCGAGAATCAGCAGCCCTGCCGTGGCGAGCGCGGAAAGCAGGAACCCGAATGAGCGGGCCAGATAAGGATCCACCAGAACCAGGATCAGCACAGCGCCGGCCAATGTGGGCAGGGCTCGTCTCGGTCTTCCGGTGGCGAGGGCCAGTAGTCCGATCAGGCCGGTGGCGGCGGCTCTGAGAACACTCGGGTCGGGACGGCAGATGGTGACGAACGCCAGCGTCAGCCCCGTTCCGAGCAGTGCTGTCGTACGGAAGGAGAGTCCCAGCAGCCCGGCCAGCCCGCCCCGTCCGGGCGCGTCCGAGTCGGTCGGCGTACCTCCGACCAGGACTGCCAGGACGATGGCCAGATTGGCCCCGCTCACCGCCACCAGGTGCCCGAGGTCGGTGGACCGGAATGCGTCTGCCAGGTCGTCCGGAAGCCTCGTCACATCGCCCACCACCAGTCCCGGGAGCAGTCCGCGCACGTCGGGCGGCAGGTGATCGCAGGCATCGCGAAGCCCCCTGCGGAGCTGGGCGGCAAGGCGTTGCGGAAGGCTGGGAGGTGCGAGGGTCCGGGGCTGGCCTTGCGGGGCGAGCAGGGCAGCCGAATCCGTCCGAGGTCGTGCTGCCGAGCCCGTGGACGGGCTCGCCTGCCGCTCCGGCAACACCTCTGCCTGGAACCCCAATTGAGTGGACGGAACCAGTTGCTGCCACTGCTCCGCGTCCTGAGTCCGGATGAGGAGCGTGACAGGCGTTCTGGTCACTGTGGGCACCGCGTCCGCCTGCTCGGCACCGGCGAGTGGGAGGACGCGGGTAACGACAGCGGAGATGGTGAGGGTCGGTTGGGAGAGGGCGCTGCCCTTGGTATGCGCCCCGTGAAACTTGGGGTCACCGGTGATGGTCGCCTCAACGGTGATCTCCGGCTTGGCAGTTCGGCCTCCCCCGGAGCGAGGCGGCGCGGACTGCTCGTCCGCATCCGGCGGCTTCTCCAAGCCGCCCGGGGAGCCCGGCTCTCCCCGGGCGGGCGTCAGCGCTGGATGGGCCAGGGCAGGCAGCGGGCCCCGGTGCAGGTCGGCGGTGTGGAGGACTGTGGTGGTCGCCGCCGTTGCGGCGGTGAGCAGGACGGCGGCTGCGAGTCGGTGGATCGAGCGGCGAGGTCCTTTCGAAGTAAGGAGGCCGGAGGCGATCACGCCGCCCATCAAGGCGCTCAGGAGTAGCGCCGGGTGGTGTCTCGCGTCCAGGTCGAGGGCGAGGGCTGTGACCAGCCAGGCGGTGATGGCCAGGAGGAGGAGCCGGTAGTCGGTTCGGTCGGGGACGGTGGAGGGCAGGGCCGGCATTGGGGCGCCTCCTCTCGGCATGTTCGTTGGTCGACTTGTTGATTTAGAGGCTGGTGGCGCAACGGAACGGCCATGCCACACCAACCGGGCTGTACGAGGGACCAGCAGTCCCATGTCTGACAGTCGAGTGGTGGGAGACGGCGGGTTGGGCCTGGACAGAGCGTCGGATGAGCGGCCACGTTTCCCTCGGCGGGTAGCGACGCGCGGCTTCGCTCAGCAAGTCGGGAGCTAGTTCATGGGACACCTCCTGGCAGGAAAAGGGTTGGGTGTCAGAGCGTCAGGAGCGGTTTGAGGTCCTCGTACTTTCGGGGGCCGATGCCGGAGACGTGGCGAAGTTGGTCGAGGGACTGGAAGGGGCCGTGTGTCAGGCGGTACTGGAGGATGCGCTGGGCCAGGGCCGGCCCTACGCCGGGCAGTGAGTCGAGCTGCTCGGCGCTGGAGTGGTTGAGGCTGACTGGTCCGGCAGGAGCGGCAGGAGCTCCGCCGGTCGGATTTTCGACACCTACGAGGATCTGTTCTCCATCAGTGAGTGGGCGGGCAAGGTTGAGCAGGCTAGTGTCCGTTCCGGGGATCGGGCCGCCGGCGGCGGTCAGGGCATCGGCGACCCGTGAACCTGCGGGGAGGGTTCGTAGGCCGGGATCCTGAACCTTGCCGGCGATGTCGACGACCAGTGACGGTCCGGCTGGCTGGTGTGTGGGTACTCCTTCCGTCGCACGGTCGGTGGTGGATTCGGTGATGGAAATGGCGGGGACGGCAACGGGGTGTGGCCGGCCCAACCAGAAGTGCTGTGCGGCGTAGCCGATGGCAAGGACGAGGAGGACGGAGAGGCCGATAACAGCGCGGCGGTCGAAGGCGAAGGCTCCGGGAAGCCGGAACCGAAGCGGCAGTCCCGGCTGGTCAGCGCGGCGGGCCGCTCCGACCGGTTCAGGAGCTGACGGGGCATCGGGCTGAGGCGGCGGATCCGGATCCGCCTGGAGGTCGGCCCAGTTCCCCAGCGGGGCGTCAGGAACAGGGGGCGGCAGCGAGTCGGCGTCGGATGCGGCGACAGGCGGGTCTCGCTCCGGAATCGCACCGGGCTGAACTGCGGGCAGCCCGACCGTCGGATCGGTGAAGCTTCGAGCGGCCGTACCTGCCGAGCGCGCCGATACTCCGTACATCGCCAGGATTTGCGGCGATGACAGTGCGTACGGTGGATCGGGAGCGGACGTCGCACGTACCACTGCCCGCTCCGGCTCGGGAGCAGCACTGACCGCCGCACGGACCGCGAGCGCTGACAACTCGCCGCTGTCCACTTCGGCTGCCCCTGCGGTCTCCAAAGCCTGGGGCACCGACTCGGCGGTCGGCCCAGGCGGGCCGAGGTCGGCGGGCTGGACGGGCGGGAAGAGCAGACCGAGGCGGGCTCGGGCAGTGGCGACGGTCTGACGGCGGCGGGCTTGGGGTGTGGTGATGGTCCTCATGGCGAGGACAGTAGGACCGGCCTGACGTGCGGTCTGGAAATTGGCCCGCCCCTGTGGATAACTCGGGCCTGTGGATAACTCTCGTCGCTAGGACGAGTGAGTTTCATAGTGCTCAGTGCGGGGATGCGACGAGCGGCGCCACCACGACGGCCAGCAGGCCAGGCCCGACGTGCGCACCGATGACGGCGCCTACTTCGCTGACGTAGAGCTCGTTCACCGCCGGTACCCGCTCCCGCAGCCGCTCGGCCAGCGCCTCGGCCCGCTGCTCTGCGGCCAGATGGTGGACGGTGATGTCCACTGGCTGTGCACCCGCGTGTTCGACGGCAATCTCCTCGAGCCGGGCAATGGCCCGGGAGGCGGTGCGGACCTTCTCCAGCGGCTCGATCCGACCGCCGGACAGGTGGAGCAGGGGCTTCACGGCCAGCGCGGAGCCGACCAGCGCCTGGGCGGTTCCGATCCGGCCTCCGCGCCGCAGGTGCTCCAAGGTGTCGACGTAGAAGAATCCGCTGGTGACGTCGGCCCGCCGCTCGGCAGCGGAGACGACCTGGTCCAGATCCACTTCGGTCTCGACCCTGTCCGCCTCGGCATCGGCGCGATCGACTGCCGTCTCGGCCCGAGCGGCATCGAGGGCATCGGCGAGTTCCGCGGCGGCCAGCACGCAACTTCCCAGTGCCATGCCGACCAGCCGACTGTCGACCACCCTGACCGGGATCGGCGCCGTGGCGGCGGCCAACTGAGCGGCCTCCGCCGTACCGGAAAGCTCGGCGGACAGGTGGATGGAGACAATTCCCCGCGCACCGGCCTCGGCGGCCGCCAGGTAGGCGGCCGTGAACGTTTCGGGGCTGGGCCGGGAGGTGGTCACCCGGCGCTTGGCTCGTAGGGCCTCGGCGACGTCCTTCGGGGAGATCTCGACGCCTTCCGCGAAGACCTCGTCACCGACCGCAACGCTGAGCGGTACCACCTGGATGCGGTGCCGGTCCACCGCTTCTTGGGGCAGATACGCGGTGGAATCCGTGACAAGTGCGAGGTGGCCGAGCATGAGCCGGAGGTTACCCTCCGCCGGACCAGGATGACAGTGCCCGTCCTGTGGCGGTTTGACCTTCATAGCAGCGGGTAACCCTCATCGCACGGACAGCACCCACTCGTGGCGCGGGGTCAGGGGTGGTTGGGTCCGGCCGGGTTCGGCTTGCGCAGGCGGTCGGCGAGGCGGGAGAGCGGCTCGGCAGCCAACCCCAGCAGTTCTTCGGCGCTGCTCTGGCGTCCGGTACCGATTCCCTTCCGGCGGTCAGCGGGGTGATCGGCGGAGGCAGCACTCCGGGCACTGGCCGCGGAGACAGAGTCGGCGGCGAATTCGGAGTCACGGTCGGCGGCGGGCTCGGCAGGAGTCCAGTGCCGCAGCGCACCGGCCTCGTCCTGGCATTCCTTACTGAGGCGGGCGAGCTCGTCGTCGGCGAAGCGGCGCATGCGGTCCTGGGCGGCCCAACGCAGGGAGTCCGCGGAGTGCGTGATCCGTTCGGCACGCTCGCGCAATTCCGGAAGCTTGGCGGTGACCCGGCCGGTCATCGGCTCACGCTCCAGCAGACGCAGTTCCGCGTCGAGTTCGGCGGCGTGCGAGTCGAGCCGGGCAAGGAGCTGGAGCGAGTCGCCGAGCTGGCCATCCTGCGGGAGGCCGCCCTGCAGGACCTGGCGGGTCGAGTCCAGCGCGGTGCGCAGGGAGAGCCGGAGGCCGGCGATCTTTCCCTGGTCACCCGGCTTGGTGATGCTCTTCGCCCTGAGGGCGGCGTTCTCCACTGCCCGCTGGGCGTTGGAGCTGTGCCGATCAACCTTGGCGGCCACGGCCTTCACCGCCTTGACCGTCCCGACCACTGCCATCACCAACAGCGTCACGCCGAGCAGCGCGACCAGCGCTACGACGATACCGAGCGCTTCCATCGGGAGCCCACCTTCCGCCCGTGACAGGCGGCGGTCCGCCGAGTGCGGCCCGCCCTGTCCACCGGTCTCCACCGTAGCTCGGCCCGGCAATGGACAGCATGCCTTCAACCGCCTGGAGACCTGAGATCAGGGACAGCTCAGGGATTTCCCCCAAGCGATCACCCGGAGACCGCCAGTACGCGCTACCCGTCAAACCACTCACGAAGAACGGAGCCACCTTGTTCGAGGCCTTCCACCGCTTCCAGCCCGTCCGAGTAGTCCGACGAACCGGAGGAGCGCAAGGAGCCCGAGGGACCCAACGCATCCCACGGGCCTGGCGCGCCCTCCCCCTCCCCCTTGTCCGGGAACCGGCTCTCCCACCCCCGTGGACGGCGAAGGGCCGGCCACCCCGAATCCGGGGCAACCGGCCCTGCCGATCTGGCGACGCCTCAGCAGAGGTGGCGTCAGCCGGTGACGATGTTCACCAGCTTCGGAGCGCGGGCGATGACCTTGCGCACCTCCGCGCCGCCGATGGCCGCGACCACAGTGGGATCGGCCAGGGCCAGCACCTCCAGCTCGGCGTCCGAGATGGACGGCGAGACCTCCAGGCGGGCCTTGACCTTGCCCTTGATCTGCACGACACAGGTCACGGTCTCATCGACCACGTAGGCCGGGTCGGCCACCGGGTAGTCGGTGAAGGCCAGCGACTGCTCATGACCCAGTCGACGCCACAGCTCCTCGGCGATGTGCGGCGCCAGCGGTGCGATCAGCAGGACGATCTGCTCGGCGACCGGACGCGGGGTGGAACCGCGCTTCACCAGGAAGTTGTTCAGCTCGATGGCCTTGGCCACGGCGGTGTTGAACCGCAGACCGGCCATGTCACCGCGGATGCCGTCGATCGTCTTGTGCAGCGCACGCAGCGTCGCCTCGTCCGGCTCCTCGTCCGTCACCACCAGTTCGCCGGTGACCTCCGAGACGATGTTGCGCCACAGCCGCTGCAGGAAGCGGTACGAGCCGATCACGGCGCGGGTGTCCCACGGGCGGGAGACGTCCAGCGGGCCCATCGCCATCTCGTACAGGCGCAGGGTGTCCGCACCGTACTCGTCGGAGATCTCGTCGGGGGCGACCGCGTTCTTCAGCGACTTGCCCATCTTGCCCGCCTCGCGGCGGACCTGCTCGCCCTGCCAGTAGTACTGGCCGTCGCGCTCCTCGACCTCCGCCGCGGGAACCGGGAAGCCACGGGCGTCGCGGTACACGTCGGCGGTGATCATGCCCTGGTTGAACAGCTTGTGGAAGGGCTCGACCGAGGAGACGTGTCCCAGGTCGTGCAGCACCTTGTGCCAGAAGCGGGCGTACAGCAGGTGCAGCACAGCGTGCTCGGCACCGCCGACGTACAGGTCGACGCCGCCGGCCGGCTTGTCGGCGGTCGGGCCCATCCAGTAGGCCTCGTTCGCGGGGTCGACGACCGAGCTGGAGTTGACCGGGTCGACGTAGCGCAGCTCGTACCAGCAGGAACCCGCCCAGTTGGGCATGGTGTTGGTCTCGCGGCGGTAGGTCTTCACGCCGTCGCCCAGGTCCAGCTCGACGTTGACCCAGGCCTCGTTGCGGGACAGCGGGGTCTTCGGCGAGGACGCGGCGTCGTCGGGGTCGTAGGTGTGCGGCGAGTAGTCGTCCACCTCGGGGACCTCGACCGGCAGCATCGACTCGGGCAGCGCGTGCATCGCGCCGCTCTCGTCGTAGACGATCGGGAACGGCTCGCCCCAGTACCGCTGGCGGCTGAACAGCCAGTCGCGCAGACGGAAGTTGACGGTGCCTTCGCCGATGCCCTGCTCGGCCAGCCAGGCGGTCACCCGGGCCTTGGCATCGACCACGGGCAGGCCGTTCAGCGACACGCCGTCACGCTCGGAGTTGATCAGCACCGAGTCGTAGGTGTCGAAGGCGTCATCCCAGGTGTGCGGGTCCTCGCCGCGCCCGTCGGTGGGCTGGACGACACAGCGCATCGGCAGGTTGAACGCCTGCGCGAACGCGAAGTCGCGGCTGTCGTGCGCGGGGACGGCCATGATCGCGCCGGTGCCGTAGCCCATCAGCACGTAGTCGGCGATGAACACCGGGATCTGCTCGCCGCTGACCGGGTTGGCCGCGAACGCACCGGTGAACACACCGGTCTTCACCTTGGCGTCGGCCTGGCGCTCCACGTCGGACTTGGCGGCGGCGGCCGCGCGGTACGCGGCGACGGCCTCGGCCGGCGTCGCGGCACCGCCGGTCCACTCCTCGCGGGTACCGGTCGGCCACTCGGCCGGAACGATGGTGTCGACCAGGGCGTGCTCGGGGGCCAGCACCATGTAGGTGGCACCGAACAGCGTGTCAGGGCGGGTGGTGAAAACGGTGACGGTGTCACCGCCGACGCCGAAGTCCACCCGCGCGCCCTCGGAGCGGCCGATCCAGTTGCGCTGCTGCTGCTTGATCGCCTCGGGCCAGTCCAGCAGGTCCAGGTCGCTGATCAGGCGGTCCGCGTAGGCGGTGATCCGCATCATCCACTGGCGCAGGTTGGACTTGAACACCGGGAAGTTGCCGCGCTCGGAGCGGCCGTCCGCGGTGACCTCCTCGTTGGCCAGCACGGTGCCCAGACCGGGGCACCAGTTGACCGGCACCTCCTTGGAGTAGGCCAGCCGGTACTCGCCCAGCACCTCGTCGCGCTCGACACCGGTCAGCTCAGCCCAGGCGCGGCCGCCCGGCACCTCGCGCTCGCCGGACTCGAACTGGGCGACCAGCTCGGAGATCGGCCGGGCCTTGTCGGCGTCCTGGTCGTACCAGGCGTTGAAGATCTGCAGGAAGATCCACTGGGTCCAGCGGTAGTACTCGGGGTCGATCGTGGAGATCGAGCGGCGCGAGTCGTGGCCCAGGCCCAGTCGGCGCAGCTGCCGGCGCATGTTCGCGATGTTGTCCTCGGTGGACACTCGCGGGTGCACACCGTGCTGCACCGCGTACTGCTCGGCGGGCAGGCCGAAGGCGTCGTAGCCCAGCGTGTGCAGGACGTTGTGCCCGTTCATCCGCTGGAAGCGGGCGTACACGTCGGTGGCGATGTAGCCCAGCGGGTGGCCGACGTGCAGGCCGGCGCCCGACGGGTACGGGAACATGTCCATGATGAAGCTGTGGGGCTTCGCGGCGACGGCCGACCCGTCGGCCAGCGGGCCGGTCGGGTTGGGGGCGTTGAACGTCCCCTCCTTCTCCCACAGGTCCTGCCAGCGGGACTCGATCTCGGCGGCCAGCGCGGCGCCGTAGCGGAAAGGCTCGGTGGCGGCTTCGGCCGCGCCGGAAGCGGGGGTCGTCTCGCTCATGGTCCTTCAGGCTCCATCGTCATCAGTCAGCGAACAGGCCGTAGAAAGCAGAAAACCCCTCCACAGGAGGGGACGCCACGCCGACTCCGGCACCCAAGCCGGTCCTGGTCAGCGCGGCTGGCTAAGAAGCAGGCGCACAGTTCGCATGGGCTCAGGGTACCGCACCCCTTCAACACCCTTTCGCGTCACCGCGTCAATCCCCCAACCACGCCCGCAATCTCGTCTCGGCGCACTCCCCCGCCCACTCCCGAAGCCACCTTCCCGCCTACTCCGATGCCCCAGCCCATGCCCGCGCCCACTCCCCCGCCCGCACCAGCAGTCCGTCCGCCCACGCCGCCAGTCCGTCCACCTGCTCCGGCAGCCTGGCCGTCCAGGCCCTCGCTACGCCTCCGCCCGCATCGCGGTGTCGAAGTCGCGCAGGGCCCGCGCCACCCGCGCGGACTGCATGCCGGCGGCGAGCTGGCGGGCCCGGTCGGCAATGCGCTCGGCGTCCTTGCGTTCGCCGGTGCGGCGGTAGGAGTCGGCAAGGCGCACCATCAACAGCGCCTTGACCCGGGCGCGTTCCGCGGTGAGCGTCTCGATCGCGCCCTGCAGCAGGCCGCGGGCCTGCTCGTGCTCGCCGAGCAGCAGGTAGCCCTCGCCGATCATGCCTTCCAGGTCGGCGCGTTCCTGGTCGTGCCCGTCCAGGCCCTCCAGCACCCGGATCGCCCGCTCGGCGACCGCCTCGGCGCTGATCTGCTCGCCCTTGCGGCCGTGCGCGCGGGCGATCCGGCCGAGTTGCAGCGCCCGCTCACAAGGTGTCAGCACGTCGTCGGCGGCCCGCAGCGCGGTGGACAGCATTGCCACCGGGTCCAGACCCCGCCCGCCGGAGTTGTAGGTGGCCTGGACGGCGAGGCAGCCGACCACGCCGACACCGAGCCGGGAGTCGCCGGAGACATGGGCGGCCCGCAGGGCGGCAACGAAGGCTCGCTGCGCTGCGGCGTCGTTGCCCATGTCGTAGTTCGCCCATCCGACCAGCCGGGCCAGCCTGCTGGCGGCCCCGTACAGCTCCCGGCCGAGCGGCTCGTCGTAGTTGCCGAGCTCCAGCAGCTTCCCCACCATCGCGAGTTCGGCCTTCGCGAGATCAAGGATCAGTCCGCCGCCGTAGGTGCGCTCCAGGCGCTGCTTGGAGTCGTAGGAGAGCCGCAGGTCGGCCAGTTGCTCGGGAGCGATCCGCAGGGCGCCCTCGCCGCCGGTGACGGGCGGTGGCGGGGAGGCCCAGTGCCGGGCCGCCTGCTCCAACTCGTCACCGCGGAACAGGTCGGTGAGCCGCACCGGTGCGCCATCCGCGCCGGCCTCGCGGAGCGCGGTCTGCGCGGTGTCAGCCGTCCACGGGTCGGTCAGCAGCCGGGGCGAGAGCATCTTGGCGCCCCGGTTGGAGCCCATCTGCCCCCACAGCTGCTCGTACGTGACGGCGATGCCGACACTGCGGCCGAGGACCTCGCAGACGGTCTGGTCGTGCGGCGAGCGCGGCACCATGCCCCGGTCGCGCCACTTGTAGGGCGCGGTCGAGCTGATTGCCATGCTGGGCGGCAGCACCGCGTTCACCTCGCGGGCCAGCCGCTCCGGGCTCCATCCCAGCTGGTGGAGTATCCGGGCGAGCTCGTCGTTCCGTTTTCGCGCCAGATCGGCCATGGCACGACGGTAGCCGCCCTGCGCCCCGTGCGGCAGAGGAGGCGGCGGAACGACCGAAGGCCGCCCCTCGCGGGACGGCCTTCGGTCTACTGTGGAGCTACGGAGAATCGAACTCCGGACCTATTGCATGCCATGCAATCGCTCTACCAACTGAGCTATAGCCCCATGCTGTTACTACTTCTACTGCTGTCACCTGCGGTTTTCCTTGCGGTTTCCCTTGGCGACATCGACAACTGTACACGGTCGACGGTCCAGGCCCTAATCCGTTCCGGGCACACCGCAGCCGGCCCCAGGAACACCGAAGGCCGCCACCCGTTTCGGGTAGCGGCCTCGCGGAACTGCTGTGGAGCTACGGAGAATCGAACTCCGGACCTATTGCATGCCATGCAATCGCTCTACCAACTGAGCTATAGCCCCGCAACACTGACGACCACTCACGGACCATCGGTGCGGAGTGGAGCTAAGGAGAATCGAACTCCTGACCTATTGCATGCCATGCAATCGCTCTACCAACTGAGCTATAGCCCCGCAGTTCCGCGACTCTCGCCTCCGGTTTCCCGTCTGCGTTCCTCGTCGCTGCGAACGAGGAAGACTCTAGCTGGTCAGAGCCGGAACTGTGAAATCCGGGCCGGGAAACCCTCAGGTCCCGCCGCCGACACCGCCTCAGGTCGTGCCTCAGGTCTCGTCGCCGATGACCGGCTGAGGGAGCGTCCCCGCGTTGTGCTCCTGCAGCCGCCAGCCGCGCGCGTCCTGCCCGAGCATCGACCAGCAGCAGTTCGAGAGACCGCCGAAGCGCTCCCACAACTGCGGCTCCATGCCCAGCAGTCGGCCGATCATGGTGCGGATGGTGCCGCCGTGGCTGACCACCACCAGGGTGCCGCCCTCGGGCAGCTTGTCAACGGCGTCCAGCACCACCGGGACGGCCCGGTCGGCCACCTCGGTGGAGAGTTCACCGCCGCCGCGCCGGACCGGCTCTCCACGGGCCCAGGCCTCGAACTGCTCCGGATACCGATCCCGGATCTCGGAGTTGGTGAGCCCCTGCCACTCCCCCGCGAAGGTCTCGCGGAGACCCTCGTGGTGGTGCACCTCCAGACCGGTGAGCGAGGCCAGCTCGGCGGCGGTGCGCCGGGCCCGCGTCAGGTCGGAGGAGATCAGCAGGTCGGGGCGGAGCGCGGCGAGCAGGCGGGCGGCCCGCTGCGCCTGGAACAGCCCCTGCTCGGTGAGATCGACGTCAGTAGTGCCCTGGAACCGCGACTCGAGATTCCAGGACGTCTGGCCGTGCCGCCACAGGACGATGCGCGGCCACGTCGCGGAGCGGCTCAGAGGTCGCCCCCGGAGACGGCGTTACCGGCGGCGTCGGTGACGGCGTTCTCGGGCCGGTTGCGAGTCGCCAGCGCGTCCTCGGGGAGCGGCAGCTCGGGGCAGTCCTTCCACAGGCGGTCGAGCGAGTAGAAGGAGCGCTCCTCGGAGTGCTGGACGTGCACCACGATGTCCAGGTAGTCGAGCAGGATCCAGCGGCCCTCGCGCTCGCCCTCGCGGCGCACCGGCTTGGTGTCGAGCTTCTCGCGCAGCTGGTCCTCGATCTCCTCGGCGATCGCGCGGACCTGGCGGTCGTTGGCGGCGGAGGCGATCAGGAAGGCGTCGGTGATCGACAGCACCTCGCTGACGTCGAAGGCGATGATGTCGTGCGCCAGCTTGTCGGCCGCCGCCTGCGCGGCGACGGTGATCAGTTCCTGGCTTCGGTCGGTGACGGTCACGATGCTCTTCCGGATCGGCTGTGGGGATACCTTCCCAGGATCTCACGAACGCGCCGGGGCCCCGGAGTGATTTCCACCCCGGGGCCCCGACCGCATAACCGGGCCGCCTGAACCAGCTCTCACACCCAGGCCGCACAGCCGGCCCTCACACCCGCGCCACGCAGCCAAGCCGTCCAGCCAGGCCGTCCAGTCAGGCCGCGCAGCCGGCGGGCTACTGCCCAGGCGTCTGCGGCGGCTGGTAGTCCTTGCCGAGCATCAGCACCAGGTCCGCGTTCTGCGAGTCGGTGACCTTCTTCACCACCGAGTCCGACAGCCCCAGGCTGATGGCCAGGGTGCGCGCCGCATCCTTCTTGGCGTCGTCGGTGTATCGGATCTCGGACGTCGCCTGCGCGGAGGCCTGTGCGGTGGACGGCAGCGGCTCCATGCCCGAGTTGCTGACGATCACCTTTGCGGCCAGCGCCGCCTTGTCGTTGCCGGAGGCGTTGATCACAGTGACGCGGGTGGCGCCACCGGTGCCCTTGGTCGAGCCGAGGGCACCGCCGAGGATGTCCTTCACCTGCTTGCCGGCGGTGGCGTCGTCCAGGGTGCCGTCCGGCTTGACGGTGAGCTGGGTGGTGGCCAGGTGTCCGGCCTTCGCCTGCTTGGAGAGGTTGACCAGGACGCCGGCGAGCGCCTTCTCCGGCAGCGACGGGTCGGGGACGAACATCATCCGGTGCACGTCATCGGTTGCGTCCGCCAAGGCGACCGGCATCGCGTTGATCACCCCCGCCATCACCTGCCCGAAACGGGCGAGTTGGGCATCCCGGCCCTCGCCGGGCGCTTGCAGGGTGGCGTAGTAGACGGCGGCGGGGCCGGTCAGCAGGACGTCCTTGCCGGCGGCGGCGAGCACCTTGCCGTCAGGCTTGTTCTCCTCACGCACCTCGGCGTTGGTGTCCACCTTGATGCCGCCGAGCTGAGTGACGAGCACCTGCAGGTAGGGGGTGTCCAGCCGCCAGGTGCCGGACACCTTGGCGCCCAGCACGGTGTTCAGGCCGTCGCGGGTGGCGGAGAGACCGACGGCGTCCATCGCCTGGCCGACGGTGGTGGTGGTGGTCTCGCCGTTGCTGGGGAGCTGAAGGGTGTCGGGGAGTAGCAGCACGGTCGCCTTCCGCCCGTCCTGGTCGTCGACCAGCAGCGCGGTGGTGACCTTGCCCCCCTTTTCGCGGAGGTGCACCACGTTGACGTACCGTCCGCCGGCCGCATTGGTCGAGTCGTTCGCGCCGGAGAACGCGCCGGACCACCACAGGTAGCCCGCCGCTCCGGCCGCCAGTACCGCCAGTACCACCAGCAGCGCGATCAGCCGGTTGCGCAGCCGCCGCCGTCGCTCGGCCCGGACTTCGCTGCGGGACTCGGCGAACTTCAGCCAGTCGATGGCGTCCTCGGAGTCCTCCGTCTGCTCGTCGACGAAGTTGAACTCGCCCGTGGTGTAGGAGTCGTCGACTGCGCTCTTGGCCCGGGCGGCCGCAGCAGCTGCCCGTCCGCCGACCAGTTCGGACGGCTCGGACAGTGCCTCGGCCTCCGGCGCCGCAGCCGACGCCGCGGCCCGCACCCGGGGCGACATCCCCGCGACGGTCGGACTCACCGGCGAGCCCCCACGCCCGGCCACCCCGGCCTGCGGCGGCACCCGCCCGGCGGTCCCCTGCCCAGCGATCCCCTGCCCCGCGGCCCCCGGCCTCTCGGTCACCCGGCCGTCGAGCACCTGCCCACCCGGTGCCTGCGCACCCAGCGTCTGCCCCGGCACCTGCGGCTGCTGCTGGTAGAACCCCTGCGCGGGCTGCTGCTGTCCGTAATAGGGGTCCTGGGCCTGCTGCCCGTAGGCGTCGCCCGCCGTCCCTCCGGCCGACGGCTGCCCGGCCCCCTGCTGACCACCGAACTGCTGTCCGTACCCGTGCTGTTCGAACCCGTGCTGTTCGAGCCCCTGGGCCACCTGGCCGCGCTGCGCGTATCCGGCCTGCTGCCCATGCCCGGACTGGTCGCCGCCGTACGGGTCCTGTACGTACGCCCCGTGCTGCCCGACCTGCTGTGCGCCCTGCGGGTCGTACCCGCCGTACGAATCTGCCTGCCCGTACGGCTGTTGCTGCGCGTACCCCTGCTGCCCGTACCCCTGCTGCTGCTCGTACCCGGACTGCCCGTACCCGGACTGCCCCTGGCCCGACTGCCCGTACCCGCCCTGGCCGCCGTACCCGGACTGCCCGTGGCCGGACGACCCGTACCCGGTCGACTCGTACCCGGGCTGCCGCTCGAACGCCTGCTGCTCGTAAGGCTGCTGCTCGAACGCCTGCTGCTCATACGCCTGCTGCTCGTACGGCTGCTGCTGCTGGTATCCCTGCGGGGGGTGGTATCCGGGCTGCTGCTGGTGGGGCGGTTGGGGCTGGCGGCCGTACCACTGTTCGTCGTCGGACGTTCCGGTCATGCGGTCCCTCCCGGGGATCAAGGCCGGGCCGACGCGTACAGCGCCCGCTTGTGGATGTAACGGACCACGCCGTCCGGCACCAGGTACCAGATGGGTTCGCCCTTGGCGACTCGCATCCGGCAGTCGGTGGAGGAGATGGCGAGGGCGGGCACCTCGACCAGCGAGACGCCGCCGACCGGCAGGCCGGTGTCGGAGAGAGTATGGCCCGGCCTGGTGCAGCCGATGAAGTGCGCGAGGTCGAAGAGTTCCTCGGAGGAGCGCCAGGAGATGATCTGGGCGAGGGCGTCCGCGCCGGTGATGAAGAAGAGTTCGGCGTCGGGGTGCAGGGCCTGCAGCTCGCGGAGGGTGTCGACGGTGTAGGTGGGGCCGTTGCGGTCGATGTCGATCCGGCTGACCGAGAACTGCGGGTTCTCGGCGGTGGCGATCACCGTCATCAGGTAGCGGTCCTCGGCCGGCGAGACCTGCCGGTCGGACTTCTGCCAGGGCTGCCCGGTCGGGACGAAGATCACTTCGTCCAGGTGGAAGGCGCTGGCCACCTCACTGGCGGCCACCAGGTGTCCGTGGTGGATGGGGTCGAAGGTGCCGCCCATCACTCCCAGCCGGCGTCGCCCGCGCGGCGCACTGGCCGGCGCTGGGGTGCCCTGCGCGGCGTCCGTCCCAGAGGTGTCGACCTGCTTTCTCATGGCGCCACACCTTACGCGACCCGGGTGTCCCGGGGATTCCGCCCGTTGCGGGCCCGGGGCACTCCGTGTCCACCCGCCGCGCCGGGCGGCGGCGCGACCGGGTCAGCGGTCGCGGTTGAAGCGGGTGGTGACGAACAGCAGCAGCAGCAGGATGGCCAGCGCCGCGCCACCCGTCAGGAAGGGGTTGAGGCTGTCGTGGTTTCCGCCCTCCTCGGCGAGGACGGCGAGGGCGGGCAGGGCAGCAGAGGTCATGATCGGCGGGACCTTCTCGGCTCGGTGAGGACCAGGCGGTCACGGACCGTGCGGCCCGCGGGGCTCATCGTACGGGGGCCTGACACGCAACCGCGCGGCGGCCCACCGCGTCTGACCACCAGTGAGTCGTCCCTGGCCACCGCCGGGTCGTGGGGCTCATGACCTGGGGCTCACCGGGTCGGGGTTCAGCCCCGCTCGGCCGCCTCGGCGCGGGCCCGCTCGCGCTCGGCGTCGCGCTTGGCGCCGTCGCGGCTGGCCCGGGCGATCGCCCAGATCAGCAGGCCGACTCCGACGAAGGAGGCGATCAGGATGATCCTCAGGAACAGGCCGGGGCCGTTCTCGCTGGAGATCGGTCCGGCGAGCTGGACCAGGTCGGCAGGGGACATCACGGGGCTCCTTTTCGGTACGGCACAGCCAGGGTAGACCCGTTTATCGCCGTTCCCGCCCCCACACCCCGCCCGGACGGTGCGGGCGGACGGCGTACCGTGGCGCCCGGGGACGAGTGCGGACACAGCGACGTTAAGAGGAAGCAGCGGGGGCCGGCCACGGGAGCCGGTGCCGGCGTCGATCCAGGAGGGTACTCAATGACCGACATGACCAAGGGCAACGCGCCGAGCCGCCGCCGCCAGCGGTTCCCGGAGATCTCCACCCGTGCCTGGGAGCACCCGGCGGACCGTTCGGGGCTGGTGGCGCTGCGCAAGCTGAGCGGTTTCGACGACATCCTGAAGAAGCTGGCCGGCCTGGTGTCGGAGCGCAGCGTCCGCCTGCTGTTCCTGGCCACGGCGGTCAAGACCTCGGAGCGTCAGTTCCCGGAGCTGTACGACATGGTGCGGGACGCCGCGTACGTGCTGGACCTGGAGAAGGTCCCGGACCTGTATGTGACCCAGGACCCGAAGGTCAACGCGTACTGCATCGGCATGGACACCCCGGTGATCGTGGTGACCACCGGCCTGATCGAGCTGATGGACGAGGAAGAGCTGCGCGCGGTGATCGGCCACGAGGTCGGTCACGCGATGTCGGGGCACGCGGTGTACCAGACGATGCTGCTGATCCTCACCAACCTGGCGGCCCGGATCGGCTGGCTGCCGCTGGGCAACCTGGCGATCACCGCGGTGATCACCGCGCTCAAGGAGTGGTTCCGCAAGGCCGAGCTCTCCAGCGACCGGGCCGGTCTGCTGGCCGGGCAGGACCTGCAGGCGTCGATGCGCGGCCTGATGAAGCTGGCCGGCGGCGCGCACATGGCCGAGATGAACGTGGACGCGTTCCTGGAGCAGGCCGCGGAGTACGACAAGGCTGGCGACCTGCGCGACAGCGTGCTGAAGCTGCTGCAGGTGCTGCCGCAGACCCACCCGTTCGCGGTGGTTCGGGTGGCGCAGCTGAAGAAGTGGGCGGAGAGCGAGGAGTACCGCTCGATCATGGCCGGCGCGTACCCGCGCCGCGGTGACGACCCGGACACCTCGATCGGCGCGCAGTGGAAGGCCGCCGCAGACTCGTACTCGCAGTCGGTGAAGGAGAGCAAGGACCCGCTGATGGGCCTGCTGCGCGACCTCACCAACGGCGTCGGCACGGTCGGCGGCAAGCTCCGCGACACCTTCACCGGCGCCGGCCGCACCAACGGCAACGGCAGCAGCGCGGGCACCGGCGAGAAGCAGGACTGACCGGTCCGACAAGCGGCTCAGCGGGTGATCGGCCCGAGCACCCCGCAGGTCTGCCAGGCCGGCCGGCTGTGGTCGGCCGGGTTCACGGCGGGCGGGGTGCTCGGGTGGACGCCCGCCGCGGTGGCCAGCATCGGCTGCAGGTAGTCGCTCTGCACGGTGCCGCAGCCGGTGGGCCCGGCCTGGACGATGGAATCGACCACCCGGACGCGTCCGGCGTCCAGGTCGGCCCGGTCGATGTCGATCCGCACCTCCCGGCGCACCGAGTACAGGGTGACCGAGGGGTCGCTGGTGGTGCCGGCCGGACGCAGCGCGTAGACCAGGGTGTGGTCGGCGGTGATCTCCAGCGTGCCGGGGTTGAGTTCGCCGACCTGGACGCCGCCGTTGACCTTCACGGTGTCGGTGGCCAGGGCGACCTGCCCGGGGTCGAAGCGCACCATCCAGCCGGTGGCGGCGTGGTGCTGGTCGTCGCGCGGCGTGTTGACGCTGTCGTCGTACTGGGCGAGTTCGCCGGTCGTGAGCAGCTCGCGGACCTGGCCGGTCTCGTTGGCGGTCAGGGTGGCGGGGGTCAGCTCGGAGACCACCAGGTAGTGCTGGACGGAGTCCAGGGCGCGCTGCACGTCCGTCCCGCCGAAGTGCGCGGTGGACGAGGCGGGCGGCATGTTGAAGCCGCCCTGGCCGTCCGCGTAGCCGGTCGGCAGCGCGGCGAACGGGTGGGCGGGGTCGGGGACGGCACCGACCGTGGCGGATGGGCTGAGCGGGGTGACGACGGACGTCAGCTGGGCGCCGCTGGGCGGCACGGCCTGGCCGTGCGGGGAGCTGACACCGAAGTAGACGGCTGCGGCGAACGCCATCGCCACCAGCAGCAGCAGAATCACCGCCTGCCGCGGCAACGACCCGAACCAGCCCCAGCCGCGCGTCCGGGTGGCCCGGCCGAACGCGCCGGCCAGCCGTTCCTGCGCGGACAGTTCCTGGATCCGGGCAGCCTTCACGAACGATTCGTCGAAGACGACGGACCGGAACTCGTCATCGTTGGAGCCACCTTCGGGCGTGCCCTCGGGAGGCTCGCGCCGGTCACCCATGAGACCAGGGTAGGCTCGCCCGCCGCGCGCGACGAGAGGGGCGCGGGTAACGAGACCGCCACGACCGGTGATCGGCGGAGCGGCCCGCTCAGCCCGCCGGAACGGCCGCCGTCACGGGCGGCTGCACCGAGGGCGTCGTGCTGGGGCTGCTGGTCCCGCTGGACGGCCTGGCCGGCGACTCGGGGGCGTTGCCGACGCCCCGGTACACGGCGGCGACGGCCAGCGCGACCACACCGATGCCCATCACCAGGGCCAGCACCCAGGCCACCGGCCGGTGCCAGCGCTGCTGGGCGACCGACCCGCCGCGCAGCGGGTCGAACGCGCGCAGGCGCGAGCGGCGGGTGCGCCGGTGCTGCCGGTCGCCGCCCGACCACGGGTCGGGGTAGAAGCGGTCCTCGTCCAGTCCGCCGGGCAGCGGGCGCAGCTCGAGCGGCAGCACCTCGCTCCCGGAAGTGAACTCGTAGCTCCGGGCCGCACCGGCCTGATCCGGCTCGAACCTGGTCTCGGCGGCGGCGAGTTGCCGCTCCCGGGCGCTCGGCTCGTGCACGGCGGCGGAGCGGACGAAGCTCTCGTCGAAGACCACGGTGGCGAACTCGTCGTCCGCATCACCATGGTCGGCGCCGTCGGAGTACGGCGAGCCCCCCACATCCTCAGCCACGGATTCAATGTATTACCGGCCGGGGCGTTTGTCTGTGGGTCGGGCCGATCGGGTATGTGACGCCCGCGGCATTCAGCTGCCGAGGCCGCCGACGGTCTGCCGGGCCTCGCCGCGCACGTGGCCGTCGCCGGTGACGATGTACTTGGTGCTGGTCAGCTCCGGCAGGCCCATCGGGCCGCGGGCGTGCAGCTTCTGGGTGGAGATGCCGATCTCCGCGCCGAAGCCGAACTCGGCGCCGTCGGTGAACCGGGTCGAGGCGTTGACGGCCACCGTGGTGGAGTCGACGAGCTGGGTGAAGCGGCGGGCGGCGGCCTGCGAGGTGGTGACGATCGCCTCGGTGTGGCCGGACGACCAGCGGCGGATGTGCTCCACGGCGGCCTCCAGCGAGGGCACCACGGCGGCCGCCAGGTCCAGCGACAGGTACTCGGTCCCCCAGTCCTCCTCGGTCGCCGGGACGGCCGTCACACCGGTGCCCTCGGCGGCCTTCAGCACCGCGTCGTCGCCGTGCACGGTGACGCCCGCCTCGGCGAGGGCGGTCAGCGCGAGCGGCAGGAAGGCGTCCGCGACGTCCTGGTGCACCAGCAGGGTCTCGGCGGCGTTGCAGACGCTGACCCGCTGGGCCTTGGAGTTCAGCAGCACGCCGACGGCCATCGCCAGGTCGGTCTGCGCGTCCACGTACACGTGGCAGTTGCCGGTGCCGGTCTCGATCACGGGGACGGTGGAGCCCTCCACCACGGTGCGGATCAGCGAGGCGCCGCCGCGCGGGATCAGCACGTCCACTAGGCCGCGGGCGCGCATCAGCTCCTGCACCGACTCGCGGCTCTCGCCCGGCACCAGCTGGATCACGTCGGCCGGCAGGCCCGCCCCGGCGACCGCCTCGCGCAGCACCTGCACCAACGCCGTGTTGGAGCGGTACGCGGAACCGGAGCCGCGCAGCAGCACCGCGTTGCCGGACTTCAGGCAGAGCGCGGCGGCGTCCACCGTGACGTTCGGCCGGGCCTCGTAGATGATGCCGACCACGCCCAGCGGCACCCGCACCTGGCGCACGTCCAGCCCGTTCGGCAGGGTGTAGCCGCGCACCACCTCGCCCACCGGGTCGGGCAGGCCGACCACGCTGCGCACGTCGGCGGCGATCGCGGCGATCCGGTCCCGGTTCAGCGTCAGCCGGTCGATCACCGACTCGGCGGTGCCCGCCGCGCGGGCCCGGTCGACGTCCTCGGCGTTGGCGGCGGTGATCTCACCGGCCCGGGCGACCAGCGCGTCCGCGATCGCCAGCAGCGCGGCGTCCTTCACCGAACGCGGCACTGGCGCCAGGGCGGCGGCCGCCTCCCGGGCACGGCGCGCGGCGGCGAGGACGGGGCTGTCGGAGGTGGCGGTGAGGTCACTCATGGCACCAAGCCTAGCGAGACACCCACCCCGCCCCGGCGGACATTTCGCCCGCTGAGACGCGGCGCCCCCGTCCGTCAGTACGGGTGCACCCCGCCCAGCTGCGGCAGCGGTCCACCGAAGCCCTCCGCGACCCGCTTGTGGTACGTCGGGCGGTCCACCACCTCCAGGCCGACGATCTCCCACGCCGGGAGCTTCGCGCTGGCCTTGTGCTCGCCCCACAGCCGCAGCGCGATCGCCGCCGCGTCGTGCAGGTCCCGCGCCTCTTCCCAGTACCGGACCTCGGCGTGGTCGGCGGCGTAACGGGCCGTCAGGAAGAAGGAATGGTCGTGCGCCAGCTTCTCCAGCGCCGCCCGCAGCTCCGGCAGCGGCGTCGCCGCCCCGGCCACACTCAGCACCACGTGCCACAGCCGGCCCTGCTCCGGCTCCCGCACGCCCTCCTGCTCCTCGACGCCCCGGCCGCCCTCGATGCTGGTGAGCCGCCGCTCGGACCTCTGCCCCGGCAGCGCTTCCTCCCGCCTGCGAACCACCGGCGGCCTCCCATTCAGCGTGTCGCGCGGGCCCCCCGGCCCGCTGCTCCCACCCCCCGTACCGGGCCCGCCGCCCGCGCTCAGCCGCGCAGCACGACCAGGTCGTCGCGGTGGACGACCTCGCGTTCGTACGCGGCACCGAGCTCCTGGGCCAGTTCTCGCGTGGACCGGCCGAGCAGACGGGGCAACTCCCTCGCATCAAAGTTGACCAGTCCGCGGGCGACGATGTGACCGTTTTCGCCAAGAAGGTCGACCGGATCACCCGCGGTGAACTCCCCGTCCACCCCGGTCACTCCGGCCGGGAGCAACGACTTCCCGCCGTGCACCACCGCCGCCACCGCCCCGTCGTCCAGGGTCAGCGTGCCGCGAGGCGTGGACGCGTGCTCCAGCCACAGCAGCCGGTCCGCGGAGCGGCTGCCGGTACGCAGGAACAGCGTGCCGGTGGGCCGGCCGGCCAGCGCGTCGGCCGCGTGGCTCGCCGCCGTCAGCACCACCGGGATGCCCGCACCGGTGGCGATCCGGGCCGCCTCCACCTTCGTCACCATGCCGCCGGTGCCGACGCCCGCCTTGCCGGCGCTGCCGACCTCCACCCCGGCCAGGTCCGCCGGGCCGCGCACCACGTCGAGCCGGCTGCTGCCGGGCTTCGACGGGTCGCCGTCGTACAGGCCGTCCACGTCGGACAGCAGCACCAGCAGATCTGCCCGCACCAGGTGCGCCACCAGCGCCGCCAGCCGGTCGTTGTCGCCGAACTTGATCTCGGCGGTGGCCACCGTGTCGTTCTCGTTGACGATCGGCATCGCGCCCATCGTCAGCAACTGCTCCAGCGTCCGGAACGCGTTGCGGTAGTGCGCCCGCCGGCTGGCGTCCTCCGCGGTCAGCAGCACCTGCCCGACCCGCACCCCGTACCGCGCGAACGACGCCGTGTAACGGGCCACCAGCAGGCCCTGCCCCACACTGGCCGCCGCCTGCTGCCGGGCCAGGTCCTTCGGCCGCTTCTCCAGCCCGAGCGGCGCCAGACCGGCGGCGATCGCACCCGACGAGACCAGCACGATCTCCGGCGCGTCCTTGCCCGTCCGCGACTTCGCCAACGCGTCCACCAGGGCATCCACCCGGTCCGCGTCCAGCCCGCCGGCAGCGGTGGTCAGCGACGACGATCCGACCTTCACCACGATCCGCCGCGCCGAGACGACCTCCTCGCGGAGCAACTGATCCACCATCAGTCCGACCCTTCCGACACGACGTCCTGTACGCCCGCAATGTAGCCATTCGGCAGACACGGTACGAAATCGGCGCAAGGCGTGAGACGGAAACCGCACCACCAGGGGCGCGTGGGGGTACCTCCCGGCCCGCTAGGGCTGGGGGAGAACCGCGCGCGGCGGAAGGCACCAAGCAGCAAGGTCGCGACCCCGGCAATCACTTGCCGTTGATCGCGACCTCGCTGACAGCCGCTCTTTACTGCTCCAGCTGCTCCCGGCCGGAGCTGAGCGCCTCGAAGTCGAGGTACTCCTGCTCCGCCGAGTCCCGCCCGCGCGCCTTTTCGCGGCGGCGGTCGACCGCCGGCCGCTGGGTCTCGAAGCGGTGGTCCTCGCCGCGGCGGCCGAGCATCTCCGCGCCGGCGGCCATGGTGGGCTCCCAGTCGAAGACCACGGCGTTCTCGTCGGGGCCGATGATGACGGTGTCGCCCTCCTTGGCGCCGACCTTCCAGAGCTGCTGCTCGACGCCGAGGCGGGCGAGCCGGTCGGCGAGGTAGCCGACGGCCTCGTCGTTGGCGAAGTCGGTCTGGCGGACCCAGCGTTCGGGCTTGACGCCGCGGATGCGGAACGCGCCGTCCTCTTCCTCGATGGTGAAGCCGGCGTCGTCCACGGCGGTCGGGCGGATGACGATCCGGGTGTTCTCCTGGACCGGCTTGGCGGCGCGCGCGGCGGAGACGATCTCGGCCAGCGCGTAGGAGAGTTCGCGCAGGCCCTTGTGGGCGAGCGCGGAGACCTCGAAGACCCGGTAGCCGCGCTCCTCGAGCGAGGCGCGGGTGAGGTCGGCGATGTCCTGGCCGTCCGGGACGTCGATCTTGTTGAGGGCGACCAGTCGCGGCCGGTCCTCGAGGCCGCCGTACTGGGCGAGTTCGTCCTCGATGGTCTCGAGGTCGGTGAGCGGGTCGCGGCCCGGCTCCAGGGTGGCGCAGTCGAGGACGTGGACGAGCACCTCGCAGCGCTCGACGTGCCGCAGGAACTCCAGGCCGAGGCCCTTGCCCTGGCTGGCGCCGGGGATCAGGCCGGGCACGTCGGCGATCGTGTAGACGGTCTCGCCGGCGGTCACCACACCGAGGTTGGGGACGAGGGTGGTGAACGGGTAGTCGGCGATCTTCGGCTTGGCCGCGGAGAGCACCGAGATCAGCGAGGACTTGCCGGCGCTCGGGTAGCCGACCAACGCGACGTCGGCGACGGACTTGAGCTCCATCACGATGTCGCGGGCCTCGCCGGGCTCGCCGAGCAGCGCGAAGCCGGGGGCCTTGCGGCGGGCGGAGGCCAGCGCGGCGTTGCCGAGGCCGCCGCGGCCGCCCTGGGCGGCGACGAAGGTGGTGCCGTGACCGACCAGGTCGGCCAGCACGTTGCCCTGGCGGTCGAGGACGACGGTGCCGTCCGGGACGGGCAGGACCAGGCCCTGGCCCTCGGCGCCGGTGCGGTGGCCGCCCGCACCGGGCTTGCCGTTGGTGGCCTTGCGCTTGGGCGAGTGGTGGTACTCGAGCAGGGTGGTGACCTGCGAGTCCACCACCAGGGTCACCGAGCCGCCCTCGCCGCCGTTGCCCCCGTCGGGGCCGCCGAGCGGCTTGAACTTCTCGCGGTGCACGGAGGCGCAGCCGTGGCCTCCGTTACCCGCGGCGACGTGCAGTTCGACGCGGTCCACGAAGGTGGTCATGAGTGCCTCCTGTGCGAAAGAAAAAGGTGTTCCTGAGGTAAAGCGCGAAGGGTGGGCCCGGATAGTCCCGGCCCACCCTTCACAGCGAGTCTGTGCAGACTCAGGCCTCGACGGCCACGATGTTGACGACCTTGCGGCCGCGACGGTTGCCGAACTGGACGGCACCGGCGGTCAGCGCGAACAGGGTGTCGTCGCCGCCACGGCCGACGTTGGCGCCCGGGTGGAAGTGGGTGCCACGCTGGCGGACGATGATCTCGCCGGCGGAGACGACCTGACCGCCGAAGCGCTTCACGCCGAGGCGCTGGGCGTTCGAGTCACGACCGTTGCGAGTGGAACTCGCACCCTTCTTGTGTGCCATCTGGCTATCCCCTTTCTAGGAAGACCGCAGTAAGTGTGATTACTTGCTGACCGAGTCGATGCTGGTGATGCGCACCGCGGTGTGCTTCTGGCGGTGGCCCTGACGACGGCGGTAGCCGGTCTTGTTCTTGTAGCGCAGGATGACGATCTTGTCGCCCTTGGTCTGGTCGACGACCTCGGCGTGCGCCTTCACGCCACCGAGCACCCACGGGTCGGAGGTGACGGACTCACCATCGACGACGAGGATGGTCGAGAGCTCGACCGAGTCACCCGGCTTGGCGTCAATACGGTCGATCTCCAGCACGTCGCCCACGGCGACCTTGTGCTGGCGGCCGCCTGCGCGAACGATCGCGTACATGCGGTACCTACTTTCCTAACTCGGTCGGAACTCCCGATGCCAGCGGCCTGGGTATGGACACAGGCTGCCTCCCCCGGAAAAGAGCCGGAACCGGCTCTCGCTCGGGAGGTGAAGTGCTCAGGAGCATGGCGTCAACACGCCGAGGGTCAAGAATACGGACCGGTCCAGCCGAAGACAAACCGGGCCGTGCGCGAGGCCGGGACCGCCACCGAAGTGGTGGCGGTCCCGGCCCCGGGGCTCACTCTGCGGCGCCGTCACCTTCGGCGGCCGCGGCCTTCTTGGCCGCCGCGCTGGTCCGCTTGGTGGCGGTCTTGCGGGCGGTGGTCTTCTTGGCGGCCGTGGCGGTGGTCTTCTTCACCGCGGTCTTCTTGGCCGTGGTGGTCTTCTTCGCCGCGGTCGTCTTGGCGGCCGTCTTGCGGGCGGCCCGCTTCTTCGGCGCCGGCTCCTCGGTCTCGACCGCCACGGCGACCTCGGCCTCGGGCTCCACTGCGGCGACGGCCTCGGCCGTCACCTCGGCAGCGGTCTCGGTGACCGGCTCCTCGACGGCGGACTTCTCCGCGGCGCTCAGCGCGGCCTCCATCGCGGCCTCGGCGCGGGCCTGCAGCACCACGATCTCGGCCTCGCCGGACGCCCCGGCGGGAGCGGTGGCCTTGCGCACCGCGCGGCGGCGGGTACGGCCCGCCGGCGGAGCGGTCGGCGGGATCTCCACCAGGCTCGCCTTCTCCTCGACGGCCGGCTCCTCGACGACCGGCTCCTCGGCCACGACGGTCTCCACGACCTCGGCCTCGACCGGCGCCTCGATCGGCTCCAGCTCCTCGACGGCCTCGACCGCCGCTGCGGCCTCCACCGGCTCGACGCTCTCGACCGTCTCGATGGTCTCCGCCCCGGCCCCGCCGCGGCCCCGGCGACGGCGCTTGCCGCCGCCCTCGCCCGCGCCGGTGGTGGCGGTGGCCGTCGCGGCCGCGCCGCCGCCGTGGCTGTGCGGCTGGTCCATGTGCACGATCACGCCGCGGCCGTTGCAGTGCACGCAGGGCTCGGAGAAGGACTCCAGCAGGCCCTGGCCGACCCGCTTGCGGGTCATCTGGACCAGGCCGAGCGAGGTGACCTCGGCCACCTGGTGCTTGGTGCGGTCGCGGCCCAGGCACTCCAGCAGGCGGCGCAGCACCAGGTCGCGGTTGGACTCCAGCACCATGTCGATGAAGTCGATCACGATGATGCCGCCGAGGTCGCGCAGCCGCAGCTGGCGGACGATCTCCTCGGCCGCCTCGATGTTGTTGCGGGTGACGGTCTCCTCGAGGTTGCCGCCCTGGCCGACGAACTTGCCGGTGTTGACGTCGACGACGACCATCGCCTCGGTCCGGTCGATCACCAGCGAGCCGCCGGAGGGCAGCCAGACCTTGCGGTCCAGCGCCTTCATCAGCTGCTCGTCGATCCGGTACGTGGCGAACACGTCGACGTCCGAGGTCCACTTCTGCAGGCGCTCGGTGAGGTCGGGGGCCACGTTGGAGACGTAGTCGTGGATGGTGCTCCAGGCGTCCGCACCGCTGACGATGACCTTGGTGAAGTCCTCGTTGAAGATGTCGCGGACCACGCGCACCGTCATGTCGGGCTCGCCGTAGAGCAGCGCCGGGGCGTTGCCGGAGGCGGCCTTCTTCTGGATCTCCTCCCACTGCGTCTGCAGGCGCTGGACGTCGCGGGTCAGCTCCTCCTCGGAGGCGCCCTCGGCGGCGGTGCGGACGATCACGCCCGCGTCGTCCGGGACGATCTTCTTGAGGATCTGCTTGAGGCGGGCCCGCTCGTTCTCCGGCAGCTTGCGGGAGATACCGGTCATCGAGCCCTCGGGCACGTACACCAGGTAGCGGCCGGGCAGCGAGATCTGGCTGGTCAGACGGGCGCCCTTGTGGCCGATCGGGTCCTTGGAGACCTGGACCAGCACGGACTGGCCGGACTTCAGCACCGACTCGATCCGGCGCGGGCCGCTGTGGCCGCCCAGCGCACCGAAGTTGACCTCGCCGGCGTACAGCACGGCGTTGCGGCCCTTGCCGATGTCGACGAACGCGGCCTCCATCGACGGCAGCACGTTCTGCACCTTGCCCAGGTACACGTTGCCGACGTAGCTGGTGGCCTGCTCCTTGTTGACGTAGTGCTCGACCAGCACGCCGTCCTCGAGCACGCCGATCTGGGTGCGGGTGCCGGTCTGACGCACCACCATGACCCGCTCGACGGACTCGCGGCGGGCCAGGAACTCGGCCTCGGTGATGATCGGCACCCGGCGGCGGCCCAGCTCGCGGCCCTCGCGGCGGCGCTGCTTCTTGGCCTCCAGGCGGGTGGAGCCCTTGATGGACTGCACCTCGTCCGGGTCGAACGCGGGCTCGGTGGAGCGGCGGCGCGGCTCGCGGACCTTCACCACGGTGCGCACGCCGTCCTCGGTGGTCTCCCCCGCGTCGGCACCGCCCTCACCGCTGCGGCGGCGACGGCGACGGCGGCGGCGCGAGGAGGACAGGCCGGCGGCCAGGTCGTCCTCGTCCTCGTCCTCGTCGTGGCCTTCCTGGGCCTCGGGCTCCTCGTGGGTGTCCTCGACCTCGGTCTCGACGGTCTCGGTCGGCTCGCCCGCGTCCTCGGCGTCACCGCGACGGCGACGACGGCCGCCCCGACGGCGGCGGCGGGACGGACGGTCGTCCTCCCACTCCGACTCCTGCTCCGGCCCGGCGGCGGGCGCCTCGACCTCGGCCGGGGCCTCGACCTTCACCGGCTGGGCGGCCTTCACCGGCTCCGCGGCCTTGGCGGGCTGGGCGGCCTTCGCGGGCTGCGCCGCCTTGGCGGCCCTGGCACCCTTCGCGGACTGCTGGACGCGCACCTGGGTGCGCACCCGGCGGCGACGGCCGACGCCGCTGTACTCGAACTCGTCGTCGGTCTCGGCCTCGTCCTGCGGCGCGGCGGCCGGGGCCTGCTCGGCCTTGGCGGCGGGCGCGGCCTTGGCGGCAGGCGCGGCAGCGGGGGCGGACGCGGGCTCCTGGAAGACCGGCGCCTGGAAGATCGCGGTGGAGGGGCGGACGGCACGGCGGCGGGCGCGCGGCGGCTCGGCCGAGGTCTCGACGACCGGCTCGGCGACGGGCTCCTCGGCGACCGGCTCGGCCGCGGGCTCCTCCTCGACCTCGACGACCGGCTCCTCGGCGACCACGGGGCTCTGGGCCGGCGCGGAGACGCGCTTGCGCGCCCGGCGGGCGCGGACCGGCTTCTCCTCGACGGCCGGCTCGGCCACGGGCTCCTCGGCGGCGGGCTCCTCGACGACCGGCTCCTCGGCCGCCACGGGGCTCTGGGCCGGCGCGGAGACGCGCTTACGCGCCCGGCGGGCGCGAACGGGCTTCTCCTCCGCGGCCGGCTCGGCGGCGGCGGGCTCCTCGGCGACCGGCTCGGCGGCGGGGGTGGTCTCCGGCGTGGTGGCCGGGGCCTCGGCACGCTTGCGGGTACGCCGGGCCCGGGCGGGCTTCTCGGCGGCCGGCGGCTCCTCGGCGCTCGCCGGGGCGGCCGCGACGACGGTCTCGGCGCTCTCGCCGGCGGCGCCCTGCGGGGAGCCGGCCGGGCGGGAGACCGCCCGGCGACGGCGACGCGGCGGGGCGGCGGAGGCGCCGTCGTCGGTGTGGTCGGCCGCAGCGGACTGCGGTTCGGTGTTTTCGAGCATGCGGGTGTGTCTCCCGTCAGGCCCCCGGGCTCCGCATCCGGGCACGACGTGCCACCGCATTCACCAGCCGGCCGCACCTTTCGGGCGGTTCCGGCTCCCACGGTGCCGTCGTTCGGACGCGAGGCCGCACAGGGGCTCGTAGTCTCGCTCGACCCCCGCAGGGCGCGGGGAGTCGAAAAGTCTTCTGGTCTGACCAGTCTTCTCAGTTTTCAAGGGCCGGGCCGGGGACGGCCGGGCCTTCGCGCAACGACGCTCGCTCCCCTGGGGAGCCGCGGAGGCCGGGGAGCCGCAGGCCCGGAGATGAGCTCCGTGCCTGCGCTCCCGCCCACTCGGCGGACGGCGGATGCGCGCGGCGGGGCGGCCTACCGGCCGACCTCGGCCGCGGCGCGGTCGAGCGCCAGCGGGTCGGTCACCGTGCCGGTCTGCTCGTCGAGCGGCCCCTGCGCCAGCCTGGTCACCTCTGCGGGGACCGGCGGCGCGAGGTCGGCCGTCGAACGGAGGCCGGACAATACGTCGTCGGGTCGTACGGCGGGTGTGGCGTGTCGTACTACCAGGCGCAGTATCGCACAGGGAGCACCCGTACGAACATCGCCCGCACCCTCGGTGAGTGTGTCGTCACCGATCCCGACCTGCGCGGAGCCCTCCGGGAGCAGCTCGATGGCGGCGACGGCGGCGCGCGCATCGAAAGTGCGCAGGCCGTTCTTGGTCATCCGCTGCACCTCGACCGCCTCGGCGGCCAGGAAAGCGGCGGCGGCGCGCTCGGCCTCGGTGGGCTCCACGCCGGGCAGGCGCAGCAGCCACTCGGAAGCCTCGAGCCGCTCGACGAAGTTGCTGGTGCGCACCTCGACGGCGTCGATGATGTCCAGACCGGACGGCATCGACTCGTCGAGCTGCCGGCGCAGTGCCTCCGGGTCGCGGGGCGCGGCAAGGCCGATCTCCAGGTACTCGGCCTCGCTGGCGGTACCGGTGGGGGCGGCATTCGCGTAGGAAACCTTGGGGTGCGGGGTGAAGCCCGCGGAGTAGGCCATCGGGACGGCCGAGCGGCGGAGCGCGCGCTCGAACGCCCGCTGGAAGTCCCGGTGGCTGGTGAAGCGCAGACGGCCGCGCTTGGTGTAGCGCAGACGGATGCGCTGCACCGTCGGCGCGGGCGGCGGACCGTCGGGCGTGCGGCGTGCCAGGGAGCTCAGTCCTTCGTCAGTGTGTCCCCGTCCGGCCTCGCACCGCTTGCGGCTCCGGCCGGACTCTGTCGTTCCAAGGGTACGCGGTACCTCGACCCGCCGACGCCCGGCATACCTCTCGGACCGCTGCCCCACGTACCGGGCAGCTACGCCGAAGCCCCCGCCGCAGCATGTGCGACGGGGGCGAACTTCCGCTCCGGCAGGGTCAGTTGTTGACGACAGTCAGGGGCAGGAGCTTCTTGCCGGTGGGGCCGACCTGGATGTGGGTGTCCATCTGGGGGCAGACGCCGCAGTCGAAGCACGGGGTCCAGCGGCAGTCCTCGACCTCGACCTCTTCGAGGGCGTCCTGCCAGTCCTCCCAGAGCCAGTCCTTGTCGAGGCCGCTGTCGAGGTGGTCCCAGGGGAGGACTTCCTCGTAGGTGCGCTCGCGGGTGGTGTACCAGTCGACGTCGACGCCGGTGCCGGCCAGGCCCTTTTCGGCGGAGGCCATCCAGCGGTCGTACGAGAAGTGCTCGCGCCAGCCGTCGAAGCGGCCGCCGTCCTCGTAGACGGCGCGGATGACGGCGCCGATGCGGCGGTCACCGCGGGAGAGCAGGCCTTCGACGATGCCGGGCTTGCCGTCGTGGTAGCGGAAGCCGATGTTCTTGCCGAACTTGCGGTCGCCGCGGATGGAGTCGCGGAGCTTGGTGAGCCGCTCATCGGTGGCTTCGGCGGACAGCTGCGGGGCCCACTGGAAGGGGGTGTGCGGCTTGGGGACGAAGCCGCCGATGGAGACGGTGCAGCGGATGTCGTTGGTGCCGGTGACCTCGCGGCCCTTGGCGATGACGTTCTTCGCCATCGCGCCGATCTGGAGGACGTCCTCGTCGGTCTCGGTGGGCAGGCCGCACATGAAGTACAGCTTCACCTGGCGCCAGCCGTTGCCGTACGCGGTGGCCACCGTGTTGATGAGGTCCTCCTCGGACACCATCTTGTTGATGACCTTGCGGATCCGCTCGGAGCCGCCTTCGGGGGCGAAGGTGAGGCCGGAGCGGCGGCCGTTGCGGGAGAGCTCGTTGGCGAGGTCGATGTTGAAGGCGTCGACCCGGGTGGACGGCAGCGAGAGGCCGACCTTGTCCTCGGCGTACCGGTCGGCGAGGCCCTTGGTGACGTCGGCGATCTCGGAGTGGTCGGCGGAGGAGAGCGAGAGCAGGCCGACCTCTTCGAAGCCGGTGGCCTTCAGGCCGCGCTCGACCATCTCGCCGATGCCGGTGATGCTTCGCTCCCGCACGGGTCGCGTGATCATGCCGGCCTGGCAGAAACGGCAGCCGCGGGTGCAGCCGCGGAAGATCTCCACGGACATCCGCTCGTGCACGGTCTCGGCGAGCGGGACGAGCGGCTGCTTGGGGTAGGGCCACTCGTCGAGGTCCATGACGGTGTGCTTGGAGACCCGCCACGGCACGCCGGGGCGGTTGGGGACGACGCGACCGATCCGGCCGTCCGGCAGGTACTCGACGTCGTAGAACCGCGGGATGTACACGCCGCCGGTCTTGGCCAGGCGCAGCAGCAGTTCGTCGCGGCCGCCGGGGCGGCCCTCGGCCTTCCAGGCGCGGACGATGTCGGTGATGTCGAGGACGGCCTGCTCGCCGTCGCCGATGACGGCGGCGTCGATGAAGTCGGCGATCGGCTCGGGGTTGAACGCGGCGTGGCCGCCGGCCAGCACGACCGGGTCGTCCATGGTGCGGTCCGCGGCGTTCAGCGGGATGCCCGCCAGGTCGAGCGCGGTCAGCATGTTGGTGTAGCCGAGCTCGGTGGAGAACGACAGACCGAAGACGTCGAAGGCCTTGATCGGGCGGTGCGCGTCCACCGTGAACTGGGGGACGCCGTGCTCGCGCATCAGGGCTTCGAGGTCGGGCCAGACGCTGTAGCTGCGCTCGGCGAGGACGCCCTCGCGCTCGTTCAGCACCTCGTAGAGGATCATGGTGCCCTGGTTGGGCAGGCCGACCTCGTAGGCGTCGGGGTACATCAGCGCCCAGCGGACATCGCAGGCGTCCCAGTCCTTGACGGTCGAGTTGAGCTCGCCACCGACGTACTGGATCGGCTTCTGGACGTGCGGGAGGAGGGCCTCCAGGCGTGGGAAGACCGATTCGACAGTCATGCGCAAGGACCTTTACGGCAGAAAAAGCAGTGACCCTTCAGGGTAGCCGAGCCCCGAGGGTCACTGTTTCCACGCGTGGAGCGGTCAGATCGCTATCGGCCGCTGCGAGCGCACCGACTGCAGCAGCCCGATCGCGATCCACACCGCGAACATCGACGAGCCGCCGTAGGAGACGAACGGCAGCGGAATGCCCGCGACCGGCATGATGCCGAGGTTCATGCCGATGTTCTCGAAGGCCTGGAAGGCGAACCAGGTGACCGCGCCGGCCGCCAGGATCGTGCCGAACAGGTCGGTGGCCTGACGCGCTATCCGGCAGGCCCGCCACAGGATGATGCCGAGCAGACCGATCATCACCAGGGCGCCGATGAAGCCGAGTTCCTCGCCGGCCACGCTGAACACGAAGTCGGTCTGCTGCTCGGGCACGAACTGGCCGGTGGTCTGGGTGCCGTGGAAGAGGCCCATGCCAAACAGGCCGCCGGAGCCGATGGCGATCCGGGCCTGGGCGGTGTTGTAACCGACGCCGGACGGGTCGAGCGCCGGGTTGGCGAACGCCGCGAAGCGGTCGATCTGGTACTGGCTGAGGATGCCGAGCTTCCACACCGCGAGCGCGCCGGCGGTGCCGCCGGCCAGCAGGCCGATCACCCAGCGGTTGGCGGCGCCGGAGGCCATCAGCACGCCCAGCATGGTGACCACCATGACCATCACCGAGCCGAGGTCGGGCATCAGCATGACCACGCACATCGGGAAGCCGGCGACCGCCAGCGACTGCAGCACGCTGCGGGTGGGCGGGAACTCGCGCTCGCCGGCGTCCACCCGGGCGGACAGCACCACGGCCATGCCCAGCACGATCGCCAGTTTCGCGAACTCGGCGGGCTGGACGGAGAAGCCGCCGCCGAGCTGGATCCAGGAGTGCGCGCCGTTGATCGTCGAGCCGAGCGGGCTGAGCACCGCGAACAGCATCAGCACCACGGCCAGGTAGAAGAACGGCACCGCGGTGCGCAGCCGCCGGGTGCCCAGCGCGATCACCGCGACGCTCAGGCCGATGCCGATCACCAGGTTGGTCAGGTGCCGGTACAGGAAGTACTGCGGGTCGCCATGGGTCAGCGAGTCGCGGCCGCGGGTGGCGGACCAGACCAGCAGCGAGCCCATCAGGGACAGCCCCAGCGCCGCCAGGATCATGATCCAGTCGAGCCGGCGCAGCGGGGAGTCCTTGGCCAGCGCCCGGGACAGCGAGGAGCGCCGCGGGGCGAGCCGCACGGTGCGGTACGAGCCGTAGGAGGTCATGACCGGCCCCTTCCGTTGCTGCCGGCCCGGTTGGGTTCCAGCGCGGCGAGCGCCACCGCGGTGGCGGGGTCGGCCTGGGCCGGACGGGCCGGGTCCAGGAAGGTCCGGTCGCCCTCGTAGCTGTACGAGGCCTGGATGATCGCGGTGCCGTCCGGGTTGAACTTGGGCAGTGCGGCCTGCGGCTGCGGCAGCAGCGCCTTGGCGTTGTCGATGTTGCCCTTGTCGTCGACGCCGTACAGCGCCTGGTAGATCCGACGGACCGAGTCGCCGGAGCCGCCGGAGCCGGTGCCGCCCTGGCTGATCGTCATGACCACCGCGTAGTCCTTGCTGTAGGTGGTCAGCCAGGAGGTGGTCTGCTTGCCGGCGACCTCGGCGGTGCCGGTCTTGGCGTGCAGTTCGATCTTGCCCTGCGGCCAGCCGGCGCCGGTGAACTTCCAGGCGGCGGTACCGGCGGTGACGACGCCGGCGGTGGCCTGGTCGATGTACTGGAGCAGCTGTCCCTGCGCGGGGATCTTGCCGTCCTCGTGTGGGGCGATGTCGCGCACCAGGGTGCCGTCGGGGCTGACGATCGCCTTGCCGATGCTGGGCCGGTACAGGGTGCCGCCGTTGGCGAGCGCCGAGTAGATCCGGGCCATCTGCAGCGGGGTGACCAGGGTGTCGCCCTGGCCGATGGCGAAGTTGACCATGTCACCGGCGCGCATCTGGTTGCCGTCGGCGCAGTTCTCGCGGGCGATCTCGTCGGCGTACTCGTGGCCGCCCTTGGCCGCCTGGTCGCACCAGGACTGCTTCATCGCGTCGTAGTAGGACTGCTTCCACTGCCGGTCGGGGACCCGGCCTGCCACCTCGCCCGGCAGGTCGATGCCGGTCTTGGCGCCGAGGCCGAACTCGTGGGCGGTCTTGAAGAACCAGTCCGGGGCGTCCTTCTTGGGCTTGAGGCCGCCGTCCTTCATCCACTGGTCGTAGGCGAGGCCGTAGAACACGGTGTCGCAGGAGACTTCGAGCGCCTTCTCCAGCGAGATGTCGCCGAACTGCTCGGACTCGAAGTTCTTGAACTCGCGGCCGCCGATGGTCAGCGACTTCGGGCACGGGTAGTGCCCGTTGAGGTCGTATCCGGCCTGCACGGCGGCGGTGGTGGAGATCACCTTGAACGTCGAGCCGGGTGCGGACTGACCCTGTATGGCCCGGTTGATCAACGGGTAGTTGGAGTCCTTGCTGTTCAGCGCCTCGTAGTCCTTGGCGGAGATGCCGCCGACCCACAGGTTGGGGTCGTAGGTGGGGGCGCTGGCCATCGCGACGATCCGGCCGGTGTGGACGTCCATCACCACGGCCGCGCCGGAGTCGGCGAGGTAGTTCTTGCTGGTCTCCTTGTCGTACACCTTGCGGGCCTCGACCATGGCCTGGTTGAGCTGGTCCTCGACCACCTTCTGCACCCGGGCGTCAATCGAGGTGATCAGGTTGTTGCCGGGCTGGGCGGGGGTGGTGCCGGCGCTGCCGATCACCCGGCCGAGGTTGTCGACCTCCAACCGGTCGACGCCGGTGGTGCCGCGCAGGTCGTCGTCGTAGACCGACTCCAGGCCGGCCCGGCCGATCTGGTCGGACGGCAGGCGGCGTTCACGGCCGGACTTGTCGGCGGTCTTGGTGACCTCGTCGTCGGTGACCGGCGACAGGTAGCCGAGGATCTGGGCGGCGCTGGCACCCTCCGCGCCGGTGTAGCGGCGCAGTGCGGTGGGCTGGGCGGTGACGCCGGGGAAGTCCTCGCGGCGCTCCATTATCTGCATCGCCTGCTGCGTGGTGGCCTGCTGGGTGACCGGGATCGGCTGGTACGGGGAGCCGTTCCAGCACGGCTGCGGGGTCTTCGCGTCGCACAGCCGGACCTTGTTCTTGACGTCGTCGGCGGGCACGCCGAGGACGTCGGCGAGCCGGGAAAGCACCGCCTTGCCGTGGTCCTTCTGCTGCATCAGCGCGGTGCGGGACACCGACACCACCAGCTTGGTCTCGTTGCCGGCCAGGATCCGCCCGGCGGCGTCCAGGACCTCACCGCGGACGGCGGGCTCCACCACCTCGCGGATGTGGTTGCCCTGGGCCTTGGCAGTGAACTCCTTGCCGTTGCGGATCTGCAGGTACCACAGCCGACCGCCGAGGGTGGCCAGCAGCGACAGCACCAGGATCTGCAGCACCACCAGCCGGATCGTCACCCGCCGGGTACGGCCGGTATCAGGAATGTTCGTCACGTGCGCGGACTCCGTCCCGGCTCAGGGGCGCTTGGCGAGGCCGAGCGCGCGCTTCTTCTTGTAGGAGGCGGTGGACGAGGGGTCGCGAGTGGTCTTGTAGCGGGCCAGCGCGCCGAGGCCGGAGCCGCCGTCCGCGCCGCGCACTGTCTCGTTGACCACCCGGTCGCCGTCGAACCGGCGGGCCAGCAGCATCACCAGCGGCACCGTGAACGGGGCCAGCAGCACGTCGTACAGCAGGGCGCTGAACACCAGCCCGGTCAGGCCGACGTGCCGGGCCGCGGTGTCGCCGACCAGGGCGCCGACGGTGGCGTACAGCAGGGTGGAGACCACCGCGGCGACCGCCACCACGCCGATCGCGCTGAGCGCGGACCGCTGCCGGCCGTTCTCCGGGCGGAGCAGCCCGGCGCCGTAGCCGACCAGGCAGAGCACCAGCGCGTACCGGCCGACGGCGTGGTCGGACGGCGGGGCGAGGTCGGCCAGCAGGCCGGCGAAGAAGCCCGCCAGGCAGCCGCCGGTCGGGCCGTACACCAGGCCCAGACCGACCACCACCAGCATCAGCAGGTCCGGGGTGGCACCGGGCAGTTGGAGCCGGCCGAGGATGCTGACCTGGACCACCAGGGCGAACACCAGCAGGACGGCGGACAGCAGGATCCGAGACGGACGAAACATCAGTTCCCCCCGGTGGTGGGCTGTGCGGCGGCGATCGGCGCCTGTGGGTTGCCCGCGGCGCCGGCGGAGGGGGCGGGGACCGGCGGCAGCACGGCGTCCCGCGGATCGGTGCGCGGCGGCACGACCACCACGCCGATCAGGTCGAGGCGGGTGAACTGCACGTACGGCTCGACCAGGATGGTCTTGGTGAGCTGACCCGGGGTGGCCTGCACCTCCTTGACGGTGCCGACCGGCACGCCGGGGACGAACGGGCGTCCGCTCTGCGAGCCGAAGGTGACCAGCCGGTCGCCGGCCTTCACCTGGGCGCGGCCGTTCAGCAGCTCGATCTTCATCGGCGAGGCGCCCTGGCCGGCCGCGAAGCCGATCTCGTTGTTGCCCTCCAGCCGGACGCCGGCGGTGAAGCCGGGGTCGGAGGCGAGCAGCACGGTCGCGGTGGTCGGGGCGACGGTGGTGATCCGGCCGACCAGGCCCTGGCCGTCGATGACGGTCATGTCGCGGGTCAGGCCGTCGTCGCTGCCGGCGTCGATGGTGATGGTCCAGGAGAAGCCCTGGGCGGCGCCGACCGCGATCACCTGCGCGGCCTTGATGGTGTAGCCGCCGGTGCCGGCGGTGCGCAGCATGTCGTCCAGCTGCTTGGTGCGGCCGGACGCGGCGTCCGAGGAGGCCAGCTTCTGGCGAAGCTCGGTGTTCTCCCGGGTGATCTGGTCCAGGCGCTGCTGGTGGGTGCTGGCGTCGCGGATCGCGCGGATGTACCCGGCGACCGGGTCGACGGCGCCGGCCGCGGCGTTCTCGACCGGGCCGAGCACGGACGCGGCCGCCCGGCGCGGGGCGCCGAGCGGCGAGTCCTGGCCGCCCTTGATGTCGACGGTGATCAGGGCGAATGCGAGCGCGACCAGCAGGACCAGCAGTAGTCGACTCTGTCGGGTGTCCCTCACGGTGCTGGTGCCGCCCCTTCGTGCTGAGTGTCCATCTGCTGGTCCATCAGCTCTGTCTGTTGTTCAGTTGGAAAGTTGTCTAGCGACGCGGCTGGGCGTCGAGTACCTGCTGCAGTGCCTCGAACTCCTCGACGCACTTGCCCGCCCCCAGGGCCACCGAGTCGAGCGGGTTCTCGGCGATGTGCACCGGCATGCCGGTCTCCCGGCGCAGCCGCTCGTCCAGGCCGCGCAGCAGGGCGCCGCCGCCGGTGAGCACGATGCCGCGGTCCATCACGTCGCCGGCCAGCTCCGGCGGGCACTGGTCGAGGGTGGTCTTCACCGAGTCGATGATCGAGTTCACCGGCTCGTCGATGGCGGTGCGGACCTCGGCGGCGGAGATCACCACGGTCTTCGGCAGGCCGGAGACCAGGTCGCGGCCGCGGATCTCGGCGTGCTCGTCCTTCTCGCCCTCAAGGCCGAACGCGGAGCCGATCGACATCTTGATCTGCTCGGCACTGCGCTCGCCGAGCAGCAGGCTGTACTCCTTCTTGATGTGCTGGACGATCGCGTTGTCCAGCTCGTCACCGGCCACCCGCAGCGACTGGGCGGTGACGATGCCGCCGAGCGAGATCACCGCGACCTCGGTGGTGCCGCCGCCGATGTCGACGACCATGTTGCCGGTCGGTTCGTGCACCGGCAGGCCGGAGCCGATCGCGGCGGCCATCGGCTCCTCGATGATGTGCACCTGGCGGGCGCCGGCCAGCATGCTGGCCTCGACCACGGCACGGCGCTCGACACCGGTGATGCCGGAGGGGACGCACACCACGACCCGCGGGCGGGCCAGGTAGCGGCGGCGGTGGATCTTCAGGATGAAGTACCGCAGCATCCGCTCGGTGATCTCGAAGTCGGCGATCACGCCGTCCTTCAGCGGGCGGATCGCCACGATGTTGCCAGGGGTGCGACCGATCATCTGCTTGGCCTCGGCACCCACCGCGAGGATTCCTCCGGTGTTGGTGTTCACCGCGACCACCGACGGCTCGTTCAGCACGATGCCCTTGCCCCGGACGTACACCAGTGTGTTCGCGGTGCCGAGGTCGATCGCCAGGTCCCGGCCGAGGAACGACAGGTTGTTCGCCATGGGATGTCGAGTGCCTTCCCGAATGTGGATCAAGGGCGGGGGGAGAGCCGGCCGCCGGGGCCCGCAGGGCTGACGGCGGCTGAGCAGCCGCTCCGAGCCCGTGAGTTGGGGTCCATGGTAATCACGCCGGACGGTGCGAACGGCGGGCACGGAGTCCCGCCCATTCTCCGGGGACGGATCGGCTTCTCCTGGCATTGGGACGCCGTGTCGGAAGCTGGGGTTCCGTGATTTGAGGATTAACGCCCAGTTGGGCGAAGTGCCCCTGCCGAGGCAGGGGCACCGGGGCCGCACGGCCCTCCACAGTCCTCAGACGTGGGACGGGAAGAAGATCTTGATCTCCCGCTCGGCCGACTCCGGGGAGTCCGAGGCGTGGATCAGGTTCTCGCGGGTGATCGTCGCGTAGTCGCCGCGGATGGTGCCCGCGCCCGCCTGCAGCGGGTCGGTGGCACCGGCCAGCGCACGGATGCCCGGGATCACGTTCTCGCCCTCGACGATCAGCGCGATCGACGGGCCGGAGGTCATGAACTCCAGCAGCGGCTCGTAGAACGGGCGGCCGACGTGCTCGGCGTAGTGCTGCTCCAGGGTGCCGCGGTCGAAGGTGCGGAGCTCCATCGCGGCGAAGCGCCAGCCGGCCTTGCGCTCGATCCGGCTGATGATCTCGCCGGCCAGGCCGCGCTTCACGGCGTCGGGCTTGAGCAGGACGAGAGTGCGCTGGGACACGGGGCGGCTCCTCGGGTGTGGGTCGTGCGGTGTGTGCACCTGACATTACCCCGGCCGGGTGGCCGCCCCCGCGACCAGCCCGGTCAGGCGGCCGCCCCGGCGGCCGCCGCGCGCTGCGCCTTGAGCTCGTCGATCTTGCGGCCGTAGTGCACCGAGCACCACCACAGGCCGCCGAACACCACACCGAAGGCGAACATCGTCGGCAGCACCAAGCCGCTGGCCAGCACGCCGAGTTGCAGCGCCCAGCCGACCCAGACCGCGCCGGGCCGGGTGATCGCGCCGCACAGCAGCACGCACAGCAGGATGGCGACGCCGCTGACCGCCCAGATGGTGCCGGTGCCGACGTCGGTCAGCTTCATCGCGACCAGGCCGGCGAACATGATCAGCAGCGCCTCGCCGATCAGGGTGGAGGAGCACAGGGTGCGCATCGACCGCTACTTCCTTCCGAACAGCAGGCGCGCCTCGCCCACCGTGATGACGGAGCCGGTGACCAGGACGCCGGCGCCGCCGAGGTCCTCCTCCTCGGCGAGGGTGACCGCGGCGTCGATGGCGTCGTCCAGCCGGGGCTCGACCTGCACCCGGTCCTCGCCGAACACCTCGACGGCGAGGGCCGCGAGACGGTCGACGGGCATCGCGCGGTGGGTGGAGTTCTGGGTGATGACGACCTCGGCGAGGATCGGCTCGAAGACCTCCAGCAGGCCGGTGACGTCCTTGTCGCCGCTGGTGGCGATGACGCCGACCAGCTTGGTGAAGCCGAACGCCTCGCCGATCGCGGCGGCGGCGGCCTGCGCACCGTGCGGGTTGTGCGCGGCGTCCAGGATCACGGTGGGGCTGCGCCTGACGACCTCCAGCCGGCCCGGCGAGGAGACGCCGAACAGCGCCTGCCGGACCTTCTCCTCGTCCAGGTGCTCGGCGCCGCCCTGGCCGATGCCGAAGAACGCCTCCACCGCGGCGAGCGCCAGCGCGGCGTTCTGCGCCTGGTGGTCGCCGTGCAGCGGGATGAACACGTCCTGGTACTCGTGGCCGCCGAGGCCGCGCAGGGTGACCAGCTGGCCGCCGACGGCGACCTCGCGGCGCAGCACGCCGAACTCCATGCCCTCGCGGGCCACGGTGGCGTCCACCTCGACGGCCCGGCGCAGGATCGTCTCGGCGGCGTCCAGCTTCTGCTGGGCGACCACGGCGAGCGCGCCCGGCTTGATGATCCCGGACTTCTCCACCGCGATCTTGCCGGTGGTGTCGCCGAGCTTGTCGGTGTGGTCCAGGCCGATCGGGGTGATCACCGCCACCTGGGCGTCGATCACGTTGGTGGCGTCCCAGGAGCCGCCCATGCCGACCTCGACGACCGCGACGTCCACCGGGGCGTCCGCGAAGGCCGCGTACGCCATGCCGGTCAGCACCTCGAAGAAGGACATCGCGACCGGCTGCGCCGCGTCCACCATCTGCACGTAGGGCTCGATGTCGCGGTAGGTCTCGACGAACTTCTCCGGGCTGATCGGCGCCCCGTCCAGGCTGATCCGCTCGGTGACGGACTCCACGTGCGGCGAGGTGTAGCGGCCGGTGCGCAGTTCGAAGACGCCCAGCAGCTGCTCGACCATCCGGGCGGTGGAGGTCTTGCCGTTGGTGCCGGTGATGTGGATGGACGGGTAGGAGCGCTGCGGCTGGCCGAGGATGTCCATCAGCGCCTCGATCCGGTCGAGCGAGGGCTCCAGCTTGTTCTCCGGCCAGCGGGTGGCCAGTTCGGCCTCGACGGCGCGCAGATCGGAGTCGGTGCCGCCGACGTCGGCGGGACGGACGGTGTAGGGGTTGGGCTCGGCCTTGTCGCTCACCCCGCCAGTCTAAGGACTCCCGACGTCCGCCCCCGACGGCCACCCCGGTGGCCCGCGGACCGGCTCCGGACCTCTTGACACCGGAATTGGTCTACTCCACCGTGTGAGTCGCTCGTCCAGCTCCTTGGCTCCCCCGCACCGCACCCCCATCGACACTCCCCCACATGGAGATGGCATGCGTGCACCACATCGACACCCGCGCGGCGCGCGGGCCCTGCTCGCCGGGTTGCTGGCGGCCGTACTGGCCCTGGTCGGCATGGTGCTGACCGGTACCGGGACGGCCACCGCCGCCGACGTGGACGTGATCCGGAACGGCGACTTCTCGGCCGGCGACCACATCACCCCGTGGGCCTGCGGCCCCACCGTCACCGCGGTGAACAACTCCGCCACCGGCTGGGACCTGCAGGGCACCCCGGCCGGGTCGGACTACGCCAACTGCAGCCAGCAGGTCACCGTGCTGCCCAACTCGACGTACACCCTGTCCGCGGTGGTGCAGGGCTCGTACGTGTTCCTGGGCGCCACCGGCACCGGCGGCACCGACCCGTCCACCTGGAGCTCCAACACCGGGTGGAACACGCTCAGCAGCACCTTCACCACGGGGGCCGGCACCACCTCGGTGCAGGTGTGGTTCCACGGGTGGTACGGCCAGCCGCCGTACCTGGTGGACAAGGTCTCGATGGTCGGCCCGGGCACCGGCTCGCCCAGCCCGTCCAGCTCCGGTCCGACCTCGGTGTCGCCGTCCCCGTCCGACTCGGCCTCGCCGTCCCCCTCGACGTCCACCTCGGCGTCGCCCTCACCCAGCAGCTCCTCCACCACTCCGCCGCCGCCCGGGCAGAAGCACAAGCTGACCGGCTACTGGCAGAACTTCTACAACGGCGCGACCCCGCAACGGATCAGTGACGTCCCCGCGGCGTACGACATCATCGCGGTGGCCTTCGCGGACGCCACCAGCACCCAGGGCGCGATCAGTTTCACCCTGGACCCGACGCTGTCCTCGAAGCTGAACGGCTACACCGACGCCCAGTTCAAGGCCGACATCGCGGCCAAGCGCGCGGCCGGCAAGAAGGTCATCATCTCGGTCGGCGGGCAGAACGGCACTGTCTCGGTGGCGAGTTCGGCCGCGGCGGCCAACTTCGCCAACTCCGCGTACGGCCTGATCCAGACGTACGGCTTCGACGGGATCGACATCGACCTGGAGAACGGCGTCAACTCCACCTACATGGCACAGGCGTTGCACACCCTGGCGGCAAAGGTCGGGTCCGGGTTCGTGCTCACCATGGCTCCGCAGACCATCGACATGCAGTCCACCGGCACCGAGTACTTCAAGCTGGCGCTGGCCACCAAGGACGTCCTGACCATCGTCAACATGCAGTACTACAACTCCGGTGCGATGCTCGGCTGCGACGGCGGCGTGTATTCGCAGGGCACCGAGAACTTCCTCACCGGCCTGGCCTGCATCCAGCTGCAGGGCGGCCTCGACCCGAGCCAGGTCGGCCTCGGGGTGCCCGCCTCCACCAGCGCGGCGGGTGGCGGCTACACCAGCCCGGCGACCGTGAACGCGGCGCTGGACTGCCTGGCCGCGGGAACCAACTGCGGTTCCTTCAAACCCTCGAAGACCTGGCCGGGCATCGGCGGCGCGATGACCTGGTCCACCAACTGGGACGCCCTCGCGGGCGGCGGCATCGCCGGCACCGTCGGCTCCCACCTGCACGCCATGCCGTAGCGGCAGCACGGCAGCGGGCCCGGCGGGGAAGTTCCCCGCCGGGCCCGGCAGTGACGATCCGTCAAGTGGTGACGCGGGGTGTGGGCAGTCGCGCGGCGTGCCGGCGGCGCAGTTCGGTGGCGATCTCCTCGGCCTCGCCGTCCGGCAGCAGCGGCAGCATCATCGCCACCGCCTGGAGCAGGCCGCCCAGCAGGTAGGTGGTGTCGGGCGTACCGGCCACCAGGGCGCGGACCGCGGCGACGTCCGCGTCGGCGACGGCCTCCAGCAGCAGCGCCGCGCCGGCCGTCTCCTCGTCCACCGCGACCTCGCAAGTACCGTACGGGGCACGCCGGGCCAGGCCGCGCAGCACCCGGTCGGCGACCTCGGGCGCGTACGCCTTGCGGACCGCCTCGGCGGCGATCCACACCAGCAGGGTGGTCGCCTCGCGCTCGGCGTTCTCGGCGAGCAGCAGGTCGAGTTCGGTGTCGAAGGCGAGCTGGTTTCCGTGCTGGAATGCCAACAGGAGGGTTGCCGCCCGGGCCTTGGCCGCCTCCACCTCCGCCATCGGAAGTTCGTCGGCCAACTCCCTGGTCGCCACCATGCGTATGCCCTCCGTTCGATGCCCCGCCCGAATGGGAACTTCCGCCCCACCGTACACATTCGATGTGCGAAGTTCGCTGAACGCGCGGGGGGCGGCAACCCGATGTATTCCCTTTGGCGCAGTGCGTCAATTGCCGGGAATACAGGACGGATAGCCGCAGCGAAACCGTTACCGCGACGCGCGGCCAAGGGAATTGACAGACCGCCGGCCCCAACTCGGGAAAGGCGAAGGGCCGCCGCCCCCGCAGTGCGGGAGCAGCGGCCCTTCCTGACGCGCGGTCAGCCCTGCGGCAGCGCCGCGAGCTGGGCGGTGATCCGGGCGATGTCGGCCTCGGCGGTCTCCAGCCGGAGCCGGATCTTGGCGACCACGTCGTCCGGCGCCTTGGCCAGGAAGGCCTCGTTGCCGAGCTTGCCGGTGGTCTGCGCCTTCTCCTTCTCGGCCGCCGCCAAGTCCTTCTGCAGGCGCTTGCGTTCGGCCGCCACGTCGATGGTGCCGGACAGGTCGAGCGAGACGGTGGTGCCGGCCACCGGCAGCGAGGCGGTGGCGTGGAAGCCCTCCTCCGGCGCCGTCAGCCGCAGCAGCGAGCGGATCGCCGCCTCGTGCACCTCCAGCCGGTGCCCGGCCAGCTCCAGCTGCGCCGGGACCTTCTGGGTGTCGCGCAGGCCCTGGTCGTTGCGGAACCGGCGGACCTCGGTGACCAGTTGCTGCAGCTGCGCGATCTCCGACTCGGCGTCGGTGTCGCGGTAGCCGGAGTCCTTCGGCCACTCGGCGACGACGACCGACTCGGCGCCGGTCAGCGCCGTCCACAGCGCGTCGGTGACGAACGGGACGATCGGGTGCAGCAGACGCAGCGTCACGTCCAGCACCTCGCCGAGGACGCGGCGGGCGTGGTCGGCCTGCGCGCCGCCCTTGTTGAGGGTGGTCTTGGACAGCTCGACGTACCAGTCGAAGACCTCGTCCCAGGCGAAGTGGAACAGCGTGTCCGAGACCTTCGCGAACTCGAAGTCCTCGTACAGCGCGTCCACTTCGGCCACGGTGGCGTTCAGCCGGGACAGGATCCAGCGGTCCGCCGCGGTGAGCTCCTCCGTCGCGGGGAGCGGGCCCTGGACGGTGGCGCCGTTCATCAGCGCGAAGCGGGTGGCGTTCCAGATCTTGTTGCAGAAGTTCCGGGAGCCCTTGACCCAGTCCTCGCCGATCGGCACGTCGGCGCCGGGGTTGGCACCGCGGGCCAGCGTGAAGCGGACGGCGTCGGCGCCGTAGGCGTCCATCCAGTCCAGCGGGTCGACGGCGGTGCCGGACGACTTCGACATCTTCTTGCCGAACTCGTCGCGGACCAGGCCGGTCAGCGCGACCGTCTTGAACGGGATCTCGCCGTCCATCGCGTACAGGCCGAACATCATCATCCGGGCGACCCAGAAGAAGATGATGTCGTGGCCGGTCACCAGGACGTCGGTCGGGTAGAACTTCTCCAGGTCGGCGGTCTTCTCCGGCCAGCCGAGGGTGGAGAACGGCCACAGGCCGGAGGAGAACCAGGTGTCCAGGACGTCCGGGTCCTGCTCCCAGCCCTCGCCGGTGGGCGGCTGCTCGTTCGGTCCGACGCAGACGACCTCGCCGTTCGGGCCGTACCAGACCGGGATCCGGTGGCCCCACCAGAGCTGGCGCGAGATGCACCAGTCGTACATGTTGTCGACCCAGTCGAAGTAGCGGCGCTCCAGCTCCTTCGGGTGGATCTCGACCTTGCCGTCGCGGACGGCGTCACCGGCGGCCTTGGCCAGCGGCTCGACCTTGACCCACCACTGCAGCGACAGCCGCGGCTCGACCACGGTGTGGCAGCGCGAGCAGTGGCCCACGGCGTGCTCGTAGGGGCGCTTCTCGGCGACGATGCGCCCCTGCTCGCGCAGCGCGCCGACCACGGCGGAGCGGGCCTCCAGCCGGTCCAGGCCGAGGAACGGGCCGTGCACGGTGAGCACACCGCGCTCGTCCATCACGGTCAGGTTCGGCAGGTTGTGGCGCTGGCCGATGGCGAAGTCGTTCGGGTCGTGCGCCGGGGTCACCTTCACGGCGCCGGTGCCGAACTCCGGGTCGACGTGCTCGTCGGCGACGACCGGGATCTCACGGTCCGTCAGCGGCAGCTTGATGGTCCGGCCGACCAGGTGCGCGTAGCGCTCGTCGGACGGGTGGACGGCCACCGCGGTGTCGCCGAGCAGGGTCTCGGCGCGAGTGGTGGCGACCACGATCGAGTCCTCGCCGTCGCCGTAGCGGATCGAGACCAGCTCGCCCGGGAGGTCCTTGTGGTCCACCTCGACGTCGGACAGCGCGGTCAGGCAGCGCGGGCACCAGTTGATGATGCGCTCGGCGCGGTAGATCAGGCCGTCGTCGAAGAGCTTCTTGAAGATGGTCTGGACGGCCTGCGACAGGCCCTCGTCCATGGTGAAGCGCTCGCGCGACCAGTCCACGCCGTCGCCGAGGCGGCGCATCTGGCCGAGGATCCGGCCGCCGTAGTTCTCCTTCCACTCCCAGACCTTCTCGACGAAGGCCTCACGGCCCAGGTCGTGCCGGGACAGGCCGGACTCGGCGAGCTGCTGCTCCACCCGGTTCTGGGTGGCGATGCCCGCGTGGTCCATGCCCGGGAGCCAGAGCGCCTCGAAGCCCAGCATCCGCTTGCGGCGGGTCAGCGCGTCCATCAGCGTGTGCTGGAACGCGTGGCCCAGGTGCAGCGCACCGGTGACGTTCGGCGGCGGGATGACGATGGTGTACGCGGGCTTGTCGCTCTTCGCGTCGGCGGTGAAATAGCCACGCTCTACCCAGCGCTCGTACAGCTCGCCCTCTACCTCGGCCGGGGCGTAGGTCGTCGGGAGGGTGGCTGCTTCGTCCCCGGGCTTGCTCGCGGGGCGCTGGTTCGTCGTGTCGGTCACGACGCACAGTTTACGGAAGACCCGACCACAGTTGTGACCGACAGTGCGCCGACCGCTCGGCGCGGTGGGGGGGCCGTACGGTAGCGTGCCCGCATAGTCGATCGGACGGGGCCGCGCAAACAGAGGCGGCGGGGGAGAAAAGACATATGTACGGCCAGGGCCAGGGACCGCAGCAGTATCCGCAGGGGCAGCCGCAGCAGCCGTACGGCGCTCCCCCGCCGCAGCCCGGCTACGGTGCGCCGCAGCAGCCGCCGGCCTACGGCGCCCCCCAGCCGCCGGCTTACGGCGCCCCGCAGCAGCCCGCGTACGGCGCTCCGCAGCCGTCGGGCTACGGCACCCCGCCGCCCGCCGGGCAGCCGGGGTACGGCTACCCGCAGCAGGCGCCGCCGCCCCAGCAGCAGTGGGGCGGCATGCCCCAGCAGCCGGGCCAGCCCGGCCAGCCCGGCTACGGCGGCTTCCCGCCGCCGCCCGCCCCGTCCAAGGGCAAGGGCGGGATCATCGCCGTGGTGGTGGTCCTGGTGCTGGCCATCGGCGGCGGCCTCGCCTACTGGGGGCTGAGCGGCACCAAGGGCTCGGACACGGAGGGCAAGTACAAGCTGTCCGCGCCGGAGAGCGCGGCCGGCTACACCAAGAAGAACGCCGACGAGAAGGGCGGGCTGAAGGGCCTGGACGGCGTCGGCACCTTCGAGGGCTCGCTCGCCGCGACCTACCAGAAGACCGCCACCGACGTGGCCAGCCTCAGCGGCTCCTGGGGCAAGGTCCCGGACCCGGCCAAGGCGCTCGACGTGCTCACCAAGAAGATCAACGAGGGCGACGGCAGCGACGCCTCCGCGGGCAAGCTGGTCTGGAAGCAGGAGCTGGCGGACGTCGACGCCAGCGACCCGACGGACCCGGGCGCCAAGCTCCGCTGCGGCGTGGGCACCTCGGACACCGGCACCGGCAAGGCCTCGATGGGCATCCCGATGTGCATGTTCGCCAGCCACTCCACCATCGGCGTGGTCGCGTTCGTCTCCATGGACCCCTCCGGCAAGGCCATCAGCACCACCGAGGCCGCGACCCGCGCCCGCCAGCTCCGCGACGCCGCGACCGTCACCAAGTAACCACCGCAGTACCGCACTTCACGCTCGAACGGAGTATCGCCCCGTGTCCGACAACCAGTTCGGCCCGCCGCAGCCCGGCTTCGGACCCCCGCCCGTCCAGGACGCGATACCCCCGCAGGGCGCGCCCGCGGCGCCCCAGGGCGGCTACGGCCAGCCGGCCGCGCCGCAGCAGGCCTGGGGCGGCGGCGCGGTGCCGCCGCAGGCGTTCCCGCCCGGCACCCCCGGCGGCTACCCGCCCGGGTATCCGGTGGCGCCGAAGAAGTCCCGCAAGGGCCTGTGGATCGGCCTGTCCGTGGTGGCCGCGGTGGTTCTCGGCGGCGCGACCACGCTCGGTTACCTGATCGTCCACACCGCGGCGGACACCGGCAAGAACAACGTCGTCCTGCCGCAGTCCTTCCACGACATGACCAACGACCCGGACGACGCGGACGCCAAGAACCTGGCCACCTCCCTGCAGAGCGGCCTGCAGTCGGAGAAGGACTCCTTCACCGACCCGCAGCCGGTCAGCGCCATCTACCGCTCCTCGGACCAGGAGAAGATGCTGCTGGTGTCCGGCCTGACCGGCCACGTGCTGCTCCCGTCCAAGCAGGTCGACGTGCTGTACAGCAGCCTCCCGTCCGGCGGCGCCACCAACCGCAGCGACGTCGACGCGGGCCCGCTCGGCGGCCGGATGTCCTGCGGCGACCTGGAGTTGAGCGGTCAGCACGGCGGCATCTGCGTCTGGGCCGACAGCTCGTCCGTGGTGATGGTCATAGAACTCGACATCTCCGCCGAGGACGGCGTCACCAAGGAGAAGGTCATCGCCGACACCCAGGAGCTGCGCAAGCTCGCCGAGGTCCCCAAGTAGCCTCCGCCGCACGGGACATGAAAGGGGCCCCGCACCGTTCACCGGTGCGGGGCCCCTTCGCTGCGGCCGGGTTGACGCCTGGTCAGGCGCTCTTGTCCCGGCGCTCACGCTTGATCATGTCGCGCGGGACCAGGGTCGGGATGGCGTGCTTGGAGACCACGTCCCCGGTGACGACCACCCGGGCGACGTCCTGACGGGACGGCACCTCGTACATCACGGACATCAGCACCTCCTCCATGATGGCCCGCAGACCGCGCGCGCCGGTGCCCCGCAGGATCGCCTGGTCGGCGATGGCCTCCAGTGCGTCCCGGGTGAACTCCAGCTCCACGCCGTCCAGTTCGAACAGCTTGCGGTACTGCTTCACCAGCGCGTTCTTCGGCTCGGTGAGGATCTGCAGCAGCGCCTCGCGGTCCAGGTTGTGCACGCTGGTGATGACGGGCAGACGGCCGATGAACTCCGGGATCATCCCGAACTTCACCAGATCCTCCGGCATCACCTGACGGAAGTGGTCCGAGGCGTCCAGCTCACGCTTGGAGCGGATGGTGGCGCCGAAGCCGATGCCCTTGGCACCCGCCCGGCCCTCGATGATCCGCTCCAGGCCGGCGAACGCGCCACCCACGATGAACAGCACGTTGGTGGTGTCGATCTGGATGAACTCCTGGTGCGGGTGCTTGCGCCCGCCCTGCGGCGGCACCGAGGCGGTGGTGCCCTCCAGGATCTTCAGCAGCGCCTGCTGCACACCCTCGCCGGAGACATCGCGGGTGATCGACGGGTTCTCGCTCTTGCGGGCGACCTTGTCGATCTCGTCGATGTAGATGATCCCGGTCTCGGCCTTCTTGACGTCGTAGTCGGCCGCCTGAATCAGCTTCAGCAGGATGTTCTCGACGTCCTCGCCGACGTAGCCGGCCTCGGTCAGCGCCGTGGCGTCCGCGATCGCGAACGGCACGTTCAGCATGCGGGCCAGGGTCTGCGCGAGCAGCGTCTTGCCGGAGCCGGTCGGGCCCAGCAGCAGGATGTTCGACTTGGCCAGCTCGATCGCGTCGTCCCGGCCGGAGCCGGAACGACCGGCCTCGCCCGCCTGGACGCGCTTGTAGTGGTTGTAGACCGCGACCGACAGCGCCTTCTTGGCGAGGTCCTGACCGACCACGTACTGGTCCAGGAACTCGTAGATCTCGCGGGGCTTCGGGAGTTCCTCGAAGCGCACCTCGGAGCTCTCGGCGAGCTCCTCCTCGATGATCTCGTTGCAGAGGTCGATGCACTCGTCGCAGATGTACACGCCTGGCCCGGCGATCAGCTTCTTCACCTGCTTCTGCGACTTGCCGCAGAACGAGCACTTGAGCAGGTCGCCACCGTCTCCGATGCGTGCCACGAGGTGCTTCCCCTTCGCCAGGGGCCCCGCGGGGGTCGGGGCCTGGTGCTGTGAGACCGGCTGCGTCGGCGGTCGGTCTGGTATCCGACGGTACTCTGCCGAGCCGTTGTTTCCGTCGACTTCGGCCGCTCTGCCCTACGCCCTGGGCGAATTGATACCGAACAGATGCCGTCGCGGGTGCATGACCCGACAGCCATTGTGCCGGGGCCGTGGCCCCGACCGGAACGCCCCGGGGCGGGGCGTACGTCACGTACGCGCCGCCCCGGGGCGAGGGTTCAGTCGGTGTACGAGTTCTTCCGGGTCGAGACGATCTGGTCGACCAGGCCGTACTCCAGCGCCTCTTCGGCGGTCAGGATCTTGTCGCGCTCGATGTCCTCGCGGACCTGCTCGACCTCCTTGTTGGAGTGCTTGGCCAGCATGGTCTCCAGCTGCTCACGCATCCGGAAGATCTCCTTGGCCTGGATCTCCAGGTCCGACACCTGACCGCGGCCGGTCTCGGTGTACGGCTGGTGGATCAGCACCCGGGCGTTCGGCAGCGCCATCCGCTTGCCGGGGGTGCCCGCGGCCAGGATGACCGCGGCGGCCGAGGCGGCCTGGCCCATGCAGACCGTCTGGATGTCCGGCTTCACGAACTGCATGGTGTCGTAGATCGCCGTCAGCGCGGTGAACGAGCCGCCAGGGGAGTTGATGTAGATCGAGATGTCGCGATCCGGGTCCATCGACTCCAGGCAGATCAGCTGCGCCATGATGTCGTTCGCGGAGACGTCGTCCACCTGCGAGCCGAGGAAGATGATGCGCTCCTCGAACAGCTTGGCGTACGGGTCGTACTCGCGAACGCCCTGCGAGGTGCGCTCGACGAACCGCGGGACGATGTAGCGGCCCTCGGCCCGCATGTCCTCCAGGCGGGCCTTGGCACCGGACAGGCTGGGGATGTTCATGTTCTGTGGTCCTCCGAAGCGTGCGGTCTGGATTCCGAAACCGGTCAGCCGGCCAGGCCGGCGCCGGTGCCGCCGCCGCCCGGGACGTCCGCGGCGCTGTGCATGATGTCGTCGATCAGGCCGTACGCCTTGGCCTCCTCCGGGGTGAACCAGCGGTCGCGGTCGGAGTCCGCGGTGACCTGCTCGAAGGTCTGCCCACTGTGGTGGGCGATCATCTCCGACATCCGCTTCTTGGTGCGCAGCAGCTGCTCCGCCTGGATCCGGATGTCGGTGGCGGAGCCGCCGAGGCCCGCGGAGGGCTGGTGCATCAGGATGTTGGCGTTCGGCAGCGAGAAGCGCTTGCCCGGGGTGCCCGCGGTCAGCAGGAACTGACCCATCGACGCGGCCATGCCCATGGCGATGGTCACGACGTCGTTCTTGATGTACTGCATGGTGTCGTAGATCGCCATGCCGGCCGAGATCGAGCCGCCCGGGGAGTTGATGTAGAGAAAGATGTCCTTCTCGGGGTCCGCCGCGAGCAGCAGGAGCTGGGCGGTGATCTTGTTGGCGATGTCGTCGTCGACCTGCTGGCCGAGGAAGATGATGCGCTCGTTGAGCAGCCGGTTGTAGACCTGGTCGCCCAGGCCGCCGCCCACGTCGCCGCCGGCGGCGTGCGGTGCCATCGGGCCAGGCATCTGCATCTGCGGGAACGTCACTTAGCCACCTGCTCAGTCGATCTGCGTGTGTGTCGCTGTCCACCGACCCTAACGCGCAGGCCCGGCCGCTGAATCCCCCACGCAGAACTGTTCGCTGTGAGCGCAGGGTGACTGGGCCCAACGCGAACGGGCCCGGGCACCATGCGGTGCCCGGGCCCGTCCCGGTGCTGCGGTCCGCCGGATTCCCGGCGGTTACGAGGCTCAGGCCTCGGTGGTCTCCTCGGCGGCGGCCTCGGTGACAACCTCTTCCTCATCGTCCTCGAAGGAGACGACCTCACCGTTGGTGTCGGTGACCTTGGCGGCCTCGACAACCAGGGCCAGCGCCTTGCCGCGGGCGACCTCGCCGACCAGGAGCTGGACCTGGCCGCCCTGGACGACCTGCTGGGCGAACTGGTCCGGGGTCAGGCCGGAGCCGGCGGCGCGACGGATGAGGTGCTCGGTGAGCTCCTCCTGGTTGACGCCCAGCTCCTCGTTCTTGACGATCTGGTCCAGCACGAACTGGGTCTTGATGCCCTTCTTCGCCTGGTCCTCGGTCTCCTTGTCGAAGTCCTCGCGGGACTTGTCCTGGGAGGCCAGGTAGGTGTCGAGGGTCATGCCCATCGGCTCCAGCTGGTGGTGCTCCAGGTTGTGCTTGCGGGTGCCGATCTCGTCCGCGAGCAGCTTCTCCGGGTAGTCCATCTCGACCCGGGTGAGCAGCTCGTCGAGGACCTTCTCCTGGGCCTGGGTGGCCTGGTCGAACTCCTTCATCCGCTCGAGGCGCTTGCGGGAGTCCCCGCGCAGCTCCTCCAGGGTGTCGAACTCGCTCGCCAGCTGCGCGAACTCGTCGTCCAGCTCCGGGAGTTCCTTCTCCTGGACGGTGGTCACGGTGACGGTGACCTCGGAGTCCTTGCCGATCTGGGTGCCACCCTTGAGGGTGGTGGTGAAGGTCTTGGCCTCACCGGCGGACAGGCCGACGACGGCCTCGTCGATGCCGTCCAGCAGGCGGCCGGAGCCGATCTCGTAGCTCACGCCGGTGGCGGTGCCGTCCTCCGGCACCTCACCGTCGACCTTGGCCTCCAGGTCGATGACCACGACGTCGCCCTCGGCGGCGGCGCGCTCGACATCCTTCACGGAGCTGAAGCGCTCGCGCAGCTGCTGCAGCGACTTCTCGATGTCCTCGTCGGTGACCTCGACCGGGTCCACCACGACGGCGATCTCGGCGAAGTCCGGCAGGGCGACCTCGGGACGGACGTCGACCTCGGCGGTGAACTTCAGGTCACCGCCGTCGGCCAGGTTCTCGACACCGGCGATGTCGGTGATGTCCGGCTGGCCCAGCACATCGATCTGGCCCTCGTCGACGGCCTGCGTGTAGAAGCGCGGAAGCGCGTCGTTGACGGCCTCCTCCAGCACCGCGCCACGGCCGAAGCGCTGGTCGATGACCCGGTTCGGGATCTTGCCCTTGCGGAAGCCCGGAACGGTGACCTGCTGGTTGATCTTCTTGTACGCCGCGTCGAGGCTGGGCTTGAGCTCCTCGAAGGGCACCTCGACGGTGAGTCGAACCCGGGTCGGGTTCAGAGTCTCGACGGCGCTCTTCACGGTGGGGTCTCCTAGGGGGGCTTGCGGTCAGGGCGATAGGCGGTTGGGGCTGCAATGCTGTCCGTACTACCGCCAGCGGTCCATCCTACCGGTACCACGAAAGTGACTGCGCCCGGCACCGGGTGCACGGCGGAGCGGGGCCGGGGCGGCCGCGCCCCACAACGACAACAGGGCCCCGCCCACGGACGAGACCCTGCCGCACGGTCGGGGTGACCGGATTCGAACCGACGGCCTTCCGCTCCCAAAGCGGACGCGCTACCAACCTGCGCCACACCCCGTGGTGCCGAGCAGAAGAGTACACGTCGGGCCGCCTCCGACCGGGGCGATATTCGCGAGCCGACAGCGCGGAAGGAGTGTGCAATCCACCGGCTCGACCAGGTACCCTGATCCAGTCCTCGCCACCGCGACGCGGTGCGGGTACGCCTTTGCGGGTGTAGCTCAATGGTAGAGCCCCAGTCTTCCAAACTGGTCACGCGAGTTCGATTCTCGTCACCCGCTCCACAAGGCCAACGGCCCCGACTGCCAACGCAGTCGGGGCCGTTGCCGTTGGTCGGCCCGCGCCGCATGGCCGGGGGGCGTTCGCCCGCGCAAGGGCGCCGGAAAGCCCGAAGGCCCCGCGCAGCGGACTGCGCGGGGCCTTCGGGGGGTGAGGCGTGGATCAGACGTTGACGCCGTGGGCCGCCAGGTAGGCGACGGGGTCGATGTCGGAGCCGTAGTCCGGGGTGGTGCGGATCTCGAAGTGCAGGTGCGGGCCGGTCACGTTGCCGGTGGCGCCGGAGAGACCGATCTGCTGACCCGCCGTCACGGACTGGCCGGCCGAGACGGAGATCGAGGAGAGGTGGGCGTACTGGGCGTACTTGCCGTCGGCCAGCTTGATGACGACCTGGTTGCCGTAGGCACCGCCGTTGCCGGCGGAGACCACGGTGCCGTTGGCGATGGCCTTGAGGCTGGTGCCGGTGGCGACCGGGAAGTCGATGCCGGTGTGGTAGCCGGAGGACCAGTTGGAGCCGGCGACCTTGTAACCGGTGGTGACCTTGCCCGGCGCCGGGGCGACGTAGGTGGAGCTGTTGCTCGCGGCGGCCGGAACGGCGGCCGGGGAAGCGGTGGTGGCCGTGGTGGCGACCGGGGGCGCCGCCTGCGGGGCCGGGGCCACGGGCTGGGCCTTGACGGTGCCGGTGGTGGCCGGCTTCGCGGTGTCGGCCTTCTTGACGGCGACCTTCGGCGCGGTGGCGGTGTCCGTGGAGGTGGACTTGGCGGCCGGGGCCTGCGCGGGGGCGGCGGCCTGGCCGTTGATGGCCAGCTTCTGGCCCGGGAAGATCAGGTCGGGGTTGCCACCGACCACGGAGCGGTTGTCCTGGTACAGCTTCTGCCAGCCACCGTCGACGTGCTGCGCGGCGGCGATCTTGGACAGGGTGTCGCCGGAGGCGACCCGGTAGCTGTGCGGGGCGGCGGCCTGGTCGGCGACGGGGGTGGCGTCCACCGAGACCGTGGACGGGTGGCTGCCGGCCTGCTCGGTGGCGGTGTGCGCGGAGGCGGCGGTGACCGGGAGGCCGATCGCGGCGCCGGCCACACCGGTGGCGATGGCGATCCGGGCGATGGTGGCCAGGCTCGGCTTGCGGTGCTTGCCCTGAGCGGACATGAAGGCGTTCCTCTCCGACGCCTGCGAGGTGAGCTGTCGGGTTCGGGCGAGAGTTGCCCGGCCGCAGGGACTGCGGCTTCACCCCAAGCCGTTCCCGGTGGTTTCCGGGCCCGGCGACTTACCTGTGGTTCCCCCGCTCCTGCCGTGGCGTGGTATCTGGTCGGCACCGGACGACGGCAGGACTAGGCGTTCCGTCCGGTGGCCCGCCCGGTCACTGGCCGGGCTGCGGAGGAAGCAAATCCCACGGCCCGTGAGGCTGGCAAACGCCGATCGGCCCCGCTCCCTGGGTCGGGAAGGGGCTGACGATCCACCAGGTCACGCTGTGCCGACACCCTGCTGCGGTGCGCGTACGCGATCATGACAGTGCGCGTACGAACCCCGCACGGTGGGCGACTTCGGCCACCGTGCGCGTTCGGGCGCGGACCTGGCGTGACGTCGCGGGTGAGCCTGGTCACCGTGGGCAGGCCGAATGGACGGCGCGGGGGTGTCTCCCGCCCGTCGTGGCGTGCCGCCGGGGAGCCGACAGGCCGTCAGCCCGCGATCGACGCGATGGCCTTGGAGACCGAGGTGAGGAACTGCTGGATCGGGCCGGCCATGGTCGACTGGCTCAGCATGAAGCCGAACAGGGCGGCGACGATGGCGTGCCCGGTCTTCAGCTGCTTGTTGCGAATGAAGATCGCGACGATGATGCCGAACAGGACAAGCGCGGAGACGGAGAAGGCCACCGGGACTCACTTCCTCGATTCATGGCGGGGGTTCGGTGGAAGCCGGCGTTGGCTCCCAGGCGGAAACCGGCCCCTGCCCCCCGTGTCCCCACCACTCCATCCGGACTCAGTGTGGTCGCTCGTGCTGAGTGCGTAAAGGACTTGCCCGGTCGCTCGGTGCCCGAACCCGCCTGGCAGGACTGATTTTCGCCGACCGCGACGATAGCGGACGGGTTCTGACACCCCGTCGGCGGGCGGTGGTCCGTGCTGGCCTGCGCGGCAAACCGGCAGGCAGATCCAACATCGCCGCCCGGCTCGGGCCGCGTACCGGAATTGGCCGAAGATCAACGTCCGGGTTTGACACTCCGTGGACAGTCCGCGCTCACCGCGTCTGCACCGGACGGAAGTTCAGCGGCGCCAGACCAGCAGCACCGCGCGGTCGTCGTTGACGTGCTTGGCGACGGTGTCGATCAGCCGGACCGCGGAGCCGGGCCGGATCGACCCCGGGGCGGTGGCGACCAGCCGGTCGGCCTCGCCCATCAGCCGGTCCATGCCCTCGGCGAGGTCGCGGCCGGGGATCTCCACCATGCCGTCGGTGCACAGCATCAGGACGTCGCCGGGGCCGAGGGTGCCGCGCACCCCCTCGAACTTGGCCTCGTCGTAGACGCCGAGCAGCGGGCCCTCGGCCTCCTTGACCTCCCAGTACCCGGCGCCCGCGAGACGGTGCATGCCGGGCAGGTGCCCCGCGGAGAGCAGTTCGTACTCGCCGGTGTCCAGGTCGACCACCAGATGGACGGCGGTGGCGAAGCCCTCCGCCCAGTCCTGCCGCAGGAGGTAGCCGTTGGCGGCGGGCAGGAAGTCGTGGGCGGGCAGCGAGCCGAGCAGGCCGCCGAAGGCGCCGGAGAGCAGCAGGGCGCGGCTACCGGCGTCCATGCCCTTGCCGGAGACGTCGGCGAGGACGGCTTCCAGCATCCGTCCGCCGGGGCCGGTGCGGGCGGCGACCATGAAGTCGCCGGAGAAGGACTGGCCGCCGGCCGGGCGCAGCGCGGTGTCGGTGTGCCAGCCGTCGGGCAGTTCCGGGACCCGGCCCTGGATCCGGATCCGCTCGCGCAGGTCGAACAGCATGGTGGAGCCGCCGCGCCAGGGCACGCCGATCCGGCGGCGGAACTGGGCGACCAGCAGTCCGGCGACGCCGACCGCGCCGACCACCAGTGCGGAGCCTGGGGTGACGCCGTGGGTGTAGGCCTCCGGCTGCGCGCTGGCGACGCGTTCGCCGGTGTGCACCAGGGATTCGGTGATCAGTCCGGCGGCGGCGACGGCGTACAGCAGCACCAGGGTGCCGGGGCGCAGCAGCAGCGCGCCGGCCAGCACAGGCAGCACCAGGGCGGTGGGCGGGGCCCAGTCGGGAAGCAGGATGTTCAGCAGGACCAGGACGGGCACGGCCAGGGCGAGGGCGGCGAACGCCCACCAGTCGGCGCCGTCGCCGCGGAAGTAGTCGACTCCGGTGCGGCGCACCCTGCGCCTGGCCCGGTACAGCGCAGCGCGCAGCCGGGCCGTCACGGGCTCGCGGGACGGTCCGCCGTCCCGGCCCGTCGCTCTGGGGCGCGCTCTGCCGACCATGGGGACCGACTGTATCCACCGCCGGTGCGCGCGTCGACGGCCCGGTGGCACCGAGTGCAACGGGAGGGGCACGCTCCGGTGGGTTTCGGCCGCCCGGGAGGCCGGCTACGGCATGGGCGTGACAAATCGGTCGCACGGTTCCGGATCGGGTGGTAGGCAGGGGCTCATGACGATTCGACACCCCGATCTGACCATCCGGCCGTTGCGCGCCGAGGAGTGGGAGACCTGGTACGGCACCCTTGACGTGGCCTTCGGCGGCGGCGGGGAGGCTCCCGCCGAACGCGCGCTGTGGCACGAGTTGACCGAGGTGGAGCGTTCGCTGGCGATCTGTGAGGGCGAGCGCATCGTCGGCGGCTGCTCGGCGTTCAGCTTCCGGCTGGTCGTGCCGGGCGGAGCGGTGGTCCCGGCGGCGGGCGTGACGATGGTGGGCGTGCTGCCCACCCATCGGCGCCGGGGCGCGCTGACCGCCATGATGCGCCGTCAGCTGGCCGACGTACATGCGGCCGGGGAGGCGCTGGCGGTGCTGACGGCGTCCGAGCCGGTGATCTACGGGCGGTTCGGCTACGGGCAGGGCACCCGCAAGGCGGTCATATCGATGATCCGGGGCCGGGTGAAGGTGCACACGCCGGAGCGCCGCGGCGAGCTGGTGCTGCGGCTGGCCGATCCGGGGGCCGAACTGGCCCGCTGCGAGGAGCTGTACGACCGTCTGGCCACCCGCCGCCCGGGCACCCTGGTGCGGCAGCCGGGCTGGGACAAGCTGCCGGTGCTGGACGCGCCGGAGTCCCGCAGCGGCTTCTCCCCGCTGCAGTCGGTGGTGGCGGAGGATCCGGAGACCGGTGAGCTGCTCGGCTACGCCCGGTACGCGGTGAAGGACGACTGGAACGATCGTGGCGCGGCCGGCGTGGTCCGGGTCCGCGCGGTGCAGGCGGAGCAGCCCTGGGTGTACGCCCGGCTGTGGGAGTTCCTGCTGGACCTCGACCTCACCGAGCGGGTGGAGGCGTTCAACCTGCCGGCGGACGACCCGCTGCTGCACCTGGTGTCGGACTACCGGCACCTGATGCCCCGTCTGGTGGACGCCATGTTCGTGCGGCTGGTGGACCTGCCGAAGGCGCTTCAGGCGCGCGGCTGGGCGCAGCCGGTGGACGCGGTGCTGGAGGTCACCGACGCGTTCTGCCCGTGGAACGCGGGCCGTTGGCGGCTGACGGCCGTACCGGGCAAGCCGGCCTCCTGCGTGCCGACGGACGAGCCGGCCGATCTGGAGCTGGACGTCCGCGAGTTGGGCTCGGTCTACCTGGGCGGCACCTCGCTGACGGCGCTGGCCGCGGCGGGGCTGGTGCGGGAGCTGCGGACGGGTGCGCTGGAGCAGGTGTCGGCGGCGTTCCGCTCGGGGCTGGAGCCCTGGCTGCCGCACGGCTTCTGACCGTGCGGGAAAGAGCGAACGCGCCCGCCCGGGACAACTCCCGGGCGGGCGCGGTGCGTTGGGTCCGGCTCAGCCCTGCGGGTGGTGGGCCGGGACGGGCGGCAGCTCACCGGTGGTCTCGTACTCGGAGAGCATCTGGATCCGGCGGGTGTGCCGGGGCTCGCCGCTGTACGGGGTGTTGAGGAAGATCTCGACGAACTTGGTGGCCTCGTCCACGGTGTGCATCCGGCCGCCGACCGAGATCACGTTGGCGTTGTTGTGCTCGCGGCCGAGGGCGGCGGTCTGCTCGCTCCAGGCCAGCGCGGCGCGGACGCCCTTGACCTTGTTGGCGGCGATCGCCTCGCCGTTGCCGGAGCCGCCGATCACCACGCCCAGCGCCTCCGGGTCGGCGGCGGTGCGCTCGGCCGCCCGCAGGCAGAACGGCGGGTAGTCGTCCTCGGCGTCGTAGATGTGCGGGCCGCAGTCGACCGGCTCGTGCCCGGCCCCCTTCAGCCACTCGACGAGGTGGTTCTTCAGTTCGTATCCGGCGTGGTCGGAGCCCAGGTAGACGCGCATGGACACGAGTGTGACATGCCACCGGGCCCGCGCCCCGGCAGGGGCGGCGGGCCCGGTTCGGAACGGGTCGCCCGTCAGCGGCGGCCGAGAAGCTTCCAGGTGAGCGGCAGGGCGCCCATCGCGAGCACCATCTTCAGCGCGTCGCCGACCAGGTACGGGTAGAGGCCGAGGCTCGCGGCCCTGGCCAGCGGGACGTCCAGGGCGAACGCCAGGTACGGCACGCCGACCGCGTAGATCGCCAGGCTGCCGAGCGCCATCGCGCCGGCGGTGCGCAGCGGGCTGCGGTCGGCGCCGCGGCGGGCCAGCGCGCCGGTGAGGGCGGCGGCCAGCACGAAGCCGATCACGTAGCCGAAGGTGGCCATGCCCGCGCCGGAGGTGCCCTCGGCGAACCAGGGCAGGCCGGCCGCGCCGGCCGCCAGGTAGAGGCCGAGCGCGGCGGCGCCGCGGCGGGCGCCGAGCGCGGTGCCGACCAGCAGCGCGGCGAAGGTCTGCCCGGTCACCGGCACCGGCGAGCCCGGCACCGGGACGGACAGCTGGGCGGCGATGCCGGTCAGTGCGGCGCCGCCGGCCACCAGGGCCAGGTCGCGGGCCCGCGCGCCGATCCGGGTGGACGCCTGCGGCAGCAGGTCGGCAAGGACGGCGGTGGACGGTGTCGACGCGGCGATGGCCATGGCTGCTCCCGGGGTGTCCGATGGGGTGATCACTGGTGAACCTATGCGGTGTCAGGGCTCCGCCGCCGCGTCGGGGCACGACAAAGCCGACCCGGCCGGGATTGTCGGGTCCGGCCTGTGACCAAGCCCTCACTGTGTGCACACGGTGCTGCGGCCGTCACTGTCCGTCGGACGGCCGTCCGGATGCCGGTCCCGATTGGGGCGTCCACGTCATATGCCGAATAGTGGACAGACCCCGCCGAAATGGTCGGGAAGTCGCACAGTCTGGAAACCCCGCGCATGACCCGTACTCCCACCTCCGCCCGCGCCGCTGTCAGGCCGGACGCCGATGGCGCCGCCGAGGACGCCGGGCTGGCCCACGGTCTCAAGCAGCGTCACCTGTCGATGATCGCCCTCGGTGGAGTGATCGGGGCAGGCCTCTTCGTCGGCTCCGGCGCCGGAATCGCCGCCGCCGGGCCCGCCGTGGTACTCGCCTTCGCGGCCTCCGGGCTGCTGGTGATGCTGGTCATGCGGATGCTCGGCGAGATGTCCGCCGCCCGGCCCGCCTCCGGCTCGTTCTCGGTGCACGCCGAGCGGGAGATCGGCCCGTGGGCCGGGTTCACGGCCGGCTGGCTGTTCTGGGTGCTGCTGTGCGTCGGCGTCGGCGTGGAGGCGATCGGCGCGGCCGGCATCGTCTCCGGCTGGCTGCCCGGTGTCCCGTCCTGGGTCTGGGTCGCCGCCTTCATGGCGTTCTTCTGCGGCACCAACCTGGCCGCCGTCCGCAACTTCGGCGAGTTCGAGTTCTGGTTCGCCGCAATCAAGGTGCTCGCGATCAGCGCCTTCCTGGTGATCGGCGTGCTCGCCGTGCTCGGAATGCTGCCCGGCACCTCCTCCCCCGGCACCTCCAACCTCACCGGCCACCACGGCTTCCTGCCGCACGGCACCGCCGGGCTGGTCACCGGCCTGCTGGCCTCGGTGTTCGCGTACGGCGGGCTGGAGACCGTCACCATCGCCGCCGCCGAGTCGGAGAACCCCCGGCGCAGCGTGGCCACGGCGGTGCGCACCGCGATGTGGCGGATCGCCCTGTTCTACGTCGGCTCGATGGCGGTGATCGTCACCCTGGTGCCGTGGGACGACCCGTCCGTGGTCCGGCCCGGCCCCTACGTGGCGGTGCTGCACACCCTGGGCATCCCGGGGGCCGCGGAGCTGATGAACGTGGTGGTGCTGATCGCGCTGCTCTCCGCGATGAACGCCAACATCTACGGCTCCTCCCGGATGGCGCACTCGCTGATCGCCCGCGGCCACGGCCCGCGCGCGCTGGCCCGGATCTCCGGCGGCGTGCCGCGGCGCGCGGTGCTGGCGTCCTGCGGGTTCGGGTTCCTGGCCGTGCTGCTGTCGTACTGGTGGCCGGAGACGGTCTTCTCCTGGCTGCTGAACATGGTCGGCGCGGCCGTCCTGGTGGTGTGGGCGTTCATCGCCGTCGCCCAGCTGCGGATGCGCCGGAAGCTGCCGGCGGCGCAGCTCCCCGTCCGGATGTGGGCGTTCCCGTACCTGACGTACGCGGCGCTGGCCGCGATCGCGGTGGTCCTGGTGCTGATGACGATGGACTCCGCGAACCGCATCCAGCTGTACTTCACCGCCGGCCTGACGGTCGTGCTGGCGGTGGTCGGTTACCTGCGGAGCCGCCGGCCGGCCGTGGTCTGAACACATGCGGAAACCCCCGCACCCCTTGGTGCGGGGGTTTCCGCGTGCGGACTACTCGAACGAGGGCCCCGCGGTGCGGGTGCGCTTGATCTCGTAGAAGCCGGGGGTGGAGGCGACCAGCAGCGTGCCGTCCCAGAGCCGGGCGGCCGCCTCGCCGCGCGGGGTGGGGGTGACGACCGGCCCGAAGAAGGCGATCCGGTCGCCGTCCGGCCCGTCCACGGCGATGACCGGGGTGCCGACGTCCTGGCCGACCAGGCCGATGCCCTCGGCGTGGGAGGCGCGCAGCTTCTCGTCGAACTCGTCCGTGTCGGCGGCGTCCGCGAGCTCGGCGGGCAGGCCGGCGGCGGTGAGGGCGGCGACCACGGTCTCCCGGGTGTTGGGCAGGCCCTGGTTGTGGAAGCGGGTGCCGAGCTCGGTGTAGAGCCGGCCGAGCACCTCCTCGCCGTGCGCCTCGGCGGCGGCGATCAGCACCCGCACCGGGCCCCAGCCGGCGGCCAGCAGCTCGCGGTACTGCTCGGGCAGGTCGTCGCGGTTCTCGTTGAGGACGGACAGGCTCATCACGTGCCAGCGGGTGTCCACGGGGCGGAGCTGCTCGACCTCCAGCATCCAGCGGGAGGTCATCCAGGCCCAGGGGCAGATCGGGTCGAACCAGAAGTCGGCGGTCTTGCGAGTGTCTGCGGTGCTCACGGGCGGCGTCCTCGGTGTCGGCGATCGGGAGTTGCGGGGGCGTCGCCCCCTCCGAACGGCAACTCCGGCCCCAGTGTGATGATTCCTCGCCCAGTGCAATGGCACCGTGGGAACGGCGTGAAAGGATGCCCCCGACGGGGTGCCATGAACACCCCCAAAGCCGTGTGTTCCGTACAGAGGAGTACCGCCGTGCCGGGCAAGAACCTGAGCCGTGAGGAGGCCCGCGACCGGGCCGGGATCATCCGGGTGGAGAGCTACCGCGTCCACCTGGACGTGAGTGCGGCGGCCGACCCCGGCCGGCCCACCTTCCGTTCCACCACCCGGATTTCCTTCGACTGCGCCACCCCGGGCGCGTCCAGCTTCGCCGACCTGCTCGCCCCCGAGGTGGTCTCCGTCGAGCTGAACGGGCGCCGGCTGGACCCGGCCGAGGTGTTCGACGGCGCCCGGGTCGCGCTGCCGGAGCTCGCCGCCCACAACGAGCTGACGGTGGTCGCCGAGTGCTCCTACAGCCGCACCGGCGAGGGCCTGCACCGCTTCGTCGACCCGGTGGACGGCGAGACCTACCTGTACACCCACTACGAGCCGGCCGACGCCCGCCGGGTGTTCGCCAACTTCGAACAGCCCGACCTGAAGGCCCCGTTCAGCTTCACCGTGACCGCCCCGGCCGCGTGGGACGTGTACGCCAACGCCGTGCACGAGCGCGTCACCGAGGAAGGCTCCACCCGCACCTGGGAGTTCGCGCCGACCAAGCCGATCTCCACCTACCTCACCGCCGTGGTGGCCGGCCCGTACCACGTGGTGCGCGACCACTACTCGCGCGAACTGCCCGACGGCACCGTGCTGGAGATCCCGCTCGCCACCACCTGCCGCCGCTCGCTGGCCCCGTACTTCGACGCCGACGAGATCCTCACCGTCACCAAGCAGGGCCTGGACTTCTTCCACGACGAGTTCGACTACCCGTACCCGTTCGGCAAGTACGACCAGTGCTTCGTCCCCGAGTACAACATCGGCGCGATGGAGAACCCGGGCTGCGTGACCTTCCGCGAGGAGTTCATCTACCGCTCGAAGGTCACCGAGGCCGCCTACGAGGCCCGCGCCAACGTGATCCTGCACGAGATGGCGCACATGTGGTTCGGCGACCTGGTCACCATGAAGTGGTGGGACGACCTGTGGCTGAAGGAGTCGTTCGCCGACTTCATGGGCTCGTTCGCGCAGATCGAGGCCACCAAGTACCGCTCCGCCTGGATCACCTTCGCCAACCGCCGCAAGGCCTGGGCGTACCGGCAGGACCAGTTCCCCACCACCCACCCGATCACCGCGGACATCCGCGACCTCGAGGACGCCAAGCTCAACTTCGACGGCATCACCTACGCCAAGGGCGCGTCCGTCCTCAAGCAGCTGGTCGCCTACGTCGGCCGGGACGCGTTCTTCGAGGGCGCCCGCCGGTACTTCAAGAAGCACGCCTTCGGCAACACCGTCCTCGGCGACCTGCTGGACGCCTTGGAGGAGACCAGCGGCCGCGACCTGCGCGCCTGGTCCGCCGCCTGGCTGCAGACCTCCGGCGTCAACACCCTCACCCCCGAGGTCACGTACGACGACGAGGGCCGGATCACCGAACTGGCGATCCGCCAGGACGGCGAGGTACTGCGCCCGCACCGGATCGCGGTCGGCCTGTACGACCTCGCCGAGGACGGCGCGCTGCTGCGCACCGACCGCTACGAACTGGACGTCACCGGCGCCCGCACCGTGGTCGCCGACGCGGCCGGCCGTTCGGTGCCCGCGCTGGTGCTGCTCAACGACGACGACCTGACGTACTGCAAGGTCCGCTTCGACGAGCGCTCGCTGGAGACCCTGCGCACCGGCCTCGGCGACCTCACCGGCGAGACCGGCCTGGCCCGGGCGCTGGCCTGGTCCGCGGTGTGGAACCTGACCCGGGACGGGCTGATGCCCACCCGCGACTACCTCGACCTGGTGCAGCGCTTCGCCGGCCGGGAGTCCGACATCGGCGTGCTGCAGTCCCTGCACCTCCAGGCCGGCGTCGCCCTGCAGGTGTACGCCGACCCGGCCCGCCGCGCCGAGTACGGCACCGCGCTCGCCGAGGTCGCGCTGCGCGAGCTCTCGCAGGCCGCCCCCGGCAGCGACCACCAGCTCGCCTGGGCCCGCTTCCTCGCCGACACCGCCGAGCGCGCCGACCACCTGCAGCTGCTGCGCGGCCTGCTGGAGGACACCGCCCGGATCGACGGCCTGACGGTGGACCAGGAACTGCGCTGGAACTTCTGGCTGTCCCTCGCCGCCAACGGCGCGGCCGACACCGAGGAGCTGGCCGCCGAACTGGCCCGCGACAACACCGCCAGCGGCCGCCGTCAGCACACCGAGTGCCTGGCCGCGCTGCCCACCCCGGGCGCCAAGGCCGCCGCCTGGTCCGCCGTGGTCGACTCCGACGAACTGCCCAACGCCCTGGTCGAGGCGCAGATCGCCGGCTTCAACCAGGCCGGGCAGCGCGAGCTGACGGCCTCCTACGCCGAGCCGTACTTCGAGATGCTGGAGTCGATCTGGGCGGACCGCTCGATCGAGATCGCGATGCGGATCGTCGGCGGCTTCTACCCGCGCTACCAGACCACGCCCGAGACGCTGGCGGCCACCGACGACTGGCTGACCGCCCACCAGGACGCCGCCCCCGCGCTGCGCCGCCTGGTGCTGGAGTGCCGCGACGACCTGGCCCGGGCGCTGCGCGCGCAGGCCTGCGACATCCAGTAGCGATTCCGCGCACAACGGCCCGGCCGCCGCTCCGATTCGGAACGGCGGCCGGGCCTTCTGCCGTGCGGCGTCCGCTACTTGAGGGTGGCGGAGGTCAGACCGGCCTGGACCTGGCGCTGGAAGGACAGGTACACCACCAGCACCGGCAGCATCGCGATCGTCATACCGGCGAACAGCGCCGGGGCGTCGCTCTTGTAGCCGGACTGCAGGGCCAGGTTGACCAGGCCCTGGGCGAGCATCGAGTGGTCGGCCTCGCCGGCCGTGGTGGGCTGCATCAGGGTGACCGGCAGGATGTACTGGTTCCACTGGCCGAGCACGTTGAAGATGCCCACGCTGATCAGGCCGGGCTTGGCCATCGGCACCATGATCTGGAAGAACGTCCGGGTGTGCGAGCAGCCGTCCAGCATCGCGGCCTCGTGCACCGCGCTCGGCAGGGTGCGGAAGAACGAGTACATGAAGAACACGGTGAACGGCAGCGAGTAGGCGACGTACACCAGGATCAGGCCGGCGTAGCTGTTCAGGCCGAGGTACGGCGAGATCTCACCGAGGTTGCGGACCATGAAGAACAGCGGCACCAGGGCCAGGTACACCGGGAACATCGAACCCGCGACGAACAGGTAGTAGATGAACCGGTTGCCCTTGAACTCGTAGCGGGCCAGCACGTAGGCGGCCATCGAGCCGAGCAGCATGGTCAGGGTGACGGAGCCCAGCAGCACGATGATCGTGTTGGTGAAGAAGCCGCCGATGCCCTTGGACCAGGCGCGGCTGAAGGCGTCGAAGCCCCAGTGCGCCGGCCAGCTCCAGGCCGAGCCGTTGATCTGCGCGTCGGTCTTGAACGAGCCGAGCACCACCCAGATCAGCGGCAGGACGATCAGGACGGCCCAGATGGCCAGGAAGCCGTGCGAGAAGACGTTCAGCACGCCGCCGCCGTCGGCGAAGCGCTGGTCCTTGCCCGGCTTGGGCTTGGTGCCGCGCTGACCGGGGACGCTCGCGGTCTTGTCGAGAGTGGTCATGTCCGGTCCCCGCTCAGTACTCGATCTTGTCGCGCTTGGTGGCCCACAGCGAGACGACGGTCAGAATGAGGGTGAAGAAGAAGATCACCACACCCATCGCACAGGCGTAGCCCGCCTCACCGTTGCGCAGGAAGTTGCGCATCAGGTAGGTCGAGATGAGCTCGCTGTGGTGGTCGGGACCACCGCCGAAGTACGCGCCGGGGGTGATCGAGGCGACCAGCGCGAAGGCGTCCATGGCGACGATGGCCAGGTAGACCCAGGCGGTCTGGACGGTCTCCCAGAGCAGCGGCAGCGTGATCTTGAAGAAGGTCTGGCCGCGCTTGGCGCCGTCCAGCAGGGCGGCCTCGTAGATGTCCTTCGGGATGCCCTGCATGGCGGCCGAGAACAGCACCAGGTAGAAGCCGACGCCGGACCAGACCAGCACCGCCAGCACGCACCACATGACCAGGTCGGGGTCGGACAGCCACTGCACCGGGTCGTTCACGGTGGCCAGGCCCAGCTTGATCAGGATGCCGTTGGCCAGGCCGGACTGGTCGGTGCGGTACACCGCCTGCCAGAGCACGGCGAGGATGGCGATCGACAGCACCTGCGGGAAGAAGAAGACGACCTTGTAGAAGGCCGCGCCCTTGACGCCCTGCACACCGCCGGTGCCGCCCTTGCCACCGACGTTCAGCATGAAGGCGAAGAACAGCGCGATCAGGATGGTGACGACCGGGAGCAGGATCAGCAGCATCAGGTTGTGCCAGAGGGCACCGGCGAAGACCTCGTCATCGAGGAGTTTCGTGTAGTTGTCCAGGCCGACGAAATCCATCTCCTGGCTCGCCCCGGACCAGTTGGTCAGGGAGTATCCGAAGGTCTGCGCGTAGGGCCAGAGCACCAGGCCGACGTACAGCACGATCGGAAGGAAGAGGAACCCCACGATGAAGGGGTACTTGCCGTGACGCATGGCCACTTCTCCTGTCCGTCAGGAAGACGCACCGGGGGCGCCTCGACGCCCCCGGTGCGTTGATCGAGTGACCGATCAGGCGGTCTTGTTCTTGGAGGCCGACTCCTTGGCGCGCTTGATCCACTCGTCGGGACCGATGCGCTTGGCCATCAGCTCGCCGGAGGCGTTCTGCAGGTCCTCGTCGAACTTCGAAGCGGTGTTCGGGTACTGGAAGTTGAAGGTGTTCGCGGCCGCGGCCTTCAGCGCCACCACGGTGGAGGCGGTACCCGGCTTCAGCTGGACCTCCGGGCCGACACCGTCCTTGAGGCAGGTGAGGCTGTTGGCGGTCTGGGCGAACTTGCCCGAGGCCTCCTTGGTCAGCATCATCCGCAGGAACTCCAGGCCGCCGGCCACGTTCTTGGCCTTCGACGGAACGATGAACGGCTCACCGGCACCGGCGCGGATGGCCTCGAAGGGCAGCTTGTCACCGGGCAGCGACGGCATCGGCAGGAACTTCATGTCGAAGTCGGCCGGGGTGGTCGGCAGCTGCTCGTTCTCCAGCCAGGAGCCGGACGGGATGAACGCGGCCTTGTACTGGTTCCACGCCGTCTGCGACTCGGTGTGGGTCATGCCGTTGGTGCCGGGGAGCAGGAAGTCCTTGTCGACGACCTGGTAGAACGCCTCGACCACGGTCTTCACGGCCGGGTCGTCCCACGCGGCGGCGTCGAGGGCGTCGATCCGCTTCATGAGGTCCAGGCCGCCCTGCTTGGCGATCATGTCCATCATGACGACGTTGATGTAGTACGGGTACTTGCCCTGGTGCGCGACCGGGGCGATGCCCTTGGCCTTGATCTGCTCGCACAGGGTGATGAACTCGGCCCAGGTCTTCGGCGCGGTCCAGCCGTTGTCCTTGAACAGCTTGCCGGAGTACCACCAGCCCCAGACGGTGTACACGTAGGACAGGTTGTAGACCTTGCCCTTGACCGTGCCGGACTCGACGGTGCCGGGCATCAGCACATCGCGGACCTTCTTCGACGGGTCGTCGATGTACGGCGCGTCCAGCAGCGGGGCCAGGTCGGTGAGCTGGTTGGAGTCCGCGAGGACGTCCAGCTTCATCTGCTTGGCACCCGAGTCGTCGATGACGTCCGGCGGGGAACCGGCGTTGAACCGCGGCTGGAGCTTGCCGGTGACGTCCTTGTCGGCCTGGTGGTTGACCTTCGCACCGGGGTACTGCTTCGAGTAGATCGCCTCGAACGCCTTGGCGTACTCGTTGCCGTAGCCGCCGTCGAAGATGAAGACCTCGAGGCCGTCGGAGTCCTTGACCCCGAACGGGTTCTTGGCGTCGCTCAGGTTGAAGCCACCCGCCGCCTTGGTGCCCTTGTCGGAGCTCCCGGTACCGCCGGCACAGGCCGCGAGCAGCGAGCTGCTGCCGGCCGCCAGGACGGTGATCGCGGCCGCGCGCTTGAACAGGTCGCGGCGGTTGTACTCAGTTGCAGAGCCCATGCGTGCCCTAACCCCTCAGTTCCAGAAGATGTGAGCCAAAGCTGACGTCGCGTCAACTTTCGTGGCCCGAAAGGTGCCCAGCGGCGAATATGCCGGTCAGAGGCGGTGTGATGATGCGCAAAGGTATAGTCCACTGTTCATCTGACAGCAATAGGCCGCCGGTCTGATAACAAACCTGACAGTCAAAGCGTTGTCGGCGGTGCAGCATGTGCAATGTGCAGGGACCCTGCACATTACGTGTCCGCGCCAGACCTGATCGCGAATCTAGCGCGGTTATGTTCGTTTGAACATAGAAATGCGCAGCTTTGCGCATCACGTTAGGGAACTGTGACGGCAAAGCTGCGCGCGGTGAGCGCCCTGACGGGCCCTCAGTCTCAGTTGTCCCGAAGCCCCTTGTCCAGCGCGGCGATCATGCCGCCCTGGGCGTCGTCACCGTCCAGCGACCAGACCATCACCCCGCCCAGGTCGTTCTCCCGGACGTAGCGGGCCTTGGCGGTCGCCATCTCCGGGGTGTCGTACGTCCAGAAGTCGGTGCCGTCGTACTTCCAGCTCACCCCGTGCGCCCGGTCGCTGTAGACCGTGCCGGGCAGGTCCTTGATCTGCTTGTAGGCCAGGGTGCCGCCGCGGGCCAGGCCGGTGGCCGCCTGGTACAGGCCGTTGCCGCGCGGGCCACCGGGCACGCCCGTCCAGCCGAAGCCGTAGAGCGGGACGCCCACCACGGCCTTCCTGGACGGCAGGCCGCGGTCCGTGTAGGTGCCGACCAGCCGGTCCACGCTCAGCCGCAGCCCGGTGGGGTCGTTCGGGTCGGAGTACAGGTTGGACTCGTGGTTGGTCGGGCCCTTGGTCTCCCACGGGCCGTGCAGCTCGTAGGCCATCAGGTTCAGCCAGTCCACCGGCTCGGCGACCTTGTCGATCTCGAACTTGTCGATCGCGGACTCACCGGCCGGCACCGCGGCGGTCAGCAGGTGGTGCGGGCCCTTCCTGCCGGACAGCGCGTCCAGCTGGGTGCGGAACTCCCGCATCAGCAGGGTGAAGTTCCGCCCGTCCTCGGGACGCACCACGTTGCCGTCGTCGCCCGGGCTGCCCGGGTACTCCCAGTCGATGTCGATGCCGTCGAACACTCCCGCGCCGGCGCCCGCACCGCCCTCGGCGGAGCCCAGCTGTGGCAGGTTGCCCTTGACATAGAGGTCGATGCAGGAGGAGACGAACTTCTTCCGGGAGGCGTCGGTGAGCGCCGCATCCGAGAAGTGCTTGGACCAGCTCCAGCCGCCCAGCGAGATCACCGCCCGCAGCTGCGGGTTCTTCGCCTTCAGCTTGCGCAGCTGGTTGAAGTTGCCCTTGAGCGCCTGGTCCGGGGCGTCGGCCACGCCGTCCACCGACTCCTCGGCGCTCACCGGCCGCTGGTAGTCGGCCCAGGCGTCGCCCGCCCCGGCCTCGTTCGCCTCGAAGCAGGTGCCGTCGGCGGAGACGTTGCCGAAGGCGTAGTTGAGCACGGTCAGCTTGCCGGCCTGGCCGCTGTCCTGGACCTTCTTGGCGGAGAACCCGCTGTAGATGCCCCACTGGGTGAAGTAGCCGACCCGCTGACCGCTCAGGCGCTTTCCCTGCTGGTCGGCGTGCGCGGTGGCCGGGGAGACGAGCAGGGCGCCGATGGTGGCGGCGGCGAGGAGTGCGGAGGTTCGTCTGGTCATTCCGAGCATCTCTCCGATTCGGCGTCAATTGGTATGGACCAAGTGCTGATGGAGAGGTCTAGTCCACCTGACGGGCGCCGCACAAGAGGGTGGCCGGATTCCTCCAAGAAATGGCAAAGAGCCGCACCGTCCCTTGCGGGAACGGTGCGGCTCTTCCGACCTACTGTCAGCCGATCAGGCTGCGCAGCACGTACTGCAGGATGCCGCCGTTGCGGTAGTAGTCCGCCTCACCGGGGGTGTCGATGCGCACCACGGCGTCGAACTCGACCGCACCAGCCTTGACCTTGACGGTCTTCGGAGTGCGGCCCTCGTTCAGCTCGGTGACACCGGTGACCTCGAAGGTCTCCTCACCGGTCAGGCCCAGCGAGTCGGCGTTCTGGCCGGCCGGGAACTGCAGCGGCAGGACGCCCATGCCGATCAGGTTGGAGCGGTGGATGCGCTCGTAGGACTCGGCGATGACGGCCTTGACGCCGAGCAGCGCGGTGCCCTTGGCCGCCCAGTCGCGGGACGAGCCGGAGCCGTACTCCTTGCCGGCCAGGACCACCAGCGGGATGCCCGCGGCCTGGTAGTTCTGCGAGGCGTCGTAGATGAACGACACCGGAGCGTCGGCCTGGGTGAAGTCGCGGGTGTAGCCGCCCTCGGTGCCCGGCGCGATCTGGTTGCGCAGGCGGATGTTGGCGAAGGTGCCGCGGATCATGACCTCGTGGTTGCCACGGCGCGAGCCGTAGGAGTTGAAGTCACGCTTCTCCACACCGTGCTCGGTGAGGTACTGCGCCGCCGGGGTGCCCGGCTTGATGTTGCCGGCCGGGGAGATGTGGTCGGTGGTGACCGAGTCGCCCAGCTTGGCCAGCACGCGGGCACCGGCGATGTCGGTCACCGGGCTCGGGGTCTTGGCCATGCCCTCGAAGTACGGGGGCTTGCGGACGTAGGTGGACTCGGCGTCCCACTCGAAGGTGTTGCCGGTCGGGACCGGGAGCGACTGCCAGCGGTGGTCGCCGGCGAAGACGTCCTGGTAGCCCTTGTCGAACATGGCCTCGTCGATCGAGCCGGCGACCGCGTTGGCGACCTCCTGCTCGGACGGCCAGATGTCGGCGAGGAAGACGTCGTTGCCGTCGGCGTCCTGGCCCAGCGCGTCCCGGGTCAGGTCGATGTTCATGTTGCCGGCGAGGGCGTAGGCGACCACCAGCGGCGGGGACGCCAGGTAGTTCATCTTGACGTCCGGGTTGATCCGGCCCTCGAAGTTGCGGTTGCCGGAGAGCACCGAGACGACCGCCAGGTCGGACTCGTTCACCGCGGCGGAGACCTCCTCGGGCAGCGGGCCCGAGTTGCCGATGCAGGTGACGCAGCCGTAGCCGACCAGGTTGAAGCCCAGCTTCTCCATGTACGGGAGCAGGCCGGCCTTCTCGTAGTAGTCCATGACGACCTTGGAGCCGGGCGCCAGGGTGGTCTTGACCCACGGCTTGACCGTGAGGCCCTTCTCCACGGCCTTCTTCGCCAGCAGGGCGGCGCCCAGCATGACGGAGGGGTTGGAGGTGTTGGTGCAGGAGGTGATCGAGGCGATCACGACCGCGCCGTTGTCGATCTCGTAGGACGAGCCGTCGGCCGCGGTGACGGCGGTCGGCTTCGAGGCCTCGGCGGAGTAGGTCGGCAGCGCCTCGCCGAACTTCTCGGCGGCCTCGGCCAGGATCACGCGGTCCTGCGGGCGCTTCGGGCCGGAGATCGACGGGACGACGGTGGAGACGTCCAGCTCCAGGTACTCGGAGAAGACCGGCTCGACCGACGGGTCGTGCCAGAGGCCCTGCTCCTTGGCGTACGCCTCGACCAGGGCGAGCTGCTGCTCGTCACGGCCGGTGAGCTTCAGGTAGTTGATGGTCTCGGCGTCGATCGGGAAGATCGCGCAGGTCGAGCCGAACTCCGGCGACATGTTGCCGATGGTGGCGCGGTTCGCCAGCGGGATCGAGGTGACGCCCTCGCCGTAGAACTCGACGAACTTGCCGACCACACCGTGCTTGCGCAGCATCTCGGTGATGGTGAGCACCAGGTCGGTGGCGGTGGTGCCGGCCGGCAGCTGGCCGTTGAGCTTGAAGCCCACCACGCGCGGGATCAGCATCGAGACCGGCTGGCCGAGCATCGCGGCCTCTGCCTCGATGCCGCCGACGCCCCAGCCCAGCACGCCCAGGCCGTTGACCATGGTGGTGTGCGAGTCGGTGCCGACGCAGGTGTCCGGGTACGCCTGGCCGTTGCGGACCATGACGGTGCGGGCCAGGTGCTCGATGTTGACCTGGTGGACGATGCCGGTGCCGGGCGGGACGACCTTGAACTCGTCGAACGCGGTCTGGCCCCAGCGCAGGAACTGGTAGCGCTCCTTGTTGCGGCCGTACTCGATCTCGACGTTCTGGACGAAGGCGTCCGGGGTGCCGAACTTGTCGGCGATGACGGAGTGGTCGATGACCAGCTCGGCCGGCGCCAGCGGGTTGATCTTGGACGGGTCGCCGCCCAGCTCCTTCACGGCCTCACGCATGGTGGCCAGGTCGACCACGCAGGGAACGCCGGTGAAGTCCTGCATGATCACGCGGGCCGGGGTGAACTGGATCTCCTCGGACGGCTCGGCCGTCGGGTCCCAGCCGCCCAGCGCGCGGATGTGGTCGGCGGTGATGTTCGCGCCGTCCTCGGTGCGGAGCAGGTTCTCCAGCAGGACCTTGAGGCTGTACGGCAGCCGCTCGGAACCCTCGACGGCGGAGAGCTTGAAGATCTCGTACGACTCGTCGCCCACCTGCAGCGAGCTGCGGGCGTCGAAGCTGTTCGCGGACACGACTGACTCCTTCTTGGTCCACCCGGTGATAAGGTAAGCCTTGGCTAACCTGACGGCCGCCGCTTACCGGCCGATGATGGAAGGCCCGCCGAACGCGGGACCTGCGCCTCTCGGCAAGTATCTTGACGTCAAGATATAGTCTAACGCCGAATGTATCTCGATGTCGAGATAAACCATAGTGCATGGCTCCGTCCAAACTTCACCGGCTCATCCTGTAACGCAACCGCAGCCCCGGGGCATCTGACTTCTATGTACCGAGCGGCACCGCATCCAGTGACGGGGCCGCCGGAACGCGGCATGTAACAAGGGGTGCGGATGGTGGTGGGGCGGCGACGGGCCGAGGAGCGGCGCGAGTTCGAGGAGTTCGCGCACGCCCGCGGCACCGCACTGTTCCGCACCGCCCTCCTGCTCTGCGGCGACTGGCACCTCGCCGAAGACCTCACCCAGACCGCGCTCGCCCGCATCTACGCCTCCTGGGGACGCGTCCGACAGGCCGACAGCCCCGTCGCCTACGCCCGCACCGTCCTGCTCCGCTGCTACCTCTCGCACCGGCGGCTGCGCCGCAGCAGCGAACTGCCCGGCCTCGACTTCCTCCCCGAACAGGCCGCCCCCGACAGCGACCCGGCACTGCGCGTCGCCCTGCTCGCCGCACTCGCCGAACTGCCGCCCAAGGACCGGGCCGTCCTGGTGCTGCGGTACTGGGAGGACCGCAGCGTCGAGGAGACCGCCGCCGAACTCCAGCTCGCCCCCGGCACCGTCCGGGTCCGCGCGCTGCGCGCCCTCACCCGGCTGCGCCGCCAGCTCGCCCCGCACCTGGACAGCCTGGCGTCGTGACCGAGCCCACGCCCCTCCCCCGTCACCCCGCCCCGGCCGCCCCGCCACCCGGCCGCCCCTCCCCGGCCGCCCTGCCCGCCGGCCGCCCGCCGAACCGACCGACGCGCCGTCAGAATGCGAGAGCCCCGATGCCCGAACAGGAGCTGACCGACGTCTTCGAGCGGGCGATCGGCGACGCCGCACCCGACCTCGGCCTGCTCGTCGCCGGGGCCACCGCCGAGGGACGGTCCCTCCGGCTGCGGCGGCGCGCCACGCTCACCGGCGTGATCGTCGCGGTCGCCGGCCTGGGCCTCGTCGGCGGACTGCTGCTGCGCCCCGGCCCGCCCACCGCCACCACCGTTCCCCCGGGCTCGGCCGGCACCGCGACGACCGGCAGGACGACGGCCACCCCCACGCCGGAGACCACCCTGCCGTCGGAACGGGTGCCGCTCACCGGCCCTGCCGCCCGGCTCATGCTGGGCGACCTGCTCGATTCCCGCCTGGTCGTCGACTACTGGACCAACAAGGTCGCCCCCTCGGACCTCCAGGCGGGCACCGCGGTCATGCTCTCTCTGCACGACCCGAGGAACGGACACACCGGCACCCTGATGCTCCAGGTGGAACCCCCCGCCGGCCCGTCACGGCCACAGACCGGCGTATTCGGCTGCACCCCCGGACTCGCGGACGAGAAGTGCGATTCGTTCAAGGCCGAGAACGGCACGGTCATCGCCCGGCGCGACGACGCCCAGCGGATCACCTTCCTTTCGCAACTCCAACGGACCGACGGCGTCATGATCACCCTGATCTCCACCGGTGCGGGTCGGAACGAGCCGCTGGTGTCGCAGAACGAGATCTCGAAGTGGGTTCTCCTCCCGGGGTGGCAACCCGTCATCGACCGACGGTTCGCCGAGGACGCCGAGCAGCGGCTGGCGGGGCAACCCGCGCTGAGTCCGGCGGAACTGGCGGCCGTGGAGGCGAAGACGTCGGGTGCGGGCTCGGCGGGGGGCGGGTCCGTGGGCGCGGTGGCGACGCCGGGAAGGTCCGTGCCGTAGGCGTGGCCGGTGGGACCGCGCCGTACCGGTGGCAGGTGGGCCCGCGCCGTAGTGGTGACCGGCGGGCACGGGTCGGCGTGGTGGGGGCGGCGGTTGGGCACCCCGCCGCAGTGCCGCGGTACGGGCGGGCTACCGTGGGCGGGTGATCGTGGTGGACGCTTCTGCGGTGGTGCTCTCGCTCGCCGACCCGGGACCGCGCGGGGCCGCTGCCCGTGCCGCGCTGGCCGCCGACCCCGACTGGGTCGCGCCCGAGCATGTGCTGATCGAGGTGATGCAGTCGCTGCGCGGGCTCTACCTCGCCAAGGAGGTGACGGCCGAGCAGGCGGCGGACGTCGCCCGGCGGCTGCCGGAGCTGACGATCCGCAAGGTGGAGATCGCCCCGCTGCTCGGCCGGATCTGGGAGCTCAAGGACAACCTGACCCCGGACGACGCCGCCTACGTCGCGGTCGCCGAGCACTGCGGCGCCCCGCTGATCACCGCCGACCTGCGGCTGATGCGCGCCAGCGGGCCGCGCTGCGAGATCCGCGGCATCACCGCCACCGGCTGAGACCTCCGGCCGGTCCGGACCGCGCCATGGCCGGCGTTCTCGTAGGCCTGCGTTCTCGTAGGCCTACGTTCTCGTACGGGTGGTTGCGGGCGGCGGTCCGGCACGGCGGCGTGCGCGGCGGGGTTACCGGCGGCCACGGTGGGCGGTGTTCCCTGACGGCCTGTCGGAAGGTTCGCGATGCCCCTGTCCTCCGCCGCCGGCGCACTGCTGGTGCCGCTCACCCTGCTGCCGATCGGCCCGCCCGAAGTCCCCGCCCCCGGCCCGGCATTCCGTCCCGGTGCGACAGCCGTTGGGGCCGTCCCCGACCAGGTGGTGGACGCCCAGTTCGACCGCGCGAACGGCATCGTCCCCGCCAAGGCGATCACCCACGCACCCGAACTGGTGCCGTACGGCGCGCAGGTGCGGGTCACCGTCCACCGCGAGGCGGGCCGGACGACCGTCGCGGTGGAGGTCGCCGGGGTGACGGGCCCGCACGAGTTCCCGGCGCACGTGCACACCGGCCACTGCGGCTCCGACCCGGCGGCGTCCGGCCCGCACTACCAGCACGTGGCGGGCTCGGACGCCGGGGACAACGAGGTACGGATGACCGTACGCACCGATCCCGGCGGGGCCGGCGACGCCTCGGCGGCCGTCCCCTGGGCGTTCCGCCCCGACGGTGCGCACTCGCTGGTGCTGCACGCCGGCCCCGACGCCGGATCGCACGCCCCCACCGACCGGGTCGGCTGTGTGAACGTCGACTTCTGACCGGCGTCCGGCCCGGCGGTCAGAAGAGGTGATCAGGAGCCGAGGGTCGCCACCATCACGGCCTTGATGGTGTGCAGGCGGTTCTCGGCCTGGTCGAAGACCACGGAGTGCGCCGATTCGAAGAGTTCGTCGGTGCACTCCAACTCGGACATGCCGGTCAACTCGAACATCTGCCGACCGATCTCGGTGCCGAGGTCGTGGTACGCGGGCAGACAGTGCAGGAACTTGACCGCCGGGTTTCCGGTGGCGCGCACCGTGTCCATCGAGACCTGGTAGGGCTTCAGCAGGGCGATCCGCTCGGCCCAGACCTCCTTGGGCTCACCCATCGACACCCAGACATCGGTGTACAGGAAGTCCGCACCGGCCACGCCGGCCGCCACGTCCTCGGTCAGGGTGACCCGGGCGCCGCTGGCCTCGGCCAGCGTGTGGGCGGTCTTCTGAACGTCCTCCGACGGCCACAGCTGCGCCGGGGCGACGATCCGGATGTCCATGCCCAGCAGCGCGCCGGTGACCAGCAGCGAATTGCCCATGTTGGAGCGGGCGTCACCGAGGTAGACCAGGGTGGTCTCGCTCAGCGGCTTGGTGGAGTGCTCCTGGACGGTGAGCACGTCGGCCAGCATCTGGGTCGGGTGCCACTCGTCGGTCAGGCCGTTCCAGACCGGGACGCCCGCATGGGCAGCCAGTTCCTCGACGATCTCCTGGCCGTCGCCCCGGTACTCGATCCCGTCGAACATCCGGCCCAGCACGCGGGCGGTGTCCTTGACCGACTCCTTGTGCCCCATCTGCGAGCCCGCCGGGTCCAGGTAAGTGGTGGACGCGCCCTGGTCGTGCGCCGCCACCTCGAACGCGCAGCGGGTGCGGGTGGAGGTCTTGGCGAAGATCAGGGCGATGTTCTTGCCCCGCAGCCGGGGCTGCTCGGTACCGGCGTACTTGGCGGCCTTCAGCTGCGCAGCGAGATCGACCAGGTGACGGAACTCCTGGGGAGTGAAGTCGGTCTCCTTGAGGAAGTGCCTGTTCCGGAGGTTGAACGCCATACCGGTCTCCTGGGTCGGTCAACGGACTGAGACGGGAAGTGTATACGAGTATTCGAATATTCATGCAATGCCGCAACGCCGGGCCCGGTGCCAGCGGCACGGGCCCGGCGCCGGCTGCGGGACCGGACGTCAGAGGCGGGCCCTGGCGTCAGAGGCGGGGGTCGACCGGCTCGGACTCCAGGGCCAGCACCGCGAACACCGCCTCGTGCACCCGCCAGAGCGGCTCGCCGGCCGCCAGTCGGTCCAGTGCCTCCAGGCCGAGCGCGTACTCGCGGAGGGCGAGCGAGCGCTTGTGGCCCAGCGAACGCTGCCGCAGCCGGTCCAACTGCCGGGTGTAGTCCGGGCCGTAGATGATCCGCAGGTACTCGCGGCCGCGGACCTTCAGGCCGGGCTGGCCCAGCCGCCCGGTGCTGTCCCGGTGCAGCGCTTCGACTGGCTTGATCACCATGCCCTCGCCTCCCGCACCGGTCAGCTCCTCCCACCAGGAGATGGCTGCGGCCACCGAGGACTCGTCCTCGGTGTCGACCAGCATCCGCCCGGTGCGGTGCAGCACCGGGGCCGTGCCACCGGCCTCTTCCGCGAGGCGGTGGTCGGCGTCCACCAGGCGGTCGATCAGGTCGAGGTGCTCGGTGTGCGGGCGCAGCGCCAGGTTGGCGCCCTCGGCGGCGAGCAGCTGGAACGGGGCCAGCCGGATGCCGTCGAGGCCCTCGGTCGGCCAGCAGTAGCGCCGGTACGCCTCGGTGAAGGCCAGCGCGTCGGCGGTGCGCTGCTGCTGCCGGTCCGTCAGGTCCGCCACATCCAGTCCGCGGGCGGCGGCCTTGGCGAGGGCGTCGAGTGCGGTGGGCAGGGCGGCGCCGGCGGCAGCGCCGACCGCGGCGTACTGGCGGCGCAGCAGTTCGACGGCCTTCAGCGACCAGGGCATCAGCTCGGCGTCCAGCAGCAGCCAGCCGGTGTCGAGTTCGTCGAACAGGCCGGACTGCTCGGCGGCGGCCCGCAGCCGGTCGAGTATCGCGCCGGTGAGCCTCTCGTCGGACAGGAAGGCCCGGCCGGTCCTGGTCCAGATCGCGCCCGGGCCGGGCAGGCCGAAGCGCTTGTCCAGCGCGGTGTCGTCCCTGGCGACCAGGACGACGGCGCGCGAGCCCATGTGCTTCTCCTCGCAGATCACCTGCCGCACCCCGTCGTGCCGGTAGGCGAGGAACGCCTCCTCGGGGTGCTCCAGGCAGCCTTCGCGACGGGAGGTCGGCGAGGGTGCCATGGTCGGCGGCAGGTAGGCGAGCAGCCGCGGGTCGAGTGCGAAGCGGCTCATCACCTCCAGCGCGGCAGCGGCGTTCTCCTCCCGGACGGCGACGTTGCCGAGGGTTCTGGTCTCCACCACGCGGCGGCCGGACACGTCGGCGAGGTCCAGCGGACGCCCCTCCCGGCCGCCGGGCGCGTCCCCGCGCAGCGGGCGGACCGGCTCGTACCACTGCTGTTCGGCGGGCACGCCGACGATCTCCCGCTCCGGGTAGCGCAGCGCGGTGAGGCTGCCGCCGAAGACGCAGCCGGTGTCCAGGCAGATGGTGTTGTTGAGGAAGCTCGCCACCGGCACCGGGGTGTGGCCGTAGACCACCAGGGCGCGGCCGCGGTACTCCTCGGCCCACGGGTAGCGCACCGGCAGGCCGAACTCGTCGGTCTCGCCGGTGGTTTCGCCGTACAGCGCGTGCGAGCGGACCCGGCCGGAGGCGCGGCCCTGGAGCTTCTCCGGCAGACCGGCGTGGCAGACCACCAGCGCACCGTCGTCCAGCAGGTAGTGGCTGACCAGGCCGCGCATGAACGACCGCACCTGGGCGCGGAACTCCTCGCTCTCGCCGGACAGCTGGTCGATGGTCTCCTGCAGGCCGTGCGAGACGGTGACCTTGCGGCCGTCCATCCAGCGGCCGAGCTTGTTCTCGTGGTTGCCGGGAACGCAGAGCGCGTGGCCGGCCGCGACCATGCCCATCACCAGGCGCAGCACGCCCGGGCTGTCCGGGCCGCGGTCGACCAGGTCGCCGACGAACACGGCGGTCCGGCCGTCCGGGTGCGCGGCGTCGACCGGGCGGCCCTGCTCGTCGCGGACGATCGCGTAGCCGAGCCGGCCGAGCAGGGTCTCCAGCTCGGAGCGGCAGCCGTGGATGTCGCCGACGATGTCGAACGGGCCGGTCAGGTGCCGCAGGTCGTTGTAGCGCTTCTCCGGCACGATCTCGGCACGCTCGATCTCCTCGACCCCGCGCAGCACGTGCACCTTGCGGAAGCCCTCGCGTTCCAGGCCGCGCAGCGAGCGCCGCAGGTCGCGCTGGTGGCGCGGGATCACGTGCGGGGGCAGCTGCCGGTCCGGCCGGGCCCGGTTGCGTTCAGCGCACACCTCGGCGGGCACGTCCAGCACGATCGCGATCGGCAGCACGTGGTGCTCCCGGGCCAGGGCGATCAGCGCGCGGCGGGCGTCGTGCTGGACGTTGGTGGCGTCGACCACGGTGAGCCGGCCGGCCGCGAGCCGCTTGCCGACGATGTAGTGCAGCAGGTCGAACGCGTCGGCCGAGGCGGACTGGTCGTTCTCGTCGTCGGAGACAAGCCCCCGACAGTAGTCCGAGGAGATCACCTGGGTGCTCAGGAAGTGCTTCCGGGCGAAGCTGGACTTGCCGGAGCCGGTGCTGCCGATCAGCACCACCAGCGAGACGTCGGTGACGGGGAGGCGCCGGCCGGTGGGGGTGCCGGCCTCCAGGGTTTCGGTGGTCATCGGTGAGCGCTCCCTTCCGGGGCGAGGTCGTTCGACGGGGCGTCGGTGCGGTCGGTGGTCGTTGTTGTGGTGGCTGCGGCAGCCGGGGCGGTGGCGGGCTCGCCGAGGTGGAAGTGAGCGAGCTGGGTGGGCGCGCCGACCTCGGGATCGACCGGCCCGACCGGCTCGAACGCGACCGTGTAGCCGTAGCTGTCGGCCACCCGCGCCGCCCAGGCGGTGAACTCGGCGCGGCTCCACTCGAACCGGTGGTCGCCGTGCCGCAGGTGCCCGGCGGGCAGGCTCTCCCAGCGCACGTTGTACTCGGCGTTCGGCGTGGTGACCACGACCGCGGCGGGCCGGGCCGAACCGAACACGGCGTACTCCAACGCGGGCAGCCGGGGCAGGTCGAGGTGCTCGATCACCTCGCACAGCACCGCCGCGTCGTAGCCCTTCAGCCGGGCGTCGGTGTACGTCAGTGCGCCCTGGAGCAGCCGCACCCGGCTCGCCTGACGCTCCGACATCCGGTCCAGCCGCAGCCGGCGGGCGGCGATCGTCAGCGCCCGGGAGGACACGTCCACACCGACCACCTCCGTCACACGCGATTCCTTGAGCAGCGCACCCACCAACTCGCCCTGGCCGCAGCCCAGGTCGAGCACCCGGGCGGCGCCGGTCCGGGCCAGCGCGGCCAGGATCGCCGTCCGCCGCTGGACGGCCAGCGGCCCACCGCGCCCGGTCGCCTCGTCGTCGGCAGCGGAGTGCCCCGGCTCCGGCTCGGCGGTCGGCTCCGCGTTCGCCTGCGCCTGCACCTGGGTCGGCGCGGCGTCGGCAGCGGGGTCGGCCGTGCCGTCGGTGGTCACCTCCTCCGGGGCGTCGGGGACGGCGTTGTCGAGTTCCTCGGCCTCGCGGTCGTCGGCCTCGGCCAGGCGAGCCAGGGCGAGGCGTTCCATCGCGAGTCGGGTCAGCGAGTAGCGGCGGGACAGGTAGCGGCGGGTGATCAGGGCGCGTTCGGGGTGGTCGGCGAGCCAGCCCTGACCGGCCGACAGCAGCTTGTCGACCTCGTCGGGCGCGACCCAGTAGTGCTTGGCGCCGTCCAGCACCGGCAGCAGCACGTACAGGTGCTGCAGGGCGTCGGCGAGCCGCAGGGTGCCGGTGAGTTCGAGCCGTACGTACCGGGAGTCGCCCCACTCGGGGAAGGACTCGTCCAGCGGGACGGGCGTCGCCTCGACCTGCCAGCCCAGCGGGGCGAACAGCCGCTCCACCAGGGCCGGTCCGCCGCCGGCCACCGGGACGGCGGGCAGCGAGATCCGCAACGGCATGGCGCGGCCGGGCAGTTCGGGGCGGTGCGTGCACTCGCCCTTCATCGCGGACCGGAACACCGTGCGCAGCGCCACCGCGAGCAGCGAGGACGCGGCGTACGGCCGGTCGTTGACGTACTCGGCGAGCGCCAGGTCGGGCGAACCGGAACGGCCCTTGCCGCGGCCTTGCCGCAGCAGCGCCGCGGGGTCGACCTCCAACAGCAGCGCGGCGGTGCACGTGTGCTCCCCGGACTCGGGGTAGAAGACGTGCGCCGTGCCGTGCGCGGTGGTGAACCGCTGCACCTTGTCGGGGTGCTTGTGTAGGAGGAAGCCCAGGTCGGAGGCAGGATTCTCGGCAGTGCCGGTGGTGGAGATCGATACGAACACCCGGCCGAGTATGGCCGGTGGGCCTGTTCTCGGGCATCAGGTTTTGTCCGTCCGGTGAGCGTGTTGGTCAGCACTTGCCCCAATTGGTTAACGTGCGGGATGTGACTGCTGAGACCTCCACTCCCGTAAACGGTGCGGTGGCCGTCGGCCTGGCGACCATCGCCGCCGACGGCACCGTTCTCGACACCTGGTTCCCCGCGCCGGAGCTGGCCGCTGCCCCCGGCCCGTCCGGTACCGTCCGGCTGAGCGCCGAGGAGGCCGAGCAGGCGCTCGGCCCGGGCGCCGCCGAGGCGCTGCGCGCCGATGCGCGGCGCGGCGTCGAGGTGGTGGCGGTGCGCACCGTGATCTCCTCGCTGGACGAGAAGCCGCTGGACGCGCACGACGTCTACCTGCGACTGCACCTGCTCTCCTCCCGTCTGGTGAAGCCGCACGGCCAGAACCTGGACGGCGTCTTCGGCCTGCTGGCGAACGTCGCCTGGACGTCGATCGGCCCGGTGCCGGTGGCCAACGTGGAGCAGGCCCGGCTGGCCGTGCGCGCCCAGGGCGGGCAGCTCGCGGTGTACGGCATCGACAAGTTCCCGCGGATGACCGACTACGTGGCGCCGAGCGGGGTGCGCATCGCGCACGCCGACCGGGTCCGCCTCGGCGCGCACCTGGCCGAGGGCACCACCGTGATGCACGAGGGCTTCGTCAACTTCAACGCCGGCACCCTGGGCACCTCGATGGTGGAGGGCCGGATCAGCGCGGGCGTGGTGGTCGGCGACCACAGCGACATCGGTGGCGGCGCCTCGATCATGGGCACCCTGTCCGGTGGCGGCAAGCAGGTCGTCTCGGTGGGCGAGCGCTGCCTGCTGGGCGCCAACGCGGGCATCGGTATCTCGCTGGGCAACGACTGCGTGGTGGAGGCGGGCCTGTACGTCACCGCCGGCACCCGGGTCACCGCCCCGGACGGCGCGGTGGCGAAGGCGGTGGAGCTGTCCGGCCAGGACAACCTGCTGTTCCGCCGCAACTCGCAGTCCGGCGCGGTCGAGGTGATCGCCCGCACCGGTTCGTGGGGCGGCCTGAACGCGGATCTGCACTCGCACAACTGACCTCCTTCCAGGTCGTATCCGTTCAGCAGTCGCGGTGCGGCTGTCCGGCAGCCGCCCGACGGCCGCCGCGGAGTCCCGGCCCCCGCTCGGTGCTGTAGCCGAGCGGGGGCCGGGCTCGCAAACTCGGCTCACCCCTGGGGCTGACCGGGCCCGGCGGTTGGACCTCTACGAGTGGTCCGGGGTGACCGCGTACGGCGGGAGCTCGTTGGACCGGCGGCGTCGACCCCCGGCGCTTCACACCGCACCACCGAGCTGAAGGGGCCCCCTCATGTCCGAGCCCTGGACCGAGCCGCCCACCCCGGGCACCCCCACGGGCGGCGCGCCCGTCACCACCAAGTCGCTGCTGGAGCAGATGCAGGAGCTGCTCGCCTCGATCAACACCGACCTGGCCGGACTCGACTCCGAGCTGCGGGACACCGCACCCCGGGACGAGCCGGACGACTCGGCCCGCGACTGAGCACACGCCACCGGGACCGGCGGGCCCAGCGGGACCACGAGCATCGGCTCCCCCTCCCGCCGGGCCCCGGCCGGCACCGTCTCCTCCTCCCGCAGTGCCGCCAATGCCGTTGTCGCGGCCTCCATGCCCTCCGTATCCTCCGCGTCCTCCGCGTCCTCCGTGCATTCGGGTGACGCCCCGTCGGCCGCTGTCACCCGCCGCTGCTCGCGCAGCAACTCGGCGACCAGATCCCGGCATTCGGAGCTCGCGTCGAGCCCGTCGATGCACGTCCAGTACAGGCTTTCGGTCTCCGCCCCGCAGGCCAGCACCACCAGGTTCTCGCCGGTCTCCGCCAGCAGCCCGGCCAGCTCGACCAACACCGGTTCGAGGTCGCCGAGTTCGGTGAGCCGCTCGACCAGCCCCGGCCCGGACCACTCGCCGAGGCCGCCCGCGAGTCCACCGCAGAGCGGGCCACCGGGCCCGTCGAGGCCGGGGCCGGGCGGTTGTCGCAGGCAGCTCGCGGTGTGCGCGCCGGCCTCCGAGAGCTGCTGCCCGAGGGTGGCGAGCTCCTCGCCGTCGTGGTCGGCGAGCCGCGCCCCGACAGCCTCGGTGAGCAGGACGGACTGCCAGGCCTGGTGCAGGATGTCCCCGGTCGCCCGGGCTTCGGCCAAGGCGTGCCGTACGGTCTTGATCAGTCGCAGTGCCTCCACGGCGCGCTCCCCTCGTTCACCGCCTCCGCCGTCGGTCGGCGGTCGGTCGGTCGGTCAGGGGCTCAGCGTGCCGCCGGACGGCCTGGTCCTCCCAGCGCATTCGCCGCGCCTGTGGACAACCCGGCCCTGTGGAAAACTCCGGTCCCCCGCAAGAGGGAAAACCGGATGATTTCCCGGCCCACCGGGAACCCGCCACGAACGCCGCAGGACCGCAGGACCGCAGGCCACCGAGCTACGAACCGCCCCCCGCCGCCGGGAACCGGCTCTCGTTGCGCTCGATCTTCTCCGCCAGCGCCCGCAGCGGATCCACCTCCAGCACGGTGCACAGCTGCAGCAGATAGGCCAGCACGTCGGCGACCTCGTCGCGGACGCGGTGCGCTGCGTCCGTGTCGGCCATCACCGCGCCGGCCTGTTCAGGCGTCAACCACTGGAAGATCTCCAGCAGTTCGCCGGCCTCGACGGTCAGCGCCGAGGCCAGGTTCTTCGGGGTGTGGAACGGCTGCCAGTTCCGGGCGGCCGCGAACTCGGCCAGTCGCCGCTGGAGTTCGGGCACCGTCAGTTCGTCGCTCATTCCCCCAGGTCTACCACCGCGGCCTGGTCGGGCGAGGTGCCCTGGGCGGGCACCCGGGGGGCGGGTTCGGTGCGGCGCAGCAGGCTGTGGCCGGTGGCCGGATCGCGTCGGCACTCGACCAGCTCGACGCCGTCCAGGCCGAGCGCGGGGCCGGGTTCCTGGAGGGTGGCGAGCAGCCGGATGTCGCCCTTGCCGGTGACTTCGCGGGCCAGCCGCAGCAGCACGGCGACCTGCTCGGCCGCCAGGCCGGCGCCGAGGTCCTCGGCGAGCAGCACCAACTGCCGGTGTGCGTCGGGGACTTCACCGGCCGGGTCGACATCGATGACGTCGGCGCCGGTGAGCAGGACGGCGGCGAAGGCGAGCAGTCGCAGCATGCCGTCGGAGGCCTGGTCGGCGCCGGTGCGGCCGAGTACGCCCTCGTCGAAGACGGCGATCATCCGTTGTTGCGCACCCTCGCCGCGCCGGGCGACGTCCAGGTCGAGCAGCGGGTGCGGGGCGGCGGCCTGGACGGTGCGCAGCAGTCGGGCCCAACGGCGCTGGCATTCGTGTTTGAGGCGGCCGAGGACGGCGGAGATGTTGGCGGCGGTGCCGAGCAGCCGGGCCTGTGGTTCGGGCCGGGCCCAGCCGCGCATCGCGGCGGGCACGGGGTGCAGGTTGAACACCTCGCGCAGCGCGGTGAGCAGTTGTTCGGTGGCGGCCAGTACCTTGCGTTCGCCCTTGGACGATCCGGCGACCCGAAGCGGCAGTTGGGCGGTGATCAGGCTGCTGCTGGAGAGCGGGGCGCGGATGTCGCCCTGCCGGGAGTCGTTGTGCCAGGTGACGTTGACCCGGCCGCGGGCGAGGTCCTGTTCGCCGGTCTCCATCAGGGTCTGGCCGTCCACGGTGAGCAATTCGCGGGCGATCCGGACGCGTTCGTCCGTGCGCACCACCACTTCGAGCCGGACCGGGCCGACGCTGGAGCGGACGGTGCAGCCCAGGATGATCGCGTTGCGTCCGTGGGGCACGCAGCCGATCAGTCCGCCGCGGACCGGGACGGCGAGCGGGCCGCCGATCCCGCCGATGCCGTCCAGCGAGGGTCTGATCTCCTCGCCGAGGGCGAGCCGGGAGAGCACGCAGAGGGCGTCCAGCGCGTTGGACTTGCCCGCGCCGGACGGGCCGTGCAGGACGGTCAGCGGCGACAGCGGCAGGGTGGCGCGCCGGTAGGACTTGAAGGACGTGAGTCGCAGTTCCTCCACGGTCGGGCGCTTCACCAGGGGGGCGGGCGGGCGTCGGCCAGGCTGGGCGGAGGAGCGGTCGGGCGGGCCGACCGGGGGCGGGGCCAAGGGGGCTTCGCTGGTCACCCGGAGCACTTTAGGTGCGCAGTGAGCTGGAGAAACGTCTCTCCTGAGGGCCTTTCACCCCTTCGAGTCCCAACCGTCCCCGGCCCCGGCGGAGTGTCACTCGTACGCGGTGATCCGCACCGAACCGGTGACCTCCACCGGCTGCGGCAGCCCGTCCAGCGCGGCGGTCAGTGCGGCCGGGTCGGTGTGCCAGGCGCTCGGTCCCATCCCGACCACCGCGGCGGCGTCCGCCCGCGACAGCCGCAGCGTGAACTCCACCTCGGTGCGCCCCACTGGCGCGAACCACGGGCCGAGCTTCTCCTCGATCCGCCGGTCCTTGTCCTCGTCCACCGACAACAGGCCCAGCGCGCCCACCAGTTCCCGCAGGTGACGGGAGGTCGGCGCGGCCACCAGCAGCCGTCCGCCCGGGCGCAGCACCCGCCGCATCTCCGGTCCGTTGCGCGGCGCGAACACGTTCAGCAGCACGTCCGCCGCGCCGTCCCGCAACGGGAGCGGGCGCCACGCGTCGCACACCACGGCGCCGATCCTCGGGTGCGCCTTCGCGGCGCGCCGCAGCGCGTACTTCGACAGGTCGAGGGCCGCGCCGGCCGCGCCCGGCCGCGCCTCCAGCACCCGCGCCAGGTAGTGGCCGGTGCCCGCGCCCAGGTCCGCCACCAGCCCGGTGTCCGCCGCGACGCCGGCCGCGGCCTCGGCCAGCGCCCGCTCCAGCGGACGGTAATGGCCGGCCGCCAGGAACTCGCTGCGGGCGGCGACCATCTCCGCGGTGTCGGCGGTGCCCGCCTTCGCGTCACCCGTCAGCAGGCTGACGTAGCCCTGCCGGGCCTGGTCAAAGCTGTGGCCCTGCGGGCAGCGCAGGGTGCGACCGTCCAGGGTCAGTGGGCGGGCACAGTGCGGGCAGACCAGATAGGGCTCGATGTCCTGCAGCAACTCGGTCGCATCCTCGCGGGATCGTCAGAGGTCGGGGGAACGTCGAGGGTATCCCGGCTGCGGACGCCTCGTCGCTCTCCCGACCCCTGACCCCACCTGCGCCGACGTGCCGACGGCTCACTCCTCGCCGTCGTCGCCGACCTCTTCCTCCTCCGACTCGTCGACCACCCACATCGCCAGCCGCTCCGCCACACCCGTGATGCCGAGCTTGCCCTCCCGGATCGCCCGGGCCAGGCTGCGCACCTCCCGCGCGGTGGTCGCCACCCGGCAGCCGCTGGCCACCAGGTACGCGTAGGCCACGGCGGTGGCGAACAGCTCGTTGTTGCGCTCCAGCGCGGGGACCCGGATCAGCTGGTGCATCAGCGCGGCCGCACGGTCCTGCGGCTCCGGGTAGACGGCGATGTCGAAGATCTCGGCCTGGTGCCTGGTGACCGCCGCGAGCAGCGATCCGTAGTCGGTGACCTGCGGGTCACCGGGCGTGTACTGCTCCGCGGTCATGAGCAGCCACGAGAGGTCGACCTCAAGTTTCAACGGCGCACGTCCTGGAGTTCGCTCGGCGACCCGAACTCGGCGAGGAACGCCGCCTCGTGCTCCTTCATGAACTGCGCCGCGGCATCCACGAAATTGCGCCCCGCCTCGCCCATGTCCTGCTGGACCAGACGCTCGATGTACTGGTTCATGCTGATCCCCTGCTGTTCGGCCCGCTCGCGGGCCATCTCGGCGGTGGTCGCATCCACCCTGACGTTCAGCTGCTTCTTGGCCATGCTTCACGCTAGCGCCGAGGTGCTAGCACAACAAGGGCGCAAACCGGCCGCACCCCCACTCCCCCACCTTCTCCGCCCACGCCCCTACGAAAACCGGCCACCCCCATCGAGCTCCCGGCCCGCCCCATACGATGATCGTTCCGACCTTGGAACGAGGTGCCCGATGCGGTTCCCCACGGCCGTCAAGATTCTCGCCGCCGTGCTCGCCTTCGTGGCGCTCGCCGTCGTCCTGCTCGTCCTGGTGGGCCGCACCGACCCCGCGAGCGAGACCGGCAGCATGCTCCGGGCCGGCACCGGCGGCCTCCTCGCCGGGCAGTTCGTCCTCCTCTGCCGCGTGATCCTCCGCACCCTGCGCCCCGACCGGGCCCGTCGCCCCGACCGGACCCGTCGCCGCGGCTGACGGCCCCGAAACGCCGCACGGGCGCGGGAGAGGCTCCCGCGCCCGTGCTGATGATCGGTTCGGTTACTGCCGGCCGGAGATCGGCTCCAGGATGGCCACGCACTCGAAGTGGTGGGTCATCGGGAACAGGTCGAAGGCGCGCAGCGAGACCGGGCGGTAGCCGCCCTCGCGGAAGAAGGCCAGGTCGCGGGCGAGGGCAGCGGGGTCGCAGGCGACGTAGGCGATGCGGCGGGCGGAGAGCGAGCAGAGGTGGGCGACGGTGTCGCGGCCGGCGCCGGCCCGCGGCGGGTCGAGGACGATCAGGTCGGTCGAGGTGATGCCGGTGCGGGGCAGCAGGGTCTCGACCTTGTCGCACTCGATCCGGACGTTCTCCAGCGCGGCGAGGTTGTGCCGGGCGTCCGCAACGGCCTGCTTGCCGGACTCGATGCCGAGCACCGCGCCCTCCTCGCCGACCCGCTCGGCGAGCGCGCCGGCGAACAGGCCGACGCCGCAGTACAGGTCGAGGGCGTTCTCGCCCCACTGCGGGTCGAGGCCGGTGAGGACGGCGTCGACCAGGGTGGCCGGGGCCTCGGGGTGGATCTGCCAGAAGCCTCCGTTGGAGACCCGCCAGGTGCGGCCGGCGGCGCGCTCGCGGACGAAGGCCCGGCCGTGCACGCGGTGGAACAGGTCCTGCTCGTCGATCCGGGCGATCGAAGCCTCACGGTCGAGCTCGACCAGCGGCAGCTGCTCGCCGGGCTGCGGCCGCAGGATCACCTGCCGGTCGGAGGAGCCGGACGCGGCGATCGCCTCGACGGACGCGATGCCGGTCCAGTCGCGGGACTCGATGCCGAGCTCGGTGACGCCGGGCGCGGCGATCAGGCAGCGGTCGATCGGCTGGACGTCGTGCGAGCGGTGCTTGCGCAGCCCGATCGCGCCGTCCTCGCCGACGGCGTACTGCACCCGGGTGCGCCAGGCCGGGACCTCGCCGGCCTGCAGCTTGCCGCCGACTGGCTCGACCGAGCCGTCCCAGCGGGCCTCCTCGGGGGTGAGGCCGGCCAGCTTGGCGAGCTGCTCGGTGAGCACCGCGCCCTTGAGCTTGCGCTGCCCGCCGGGGGTGACGTGCTGCCAGTCGCAGCCGCCGCACTTGCCGGGGCCGGAGAACGGGCAGGGCGCCTCGATCCGCTCCTTGGCGGCCTCCAGCACCTCCACCGCGTCGGCCCGCAGGAAGCGCGAGGTGGTGGTGCCGTCGGTGACCTGCGCGATCACCCGCTCGCCGGGCAGCGCGTGCCGGACGAACAGCACCCGGCCCTCGTGCCGGGCCACGCAGTGCCCGCCGTGCGCGACCGGCCCGACCTCGACCTCGTAGCGCTCGCCGACCAGCGGGTCACCGGACGGCTGCCGCAGCACCGGCTGGGCGGACCGCGCCGCCTTCGGCGCCCGCACCGCACCGGGCTTGCGCCCCTGCCGCTCGGCCTTCTTCGCCTGAGCACCCTGAGCACCCTTGCCGGCCTGAGCAGACTTGCCGGCCTGAGCGGACTTACCGCCCTGCGCGGCCTGCGCGCCCCGCGCGCCCTTCTCGGGCGCCGGCCGCTCCGCGGCGGGCCGCTGCTCGCCCGGCACCGGCGGCAGGCTGCGGGCGGTGTTGCCTTCCCGGTCGGTGGCCTCGGGCCGGGACGGCCGGCTGCTCCAGCGCGGGTGCGCCACCTGCCCGGGCTTGGCGCCGGACGTGCGGCCGGGGCGGCCCTGGCGACCGGAGGAGCGGGGCGGGTTGTTGCGGGTCACGGGGCGCTTCCTTACGCGAAGACGAACGACGAACGACGAAAACCAACAAAAAGATCGGGACGGTGGAGAACAACGGCGGCCCGTGGCGGACCGGAAACGATCCGCCACGGGCCCATTGAAGGCCATCAGGAGGCCGGACGGGCTGCGTCGCTCAGTCGCGCGGCGCGGCTTCGTCCTTGCCGCCGGAGGACTCCCCGGTGGCTCGCCCGGCGTGCGGGCGGGGCTCGCCGCGGCGCACCGCGCCGGGCGCGGACCACGCCTTGGGCGCCTTGCGGCGTTCCGAGGACTCCAACTGCCAGGGTACGGACGTCACCATCACACCGGGCTTGAACAGCAGACGTCCCTTGAGCCGCAGCGCGCTCTGGTTGTGCAGCAGGTGCTCGTACCAGTGGCCGACCACGTACTCGGGGATGTAGACCGCGACCACGTCGCGCGGGCTGTCGCGGCGCAGGTTCTTGACGTACTCCAGCACCGGACCGGTGATCTCGCGGTACGGCGAGTCGAGGACCTTCAGCGGCACGGCGATGCCGCGTTCGTCCCATTCCTCGCGCAGCGCCGCGGTGTCGGCCGGGTCCACGTTGACGGTGACGGCCTCCAGGATGTGCGCCCGGGACAGCTGGGCGTACGCGAGGGCGCGCAGCGCGGGCTTGTGCAGCTTGGAGACCAGGACGACGGCGTGCACGCGGGTCGGCGGGGCGACGTCCGCGGCTTCCTCGGCGGCCTTCAGTTCGGCGTTGACGCTGTCGTAGTGGCGGCGGATCGCCTTCATCATCACGAACAGCACCACCATCAGCGCGATCGCGATCCAGGCGTGGCCGATCTTGGTGGCGAGCACCACGATCAGCACGGCCATGGTCATCACCAGGCCGAAGGTGTTGATCGCCCGGCTGCGCTGCATGCGGTTGCGCTTCTTCGGGTCGGTCTCGGTCTTCAGCAGCCGGGTCCAGTGCCGGATCATGCCGGACTGGCTCATGTTGAACGCCACGAAGACGCCGACGATGTACAGCTGGATCAGCCGGTTCGGGTCGGCACCGAACGCCACGATGAACAGGATCGCCGCGCCGGCGAGCAGCACGATGCCGTTGGAGAACGCCAGCCGGTCGCCGCGGGTGTGCAGCTGCCGCGGCAGGTAGCGGTCCTGGGCCAGGATCGAGCCGAGCACCGGGAAGCCGTTGAACGCGGTGTTCGCGGCGAGCACCAGGATCAGGCCGGTGGTGCCGGCGACGAAGTAGAAGCCCGGGGTGAAGTTGGAGAACACCGCTTCGGAGATCTGCGCCAGCACGGTCTTCTGGTGGTAGTCCGCGGGCGCGCCGATCAGCTGCTCGGCCGGGTTCTCGGCCATCTGCGTCCCGGTCAGGTGCGCCAGGTAGATGATGCCCATGAACATCGTCACAGCGATGGTGGCCATCATCAGCAGCGTGGTCGCCGCGTTCTTGCTCTTCGGCTTGCGGAAGGCGGGCACGCCGTTGGAGATCGCCTCCACACCGGTGAGCGCCGCGCTGCCCGAGGAGAACGCCTTCAGCAGCAGGAACACCAGGGCGAACCCGGTCAGCCCCTCGTTGCCGGGCGTCGGCGCCAGGTGGAACGCCGAGCTCTCGGCGGGCAGCGCGGTGTTGAACCCGAAGTGCCGCACGAGTCCGTAGACCACCATGCCGAGCACGCCCACCATGAACGCGTACGTCGGCACCGCGAACGCGGAACCGGACTCGCGCACACCGCGCAGGTTCATGCCCATCAGCAGGATGACCACGGTGACCGACAGCGCCAACTCGTGCCCGCGCAACGCCGGCACCGCCGACACCACGTTGGCCACGCCGGAGGTGGTGGACACCGCCACGGTCAGGATGTAGTCGACCATCAGCGCACTCGCCACCACCAGGCCGGAGTTCGGTCCGTGGTTGACGGTGGCGACCTCGTAGTCGCCGCCGCCGCTGGGGTACGCGTACACGTTCTGTCGGTACGAGGCGACCACCGCGAGCATCACGATGGCGACGACGACGCCGATCTGCCAGGAGAAGTGGATCGCCCCGGCACCGGCCAGCGACAGCGTGAGCAGGATCTCCTCGGGCGCGTACGCCACGGAGGAGAGCGCGTCCGAGGCGAACACCGGCAGCGCGATGCGCTTGGGGAGCAGCGTCTCCCCCAGCTTGTCGCTGCGCAGCGCACGCCCGATCAGGATGCGTTTCGGTAGGTCAGCAGGCATAGGCACAGCAAGGAATCGTAAGGCCCCTCGCTGGGAGCCGACGCCGCACGGGGCCACCTTGGTCGCGACTCTGTTCGGCGGACCGGCTAGCGTGTCGGATTAAGGGTTAGCGGGCAACACCTCGTTGCCCCCTCGCGTCGGATCACAGGCGCGGCCGACAACTGGCCCCCGGAATCGGGGGCACGGAAGGACGATGAGCGGTGTTTACGCAGGTCATGACCCCAACGGATCGGGTGAGGTAGTCGCGTGCACATCGTCATCATGGGTTGCGGACGCGTGGGCTCCGCCCTCGCCAGAACGCTCGAGAAACAAGGCCATTCGGTCGCGGTCATCGACCAGGACCCGACCGCCTTCCGTCGACTCGGCGCGGGCTTCAACGGCCGCCGCGTCACCGGTGTCGGCTTCGACCAGGACACCCTGAGGGAAGCCGGCATCGAGGAGGCGGGCGCCTTCGCCGCCGTCTCCAGCGGTGACAACTCGAACATCATCGCGGCCCGGGTGGCCCGCGAGAACTTCGGCGTCGAGCACGTCGCGGCCCGCATCTACGACCCGCGCCGCGCCGAGGTCTACCAGCGCCTGGGCATCCCGACCGTCGCGACCGTCCGCTGGACCGCCGACCAGATGCTGCGCCGACTGCTGCCCAGCGGCGCCGAGCCGGTCTGGCAGGACCCCTCGGGCGCCGTGCAGCTCGCCGAGGTGGCGTTCGCCCCCGCGTGGATAGGCCACCGCCTGTCCGAGCTCGAGGCCGCCGCCGGTGCCCGGGTGGCGTTCGTCACCCGGGTCGGCGAGGGCGTGCTGCCCAACCCGCAGATGGTGGTGCAGGAGGGCGACCTGGTGCACGTGATGCTGCGCCGCAACGAACTGACCGCGGTCGAGGCGGCCTTCGCCAAGGGCCCCGAGGAGGCTGGTCACTGATGCGCGTCGCAATCGCCGGAGCCGGTGCCGTCGGCCGTTCCATCGCCGGAGAGCTGCTGGAGAACGGCCACGAGGTCCTGCTGATCGACAAGAACCCGAACTCCATCTCGGTGGAGCGGGTCCCGCTGGCGGAGTGGCTGCTCGCCGACGCCTGCGAGATCACCTCGCTGGACGAGGCCGCGCTGCAGCGCTGCCACGTGGTGATCGCCGCCACCGGTGACGACAAGGTCAACCTGGTCGTCTCGCTGCTCGCCAAGACCGAGTACGGGGTGCCCCGGGTGGTCGCCCGGGTGAACAACCCGAAGAACGAGTGGCTGTACAACGAGTCCTGGGGCGTGGACGTCGCCGTCTCCACCCCGCGCCTGATGTCCGCGCTGGTCGAGGAGGCCGTCAGCGTCGGCGACCTGGTCCGGCTGATGCGCTTCTCGCAGGGCAACGCCAACCTGGTCGAGCTCACCCTGGCCGCCGACACCGGCCTGGTCGGGACCCGGGTCTCGGACGTGGCCTGGCCGGTGGACACCGCGCTGGTCACCATCATCCGGGCCGGCCGGGTGCTGGTCCCCGGTGGCAGCGACACCCTGGAGGCCGGTGACGAGCTGCTGTTCGTCGCCGCCCAGGAGCGCGAGGAGGAGCTGGAGACGCTGCTCGCCGGCTGATCCACCCCGCCGTACGGCGAAGGGCCCGCGCATCGCGCGGGCCCTTCGTCACGTCTGTGGCGCTACTTCCGGGGTTCTTCGTCGTCCTCGGGCAGCTCCGCCTTGATCGGCGGCGGCGCTTTCAGCAGGATCTGCCAGGTCACGTACATCGCCAGCAGCATCGGCGGGATGCCGAGGGCGACCTTGAGCCAGCCCAGCAGGTTGACGTTGTGGGTGAAGTACAGCGGGAACAGGATCACCGGCTTCAGGCCCATGATCAGCACCCAGGCCCAGGTCGCCTTGGTGTAGGCGGCCAGTCGGCCCGGGTTCTGCTTGCGCCAGGTGAACATCTCGCCGGTGATCGGGCCCAGCATCAGGCCGATCATCGGCCAGCGCACCAGCGCGGAGACCGCGAGCGCCACGCAGTAGCCGACGTTCCACAGCAGGCCCGGCAGGTAGAAGTCCTCGGCCTTGCCGGTCTTCATCGAGATCCAGGCGCCGATCGCCACGCCGAACACGCCGGAGAAGGCGTGCTGGATGGTCTCCCGGCGGGCCAGCCGGACCACCACGAACACCGCGCACAGGGCCAGCGCCGACCAGGCGGCGACCGGCACCTTGTGGGTGATGTTGAAGGCGATGATGAACACCAGGCCGGGCAGCGTCATGTCGACCATGCCGCGGATCCCGCCGAACGCCTTCAGCACCGTCTCGGCCGCCTCCTTCGAGGCGTCCCGCTCGTGCTGCGCGCTGCTCTGCTCGTCACCCTGCGGGTCGTGGGCGGTCACCCGGACCGCCTCGGCCTCGTTGCTCACGCGGACTCGCTCCCGTGTCCCACCGGACGCAGCTCGTAGCGGGGGTTGAAGAGCACGCGGCGCCCGCGTGCGTGGCCGATCCGGCCGCTGGCGATCAGGCGGCGGCCCGGCTCGATTCCCACGATCGAGCGACGGCCCAGCCACACCACGTCCAACGCCTCCGTGCCGTCGAACAGCTCGGCCTCCAGCGCGGGCACACCCGCGCGGGGGCGGAGCGTGACGGTCCGCAGTGTGCCGGCCACGGTGACGATCTCACGGTCGCCGCAGGCGGCGATCGGGGTGCAGCCCGCCTCGGCGGTGTCCTGCCGCAGTTCCTGGGCGGCCAGCTCCTCCGAGGAGGACGTCAGCCGACTCAGCATGCGGCGGAAACGGCCCTGCGGCTGGTCGCCGATGTTGTCACCACTCATGCCGGAAGGGTACCGGTTCACCCCCGCCCGGCGGCAGAGCTCCGGCCGCGCCGGTCACGCCCCGGTCACGCCCTGGTCACGGCTCGAAGCGGTAGCCCATGCCCGGTTCGGTGATGAAGTGCCGGGGGTGCGACGGGTCGGCCTCCAGCTTGCGGCGCAGCTGCGCGAGGTAGACCCGCAGGTAGTTGGTCTCCTTGCGGTAGGCCGGCCCCCACACCTCCTGCAGCAGCTGGGTCTGGCTGACCAGCCGCCCGGAGTTGCGCACCAGAACCTCCAGCAGGTGCCACTCGGTGGGGGTGAGCCGGACGTCGGCGCCCTGACGGGTGACCTTCTTGGCGGCCAGGTCGACGGTGAACGAGTCGGTGACGACCACCGGCTCGCCCTCGGCGGTGACCGGCTCGGCGCGGCGCACCGCGGCCCGCATCCGGGCCAGCAGCTCGTCCATGCCGAACGGCTTGGTGACGTAGTCGTCGGCGCCGGCGTCCAGTGCCTCGACCTTCTCGTCGGAGGCGTGCCGGGCGGACAGCACGATGATCGGCACCCTGGTCCAGCCGCGCAGGCCGCGGATCACCTCGACGCCGTCCATGTCGGGCAGGCCGAGGTCGAGCACCACCACGTCGGGGTGGCGGGCGGCGGCCAGTTCCAGGGCGCTCGCGCCGTCGTGCGCGGAATCGACCTCGTACTTGCGGGCCTTGAGGTTGATCACCAGGGCGCGGACGATCTGGGGTTCGTCGTCCACCACGAGGACCCGGGTCATGCGGGACCGGCCTTTCCGTTGTCAGGGTGGTCGTGCAGGTCGACGGCGGGCAGCGAGACCACCATGGTCAGCCCGCCGCCGGGGGTGTCCTCGGCGGTGACGGAGCCGCCCATCGCCTCGGTGAAGCCGCGCGCCACCGCCAGGCCGAGGCCAACCCCGGTGCCGCGCGGGGCGTCACCGTAACGCTGGAACGGGGCGAAGATCCGCTCCCGGGCCTCCTCGGGGACGCCCGGGCCGCGGTCGACGACGCGCAGCTCGACCCGGGCGTCGCGCGGCAGCAGGTCCGCCTTGACCAGCACCTGGCTGTCGGACGGGCCGTACTTGACGGCGTTCTCCACCAGGTTGGCCAGCACCCGCTCCAGCAGCCCGGCGTCGGCGCGCACCATCGGCAGCGACTCCGCCACGTCCAGCCGGACGCTGCCCGGCGGGACGCCGCCGAGCGCGAACGGCACCACCTCGTCCAGGTCGGTGGGCTGCAGCAGCGGGGTGACGGTGCCGGTCTGCAGGCGGCTCATGTCCAGCAGGTTGTTGATCAGGTGGTCGAGGCGGTCCGCGCCGGACTCGATGCCGGCCAGCAGCTCGGCCTCGTCCTCCGGGTCCCATTCGACGTCCTCGGCGCGCAGCGAGGTGACGGCGGCCTTGATCCCGGCCAGCGGGGTGCGCAGGTCGTGCGAGACGGCGGCGAGCAGCGCGGTGCGGATCCGGTTCCCCTCGGCCTCGCGGCGGGCGGCGGCCGCCTCCCCGGCCAGCCGGCGGCGCTCGAGCAGGACGGCGGCCTGGTTGGCGAACGCGCCGAGCATCCGCCGGTCGGCGGCGGGCAGTACCCGGCCGCGCAGCACCAGGGCGAGGCGTTCGCCGACCGGCACGTCCACGTCGGCCTGTTCGGGCCCGGCCGGCGGGCGCGGTCCGACCGAGGCGGCGACGTGCCAGGCGGCGTGCGGGTCGGCGCGTTCGACCAGTGCCACGGCGTCCTGCTGGAAGGTCTCCCGGACCTGTTCCAGCAGCGCCGTCAGCACCCCCTCGCCGGTGGGGGCGCCGCGCAGCACGGTGCCGGCCAGTGCCGACATGGTCTGCGCCTCGGCCTGAGCGCGGGCCGCCTGATGACTGCGCCGGGCCGCCAGGTCGACCACGGTGGCGACCGCGATGCCGACGGCGGTGAAGACCGCCACCGCCAGGATGTTCTGCGGCTCGGCGATGGTGAAGGCGTGGATGGGGGGCGCGAAGTAGTAGTTGAGCGCCGTTGATCCGACCAGCGCCGAGGCGATCGCCGGGTACAGCCCGCCGACCAGCGCCGCGCACACCGTCAGCGACAGGAACAGCAGCATGTCGGTGGAGAGCCCCTGCCCCCGGAACTGCGTCAGCACCAACGCCAGCAGCGGCGGCCCGGCCACGCCGATCAGCCAGCCCGCGACCGTCCTGGTCCGGCCCAGGTCGGTGACCTTGCGGATCGGGATCCGGCCCCGGCCGCGCGCCGCGTGCTCGTGGTTGACCATGTGGACGTCGATGTCGCCGGAATCCCGGGTCACCGTGAGGCCGACACCCGGCCCGTACAGGTACTGCCAGAACTTGCGGCGGCTGGTGCCGATCACGATCTGGGTGGCGTTGACGCCGCGCGCGAAGTCCAGCAGCCCGGCCGCCGGGTCGTCGCCGAGCACCGAGTGGAAGCTGCCGCCGAGGCTCTCCACCAGCGCGCGCTGCTCGATCAGCGTCTGCGGCGAGGAGCCCGACAGTCCGTCGGACCGCGAGATGTGCACCGCCAGCAGTTCGCCGGCGCTGGCCCGGGCCGCGATCCTGGCGGCGCGGCGGATCAGCGTGGCGCCCTCCGGGCCGCCGGTCAGGCCGACCACGATCCGCTCCCGGGCCTGCCAGGTGCCCTGGATGCCCTGCTCGGCCCGGTACCGCTGGAGGTACTCGTCGACCCGGTCCGCCGTCCAGAGCAGCGCCAGTTCGCGCAGCGCCGTCAGGTTGCCGAGCCGGAAGTAGTGGGCGAGCGCCGCGTCGACCTTCTCCGGCGCGTACACGTTGCCGTGCGCCAGCCGGCGGCGCAGTGCCTGCGGCGACATGTCGACCAACTCGATCTGGTCGGCGCGCCGCACCACCTCGTCCGGGACGGTCTCCCGCTGGCGGACGCCCGTGATGCCCTCGACCACGTCGCCGAGCGACTCCAGGTGCTGGATGTTGACGGTGGAGATGACGTCGATCCCGGCCGCCAGCAGCTCCTCGACGTCCTGCCAGCGCTTGGTGTGCCGCGAGCCGGGGACATTGGTGTGGGCGAGCTCGTCGACCAGCACCACCGCCGGGTCGCGGGCCAGCACCGCGTCCAGGTCGAGCTCGGTGAACTCGGCGCCGCGGTGGATCAGCGTGCGGCGCGGGACGGTCTCCAGGCCGTCCAGCAGTTCGGCGGTGTGAGCCCGTCCGTGGGTCTCCACGAAGCCGATCACCACGTCCGCGCCGCGGCCCAGACGCCGGTGTGCCTCGGCGAGCATGGCGTACGTCTTGCCGACGCCCGGGGCCGCCCCGAGGTAGATCCGCAGCCGGCCGCGGCCCGTGTGCACCATGCCCTTGAGGTTAAGCCCTGCAATCTGAATATCCGCTGATCAGGGTGGTTTGGCTGAAGAATTGTCAACTTCTTGACGGCCGTTGCGCCAAAATGCCGAACGGAAAGATCGACCTGAAAGGACCCACCATGCGCGGACTCGTACTCGGCGGCGGCGGACTCGCCGGCATCTCCTGGATGACCGGGCTGCTCCACGGCCTCGCCGAAACCGGCCTGGACCTCCCCGGCACCGCCGACCACATCCTCGGCACCTCCGCCGGCGCCACCGTCGCCGGCCAACTCTCCTCCGGATTACCGCTCGCCGAACTCCACCTGCGACAGACCGATCCCGCCCGGCAGAACCACGAAATCGTCCCGCCCGTCGAAACCCTCTGGCCGCTGCTCGAAACCCTCGCCGCCCTGCACGCCGAGATCACCGACCCCGCCGAACTGCGCCGCCGCATCGGCCGCCTCGCCCTGGACGCCGACACCGTCCCCGCGGCCGACCGACGCGCCGTCATCGCCGGCCGCCTCCCCGCCCACGACTGGCCCAGCCGGCCGCTCACGCTCACCGCCGTCGACGCCGAAACCGGCGAACCCCGCACCTTCGACCGCCACAGCGGCGTCCCCCTGGTCGACGCCGTCGCCGCCAGCTGCGCCATCCCCGGCATCTGGCCCACCGTCGAGATCGACGGCCACCGCTACATGGACGGCGGCATCCGCACCTACGCCAACGCCGACCTGATGACCGGCCAGCAGACCGTCCTGGTCGTCGCCCCGATGCCCGACCCCAACCTCGACACCGAGCTGGAGACCCTCCGGACCACCGGCACCGTCCTCGCCATCACCCCCGACGAGGACGCGCTCGCCGCCTTCGGTGCCAACCCGCTCGACACCACCGTCCGCGCCCCCGCCGCCGAAGCCGGCCGGGCCCAGGCCCGGCGGGTCGCCGACCAGGTCCGCAAACTCTGGCTCTGACCCCCTACGGCTCGACGATCTTGCCGTCCCGCAGCTCGAGCACCCGGTCCGCCAGGTCCATGAGCTGCGGGTCGTGCGTCGCCACCAGCGCCGTCACGCCCTCACTGCGCACCACCGCCCGCAGCAACTCCATGATCGCCATACCGGTGTCCGAATCCAGCTGCCCGGTCGGCTCGTCCGCGATCAACAACGCCGGCTCGTTCGCCAACGCCCGCGCCACCGCCACCCGCTGCTGCTGACCACCCGACATCTCCGTCGGCCGCTGCGCCGCGTGGTCCGCCAGACCCACCAGCGCCAGCAGCGTCCGCACCCGCTCCTCGCGCTCCTTCACCGCCACCCGGCGGAGCCGCATCGGCACCCCGACGTTCTCCGCCGCCGTCAACACCGAGATCAACCCGAACGACTGAAACACGAAACCGATCCGGTCCCGGCGCAACGCCAACCGGCCCGACTCGTCCAGACCCGACAGGTCCATCCCGGCGATGCTGATCCGCCCCGCCGACGGCATGTCCAGACCGCCCACCAGGTTCAGCAGCGTCGTCTTCCCCGACCCCGACCTTCCCCGCAGCGCCGTCAACTCCCCGGCCTTCGCCGTGAACGACACCCCGCGCACCGCGTGCACCGCCCGGTCGCCCGCACCGAACGTCCGGTGCACGTCCTCCACAACCACCATCGCGCCACTCATCCGCGTACCTCCGCACCCTCCGCGCGCCACACCCCGATGTGGTCCTCCTCCAACGCCAGCCGCACCCGGCGGCTCAGCCCCAACGCCTCCGTGAAGTCCTGCGGCAACTGCAACCGGCCCACCCGGTCCAGCACCGCGTACTCCACCCCCGGCTCGCCCCGCTCCGGACGCAGCACCTCCGTCGACGTCCGCCCGTTGCGGATCCGCACGGTGCGCCGCACCTCCTGGGCCACCATCGGGTCGTGCGTGACGATCAGCACCGTCACCCCCAGCTCCTCGTTCACCGATCGCAGCGCCGCGAAGATCTCCTCGCTGGTCGCACTGTCCAGCTCACCCGTCGGCTCGTCCGCCAGCAGCAGCGCCGGCGCGTTGGCGTTCGCCACCGCGATCGCCACCCGCTGCTGCTCACCACCTGACATCTCGGCCGGCCTACGCTCCGCCAGGTGCCCGATCCCCAGCATCCCCAGCAGATCCGTCGCCTGCCGCTGCCGGTCCCGCCGCGGCACCCCCGCGTACCCCATCGGCAGCATCACGTTCTCCACCGCCGTCAGGTACGGCAGCAGATTCCGCGCCGTCTGCTGCCAGACGAACCCCACCGTCCGGCGCCGGAACGCCAACCGCTCCTTCTTGTCCATCGCCAGCAGATCGTTCCCCGCCACCCGGGCACTGCCCGCCGTCGGCACGTCCAGCCCCGCGAGGATCCCCAGCAACGTCGACTTCCCCGAACCCGACGCGCCCACCACCGCGATCAACTCGCCGTCCTCGACCGTCAGATCGAGCCCCTGCAGGGCCTGCACCTCGACGCCCTCGGAACGGTGGATCCGCACCAGGTTCTCGCACACCACCATGCCCTCGGCCGGCGGCGGACCCGCCGCGGCCGCGCGCCTGCGCAACTCCTCCAGCCCCCCGGGCTCCGACCCCGCCGGCACCCCCACCGCCTCAGCCCCCACCGCATTCCCCTCCGGCCGCCGAACCCACGCTTCACCACGGCCTGCACTCCGGGCCGACGCCCGGTCGGACAGCCGGGGCAGTCCCCTGTTCTGCCCCGACCGCCCAACCGGGCGCACCCCCCGCGGGCCACCGCCCCGATCGACAGCGGCCTCACCACACCAACGCGGCCCGAAGCAGACCGGTTGCACCGGCCCACGGACTTTTTCGAAACCCTCCGGACAGCGCCCGCTTTGGGCTGCCGAAGCTCCGCCGCGGACCTCAGCCCTCCCCCGGCTCGGACGCGCGCAACTGCAGGAACTCCAGCGCCGACTCCCGGAACGGATCAGACAACCCCGCCGCCGGAGCCACCCCCCGCCCGCCCCGACGCACCGTCAGCACCGCCACCGTCGTCCCGCTGATGTGCACCGCCAACTCCTCCGCGTACGCCACCGGCTGCCGCACACCCAACGCCACCACCGCGCCGACCTGCTGCTCCACCGCCCAGCCCGCCCCCGAGCTCACGCACTCCCCGCCCGCCATCAGCCGGGTCGCCTGGTGCTCCGCCGCCAGCGGCGAGCCGAAGCGCATCACGATCTGCTGCGCCGACACCTCCGGGTGCCCGGCATCCACATACCGCTGCCCCCACAACTGCTCGGCACCCGACGTACTCACCAGCCGCGCTACGCACCCGTCCGCGAACGCCCCCGGACCGGGAGTTCCGGACGGGTCGGCCGACGGGCCACCGGACGGGCTTCCGCTCGAACTCTCGTTCGGTGAAGGGCTGTTGGTGGCAGACGAGCCGGCGCTTGCGCTCGGACGAATCGTGGCGGGCCCGCCCGGGGACGCGCTCCCGGACGGACCTGCCGCCGCCGGGTCCACGGCCGGCAGCGCCGTCCACGGGCCGTACCCGCCCAGCACGCTCGGCAGCCGCGACACGTCCAGCACCAGCGCCCGCGCCATCGGATCGGCGGACTCCAGCGACGGCCACTCCGCCACCCAGTTCACCGACGGCAGCAACGGCAACTGCGGCTCCGGCAACGGCACTTCCAGCTTCGGCGCGGGCGCCGCAGCCGTCGGCGGCACCGGATACCCCGCCACCCCGTGCCCCACCGGCCCGGGCACCACCGCCGCCGCGGACCACAGCACGGCGACGCCCAACACCCCCGCCACCACCACCGCCCCCACCCGACGCCGACGACGCCTCGCCCCGCGACGCGCCACCTCCGCACTCGGCGGCACCGGCACGGCAAGCACCACCTCGCGCCGCAACCCGTCGAACATCGTCTCCAGCCGGGCCGCCCCGATCGCCGGACGGTCCGCCGCCCCCGCTGCCCCTGCCGTCCGCACCGTCTCCGCCTCGGGCCTAGACATGCGAACCGCAGTCTTCCGCCACCTGCACCTGAGCCCCCGTCACCTTCATCGGCTCCCCGTCACCGCCGCCGACCCCCGTCAACTCCCCGTCACCCGCCGCCCGTTCACCTGCGGCAACCGCCGGAGCCGACCGCAGCGGCGCGATCGTCGGCTCCTCCACGACCGCCGCCGGATCTTCCCCCAACAGCACCGCCAACGCCTGCCGCCCCCGGTGCAACCGCGCCTTGACCGTCCCCACCGGCACCCCTTCGTCCGCGGCGATCTCCGCCACCGAACGACCCCCCATGTGATGCCACACCAACGCCGATCGCTGCGCCTCCGGCAACTGCCGCAACGCCTCCACCAGCACCACGGTCTCCGGCCCCGGCCCCGGAACCGGCAGATTCGCATCCCCGTGCCTGATCCAGCTCTGCAACGCCGTCCGCGCCCGCCGCCACCGACTGATCGCGATCCGCTGCCCCGTAAGCCGCACCCACGCCACCGGATTCTCGTGCGACACCAGCCGCCCCCAGTGGTTCCACGCCCGGACGAACGCCTCCTGGGCAGCGTCCTGCGCCTCACCCAGATCGCCCGTCAGCGCATACAAGTGCGCCACCAGCTGACCGTACGCAGCCTCGTAGAACACCCGAAAGTCGTCGCCGCCCCGGCCGGCTCTTCCGCCGGCCCCCTCGCCCTGCTCCACGACCATGACGCCACAGTGTGCCGCGCACGGAACCACCCGGCAACAGGCCGTGCACGCCTCCGGGGTCCTTCGGGAATGCTCCGGGGATTCTCTGGAAACGCGAAAAAGCCCCCCGCCAAAAGGCGGGGGGCTTTCCCTGAATGATTGTTCGGCGGCGTCCTACTCTCCCACAGGGTCCCCCCTGCAGTACCATCGGCGCTGTGAGGCTTAGCTTCCGGGTTCGGAATGTAACCGGGCGTTTCCCTCACGCTATGACCACCGAAACACTATGAAACTGTGCACCACCCACCCGTATCGGCGGGGGTCGTTGTTTCAGAACAACACAGTGGACGCGAGCAACTGAGGACAAGCCCTCGGCCTATTAGTACCGGTCAACTCCACCCCTCACAGGGCTTCCATATCCGGCCTATCAACCCAGTCGTCTACTGGGAGCC